>JAKLKC010000016.1 GCA_023150875.1 Myxococcota bacterium | reverse complement strand
ACACCCCCTGGACGCCCCGGGCCCGGGCCGCCCGGGTCAGGGCGTCCACGGCGTCCTCGGGGGAGAGCACGTTCATCATGGGATCGTAGCCCAGGGGCCGGAAGCACACCGGGGCCGAGAGGTAGTCCCAGAGCTGGGAGCCGGTCCCGGGAGCCAGGACCTCGGCGCAGCGCAGGACGGCGATCTCCAGGCGGGACAGGCCCATGCGGGCGCAGGCCGTCAGGTCCGCCTCCACCCGGTCCCGCACCCACTGGCCCGCCCCGGGGGACAGGTCCAACGGGTGGTCCTCGGTGACCAGGGTGGGCAGGTCGGGGTGGACCCGGTAGACCTCGGCGTGGGAGCGCAGCACCAGGCGGCGGATGGTGGGGTGCCGCTCCGCCAGCTCCAGCAGCGAGCGGAGGGCGTCGACGTTGAGGGCGTGGACCTCGCGGCCCCTCTCCCGCGGGGAGCGGTGCATCGACAGGTGGATGATCCCCTCCACCCCCAGGTCCCGGGCGGGGCCGAAGAGCAGCTCGTGGGCGAGGCGCGGGCGCGTCAGGTCCACGGCGCGATACACGAGGCGAGGGTCCGGGGGGAGCAGGGCGCCGCCCGCCGGCTCCAGGCCGACGGCGAGCACCCAGGGGGTGCGGGGATCCCCCAGGAGCGAGGCGCAGAGGCGGATCCCGATGGGCGTGGTGGCGCCGGTGACCAGGAGCCCGCCCGGGGGGCGTCGCGCGGCGCTCACCGGAAGATCCCCCGCCTCTCCTGCAGGCCCCGCTGGAGCAGCGCGTCTACGGCCTGCTTCACCCGCGCCGCCGCCTCCCGCACCACCTCGGGGTCGTCGGCGGCCTCGGGGGCGAGGTCCTCGTGCAGGCGGATGGGCTCGCCGTACCAGACGTGGTAGTGGACCGGCAGGGGGAAGGGGACCAGGGGCACGGGGACGTAGGGGAGGCCCATCCATCGGCCCAGGCGCTCCAGGCGGGCGACCTGGGGCATCTGCTCCTCGGCGCCGACGATGGCGACGGGGACCACCGGGGCGCGGTGGCGGATCGCCAGCTCGGCGTGCCCCACGCGCCAGCCCTGGAGGCGGTAGCGCTCCGAGAAGGGCTTGCCGATCCCCGGCACCCCCTCGGGGAACACCATCAGCAGCTCCCCCTCCCGCAGCAGGGCCCGGACGTTCCCCCGGGATCCCCCCACCATCCCGGCCCGGGCGAACAGGGTGCCGACGAAGGGCATGGCGGGGACGAACACGTCCCCCACCGGCCGGGGGACCCTGCCGACCTCCAGGACCACGTCGGCCCACAGCATCGCGGCGTCGAAGGGGAGGGTCCCGGAGTGGTTGGCCGCGAGGATCGCCGCCCCCTCCCGGGGGAGGTGCTCCCGGCCGTGGGCGGTCACCCGGAACCAGGACGCGTGAAGGGGACGGCAGAGGCCCGCCCCGAGGGCCACCCAGGCCGGGTGCATGCCGAAGGGGTCGAAGCCGTGACCGGCGTCGCGGAACTCCATGTCCTTCAGTCGGCGAGCCCGCCCGGGGTCCAGCAGCCGCTCCGCGAGAGCGCCGGCGAGGGCGGTGGAGGGGGCGGGGGAACGGGACATCGGTGAGGGGCCCCCGGGGAGACGCGGGAGGGTCGCCGCGTCCCCACGCCGTCTTGTACGTCTTCCCAGGCGCCCCGTCGAGGGGCCCGGCGCGCCGGGGGCGCCCCGGTTCAGCTCCGCGTCCCCACCACCGTCCAGGAGCGGGACGTGCAGTCGAGGCAGAGGCTCCCGGTGAACTCGGCCTCGAAGGTGGCCCCGAAGGAGTTCTCGCCGTCGAACCAGCCCTCGAAGGTGTAGGTCTCGTTGCAGGTGCCGGGCAGGAAGCGGCTGGTGGCGAAGTCGGTGCCGGTCAGGGTCCCGGTCATGGTGCCGGGCTGGCTGCCGCCCCCGATGGAGGTGAAGGAGATCGTGGGCGCGGCCTCTTCGATCAGGAGGCTGGCGAAGCTGATGTTCACGTTCCCCCACGCGCAGGAGTAGGAGACCGTCTGGTCCAGGGTCCAGACGTCGCTGTAGCCGGCGAAGCAGCCCTCGTCGACGGCGCCGTCGCAGTCGTTGTCGATGGCGTCGTCACAGGTCTCGTCGAGCCCGGGGGCGGCGAGGGACTGGGCGTCGTCGCAGTCGCCGCAGGAGTCGGTCCCGTCGGCGTCGGCGTCCACGGCGTCGGGCGTGTCCTCCCGGCAGTCGTCGTCCTTGCCGTTGCAGGCGACCTCGATGGCGTTGGGGCTGACGGCGGGATCGGTGTCGTTGCAGTCGTCGCACGAGGCGACGAGGTCTCCGTCCAGGTCCTGGACGTCGGGGGTCGCGGCGTCGCAGTCGTCGTCGACGCCGTTGCACTCGGCCTCGGTCCCCCCGGGGTGGGCGTCGGGATCGGCGTCGTCGCAGTCCAGGACCGTGGCGCCGTAGGTCTCCACGCAGTCCTCGTTGGCCCCGTCGAAGTACCCGTCCCCGTCCCGGTCGAAGGGCGCGTCCAGCGTCTCCTCGGTGCTCTGGAGCTCCCCGTCGCAACGCGCCGAGCCGGCGATGGAGACGTCGCTGCACCCCGCCCCGCAGGCGGAGGCGACGAGGAGGGCGAAGAGGGGGGCGAGGGACGGGGCGGCGGCGTCGAGGCGGCGCATGGGGACTCCCGGCGCCTCCCCCGGAGCCCATGTCCGGTGGGCGGGGGCCAGCGCGTCGGGATGATAGCGCGGATCCGGCCGGGGATCCGCCGGTCTCGTGGGTTCCCCGGGGCCTCGCCGTGGCGGGAGAGGGCCCCTTGGCGGTCGTCGCTCCTCGGTGCGCCGAGGTCCGCGCCCGCGGTCACGAAGTCGGGTTCATGGCGAGGATCGCGATCACGACCGCGATCACGAACACGAACACGAACACGAACACGATCTCGACCGTGATCGCGGACTCGATCACGATTACGGCGCTGCGATCACGACCACGATCATGACGCCAGGATCACGCTACAGCGATCACGGTCTGGTTCGGGCCTGCGATGACCGCGCACTCAGGGGGGCCTGGCGGGCGGCCTGGGCCAGGCGTTCCGCGGCGGCGAGGAGGGTCGGCGTCGCCACAGCGAGCAGGACCGGCAGGGCCATGGCCCGCTCGGAGAGGGCCACGGCGTCGTCCACGACCGGCGGGCCGAGGGGGCGCCGGGGATCGCCCAGACGGAAGTGGCCGCCCTTCACCAGTTCCACCCCCAGGGCCCCCGCCGCCGACAGGAGCGCGGGATCCAGGCGGGTCGGGTCCCGGCTCACCAGCGCCCGGACCGCGCGGCGCGCCGCGTCCACGTCCCCGCGCACCAGGTCGTCCCGGACGGCCCGGGCGCCTCTCCTAGAGGCTCGGCTGCTTGTCGCTGGCGCTCACCGCCGCCAGGTTGGGCGGATCGACCTTGTGGTGCTGGTAGATGGCCTCCATGATCTCGTCGTTCTCTTTCTTGGTGTTCTCGAACTCCCTGGCGTGCTGGTTCACCTTCTTCATCACCTGGTCCACCCGCTTCCAACGTTTCATGTTCAGCAGGTCCGAGAGGCTGATGGTGAGGGTGCCCTTCTTGAAGATCCCCGACGCGATGTCGAGGCCGATGGCGGCGATGTTCAGGCCCGCCCAGAAGAAGAGGCCGTGCGCCCGGCGCAGTTGCTCTTTCTCCTGGTCGTCCAGGGCGTCCCGGGCCAGGATGGCGGTGCGGGTCTGCTGCGCGAGCGCCGTGCTGTCCGAGAGGATCTCGGCGGTGATGCTGGCTCGCTCCACCGGATCCTCCTGTCCCTCGAGGTTCCGAAGGCGGGCGCGGATCTCCGCCGACTGCTCGGCCAGCCCGGCCACGTCCATGAGCACGACCTGGGCTTGGATGGCCGCGTCGCCGGCGGCGATGAAGCGGAGGGACATGTTCTCGCCCACCCCGATCAGCCGCTGCGTCAGGGTCTCCGCCCTGCCGGTCGCCGGGAGGAGGGTGAAGATGAGCAGGGCCAGGGCGGATGTCGCGAACGATGGAGAAGAATCGTGTCGGAACATGGGAAACTCGCCTCCGAGTGCAAATGGGTGGGAATCCCGGCTCCCGCCGGGGATGCTCCGTGGCTAACGCTCGCCGCAGTCCCCGCAGTCGGTCCCGTATTCGCACGCCTCGGTGTCGGCACCATAGCCGCCGTCGTCGCACTCACCGTCCCAGGCCCAATCGCAGGTGTCGGAGCAGAGCGTCCAGTCGACTGACTCTCCCGTTCCGCAGCCGGTGACGAGCGGGATCAGGGCCAGGGCGAACCAGCACGGGAACTTGCAGGTGTTCATGTCGAGCCTCCTCTTCGGGGTTCGGTCGTCTGGCCGGAACGAGATGAAGTGGGCGATCGCCGGTGGACGGGCGTGGACGCTCGTGCCTCTTCGCAAGGCTCGCCCCCCCCTCCTCCGGCTGGCTCCCCCATCTCCTCCCCAGCCGCGTCACACGGCTTGCTCGTCCGGCCGATACGGATGCTACAAGAGGCCACTGGCGATGTGTTCTGACATCTCCTGACATTCGCGGGTCACGGGAAGGGGCAGGCTTCGACCTCGGCCGTTCCGTTCAGCAGGGCCTCGGACGGCGCGTGCACCGGGATGCACCGGAGTACCCCGGGAGGTGTCCGCCCCGCCCCTCGGCCCCCCTTCCCTCTGGGGCACCGCGACCGGCCGTTCCGGGACTGAAGATCGGAAGGGACGGGATCCCGGCGCCGGCGCTGCATTTCCGAACAAGATCGAGTGGGAGCTTCATCCTGGCACGGAGGATGCGTTGGGGGTCCGTGTCCGCAGAACGCAGCGCCGGCCGGCTGAACGGCCCGCTCACCGGAGGCTCCCCCATGACCACCCTCTCTACCCTCGCCCGCACGATCCCCCCCTTCGCCGCCATGCTGCTCCTCTGCGCGTCCGCGGTCTCCGCCGCCCCCGTCATCGGGGAGCCCCGGCTCGGCACCCGCATCGAGAACGCCGCGCTGAACGCCGAGGCCTCCATCACCGACTCCATGAGCCAGGCGGCGGCGCTCCGGGGCCTGACGCTGGACGTGGGCACCGTCCAGGTGAGCGGCGAGGGCCTGGTGGCCACGGCGACCCCCATCCGTTCCGAGATGCCCCTCACCCGGGAGGCCTTCGAGGCCGGCGTGCGGTCCAGCCTGATGTTCATCTCGCACCCCGACGAGGCCGTGCTCCGCCGGGGCTTCTACACCGCCGTGTGGTACGCGGTGGAGAGGGACGGCGCCATCGCCGCCTGGGTCGACCTGGAGAACATCTCCGGTGACGTGGTGGCCTCGCTCCCGGTGGACTTCGAGATGTGGGACGACGCGCCCGCCGCCGAGCGCATCAAGCTCGACCTGGGCGTGAGCTGGGGCGGCGATGGCGGCTGCACCGTGACCCTCAGCATCCACTGGAGCCGCGGGAAGGCCCAGTCCGAGATCTGATCCGAGCCGTGACGCGCGGGGCGGGTGGGCCACCTCCGCTCCCCCCGCCCCGCCCCCCCTCCCGCCTCACCGGAAGTCCCGGGACCGCACCGGCACCTCGCCCCCCAGGTCCAGGGGCGCCAGGCGGTCCACCACCAGGTTCATCGCCCCCGACTCCCTCTCCACCTTCCCCAGCGCCACCAGGGTCGGGCACCCCACCACCTCCTTGCGCTGGCGCGCCAGGATCCGGGGCCAGATCACCAGGTTCACGTGCCCGGTCTCGTCCTCCAGGGTCATGAAGATCACCCCCGAGGCGGTGTGGGGCTGCTGCCGGTTGAGGACCAGGCCCGCCACCTTCGCCCGCCTCCCCTCGGGCACCTCCCCCACCGCCTCCCGGGCCGTCACCACCCCCTCCCTCCGCAGCCTCTCCCGCACCAGGGCGATGGGGTGGGAGCGCAGGGAGAGGCCGACGGAGCGGTAGTCCCCCTTGACCGCCTCCAGGGGTCGCTGGGGCGGTAGGGCCGGCCTGGGCCCCGGCCTCTCCATGCCCGCGAACAAGGTGCCGGAGTCGTCCAGACCCGCCACGGCCCAGATCGCCTCCCGGCGGGACAGACCGAGGCCCGCCAGGGCGTCGGCCTCGGCCAGGGCCCCTAGGGACTCCCGAGAGAGGCCGGTTCGCCGGGCGAGGTCGCCCAGGGAGCGGAAGGGCCCCCTCCTCGCCCGCTCCGCCTCCACCCGCCGGCCCGCCTCCTCCCCCAACCCCTTCACCAGCCGCAGCCCCAGGCGCAGGGCCGGCCCCGCCCCCGGCAGGGGCTCCAGCGAGCAGTCCCACCCGCTGGCCTGGACGTCCACGGCGCGGGTCTGGACCCCGTGCCGCCCGGCGTCCTGCACCAGGGTCGAGGGGGTGTAGAAGCCCATGGGCTGGGAGTTGATCAGGGCCGCCGCGAAGGCCGCGGGGTGATACAGCTTCAGCCACGCCGAGGCGTACACCAGCAGGGCGAAGCTGGCGGCGTGGCTCTCGGGGAAACCGTACTCCCCGAAGCCCTCGATCTGCATGTAGACCCGGTCGGCGAAGTCCCGGGGAACTCCCCGCTCCAACATGCCGGCGACGAAGGACTCCCGCATGGCCTGGAGCCGCCCCTTCTTGCGCCACGCCCCCATCATGCGCCGGAGCTGGTCCGCCTGCCCGGGGGTGAAGCCGGCGACGGCGACCGCCATCGCCATCACCTGCTCCTGGAACAGCGGCACGCCGTAGGTGCGCTCCAGGATCTCCCGCAGCGCCGGGTGGGGGTAGCGGACCGGCTCCTCGCCGTTGCGGCGCCGCAGGTAGGGGTGGACCATCTGCCCCTGGATGGGCCCCGGGCGCACGATGGCGACCTCCACCACCAGGTCGTAGAAGCAGCGGGGCCGGAGGCGAGGCAGCATGCTCATCTGGGCCCGGCTCTCGATCTGGAACACCCCCACGGTGTCTGCGGCGGAGATCATGTCGTAGACCGCGGGGTCCTCGGAGGGGATCGTCGCCAGTTCCAGGCGCCCTCCCCCCGCCCCTTCCACCAGGTCGAAGGCCTTGCGGATGGCGGTGAGCATCCCGAGGCCGAGCACGTCCACCTTGAGCATCCCCACGGCGTCGATGTCGTCCTTGTCCCACTGGATGATGGTCCGGTCCGGCATCGCGGCGTTCTCGACGGGGACGTAGGTGGTGAGCCGGGTGTCGGTGAGACAGAAACCCCCGACGTGGATCGACAGGTGCCGGGGGAAGCCGGCGAGCTCCCGGGCGAGGCGCAGGACGTGGCGCACCGTCTCCGAGCCCGGGTCGAGGCCGGCGCGGCGCACCAGGTCGTCGCCGACCTCCTTCACCCCGGAGTGCACGAACTCCTTGCTCAGCCGGTCCACCTCGTCGGCGGAGAGGCCGAACGCCTTGCCCACCTCCCGCAGGGCCAGGCGCCCGCGGTAGCAGATCATCTCGCAGACCATCCCCGCCCGGTCCCGGCCGTATTTCCGATACAGGTACTGGATCACCTCCTCGCGCCGCTCGTGCTCGAAGTCGACGTCGATGTCCGGGGGCTCCCCCCTCTCCTCGGAGATGAACCGCTCGAAGAGGAGCCAGGAGCGATCGGGGTCGACGGCGGTGATCCCCAGGGCGTAGCACACCGCCGAGTTGGCCGCCGAGCCCCGCCCCTGGCACAGGATCCGCCGCTCCCGGGCGAAGCGCACGATGTCCCACACGGTGAGGAAGTAGCGGGCGAAGCCCAGGCGGTCGATCACCGCCACCTCGTGCTCCACCTGGGCCCGCACCCGGGCGGGGGGCCCATCGGGCCAGCGGCGGGCCAGGCCCTCCTCGACGCAGGCCCGCAGGAAGGACTCGGGGGTGTGACCGCCCGGGACCAGCTCCTGGGGGTAGGCGTAGCGCAGCTCGCCCAGGGTGAAGGCGCAGCGGTCCAGCGCCTCGGCGGTGCGGGCGACGGCGTCCCGGAGCCTCGGGAACCGCTCCGCCATCCGCGCCGCCGGGAGGAGGTGCCGCTCGGCGTTGGCCTGGAGCAGGGTGCCCGCCCGGTCCAACGTGGTGCGGGCACGGATGCAGGTGAGCACGTCCTGGAGGGGCTGGCGCTCCTCGGCGTGGTGGATGGGCTCGTTGGAGGCGAGCAGGGGCACCCCGAAGCGCCTCCCCCTCTCCACCTGGCGCGCCACCCGAAGGTCGTCCCGGTCGTCGTGGCGGCGGGAGACCAGGAAGTAGAGGCGGTCGCCGAAGGCGTCCCGGAGGTCCGGCAGCGCCTCGTCGGGCATGTCCCAGGGGGCGAGGCAGAGGAGGTCCCGGGCGGACTCCAGCACCGCGGAGAGGGGGATCTCCGCCTCCCCCTTGGGGTGGGTGACGAGGCCCGAGGTCAGGAGCTGGCAGAGCCCGCCCCACCCCTCCCGGGAGGTGGCCAGGAGGCGGAGGGGGGGAAGCCCCCCCGACAGGGTCGGCCGGGCCCCGAGGGCGAGGCGCAGGCCCCTCTCCTTGGCCTCCCGGTAGGCCCGCACCACCCCCGACACCCCGTCCCGGTCGCAGATCCCGATCCCGGCGAGGCCCAGCTCGGCGGCCCGCTCGACGTACTCCTCGGGGTGGGAGGCCCCCTCCAGGAACGAGAAGTTCGTGGTGCAGGCCAGCTCGGCGAAGGGGGGAGGCTGACCCATCAATCGAACCAACCGTGTATCATGTATCGGCCGGTGGCGCCGTCGTGATACATCCAGGCCCGGGCCCCGCCGGCGAAACCCACCTCGTGGTAGGCGCGGTCGTAGGGGGAGGCGGTCCACCACTCCCCCCGCAGCCGCTCGGGGCCCCGCACCGAGGCGACGGCGAGGCGGCGGTCGCGGACGATCGCCGCCGCCCCCGGGGCGGGGGAGGCACCCTCCACCCACTCCACCTCCTCGGGGACTTGGAGGAGGGTCAGCGGGCGCCGGGGGGGCGGGAGGAGGGGATCGGCGGCCTTCCCCCCGGCGGGGATGCGGCGGCCCGGGGCGGCGAGGTGGCCCTCCGGGGGAGGCGAGAAGGGCTCGGCGCCCCAGGCGGCCTCGGGGCGGTGGCGGTCCCGGGGCACGGCGGCGAAGACGGCGCCGGGGCCGAAGGCCCCCTCCAGGCGTGCGACGGCCTCCAGCAGCGAGACCTGCTCCGCGGCGGAGACGAAGAGGCCGGCCTGGGCGCCCCGCAGGGGGGCCACGGCGGTGACCTCGACGGCGACGCCGGTGATGGGGGCGTCGACGGTGAAGGCGTGGAGGCGCTCCCGCACGACCCGCAGCAGGGAGGCCGCCTGTCGCATGGGCCGGGAGAGGGTGACGGGAAGGCGGGCGCGGTCGCCATCGTCCAGGGAGAGCCAGATCGTCAGGGAGGAGGCCCCCTCGCCGCGCCCCCGCAGGCGCTCCTCCAGGCGCTCCAGCAGGGCCCGGATCCGGAAGAGCACCCCCTCCCCCGACGAGGCCTCCTCCAGCTCCGCCGCCTCCAGCAGGTGGGGGGGAGGCCGGAAGACGGGCAGGGGACCGGGGACCTCGCGGCCGTTCACCGCCCGCCAGCAGGCCGCCGCCTCGGGCCCGAAGCGGGTGCCGACGGCGTCCCCGGGCAGGGCGGCGAAGGCGCCGACGGTGTCGAGGCCGAGGTGCTCCAGGGCCTCCAGCAGGGCGGCGGGCAGGGGGAGGGCGCCCACGGGCAGGTCGGCCGCCGCGGCGGCGATGGCCCGGGGAGGGGCGACGGTGAGGCGGAGAGGGAGGGAGGGAGGGGCGGGATCCCCGGTGCGGGGCCGCGGCCGCCCCAGGCTCCGGGCCAGCACTCTGGCCCCCAGCTCCCCGTCGGCCACCCCGGCGAGGGCGGTGAAGCCGAGGCGGCGCGTCGCGTCGAGGGCGGCCCCCACCAGGGCCTCCTCCCCGCCGAAGAGGCGGGCGCAGCGCCCGATCTCCAGGACGATCCCCGAGGGGGGGCGGACGGCCAGGGAGGGGGTGAAGGCCAGCAGGGCCTCGGCGACGGCGGCGAGGGCGGCGGCGTCGGCGGCGGGGTCCATCTCGGCGTCCCGCAGATCGGGCACCCGGGCGCGGGCGGCGGCGAGGGTGGAGCCGACCTCGACCCCCAGGGCGGAGGCGGCGATGGAGACCGAGGCCACGCGGCGGGTGCTGCCCGCCTCCTCCCACAGGACGAGGGGGACACGGGGCCCGAGGTCCCTCTCGCCGGCGTGGCGCTCGGCGGGCAGGCGGGGCAGGTCGAGCCAGGCGAGGCGCCGGCCGGGCATGGGGATCACGGCCCACCCCCCCCGTATCCCCTACCCACTCCCGCGCCCCTGCCCGTGCCCGTGTTCGTGCCCGCGTTCGTGCCCGCGTTCGTGCCCGTGTTCGTGCCCGTGTTCGTGCCCGCGTTCGTGTTCGTGCCCGCGTTCGTGCCCGCGTTCGTGCCCGCGTTCGTGCTCGTGCCCGCGCCCGTGCCCGCGTTCGTGCTCGTGTTCGTGCCCGTCATCGTGTTCGTGCCCGCACCCGCGCCCGCCTCCCCCTCCAGGTCCACGGTCACCGCCGTCCCCGGCGCCACGCCCCGCAGGCGCTCGACGACGACCCGGGCGGGGCGGTGGCGGGCGGAGCGGGCCGGGAGGGGGCGGACGGCGAGGCGCAGGGCGGCGGGCAGGTCCGGGGCGGCCCCGGGGCGGCCGAGGAGGAGCACGGCGCCCTCCCCGGCCTCGGCGGCGGCGCGCCAGCGGCGGACGGCGACGGCGTCGGCAGGGACGGCGGAGGCGACCACCAGGGGGAGGGCGCGGGCCAGCTCCAGGACCGCCCAGTCGGCGGAGCGCTCGGCGGCGGGCGGGGGCCGCACCACCAGCAGCCGGTCCAGGACCACCCCCCGGCTGGCGAGGGCGGGGGGATAGAGGGTGCCCTCGGCGTCGACGACGGCGGCGAGGCGCCCCCGGGCGGTGACGGCGGCCAGGGCGGGCACCACGAGGGAGAGCCCCCCCTCCCCCACCCCCGAGACGACCTGGGTGACCTCCCCCGGCGGGTATCCCCGGAAGGGCAGCAGCCGGTCCAGGGCCTCGAACCCGGTGGTCAGCCGCCGGGCCGCCCCCCGCCCCGAGGGCGCCGCCCTCCCCTCGATGGCCCGCACCAGGTCCCGCAGGGCGGCGAGGTCCGCCCCAGCCCGACCCCGGCCCCCCGGGAGCCCGGCCACGGCCGCCCCCACCCCACCCCGAGGGCCTTCGACCCCACCCCCTTCGGGCGACGACAGCGGCAGCAGGGCGACGGACATGCCGACCTCGGGCGCACCCCTCCCACCCCTCCCCCCACGGGAGGCCGGCGGACCGCGGCGCCCGGGCTCCGTGGCGCAGCGGGCAGGAGCACGAACACTGTACGGACGTTCAGTGCTTGGATCAAGGGAGAAGTGGAGTCGGGGAGGATTTCCGTCGAGCCTCCCCCGCCTCGCCTCCATCCGGATCGGGGCCAAGGCCCCTGCATTCGATCTTGACGGGGACCTGGCCTTCCGCCACCCTCGCCCCCGGCGGCCGCCCGGAGGGGCACGAACTGCTCGCAGGGAAGGCGGTGCCGGTCGCGGGCCGCCTCGTCCTGGAGCGCCCGTGCCGGTACATCGCCCGTCCCCAGCCTTCCGATGCCCCCCCCGACAGCCGCCTGCGACGGCCGGCTGGACCTACGTCTCCAGAGGCCGCCTGCAGACGGGTGAAGCCGTGCCGACCGCTGGCTCCGGGGCTCCGGCGGAGCGACCCCCGTCGTCTCTCTGCCGGTGGAGTCGATGGAGGATCCCGCCGCGCTGGCCCCACCACCCCGCCCCCCTCTCCCACCATCACGGCGTGCTGGCGCCGGCCGCCCACGGGCGCCCCCTCGCCCTGCCCCGAGGGATCGCCGCGATCCTGCTGCTGGTCTCGGTGGCGGGCTGCGTCCCGGTGCTGGCGCTGCGCCCGCGCTGGGACGAGGCGGTCCTGTCCACTCTCGAACCGGCGCGCGCCGACCGCCTCCGCCGCATCGCGGCACAGATGGACGAGATGGAGGGCCTGGCCGGATGGTACCGCCACGAGTCGGCGAAGAACCACGAGAAGAGGCGCTTCGCCGCGGTCCTCGGCGTCGCGTTGGGCACGGTAACGGGCGGCCTCGGCCTCTTGAGCGCCTCCTCCCAGGTCCCCGACCAGGCCGACCCCGTCCTCCTCGGGTTCGGGGCGTCCACCGTCGTCTTCGGAGCGATGGCCCAGCTCATCCCCTTCGCCCACGGCTACGACCTGAAGGAGAACTGCTACGCCCGCGCCGCTGCCGAAGCCGACCTGGCGTGGGCGGAGATCTCCCCCCGCTGCGAACGAGAGCCCGCCGACTTCTCCCAAGCCGACCTGGACGCCTGCGCCACCGACCTGGCGGACCGGATCGCCGCCTTGCGCCGCTTCCCGCCGGGCTCTCCCTGCGTGCCCCCCACCGCCTCCGAGCTGACCCGCGCCCTGGCGAGGGCGAGACGGCCAGGCGGGGGGTCGTAGGGCGCCGGCGCCGCGCGGTAGCCCCGGTGCCCGTGGGGGGTTGACCTTCGTTCGTGCTCAAACCATATTGTTGCAACTCAAATCATCTGGGCACGGAAGGAGAGTGCAGGCATGGACGCCCCCCGCTCGGTCACGAGAGCCACGGACACCGCGAACGCTCCATCCCCGCGGCCCCGCGTTCACCGGGAGTACGTCGCCTACACCCGCAAGGACCTGGGCCGGATCCCCCAGCTCCAGCGCCTGCCCCGGGAGGAGGTCGCCGCCATGGAGGCGGTGGCGGCGGTCCTCCCGTTCCGGACCAACGCGTACGTGGTGGAGGAGCTGATCGACTGGAGCCGCGTCCCGGACGACCCGATCTTCCAGCTCACCTTTCCCCAGCGGGGGATGCTCGATCCCCAGGACCTGGAGCGCATGGTGGGCCTGGTGCGGGGGGGCGCCCCCGCGGCGCGGGTGAAGGAGGCCGCGCGGGAGGTCCAGCTCCGGCTCAACCCCCACCCCGCCGGACAGCTCCAGCTCAACGTGCCGGACCGGGACGGCCAGCCGCTGCGGGGGATGCAGCACAAGTACCGGGAGACCGTGCTGTTCTTCCCCAGCCAGGGCCAGACCTGCCACGCCTACTGCACCTACTGCTTCCGGTGGCCCCAGTTCGCGGGCCTGGACGACATGAGGTTCGCCAGCCGCGAGGCCGACACCCTCGTCGCCTACCTGGAGCGCCACCCCGAGGTCACCAGCGTCCTGTTCACGGGCGGCGATCCGCTGGTGATGAAGTCCGCCGTCCTCAGGCGCTACGTCGAGCCCCTGCTGGGGGCGGGCCTGCCCCACCTCGCCTCGATCCGGATCGGGTCCAAGGCCCCCGCCTACTGGCCCCAGCGCTTCGTCACCGATCCCGACGCCGACGACCTGCTCCGCCTCTTCGAGGAGGTGGAGGCGTCCGGGCTCAGCCTCTCGCTGATGGCCCACTTCAGCCACCCCCGCGAGCTGGAGACCCCCGTCGCCCAGGCCGCCCTGCGGCGGATCCGGGGGACCGGGGCCACCGTCCGCTGCCAGGCCCCCCTCATCCGCCGCGTCAACGACGACGCCCTGGCGTGGGCCGAGATGTGGCGCCTCCAGGTGCGCCTGGGCGCCGTCCCCTACTACATGTTCGTCGAGAGGGACACCGGCCCCCGGGGCTACTTCGAGGTGCCCCTGGTGCGGGCGTGGGAGGTCTACCGGGAGGCCCTCGGGCGGGTCTCGGGCCTCGCCCGGACGGTGCGGGGGCCCTCCATGAGCGCCACCCCCGGGAAGGTCGTCGTGGACGGCGTCGCCGACGTCGCCGGCCGGCGGGTCCTCGCCCTGCGCTTCCTCCAGGCCCGGGACCCCGAGTGGGTGGGCCGGCCCTTCTTCGCGGAGTATGATCCCCGCGCGACCTGGCTCGACCAGCTCCGCCCCGCCTTCGGCGAGGGGGAGTTCTTCTTCGAGCCCGGCCTCAGGGCCCTCCGGCAGGGGAGCGCCGCGTGGAAGGCGGCGCCCATCGTCCGGCGCCGCCTCGCCGTCCACCTGGAGTCCGAATGGAACTGAACGAAGGCGACGCCGCGACCCCGGGGGCGGGGGCGGTCAGCCTCAACCTGAACGTCCGCGGCCTCTCCCAGTCGCCCACCATCGCCATCCAGGCCCGGTGCGACGCCCTGGCCCGGGAGGGGCGCCGCATCTGGCGGCTCGGCCTGGGCCAGTCCCCCTTCCCCGTGCCCCCCCCCGTCGTCGAGTCCCTGAGGTCCAACGCCGCCCGCAAGGCGTACCTGCCCGTCCACGGCCTGCCCCAGCTCCGGGAGGCCGTGGCCGAGTACCACCGCCGCCGCCACGGGGTGCCCTGCTCCCCCGACGACGTGCTGGTGGCCCCGGGCTCGAAGGAGCTGCTCTTCCTGCTCCAGCTCGTGTTCTACGGGGACCTGCTGATCCCCACCCCCGCCTGGGTCTCGTACGCCCCCCAGGCGCAGATCGTCGGGAGGCGGGTGGACTTCGTCCCCACCCGCTTCGAGGACCGCTGGCGCCTCCTCCCCGAGGACCTGGAGGCCCGGTGCGGGGAGGACCCCGTCCGCCCCCGGGTGCTGGTGCTGAACTACCCCGGGAACCCCACCGGGGTCACCTACGACGAGGCCGAGCTGGCCGCCCTCGCCGAGGTCGCCCGGCGGCACCGGATGGTGGTGCTCTCCGACGAGATCTACGGGGAGCTGCACTTCGAGGGGAGGCACGCCTCGCTGGCACGCTTCTACCCCGAGGGCACCATCGTCTCCTCGGGCCTCTCCAAGTGGTGCGGCGCCGGGGGCTGGCGCCTGGGCACCTTCACGTTTCCCCGCTCGCTGCGGTGGCTGCTGGAGGCCATGGCGGCGGTGGCCAGCGAGACCTACACGTCCACCAGCGCCCCCATCCAGTACGCCGCGGTGCGCGCCTTCCAGGGGGGGCTGGAGATCGAGGAGTACCTCACCCGGGCGCGGCGGATCCTCGCCTCCCTCGGGCGGCAGTGCGCCGACCGGCTGCGGGGAGCGGGGGCGCGGCTCGCGGACCCCGAGGGGGCCTTCTACCTCTTCCCCGACCTCGGCCCCCACCGGGAGCGCCTCGCCGCCCGGGGGATCCGCACCAGCGACGCCCTGTGCCGGCGGGCCCTGGACGAGACCGGGGTGGCCTTCCTCCCCGGCAGCGCCTTCGGGCGGCCCCCGGACGAGCTGACCGCGCGCCTCGCCACCGTCGACTTCGACGGCAGCAAGGCGATGGCCGCCATGGAGGCCCAGGGAGGGGACGGCGACGACGACGCCTTCGCCCGGGAGCACGGGCGGAACGTCCTCCAGGCCATCGACGTCCTGGGCGACTGGCTGGCCCGATGATCCCGGAGCCCCCGGAGCTGGACCGGGTGTTCGGCTTCCTCCAGGCGCTGTGGTCCGTCGACCACGGGCTCCAGTCCCAGTCGAAGCGGATGGAGGCGCGGTACGGCGTCACCGGGCCCCAGCGCCTGGTGCTGAGGCTGATCGGGAGGTTCCCCGGGATCTCGGCCGGGAGGCTGGCCCGCCACCTCAAGCTGCACCCCAGCACCCTCACCGGGATCCTCCAGCGCCTGGAAGCCCGGGGGCGGGTGGAGCGCCTGGACGACCAGAGCGACAAGAGGCGGGCCCTCTTCCGGCTGACGCCCGGGGGGCGGGAGCTGGACCAGCTCCGGGAGGGCACCGTGGAGGCGGCGGCCATCCGCCTGTTCGCCCGCCTCCCCGAGGAGCGGATCGCCGACGCCACCCAGGTCCTCCTCGTGCTGGCCGAGGAGCTGGTCTCGGACGCGTTCCAGGCCCCGGGGGGCTGAGCAGCCCCGCTGGCGCCGAGGCGGTCCCTCGTGTATCTTGCGCCCCCTGGCTCGGGATCCGCGGCCTCGTCCTCCCCCTGGGCCGCGGCCCCGGCCGCTGGTCCGGCGACCGCCCGCTCCCCCACGGAGGTCCGTTGCTGCTCTGGCTGGACGCGGAACCGCCGCCCCTGGACCGCTGCGGCGGGAAGGCCGCCTCCCTGGCCCGCATGGCCCAGGGCGGCCTGCCCGTCCCACGGGGCTTCTGCATCGGGGCGGACGTGTGGCGGGCCGCGGTGGCGGCGGAGCGGGCAAGGGCGGGGCTGGCCGCCGCCCTGGAGCCCGCCCGGGCGGGGACCCCCGCCGGGCTCGGCCTCGCCTCCAATGCGGCGCGGGCCTACGTCGAGAAGCTCCCCCTCGACCCCGCCGTCCGGGACGCCGTGATCGCCGCATGGCGCGCCCTTGGTGGGGGGCCCGTGGCGGTGCGCTCCAGCGGGATCGGGGAGGACGGCGCCGGCACCTCCTTCGCGGGCCAGTACGAGACCTTCCTGGGCGTCGAGGGGGAGTTCGCTCTCTTGCGGGCGGTGCGGAAGTGCTGGAGCTCCCTGTACAGCGCCCGCGCGCTGGTCTACCGGAAGAGGCGGGGGATCGCCGCCGATCCCGCCATGGCCGTGATCGTCCAGCGGATGCTCTCGCCCCGGGTCTCGGGGATCGCCTTCACCCACGATCCCGTGACCGGCAGCGCCGAGGCCCTGATCGTGGAGGCGGTCGAGGGCCTGGGGCTGCACCTGGCGGCGGGGGAGGCGATCCCGGAGCGGTGGGTCCTGCCGCGGCGGGGCGAGCCCCGGGCGGACGCCCTCGGCCCCACCCTCCTGGAAGACCGGGGCCTGCTGGAGCTGAGGGACCTGCTGCTGAGGGTCGAGGGGCTCTTCCGCCGGCCCGTGGACGTGGAGTGGGCCTGGGACGGCGCCACCTTCCACCTGCTCCAGGCGCGCCCCATCACCAGGCTGGTGGGGGGCCCCCGGGGCCTCCGCTCCAGCCCTCCCGCCGCGCCCGCGGTGGCCCCTCCCGCGAGCCTCGTCCCCCGGCCCGAGGCCCCGCCGCCCCCGACCGCCGCGGCTCCCCTCCCCCCACCGCCGCCCGCTCCCCTCGGAAGCGATGACGCGTCCGGCCGGTATTCCTGGGTGTCGCCCCAGGTGCGGGAGCGCCTCGCCCGGCGGGCCGCGACCGTCCCGGTGGCGGGGACGGCGTCGGCGGTGCTGGCCCCCCGGGAGCCGCCCCCGCTTGCGGCTCCGTCGCCGACTTCGCCTCCTTCCGCCGGGGCCGCGCCCGCCGCCCCCACCGCGGCGGCTCCCGCAACCCCCGCCACGGCGCCTGCCCCCGTGGCCGTCCCCGACTCCCCCGCGGCCGCCCCGCCCGGCGTGGGAGCCGACGAGGGCGCGTGGACCAGCCCCATCCGCGGCGCGCGGTGGTTCCGGGGACGGAGCTTCGCGGACTTCTTCCCGGGCCCCCTGACCCCCCTGTCCGAGACCACCCTGCTGCCGGCCTTCGCGACGATGGTACACCACTGGTACCGGGCCTTCGGGCTGGTGGGCCGCCACCCCGTCGCCACCACCATCCGAGGCTTCGCGTACCTGCGCCTGACGGGCTTCCCGGGCCCCGCCGCGCTGTGGCGCTTCGTGCCCACCACCGTCCGGGGGATGCGCCGCGCGACCCACTGGCAGGATCTCCACCTCGGTCCCTACCTCAGCGAGGTCCTGGCCGCCCGGCGCCTCTTCGATTCCGGGCTCCCCGACTCCCAGCTCGTCCCCGTCTCCGACCGCCTGGTGGAGGCGGCCACGGACTACTGGGGCGCCATGGTGGCCGCCCGCATGTCGGGCCTGTCGGAGCGGGTCCTGACCGCGTTCTATCGCCTGGCGGTCCACCGGGAGGGGGATCCCCCCGCCTCGCGCCTGCTGGTGGGGGAGGCCAGCCTCCCCATGAGGGCCCGGGAGAGCCTCTACGACCTGGCGGCCGCGGCCCGGGAGTGGCCCGACGTGGAGGCCGCCCTCCGCCTGCCCCAGCCCCAGGCGATCCGCGCCGCCCTGTCGGAGAGCGAGGCCGGCCGCGCCTTCCTGGAGCGCCTCGGGAGCTGGCTCCGGAACCACGGGCACCTCCCCTTCGACCTGGACCTGAGCCAGCCCACCCTCGGCGAGGAGCCGAGGCCGGTCTTCGAGGAGCTCCGCCGCTTCCTGGACGACGAGGTGGAGGCCCCCCGGGACCAGTCCCGGCGGGTCCTGGACGAGCGCGACGACGCCGAGGAGGCCATCGCCAAGCGCCTGGATCCCCTGCGCCGGGCCCTCTTCCTGCGCCTGCTGGGCTGGGCGCGGACCTGGGCCCCGGCGCGGGAGGACACCCTGTACTACCTGGGCGCCGCCTGGCCGACCCTCCGCGCCCTGTGGCTCCGGGCGGGCCGGCGCCTCCAGGAGACGGGCCACCTCCCCCGGCCCGAGGACGTCTTCTTCTGCCGCCGGGAGGAGGTGGAGGCCACCCTGAACGGCGATCCCTCCATCCCCACCGGCGAGGTCCTGGACGAGAGGCGCGCCGAGCACGCGGGGAGGATGCGCCTCCACCCCCCCCTCACCGTCCCGCCGGGCGTGAAGGTCGCCCCCATCGGGATCTTCCGCGGGCTGGCGGCCGGCGCGGGCCCCACGGGCGGCGAGGGGCAGGCCGACGAGGTCCTGCACGGGATCGGCGTCAGCGGCGGCCGGGTGACGGCGAGGGTCGTGGTGCTGACCTCGCCCCGGGACGACCTGGACCTCCCCCCGGGGACCATCCTGGTCACCCACTCCACCACCCCCGCCTGGACCCCCCTGCTGGACCTGGCCTCGGCCCTTGTCACCGACGTGGGGGGGGTGCTCAGCCACGCCTCGGTGGTGGCCCGGGAGTTCGGGATCCCCGCGGTCGTGGGCACCCGCGAGGCCACCCGCCGCATGAGGACCGGGGAGATCTGGACCGTCGACGGCGACCGCGGGGTGGTGTACCGGGCGGTGGCGGCGGATCGGGCCGAGGGCGGGGCGGCGGCGCCGGAGTCGGCGTAGGTCGCCGCGCCACCCCGGACCCCCGGGCCGGGAGAGCGCTGGCACGGCCGTTGCTGCCTCCGCCCCCGCCGGCCGTCCGTCCGGGACGGCTCCGGGAGGTGCCGTGTTCGGTCGCTCCTTCCAGATCGTCCGCGTCTTCGGGATCCCCATCAAGGTGGACCCGAGTTGGCTGGTGATCCTGGCGCTGGTGACGTGGGCACTGGCCGCGGGCACCTTCCCATTGCGGTACCCGTCCCTCCCGGCGATCCAGCACTGGGGCATGGGCTTCGCCGCCGCCCTGTTGCTGTTCGCCTGCGTCCTCGCCCACGAGCTGAGCCACGCCCTCGTGGCGCAGCGCGCCGACATCCCCATCCGCGGGATCACCCTGTTCCTGTTCGGCGGCGTGGCGGAGATGATCGAGGAGCCCCGCAGCCCGAAGGTGGAGCTGGCGATGGCGGCGGCGGGGCCGGCCATGAGCGTGCTCCTGGGGTTCCTCGCGTGGGGGGCTGGCTCCATCGTCGCCCAGGCAGGGGGACCGGTGCAGGTCTCCGGGGTCCTGACCTACCTGGGCGTGATCAACGTCGTGCTCGCCGTGTTCAACCTGCTGCCGGGCTTCCCCCTGGACGGCGGGAGGATCCTCCGGGCCTCGCTGTGGTGGTGGAAGGGGGACATCCGCTCCGCCACCCGGATCGCCACGTCCGTGGGCGCCGGCCTCGGGATCGCGTTGATGTTGCTGGGGATCTTCACCGCCCTCACCGGGGCCCTCATCGCGGGGCTCTGGGAGTTCTTCATCGGGATGTTCCTGCGGGCGGCGGCACGCTCCGCGGACCAGCAGCTCGCGGTGCGCCTGAGCCTGGAGGGGGTGAAGGTCGAGGAGCTGATGACCCGGGACGTCGTCGCCGTGCCCGAGGGGGCCACCCTCCAGGAGGCCGTCGACCAGTACGTCCGCCCCCACCGGCACCACGCCTATCCGGTGGTCCAGGCGGGGGCGGCGGTGGGGATCCTGTCCACCGAGCAGATCGCCGCCGTCCCCAAGGCGGAGCGGGGCAGCGTCCGGGTGCGGGACGTGATGAGCCGGGACATCGACGGCGTGGTCCTCCCCCCCGAGGCGGAGGCGGCCGACGCCCTCCAGCGGGTGCTCCAGGAGCCCCGGAAGAGGCTGCTGGTGCTGGACCACGGCCGCCTCCGGGGGATCGTCAGCGCCCAGGACGTGATCCGGTTCATCGAGGGGCGGGAGGCGTGGGCGGAGTAGGCTCCACGTCGCCCCGGGCGGGCCCTCCGGCGACCGCGGCGAGGGTGCGGCGGCGCAGGTCGGCTTCGTCGATCTCCCTGGCGGCCCGGCGGGCCTCCTCGGCGCTGCCGCGCCCCGCCTCGAGTTCCGCCAAGGCGGCCAGGGCCCGGTCGGTCCCGGACATGCGGTACTGCCACGCCGCTGCGTCGAGGCGTCCCGCCTCCCTCAGCAGCTCCGCCGCGTAGAAGGCCCCGTCGGGGCAGTTGCACCGGACGAAGGCGCGGATCGCCGCCTCGGGATCTCCCTTCCTCAGGTGCTGGGCCCCCAGGACCAGGAAGGGGCGTGGGGAGCTGCCGGGGTGGATCGTCACGTAGGCCCCCAGGTCCCGGATGGCGTCGTCCACCCGCCCCGCCGACGCCTCCGCCAGGCCGAGGTCCCGGCGGGCGACGTGGTGGTCGTTCCACAGGAGGGAGGCCCGGTAGCGGTCGATGGCCTCCCCCAGCTCGCCCCGGGCGTGGTGCATCCGTCCCGCGTGGTACAGGGCGGGTCCGGAGCGTGGGTTCCACGACAGGGCGCGCTGGAGATGGGGCCGGGCGCGGTCCGCGTCTCCCCGGTCCAGCCAGGCGGCGCCGAGGCGCGTCTCCCGGTCGACGGCGGCGTCCAGCACCGACAGGCCGGCGAGCCCGAGCCCCAACCCCACCGCGCCGATCCCGCCGATCCGGGCGAGGGCGGCGCGCCCCTTCCCCGGGGAGGCGGGGCCGGTGGTGGGCGGGCGCGTGGCCCCGGCGGCCAGCAGCAGCCAAGCCAGGGCGGCGTTGGCCGGGGACCGGAGGGGGAAGTCCCCCAGGGAGTGGAAGGCGACGACCGCCAGGGCGACGGCGGCCCCGTACCGGACCGCGGCCGCCTCCCGCGGGGCTCCCCGCCTCGGGACGAGCCGGGCGAGGCCCGAGAGCCAGAGGGCGAGCCAGAGGACGAGCCCGGTGGCGCCGGTCTCCGCGAGGGCCTGGAGGGGATCGCTGTGGGCGTACTGGGCGACCACCGCCGCCGCCGCCGGATCCGCCGCGGCCTGCAGGCGCCGCAGCTCGTAGGAGAGGTCCAGGAGGGCGAACTGGCCCACCCCGACGCCGGTCGCCGGGTGGTCCGCGGCCATCGCCGCCGCGGTGCGCCAGATCGCCCTCCGCCCCGACAGGGAAGGCTCCGACGACCAGTCGGCGACGGCCGAGAGCCTCTGCGCCACCGCCGATCCCGGGGCCAGGCGGACCACGGCGAGGGAGGTCCCCGCCGCCAGGGCCAGGACCGCCGCCAGGGCCGCGGCCCCCCGGGCGATCCGGGCCAGGGAGCCCCGGGGGGCGCGGGCAGCGGCCCACCCGGCGGAGGCGGCGGCGGCCGCGGCGGCGAGGGCGATCCAGGCGCCCCGGGACTGGAGGCCGAGGGTCGCGGCGGCGGCCACGGCGAGGCCCCCGGCGGACAGGGCACGCCCCGCGGGGGACCGGGTCGCCACCCCGAGCCCGACGAGGAGGGGCAGCGTCGCCGCGGAGATCCCCGCGGCGAGGTTCTTGTGGCCCGCGGTGGAGGTGGCGCGGTAGAGGTCGGCACGCTCCGCCTCCTCCAGGGCCGAGAGGGGGACGGTGGAGGTGGGGTCCCAGCCCAGGAGCTGGAGCCCGGCCACGGCGGCGACGACCACCCCGAGCCCCGCCACCGCCGCGACGAGGCGGGTCCGGTCCGGGAGCTCGGGGAAGGCCCGGGCGGCGACCAGGGCCAGCATCCCCAGCGCGCCCTCGAAGGCCAGCGTCCGGAGGCCCAGGTGCGGGTTCGGGGCCCACGCCAGCGACAGGGCCAGGAACCCCAGCCACGCCAGGACCGGGAGGTCCAGGGAGGTCCGGGAGGGAGGGGTGCCCCGGGCGGCGGCGCGGACGCCCGCCCCCACCAGCAGCGCCCCGGCGCCCAGGCCCAGGGCGGCGTACTTGGGGACGAAGAACGAGGAGAACGAGGGGTGGACGGCGAGCGCCGTCGCGGCGGCCGTGAGGAGCACCGCCGCCTGCGCCGCGGCGCGGAGGAGGCTCGGGGATCCCGGAGGGGCGGCCCGGGGCGCCGGTGTGCCCACCGGCGGACCGGCGGCGGGGGGTGGCTCTCCCCGCGGTCCGCTCCCCCCTCGTTCCCGTCGCCCCGGCCCCCGGGCCATGGTCCTCGCCCCCGGCGCCGGGACGGGCTCGGCCCCGCCCCGGCGGCGGGAGGTCAGCGGCCGGCGGGGGTGGGGTCGAGCAGGTCGTCCTTGCCCTCGCGCTCGGCCCACTCGTCGGCGGCGTCCATGGCGTCCTTGGACTCGTCGATCTCCGGCCACTCCTTGGCGTACTTGGCGTTGATCCCGGCGTACTGGGCCCACTTCTCGGGGAGGTCGTCGATCTCGAAGATCGCCTCGGCGGGGCACTCGGGCTCGCACACGCCGCAGTCGATGCACTCGTCGGGGTCGATGACGAGCATGTTCACGCCTTCGCGGAAGCAGTCGACCGGACAGACGTCCACGCAGTCGGTGTACTTGCAGTTGATGCAGGGCTCGGCGACGACGTATGCCATCGTTGAAGGTCTCCGTCGGCGGTCACGGGCGTGGCCGCGTGGTTGGCGAGGATGACCTGGACGCCCTCGAAGCCCCCCCCGCGACGTCGGGAGCACCGGCCGTTCACAGTCGGTGGGATTTGTACCCGTCCAGTCCGGCGGTTGCAACGCCCCTCAAGGGCTTTTGAACGAGGCCCCCCGGGAAGGGGCCGCGGCCTCGACGAAGCGCCGGGCCCGGTCGGGATCCACGGGGGCCCGGACGTCCCCCCCCGCCTTGAGGGAGGTGCCCGCGATCACCCCCCAGGCCAGGCGGAGGAGCTCCGGGACGGTCTCGGCGGTGGCGCCGGACCCGATGAAGACCGGCGCCCCCGTCCCCGCCCCCGCGGCGGCGGCCAGCATCGCCAGGTCCGGCGGGGCCCCGGTGGCGATCCCCGACACCACCAGCCCGTCGGCCAGGGCCCTCCCCACCAGTTCCCGGCACTCGTCGGCGGCGGCGGGGGCCTCCCCGAGGGGCCGTGCGTGCTTCACCCGCACGTCGGCGAGGATCCGCGTCCCCGGGCACAGGGAGGCCCGGGCCCGGAGGGTCTCGTGGGCACGTCCCACGAGGAGGCCCTGGTCCGCCACCGCCGCCCCTGCGTGGACGTTGACCCGCACGAAGGCCGCCCCCGTCGCCGCGGCCACCGCCAGCGCCGCCCGGGCGTCGTTCCGCAGCACGTTCACCCCCAGGGGCATCCCCGGCGCGGCCTGGCCCACCGCCAGCACCGCCGCGATCATCGCCGCCACCGTCTCGGGGGGCACCGCGTCGGGGTAGAAGGGCACGTCCCCGAAGTTCTCCACCATCAGCGCCTCGAAGCCCGCCTCGGCCAGGGCCCGGGCGTCCCACCGGGCCGCCTCCAGCACCGCCTCCAGGGAGCCCCCGTACCGCGGCGCCCCCGGCAGGGGCCCCAGGTGCACCATCCCCACCAGCCGGGGCCACTCCCCGCCGGTCCCCGGGCCGCGCCCCCTCACCGCGCCGCCCCGGGAGCCGGTCCGCCTGAGGGATCCTGCGGGGAAGCCGGCTCCCCCGGGCGCTCGCCCCAGAGCCGGGGCAGCTCGATGGGGGCATCGGGGAAGGGCTCGGCGCGCACGGTCTCGTCCCCCTCGTGGGCGACCACGAGGCGCCACGAGTCCTGGGCCAGCGCGAACACCTCGATGGTCCGGGCCTCGGGATCGACCAGCCAGGCATGGGCCACGCCCTCCCGGGCATAGATCCGCATCTTGCGGACCCGGTCGACGCCCCGGGTCGCCCCGGAGAGCACCTCGCACACCCAGTCGGGGGCGAGCACCTGGAAGGGGCCCGAAGGGGGGCGCGGCATCCGGCAACGGCGCCAGCCCACGAGGTCGGGGACGAGGACGTCGGGTCCCAGGTGCAGCTCGACCTCGTGGCGGATCCACCAGCCGCCGGGGCCATCGTCCCCGTCGTCGTAGCGCCGGTGGGCACGCGAGAAGACCGAGTCCGAGGCCGTCGCGTGCTGCCCCGTCGGTCGGGGGAGCACCACCAGCTCGCCCCCCAGGATCTGGGCGACCTGGTGCCCCGGGACGGCCCGGAGGTCCTCGTAGGTGGCGGGGCGGGGGCGACCGGCGCGGGCGGTGGTCA
The DNA here is from genome assembly GCA_023150875.1 of Myxococcota bacterium. Lineage (GTDB taxonomy): Bacteria > Myxococcota_A > UBA796 > UBA9615 > JAKLKC01 > JAKLKC01. The sequence goes on along the minus strand of JAKLKC010000016.1, from coordinate 86,587 downwards.
TGTCCCGAATGTCGGCCTTGGGGCGCCCCGGGTCAACTCGGGAACGGGGCTCCCGCGTCAGTACCGGACGCGGATGGGGACGACCAGCCGTCCCCCCTTGTGGCGCACGCCGCCGTACAGGAAGGTGCCGCCACGCCGGATGGTCAGGTTCGTGGTGGAGGTGGGCTTGCCCCTCACGATGCGCCGCACCCGGAGCTTCGCCCTCTCCTTGTCCACGTCCGCCAGGCTGATCTCCAGGGTCTCGGGGCCCGCCAGGTCCACCAGGCGGGACTGGCCGGGGCGGAGGGGGAACTGGCCGTCGGACAGGACGTCGAAGCCGCTGAACTGGAGCACCCGCAGGGAGTCCTCCAGGGGCTTCAGGCGGGCGTCGAAGCGCCGGGCGTCGTTGGAGGCGTAGACCACCATGTAGTGGACCTGCACCGGACCCTCCTGGGCCCGGGCCCCCCGGGGGAGGGCGGTCGTCGCCGCCAGGGCGAGGAGCAGGACCGAGAGCAGCGAACGGAGCCGCCTGCACATGGGTTCAGCCTTCCTGTCCCGAGCCCTCGGGCTCGTCGATCCAGATGATCGCCGGTTGGACGCCGTCGGACTCCAGGACCATGACCACGCCGCCGTCGCTCTGGATGTCATCGATGACCATCCCGTTGTCCGCCGTCCCCGCCCCCGCGAAGGGGCTCCGGGCCGCCAGGGCCGGGACGGACTCCGGGTCGGGCCGGTCCAGCAGGAGGGCCGCCACCAGCGCCGCCGCGGCCCCGAGGGCCACCGGCATCGCCCAGGGGCGAAGGAGGGAGAGGAACCGGGACCACGCCTCCGCGAGGCCCCCAGCGGGGGACGGGGGAGAGGGGCGCGGATCGGGGGCGCCACGGACCGGAGCGGGCCGCACCTCCGCCTCCACCCCCGGCCACAGGTCCACCGGGCCGGCGGCGGCGCTCCACTGCCGGAGCCCCTCCCCCAGCGCCCCCAGCTCCTCGACGTGGCGGCGCGCCCCGGCGTCCGCCGCGAGCAGGGCCTCGGCCCGGGCGGTCCCCTCGGCGTCGGTCTCGCCGTCGTGGTAGCGCAGGAGCAGGGCCTCCACCTCGGCGGAGAGGCCCCTCCCCTCCCCCGTCGCCCGCTCCACGGCGGCGGGGATCTCCTCGGGGTCCAGCTCCGCCGCCGCGGCGAGGGCCGAGGCGCGGACCTCCTCCCCCACCTCCCGCATCGACTCCAGCCAGGCCCTCCCCGCCTCCGTCCCCGCCCGGGCCTCGGCCCGGGCCACCCCCTCGGGATCCGCCAGCTCGCCGTCGTGCCAGCGCATGAGCAGGGCGTCGGCGTCCCCCTCGTCCACGGGCGCGCCCGCCTCCAACCGGGCCGACACGGCGTCCCACAGGCCCGAGAGGTCCGCCCCCTCCACGGCCAGGGCGACGGACTCCCGGTGGGCCTCCGCCGTCTCCACCAGCCCCTCGCGCCAGGCGGCGAGGGCCCCGTCCGCCAGCAGCGCCTCCGCCGCAGCGACCTCCGACGGGGGGATCTCGCCGTCCACGAGGCCCATCACCGTGCGCTCTTCGTCGGTCCGTCGGGTGTCCATGGCGTCCATCGTCGTCCCCCCTATCTCTGGTCGGCCAGGAGCTCCTGGAGCTTCTTGCGACCGTAGAAGAGGCGGCTCATCACCGTGCCCTCGGGGCACTCCATGACCTCGGCGATCTCCTTGTAGGCCAGCCCCTCGATCTCCCTCAGGACGATGGCGGTCCGCTGGTCGTCGGGGAGCTGGGCGATGGCCCACTCGATCCGCTCCATCAGCCTCTTCCGCTCCAGGCGCCGGCCGGGGGAGTGGTGGGTGGGGTCCCGGGAGGGGAGGCCCGCCCCGTCGTCCCCGTGCATCCGGGTGTCGTCGTACTCGGCGAAGGTCCGCTTGCCGTGCCGCCTCCGGGTGTCGATGGCGAGGTTGACGGCGATCCGGTAGAGCCACGTGTAGAAGGAGGAGTCGGAGCGGAAGCGGTCCAGGTTGTTGAACGCCTTGATGAAGCTCTCCTGGGCGACCTCCCGGGCGTCCTCGCCGTTGCGGAGCATCCCGTAGAGCATCGCGTACAGGCGTTGCTGGTAGCGCTCCACCAGCACGCGGTAGGCGCCCGCGTCCCCTTGCTGGACGCGGTGGAGCACCTCGGCGTCGGACTCGGGTTCGGGGGTGAGCCTTCTCCCGAGGGCGGCGCGGGCCGGGGGCGGATCCGGGCGTGTCTTCGACACGGTGGCGTTCCTCGTCAGGGTCGTCACGTCCGTCCCCACGGAGGCGGGGCTCGGCGGCCCACGTCCTCCTCGGCCTCACTGGCCGCGGCTCCAGACGTTCCGGGGAGGAGTCTATTCGATCCGGCCTCGGGGATCCCCCGGGGGGCGCGCCGTCAGCCGGGAGGACGCAGGGGCAGCAGCACCTGGACCTCGGCGCCGGCTCCCGGGTCGCGGCCGACGTTCATCTTGCCGTTGGCCTTGCGGACCAGCTCCCACGCGGCCATCAGCTCCACCTCGGCCCAGGCGTGGGGCCGGCCGAAGAAGTCGGCCAGCAGCTCCTTCACCGACACCGCGCCCCCCTCGGGCTTCCCCCGGACGAAGCGCAGGACGGCGTAGGTGCGCCTCGGGGAGCGGGCCGCCAGGGAGGGCAGGGCGATCAGGCTGATCTCCTCCACCGAGGCGGAGATCCGCACGGGCTCCGGCCCCTCGCCGAGCTGGTGGAGGGCGGAGGTGACGAAGCGGCAGATCTGCACGAAGAGGCCGGCGGGGATCTCGACGGGCAGGGGCCCCGGGGGCACCTCCAGGGACGGGGCGGGGCGCCCCGGGTCCAGCCACGCCGAGAGATCCACGGAGCGGGGCAGGAGGGTGGCCAGGTCCACGGTCTCCCGCTCCACCATGCCGGCGCGCACCAGGTCCTGGAGGTTCCGGGCGATGGAGACGATGCGCTCCGCCTGCCGCACCAGGGAGTCGATCCCCTGCCCCACCCCCTGCCCGGTCTCGGCGGCGAAGCGGAGCTGGTCGGCGCCGATGATCAGCACCGACAGGGGGTTGTTGACCTCGTGGACCACGGCGGAGAGCAGGTAGCCCAGGGCGGCGCTCCGCTCCAGGACCTCCACCTGCTCCCTCAGCCCCTCGGGGATCGGCGCTCCATCGTCCATGCCACCGTCCTGGCCCGCGGGCGCGGGCCCCGTTCGTGCTGGTTCCCCCGTCCGGTCAATGCGCGGAGTCCCAGTCGGGCCCCCTTCCGACGTCCACCTTCAGGGGCACCTCCAGGGAGAGGGCCCCCTCCATCTCGGGCACCGCGAGGGCCACCAGGTCGTCGGCCCGGTCCTCGTCCACCTCGAAGACCAGCTCGTCGTGGACCTGCATGGTCATCCACTGGCCCGGCAGCTCCTCCTCCAGCCGGCGGTGGATGCGGATCATGGCGATCTTGATGACGTCCGCCGCCGTGCCCTGGAGGGGGGTGTTGATGGCCGTCCGCTCCGCCTGGGAGCGCACGGCGCGGTTGGCGGCGTCCAGGTCGCGGATGGGCCGGCGCCGGCCGAAGAGGGTCTGGACGTAGCCCCGGCGGCGGGCCTCCTCCAGGGTGCGCCGCTTGTACTCCTCGATCTCGGGGTAGCGGGCGTTGTACTGGGCGATGTAGGCAGCGGCCTCCCGCTTGGGGATCCCGAGGGCCTGGGATAGGCCGAAATCGGTCTGCCCGTATATGATCCCGAAGTTGATGGCCTTGGCGATCCGCCTCATGTCGGAGGTCACCAGGGGGGGCGCGACCCCGAAGACCGTCGCCGCGGTGGCGCGGTGGATGTCCTCGCCCCGGGCGAAGGCCTCGGCGAAGCCCCCCTTGCCGCCGCACAGGTGGGCCAGGAGGCGAAGCTCGATCTGGGAGTAGTCCGCCGAGACCAGCACCCGGCCCGGGGGGGCGCGGAAGGCCTGGCGGATCCGGCGCCCCTCCTCGGTGCGGATGGGGATGTTCTGGAGGTTGGGATCGGTGCTGGAGAGGCGCCCCGTCGCCGCCACCGTCTGGTTGTAGGAGGTGTGGAGGCGGCCGTCCACGGGGCTGACCATGCCCGGGAGCACGTCCACGTATGTGGACTTGAGGCGGGTGAGGGTGCGGTAGCGCACGATCTCCGCCGGCAGGGCGTGGAGGTGGGCCAGGGTCTCGAGCACGGTGGCGTCGGTGGAGGGGCCGGTCTGGGTCTTCTTGACCACCGGGAGCTTCAGGTCCTGGAACAGCACCTCGGCGAGCTGCTTGGGGCTGTTCATGTTGAACTCCCGGGGGGAGATCGCGCGGATCCTCGCCTGGGACTCCTCGATCCAGCGGCCCAGGTCGACCGAGAGGCGGTGGAGCACCTCGGGGTCCAGGTGGACGCCCCGGCGCTCCATGGAGGCCAGGACGGGGACCAGGGGGACCTCCACGTCCTCGTAGAGGCGGACCAGGTCCATCTCCACCAGGCGGGGGCGCATGCGCTCCTCCAGGAGCCACACGACGTGGGCGTCCTCGGCGGCGTAGTCCCGGGCCCGGTCCAGGGGCACGCTGTCGAAGGTGAAGCGCTTCTCGTCCCCGACGGCCTCGGCGTAGCCGATCATGCGGTGGCCGAGCCAGGTGAGGGAGAGGTCGTCCAGGCGGTGGCTGCGGCGGTCGGGGTTCAGCAGGTAGTCCGCCAGCATGGTGTCGCTGGCCAGGCCCCGCGCCCGGACGCCGACGTTCTCAAGGACCTGGATGTCGTACTTGGCGTTCTGGCCCAGCTTGGGCTTGCCGGGGTCCTGGAGGAGGGGGCGGAGCGCGGACAGCACCTCGTCCAGGGGGAGCTGGGGCGGGCAGCCCTCGTAGGTGTGGCCGACGGGGACGTACCAGGCGACGTCGTCGTCGCAGCAGAAGGACATGCCCACCAGGCGGGCCTCCACGGGCTGGAGGCTGGTGGTCTCGGTGTCGAAGGCGAAGGCGGGTGCGGCCCGGAGGGCGTCCACCAGGGCGGCGAGGTCCTCGGGGGTGGTGACCAGGCGGTAGGCGGAGCGGTCGACGCCGTCCATCTCGCCGCCGAGCTGGTCCAGGAAGCGGTGGAACTCCAGGCGCTGGAGCATCTCGCGGACGGGGCGCGGGTCCCTGGGGGGGAAGTGGAGACGGAGCGCGTCCAGGTCCACGTCCACGGGGGCGTGGGCGTCGATGGTGGCCAGCTCCCGGGACAGGAAGGCCCGGTCCCGGTGGGTGGCGAGGTTCTCCCGGAGCTTGGGCCGGCTCACCTCGGCCAGGCGGGCGTATAGGGCGTCCAGGGAGCCGAACTGCTCCATGAGGGCCCGGGCCCCCTTGTCGCCGATCCCGGGGACGCCGGGGATGTTGTCGGAGGTGTCGCCGATGAGGCCCAGGGCGTCGGGGACGTGGGTGGGCTCGCAGCCGAAGCGCTCCTTCACCTCGGCGACCCCGATCCGCAGCTCCTTCATGGTGTCCAGCAGGGTCACCCGGTCGGTGACGAGCTGCATCATGTCCTTGTCGCCGGTGACGACGACGACGTCCCGGTCCTGGCCGTACCGGGCCGCCAGGGTGCCGATCACGTCGTCGGCCTCGTAGCCCGGGGCCTCCAGGAAGGGGATCCCCAGGGCCCGCACCAGGGGCTCGAAGAGGGGGAGCTGGGCGGCGAGGTCCGGCGGGCAGTCGGGCCGGTGGCCCTTGTAGTCGCCGAACAGCCCCAGCCGGGCGGCGGAGCCCCCGGGGGCGTCCCAGGCCACCGCCAGGTAGCCGGGCTTCTCGTCCTTGATCACCTTGAACAGCATCTGGCAGAAGCCGAACAGGGCGTTGGTGGGCTCCCCCCGGCTGTTGGTCAGCCCCCGCACCGCGAAGAAGGCGCGGAAGGCGATGTTCATGCCGTCGACGAGGTAGAGGGACTCGGACATGGGAACCCGGGGGAGCGGCGGGGGCAGCGGCGGCGACAGGATGGGTCCAGGCGGGGGATTCGACCACTATGGGGCGGGGGATGCAATGGCGGGGGCGAAGGTCCAGCCCGACGGGTCCGCCGCCACCCCCCGGGGGGCCGCCAGCCTCTGGAGGGCGATCCACGGCAGGTGGGGGGCGAACTCCCGCCGCAGGGCGTCCAGGGTCCCCAGGTCCACCGGAGCCGAGGCCGCGGCCAGCGCCGCCGCCGCCCCCCAGGGCAGGGCGTCCCCCAAGGCGGCGATCCCGTCCCCCGGGGCCGGCCTGGGGGACGGCGGCGGCCTCCGCCCCGCGCCCGCCGCCCCCAAGGCCTGGACCAGCCCCGGGGCGGTCAGGGGGAAGGGGGCCCGGGGCAGATCCCCCACCTCCGGCCCCCACAGGGCCTCGTCCCGGGCCTCCACCAGGGCGACGTGGGCCAGGGCGGCCCAGGGGCCCAGGTCCGCCCCCGCCTCCTCCCGGGCGTCCACCACCACCAGCGCCAGGTCCGCCCCGGCGGCGTCCCGGGGCCCGGCGACCTCCCGCACCGGGACCCCCCGGGCCCGGAGGCCGGCGACGAACGCGTCGAGGACGGTGGAGGCCACCCCGTCCAGGGGGGCCAGCCGGGCCACCGCCAGGCCCCGGACGGCGCGTCCCGGGCGGTAGATCGGGCGGACCCACCCCGCCTCCCGGGCCGCCTCCCGCACCGTGGCGGGCACGTCCAGGTGGCGCTGGTCGGGGTCCGCCACCACCCCCGTCAGGTAGGCGAGGGCGTCCAGCTCCTTCTCGGTCCAGGGCCTCGGGGGCTCCGGGGAGCGGACGTCGGGCTCCACCTCCCGCAGGTCGTATTCCGGCGGCGGCGGGAGGGGGCAGGCGAGGCGGCGGCGGATCCGGGCCGCCAGCGCCAGGGCCAGCGCCAGGGCCGCCCCCGCCGCCCCGGCCCGGGGCAGGACCCGCCCCCACGGGAAGGGGGAGGCGGGGAGGTCCACCGCCCGGATCTCCTCGATGGAGTGGGAGCTGACCTCTTCCACCGCGTCGTCGTCGTCCGCGTCGCCGTCCAGGTCGGAGCCCACCCGGACGGCGACCTCCTCGGGGTCCTCCGCGGGCGGGGGCCGGGTCGACCACCACAGCCCGAGGCCCACCGCGGCCGCCGCCGCCAGGGCCGCCCCCCAGGCCGCCGCCCGGAGCCGTCGCCTGGGGCGCGCCGGCGGATCGCCCTCCGCCTCGTCATCCCCGGTGGGGGGCTTCGGCGGGACGGGCGAGGGGAGTGGCCCCGGCGGATCGGCGACCGCCGCCGCCGCCACCACCTCGTCCAGGGCCCGGCGGGGCTCCCAGGCCGGCTCCGCCCCCTGGGCCCCGTCCAGCCGCCGCGCCAGCCACTCGGGGACCTCTTCCTCGGGGAAGAAGTCGTCGAAGAAGACGCGGAACAGCGTCCCCTCGGTCCCGCTCGCCAGCAGGGACTCCAGGGTCGCCCGGAGCCACACCAGCAGCTCCGCCAGGCCGGGGCGATGCCTCAGGCCCGGCAGCCCCCGCAGCACCACGAAGCGCTCCACCGCCAGGTCCACCAGGCCGGAGTCCAGGCGCAGGTCCCCTTCCGCGACGCGGTGGTGGACGACCCTCGCCAGGGCGGCGGCGTCGAAGCGCAGGTGGTGGTGGACGCAGCGCCGCAGGAAGGCGCCCGGGAGCTGCCTCTCGCCGTTGGAGGTCAGGACGATCAGCCGGAAGCCGTCGTCGGGCCCGCCCCGGGCGGAGATCCGGTGGGGGCGGCCCCGGGCGTCGAGCCAGTCGGCGACCTCGAACTCCAGGGCGTCGAACTCGTGGAGCAGGTCGTTGGGGAAGTCCCGGGGGGCCTTGTCCACCTCGTCCAGGCGCTCCGGGAGCGGATCGCCGTGCCCGCCGCGGTGGAGCCCGCTGCCCCCGCCCGCCCCCGGGTGGACCCGCTGCCCGCCCGGCGGATCGGCCGGGACGACCGGATCCGCCTCGCCGCGCGCCTGGAGCGGCACTTCCGGAGGCCCGAGGACGTCCGCCGGCTGGCGGCGGCGGTGGGCGTGGGGAGGGACCTCGCCGACCGGCCCGCGGACGGGATGTGGGCGGAGGTGCTGGAGCGGGCGGAACGGGGAGATCGGGACCTGGCGCCCCTCGTCGAGGCGCTGCTGGTGGCGGATCCGGAGGACGCCCTGACCCTGCGCCTGTCCCGCGCCCCGGTCCCCGCCTGAGGAGTGGGGGCCGAGCGACATGGGGCGGCGGGCCAGGACGTCCTGGGCCTCCTGGCCCGCCGCGTGGACTTCCTCCGACGCCGGCTTGCTTGCTCGTAGCCAGGTGGCTACAATCGGCCCGTGATGATGGAGGTTCGTAAGACCGACGTCTTCGTCCGCTGGCTCGACGGGCTGCGCGATGCCGCCGGCCGGGCGCGAGTCCTCGTGAGGATCGAGCGGCTGGCCGCCGGGAACCCCGGTGACGTCGCCCCCGTGGGTGAGGGCGTGTCGGAGCTCAGGATCCCCTACGGACCCGGATACCGGGTGTACTTCAAGCAGCAAGGACAGCGGCTCGTGATTCTCCTCGCCGGGGGGAACAAGAGCACGCAGGCGACGGACATCAAGGCGGCGCTGCGCCTCGCGCGGAGCCTCGAGGAGTGACCCGATGGCGAAGACCAGGACCTCCCGCTACGACGTGGCCGAGCACCTTCGCACCCCGGAGGAGATGGCCGCCTATCTCGAAGCGTGCCTGGAGGAGGCCGACGGAGACGCGGCCTTCGTGGCGAAGGCGCTCGGAGACATCGCCCGTGCGAAGGGCATGACCCAGATCGCCCGTGAGGCCGGCCTGTCCCGCGAGAGCCTGTACAAGGCCCTCTCCGGCGAGCGCAGTCCGGGGTTCGATACGATCCTCAAGGTCGTGAAGGCGCTCGGACTCAGGCTTCATGCGGAGCCGGGTTGACGGGTTGGGGTGTGGATTCCCGCTTGTAACCGTTCAGGACCCCAGACGGGGGAGGGGCCCAATCCAGACAGGGATTGGGAGGGGGGCAGCGCCCCCCTGGAACCGCCAGGACGGCGATTCCCCCGCGGGGGGTGCGGACGGCCGGATTCACTCCGGCCGTCCAGGGGGGGCACGCGCCCCACCTGAACAGTTACTCCCGCTTCATCTCCGCAGGCTCGCCGACGGGCGCGTCCAGCCTGCCGAGGGCCTCGACCGCCGCGAGCCGGTCGCGCAACGTCGCCCCGCGCCCATATCGATCCTGGACCGCCCGGCGGATGAGCTCTCCCATGCTGACCCCCTGCTGACGGGCAAGGGAGACGATGTGTCGATGCAGGTCCGGCGGGAGGAGGATCGTGGTCTTGTGAGACAGCTCCATATGGACCTCCATAACGACAGGGTAGGTCCCTCCCGCCGGGAGGGCAGCCGTCGACCCGGGCCGTCCAGGTCCCCGGTCTCCATGGAGTCATGGCGCCGCCCCGGATCCCCCCGTGGGTCGGCGCTCAGCGGATCGGCGGCTACCCGCCCTGGGGCGGAGCAGGCTCCAGGCTGGCCTTCTTTCCCGCGAGGGTCAGGAGGTACTCCCGGGGCGCGGGGAGGTCGTCGGGCTTGTCCTCCAGAACCGAGGCGGCGATCCCGATGGGGCCGCCCCGGGTGCGCTTCGGGACGGTGACGTCCAGCTCAATCGGGTAGGTGTGGGTGCCCTTGGGGACCTTCTGGGGAGGAGCGGTGAAGGCCCACCACTCCCCCGGCGCCGTGGGGAAGGACTCCGCGAAGGTGGCCGCCCCCTGGGGGGAAGGGATCAGGGCCCGGGGCAGCCCCTCGCCGGGGATCGCCACCCGGGCGGCGGTCACGTCCCAGCCCCGGGGCAAGTGGAGGGCCAGGATCCCCCGTCCCTCGGCGGGCTTGCCGTCGGGTTCGGTGGGGTCCTCCGTCTCCTCCACCACCACCGCCGCGGTGAGGGTGAACCCCCGGGCCGTCGCGTTCGACACCCCCACGTCCCCGATGCGCAGGGTCGGGCAGCCCGCCAGGGCCAGGGCGAGGAGGGCCAGGGCCGCCCACGCCCCGGGCCCGGGCCGGGACCCCGCCGGACCCCGGATCGATCTTCCGCTGCTCCCCATCGCGCGCCTCCAGGAACGGTGCCGGGGGGGAGTGTAGCGGATCCGCTCCGCCGGGGCGGCGCCCCGGCCCGGCGGCACTCGGAGTCCACGCCGCTTCCGGGGTGGAGAGGCTATCCCACGGGACCTCGGCTCGTGAGCTCCGCGATCCCCTCGCGCCACTCCAGGCAGCTGAGGGGGTGGAGGTGCCGCACCAGCGCGCGCCCCGCCAGGAGGTTGGCGCCGCCCGGCTTCAGCTTCCGGGCGCTGGACCCGGAGAGGGCGAAGCGCACGCCGCGCCCCTCGATGAGGCGGTGGACGACGTCAAGGAGGCGGGGCGCCTTCTGGACCTCTTCTATCACCACCCACTCCAGGCGCCCCGAGGCGAGACGCGCGACGACGTCCCCTTCGAGGGCGCCCGGGTGCCGGGCGAAGCGGTCCTCGACCTCGGGGTCGAGGAGGTCGTAGACGAGCACGTCGCGGGCGGTGGGATCGGGGTGGATGCGCTCCCGGAGGAGCGTCGACTTGCCCGTCCCGCGCGCGCCGAAGAGGAAGAAGCTCGTGTCGCGCGGGAGGTCCAGCAGGCGTGGGATCATGATCCCAATATCCCCGAAGAATCGGAATCATACTGCCGAATGGCGGGACGCGGTGCCGGGGACGGGGCTTCACGGGGGCCAATCACCGGGGGAGGGCGGTGGCGGATCGGATCCGCCGGGGCCCGCGCCGCGGCCTATCGGCCCTCGGCGTCCTCCAGCCTCTCGCTCTCCCAGGCCAGCACCAGCTCGGAGATGTCTTCGGGGGTAAGGCCCGGCTCCCCCACCCGGGCGATGTCGGGGATCCGGTAGCGTGCCAGGAAGTCCCGGGCCTCCTCGTACTCCAGGTGGAGGTCCTCCAGCAGGTGCTGGAAGACCGTGGGCGCGTCCGGGGGCGGGGGCTGGAGCGGCGAGTCCATGGGCACCTCGTGGGGGTGGAATGGCTGCGCCCCCCGCGCGTGCAAGGGGCGGTCCCCGGCCGTCTCCAGCCCCTTCACGGCCCTGGATGGCTCGGAGACGATGAAGATGCGATGTGACGCGGCGGCGGGCGCCGGTCCCTCGCACGGGAGCCCTCCCGGCTCACTCCGGCGTCAGCAGCACCCCCCACGGGGTGCCGTCCCCGTCGATGGCGTCCACCACGATCCGGCCGGCGTCGACGGCGCGCGCAGAGACGAGGCGCAGCCCGGTCTCGTCCGTCACCGCTTCGAGGGCGGTGAGGGCCGCGTCCCCCGGGGCGTAGCGGAAGGCCCGCCTCTCCCCCCCGGGTCCGGCCGCCTCGCCGACCACCACGCCCTGGTCGTCCACGTCCAGGGGCTCGACCCGCCCCGCGCGCCCGTCGTCCCCGTCGAGGTCGGGCAGCCAGGCGGTCGTGCCCGAGTCCCGGTCGACCAGCCATGCCGAGGCGCCCGTCCCCGCCACCCACCGCCCACTGGGCGAGACCGCGAGGGCCCGGTCCCCGGGGAGCGCCTCCACCTCTCCCACCGGATCCCACAGCGTCGCTCCCGCGGCGTCGGCCCCGACGACGGTCCCGTCCAGGGCGACGTCCAGGCCGAGCCCCGGTCCGAGCTCCTCCCAGGTGCCGTCCCAGCGGCAGGCGTGGCGCGCCGTCTCGCCGCACTCCCCGGCGACCGCGCCGGAAGCGTTGGCGCCGTAGGCGAAGGCGTAGCCCACCCCGGGGCCGAGGTCGGTCGGGCCGTCCGGGGAGAGGCGGATGCCGTGGTAGAACATGAGCTCGGTGTACTGGCGTAGCCCGCGACCACCCCCGCCTCGTCGATGGCCATGCCGTAGGTCACGCCGGTGGACTCGACGAGGTCGAGCCGGCCATCGGGGGAGAAGCGGTAGGCGAGGGTCACCCAGCGGTCGGTGCGCCATTCCTCGGTGGTGCCGGTCATGACGCCCGAGGAGTTCACCCCGTTCGCGTCGCCGTTCCCGAGGTCGTCCCCCGCGACGAGCACCGCCCGGTAGCGGGGAGGCCCGCCGGGCGTCGGGGTGGTGTCGTCATCGGCGACGGTGTCGTCGTCGGCGGCGGAGTCGTCGTCCGCGGCGGAGTCGTCATCCGCGGTGGAGTCGTCGTCGGCGGCGGCGTCGTCGTCCTGCACGGCGTCCGGCCCCGGGCAGGCGGCGATCCAGGGAACGAGGGCGAGGGCGAGTCGGCGCATGGGACCTCCGCGCGGCCCCCGGAGCAACCGCGATGCCAACGCGGAGGGTCCCGTCCTGCGCGAGCCTGGCCCCACCCCGGCGGGGGACTCGGGGGCCGTCCGTGGACGCCCGCCGACGTGTTGGACCGCGGGTGGATCGCCTGCGGATGACCGGATTGGCGGAGTTGGAGTGGACTCGCTTCCCGGGCTCAGGACCGCAGCATCCTCGCCAGATCAAGGGCGAAATAGGTGATCAACAGGTCGGCGCCCGCCCGGGCGATGGAGGTGGCCGCCTCCATCACCGCCCGGGGCTCGTCGATCCAGCCCCGGGCCGCCGCCGCCTTGATCATGGCGAACTCGCCCGACACCTGGTAGGCCGCCACCGGATGGGGGAAGCGGTCCCGGACCTGGCGGATCACGTCCAGGTAGGGGCCCGCGGGCTTCACCATCAGGATGTCCGCCCCCTCGGCGGCGTCCAGGGCCACCTCCCGCAGGGCCTCCCGGCCGTTGGCGGGGTCCATCTGGTAGGCGCGGCGGTCCCCGAACGCGGGGGTGGACTCCGCCGCCTCCCGGAAGGGGCCGTAGAAGGCCGACGCGAACTTCGCGGCGTAGGCCATGATCGGCACCGACTCGAACCTCTCCCCGTCCAGAGCGGCGCGGATCGCCGCCACCCGGCCGTCCATCATGTCCGATGGCGCCACCACGTCCGCCCCCGCCCGGGCGTGGGCCAGCGCCTCGCGGCACAGGCGCTCCAGGGTGGGGTCGTTCAGCACCTCCCCGTCCCGGACCACCCCGCAGTGCCCGTGGTCGGTGTACTCGCACAGGCACACGTCGGTGACCACCGCCAGCTCCGGCAGCTCCCGCTTCAGGGCCCGCACCGCCCGGGGGACCACCCCCTCGTCGTCCCAGCCGCTGCTCCCCTCGGCGTCCTTGCGCTCGGGGATCCCGAACAGCAGCACCGAACAGATCCCCAGGTCCGCCGCCCGGGACGCCTCCTCCACCACCCGGTCCACCGACACCCGGAACTGGCCGGGCATCGACCCGATCTCCTGCCGCTTCCCCTCCCCTTCCACCACGAACATCGGCCAGATCAGGCGCTCGGGGCGGAGGTGGGTCTCCCTCACCATGCGGCGGAGGGTCTCGGTGCGGCGCAGGCGGCGCAGGCGGGTGGCGGGGAAGGTGCTCACTGCTCGTCTCCTCGGAGGGCGGCGATCACCGCCTCCACCAGGTCGGGAAGGGTGGCGCGGGGGGCCTCGGCGTGGACGTCGACCCCCAGCCCGCGGCAGGCGTCGGTGGTCACGGGGCCGATGGTGGCCACCCGGGCGGCGCCGAGCCCCTCCGGTCCTCCCCCCAAGGCTTCCAACAGGTGCCGGACCGCCGAGCCGCTGGCGAAGGCGACGGCGTCCACCCCCGGGGACAGCAGGGCCCGGGCCTCCTCCGCCGCCCCCTCGGGGGCCGCCACCCGGTAGGCCGGGGCCAGGGTGACCCGGGCACCCCGGGCGGCCAGCCCCTCGGGGAGGACCTCCCTCCCCTCCAGGGCCCGCACCACCAGCACCCGGCGGCCCCGCACCGCCTCCTCGGGGAGCTCCTCCACCAGGGCCTCGGCCCGGGAGCGGGAGGGGACGTGCCGCGGTTCGAGCCCGAGGGCGCGGCAGGCCGAGGCCGTGGCCGGACCCACCGCCGCCAGCGGGATCCCGGCGAGGGCCTCCACCCCGATCCCCAGGGCCTGGAGCCGCGCCCCCAGCGCCTCGACGCCGTTGGGGCTGGTCAGCACCAGCAGGTCCCACCGCCCCAACTCCCCGAGGGCCGCGTCCAGCACCGGGGTCTCGGGGAGGGGCTGGACCTCGATGGCCGGCACCTCCACCACCTCGGCGCCAGCCTCCACGAGCAGGCGAGCCAGGGCCCCCGCCTGCGCCCGGGCGCGGGTCACCGCCACCCGCCGCCCCGAGAGGGGGAGGGTCGCCGTGCCGCCGCCGGCTCCGGGCGTGCCCGCCACCCCCACCTCAGCCGCCCGCCCCGCCCTCGGCAGTGGGGGGGATCGGCCCCGGGGCGGCGGCCCGGGCCCGGGCCAGCAGCTCCTCGGCCCCGGCGGCGCGGAGCCTGGCGATCACGGCGGAGGCGGCCTCGCCCGGGGCCCCCTCGGCGCGGACGCGGATCGCCTCGGATCCATCCGGGAGGGCCACGAAGGCCCGCAGCTCGATCCTCCCCCCGCCGGCGTCCCGGGCGTGGGCGCCCAGGGGGACCTGGCAGCCCCCGTCCAGGGCGGCCAGCACCGCCCGCTCCGCGGTCACGGCCCGGGCGGTGGCGGCGTCGTGGAGTGCGGCGACCGCGGCGGCCACCCGGGGATCCCCGGACCGCACCTCGATCCCCAGGGCCCCCTGCCCCACCGCCGGGACCATCGCCTCCCCGTCCAGCACCTGGCTGACCTCCCCCTCCCGCCCCAGGCGCCGGAGCCCTGCCAGGGCCAGGACCGCCGCGTCCACCTCCCCCGCGGCCACCTTCCCCAGGCGGGTGTCGACGTTGCCCCGGAGCTCCACCACCCGCAGGTCCGGGCGCACCGCCAGGATCAGGGCCCTGCGCCGCAGCGAGCTGGTCCCCACCCGCGCCCCCGGGGGCAGCGCATCGAGGCTCCGGCCGTCCCGGGAGACCAGGGCGTCCCAGGGCTCCTCGCGGACGGGGATCGCTCCCACCTCCAGCCCTTCGGGCACCTCCGTGGGCAGGTCCTTGATGGAGTGCACCGCCAGGTCGATCCTGCCGTCCAGCAGGGCCTCCTCGATCTCCCGGGTGAACAGCCCCTTGCCGCCGATCCGGGAGAGGGGCGCGTCCAGCACCGCGTCCCCCCGGGTCCGGATCACCTCCAACCGCGCCGCCACCCCGGGCAGGGCCTCCTCCAGTCGCGCCGCGACGTGCCGCGCCTGCCACAGGGCCAGCAGCGACCCGCGGGTGCCGACGATGAGCGTGTCCTTGCCTTCCATGGGGACCCTCGTGTTCAGCCGCGGCGTTCCCCGGGGACGGCCCCGGCGTGGGTGTCGGCCCGGAGGGGGGCGGCGGCCCCCTCGGCGGGATCGGCGACGGGGTACTCGCCCAGGGCCGCCCCCACCATCTCCATGATGGGGCCCTCGACGGCGAACAGGCGCCCCGCCGCCTCCAGGGACTCCAGGTCCCCCGCGGCTCCCAGCTCCTTCACCGCCCGGATGGGGTCGTGGAGGACCCTCTTGGTGAGGGCCAGGGTCATGGCGTCCAGCGCGCCGTGCAGACGGGCCCGGAGGTCCTCCGGCAGGTCGGCGAAGCGGTCCAGGGTACGCTGGATCTCCGCCTCCCGCGCCGCTTCGGCCTTCCGCACCAGGGCCCGCACCAGGGGGGTCGCCCGCACCCCGCCCAGGGTGCGCTGGTAGCGGCGGACCTCGTCCTCCACGATGGCCTCGGCGGCGTCGGCTTCGCTCCGGCGATGGCCCAGGTTGTGCTCCACCACCGCCTGCAGGTCGTCGATGTCGTACACGTAGACGTTGGGGACGTCCCGAGCCCGTGGGTCTACGTTTCGAGGGACCGAGATGTCGATGAGGAACATCGAGCGGCCCCGGCGGCGGCGCATGGCGGCCTGCACCGCCTCCCGGGTCACCAGGTGGGCCGAGGCGCCGGTGCAGGAGATCACGATGTCCGCCAGGGGCAGCGCCTCGGGGAGGCCGGCGAGGTCGTGGGCGGTGCCGTGGAAGGCCGCGGCGACCTCCTCGGCCCGGCCCATCGTGCGGTTGACGACGTGGACCCGCTTCACCCCCCGGTCCACCAGGTGGCGAAGTGCCAGCACCCCCATCTCGCCGGCGCCCACGATGAGGGCCGTCTTGTCGTCCAGGCGGTCGAAGATCCGCCGGGCCAGGTCGGCCGCGGCGTAGGAGACGCTGACGGCGGCGCGGGCGATCCCGGTCTCGCTCCTGACCCTCCGGGCGACGTGGCTGGCCTTCACCACCAGCCGGTCCAGCACCGCCCCCGCCGCCCGGTGGGCCGACGCCGCCCGGTGGCCCGCCTTGACCTGCCCCAGGATCTGGGGCTCGCCGATCACCAGGGAGTCCAGGGAGGCCGCCACCCGGAAGACGTGGCGCACCGCCGCCTCGTCCTCGTAGCGGTAGAGCAGGGGCACGGTCCGGGGCGGGGCCTGCCCGGAGCGGGCGGCGAACCACCCCCGGAGGGCCTCGGCGCTCTCGCCAGGGGCGTCGGTGACCGCCAGCGCCTCCACCCGGTTGCAGGTGGACACCAGCATCGCCTCCCGCACCCCCGCCAGGGCGCGCAGCTCCGCCAGGGCCGCGGGGAGCGCCTCCTTGGAGACCTCCACCCTCTCCCGCACCTCCACGGGGGCGGTGTGGTGGCTCAGCCCGACGACCTGGAGCCTCATACGTGGCTGATCCCCACCACCGACACCAGCACGCCCACGAACCCCACGATGGCGACGACGGCGGCCCGGCGCCCCCGCCACCCGAGGATCAGGCGCGCCTGCCAGCCCAGCGCGTAGACCAGCCAGAGGACCAGCGTGGCGAGGACCTTCTGGGTCGCCAGGGCCTCGGGGGCTTCGGGGCTGGCCGCCCAGAACGACCCGGCGATGATGCCGAGGGTGAAGCTCAGGAGGCCGATGGTGAAGACCTGGTGGTTCGTCCGGTCCAGGACCTCGAGGGAGGGGAGCCCCCCCTCGTCGGTCAGGCTGACGGCGCGCCGCCTCAGCCGCCGCTCCAGGATCAGGTAACCGACCCCCGACGCGAAGGCGACCCCGAACAGGGCCAGTCCGGCGTATGTGAAGACGGCGTGCACCGGGAACCACACGCTCCGCAGCGCCTCGGGGGCGAAGCCGCGGCGCCCCGCGAGCACCAGGGCCGCCAGGTAGACGAAGAGGGCCACCGGGGCCAGGAAGCCGCCGACGCCCCGGATCCGGAAGCGGGCGCTGCTGGCCAGGAAGGCGCCGAGGATGCACCACGAGAAGATCGCCAGGGACGACTCCACCGGGTCCCGCGGGCCGGCACCCCGCGGGTAGAGCCCCAGGGCCAGCACCAGGGAGTGGGCCGCGAAGCCGCCCACGAGGCCCACGAACCCCGCGCGCACCAGGGACGGCCGCCCGAGCATGGTCCCCACGGCGTACAGAGCCGTCACCACCGCGTACCCGGCGACGGTGCCCACGAAGAGCAGGTGGGTCAGGTCAGGGGCCATACCCCGCTCCCTCCGCGCCCCGCGCGGTCACTCGTCGTCATCGTCGTCTCCCGCGGCCGGCCGGCCGGCGCTCCCCTTGCGGAAGAGGGAGCCCAGCCTCTCCCACGCTCCCGATGGGGACGCCGCCGCCGGGGTCCCCACCGCCACACCCTGACCGCGGCTGTCCATGAGGCGGATCTCCCGCTGGGCCTCGACGCACCCGGGGTTCGCGCGGACCGCACGCTGGTAACACGCCCGCGCCCTCCCCCAGTCCTGGCGCCTCTTGGCGATGTGGCCCAGGTAGAGGTGGCCGACGTCGCACCGGGGGTCGGCGCGCACCGCCGCGGCGATCTCCGCCGCCGCCGGCGCGGGGGCGCCGGGGTCGACGAGGAACATCGCCCACCCGAGGGTCGCGCGGTGGACCGCCCGATCGGGGTCCAGGCGGGCGGCGCGCCGGGCGTGCCCCAGGGCCTTCTCGTGCTTGCCGTTTCGCAGCGCCGCCTCGGCCAGCTTGAACTCGATGCGTGCCCTCTGGGGGTCCGGGCCCTCGGCTGCCGCCCCGGGGGGACCGTCCTTGCCCCGCCCGGCGCCGCCGGGCCCGCGGGCGAGGACCTCGTCGTGGGCCTCCCGCACCCGGACCTGGACCCGCCGCGCCAGCTCGGCGAGGCGGGGGTGTTGGTGGTGGTAGAGATCGGGGTGGTAGCGCCGCGACAGGTCGATGAACGCCTGCCGGGCCGTCTCGGGGGTGGGATCGGGCCCGAGCCCCAGGACCACTTCGGGCCCGGCCCTCTCCATCGCGAACAGGGTCCGCCCCAGCCCGTCCAGCAGCTCCCGGGACTCCGGCGGGAAGGGGGGGGCCAGGACCTCGACGGCGCCCGCCTCCTCCAGCAGGGAGAGGAGGCGCGAGACCTCGGCGCGGCGCGCCGGATCGGCCCCCGCGACACCCGCGAGCAGGTCGGCGACCGGGTCCTCCCGTCCCGCCCTCGCCCGGATGGCCTGGAGGGCCGCCGCCTCCCCGGGGCGCAGGCCCAGGGCCCTCTCGGAGGAGCGCGCCGGCAGCCGGGGCCGCAGGACCGCGCCGCCCGGCAGGTCTCCGGGCTCCGAGGCGTCCAGCAGGAGCCGGAGGGGCGGCAGCGCGGCGGGCAGGCGCCTCCGGGGGGGCTCACCCTCCACCCACGCCGCCGCGCCGGTGTCCAAGGCGCGGAGGGCGGCCACCAGGCGACTCCCCGCGGCGCGGAACGCGTCCTCGACCCGGTGGGGGGGCAGCAGTCGGGCCGCCATCAGGTAGCCCACCTCGGCGTCCACGTCCCCCGCCTCGGGAGGGGGCCCGATCCCCGCCCCAGCCACCGCCTCGGGCGAGGCCCAGGCGGAGACCAGCGAGAATGCCCCGCCCGCCCGGTCGATCCCAACGATCCGCCCCCTCTCGAACCAGAGGTCCGCCCGAGCGTCCACCCCGTCCATGGAGAGGCGGCCGGTGCGCTCATCGAGGGCGGCGGCGACCAGGAGGCGGGTGGCGGGGACGGCGGCGAGGTCGAAGGGAGAGGACGCGAGGAGGTCGGCTCGGACGCCCGGGCCGGCGGGCAGGGCGGCGACCAGCACGGCGACGTCGCCGCCGGGGAGGGGCAGGACGCGACCGAGCCGCTCCAGCGCCTCCAGGGGGTCTACGGGCCGGCGGATCAGGCCGCCCAGGGACAGCTCCGCCGGGCTCCGGGAGAAGAAGTCCCCCTCGTCCGCGGCCCCGATCCCCGCGGCCACGAACCAGAAGGTGGGCCATCGTGGGGCCAGCTCCCGGAGGCTCCGGGCCAGCTCGACCCCGCTCCCCCGCCCGGGCAGGACGAGGTCCAGCACGGCGGCCTCGGCGCCCTCTCCTTCCGCCATCCTCTCCCGGGCCTGCTCCGCGGTCTCGGCGTGGAGCACATCCAGCGACAGGGCGCGGAGGCACGCCGCCAGGGTGGCGCGCGCCGCGGGATCTTGAACCAGGAGTACGGCGGTCGGCATCCGGGGTTCCCCGCCGCGAGGGTCCCCGCCGTCGCGGGGGATGGCCCGCCCCCGACGACCTCCGGGACGCGGTCCCCCGGGCCGCGGACCCGAGACCAAGGACCGGGCATGGTAGTGCTCGGGAGCCTCCCGAGGCAAGGTCCCGTTCCCTACCCGTACCCCCGCGGCGCCGCGAGGGGCGGCCGCGGGCCCCACGCCACCGCCTTGGCGTGGCCGGACCCGCGCGTCGGTCACGGATTCGGGGCGGACCGCGGGGGTTCCGGCGCGTCGCGCCTGATCACCTCGCCGGAGCGGCCATCACCGGGGCACAGGCCGGCGGGCTTACCCCACCCCAAGGTCTGGTTGCCCACCACCGAGCAGGGCCCATCGTCCTGACGCAGCTCCCACCCACGGCACCGTCGGCGCGCCGCGTGCCCGTGGACGTGCTCGTGCTCGTGCTCGCGCCCTCGCTCGTGCTCGTGCCCGCGCCGGTGCTCGTACTCGTGCCCGCGCCCGTGCTCGTGCTCGTTCTCGTGAACGCGGACGTACTCGTCTGGCCTTGCCTGACGATCGGGGCGAAGCGTGGCCACCCCCGCGCACCATCGGCCGGCCCGCATGCATCACCCACCGAGTCCCGGATGCCCGGCACCCGACGGAGATCCCCAGCGGAAGCGAAATGTAAAAGTGTTGGTGCCTGACACCCTGATCGACACCCTGATCAGGGATGTCGAGCGGTCAAGCGCCGCAAGTGGGAGCGGGCGAGGTGGACCCGGCCGCCCTACGGCCGTTGACACCACCCCACGCCGGAAATAGGCTTGCGCGTTCCACACGGGCCTGGCCGTTCTTCGCCCTCCGGCAGGGTCCGTGGCGGTCCGAGGGGTCCCTCATGCTGCGCGACAAGAGCCTCCACCTCTCCGCCGCGGGCGGCGCCGGCGGGTATCCCGCGGATCCCGTCGCCGTCACCCGGGCCGTCCTCGAGAAGTCCCCCCTCCTCGTGTACTGCCTGGACCTCCAGGGGCGGACCGCCGTCGTCAACCGGCGGATGCGCGACCTGACCGGCTGGGACCTGCCGGACCTCCCCGACGGCGAGCGCCTCCTGGAGGCCCTCTACCCCAACGACGCCTACCGCGGGGTGGTGCGCGCCCTCCATGACAACTGGAAGGAGAACAAGCAGGTCCGCGACCAGGTCACCACCATCGCCGACCGCCAGGGGGCCTACCGCAAGGTCGCCTGGAGCAGCGCCCGGCTCAAGGACGTCGGGGGGCGGACCATCGGGCACATCGCCATGGGCGTCGACGTCACCGAGGAGAAGCACCTTGAGCAGTGGGCGCGGCTCCAGACGGCGGTGATGGAGCACCTCTCCGAGGGGATCGCCGTAGTGAACGTGGACGGGCAGGTCATCGCCTGGACCGGCGGGGCGGCCCACCTCCTGGGGATCGGCGCCGACGGCCGGGTGGGGCATCGGTCTTCCTCCCTCTTCGCCCGGGACGAGCAGGAGCTGCTGGACCGGCGGATCCTCGCCGCCCTGGAGGCCGAGGGGCGCTTCGACGCCGAGGTGGAGATGGCGTCCGCCGGCGGCGGCACCGTCCCCGTGCGCCTGAGGGCCTTCCCCCTTCGGAACGAGCACGGTCAGCCCCTGGCGCGGCTCTACGCCTTCTCGGCGCCCGACCGCTCACCGGAGCTGGAGGCGAGGCTGGCCGCCCTCACCGGCGAGCGGGCGGACCTGGAGCGGGCCGTCGAGGAGCTCCGGGCGGAGGCCCGGGTGCGCCAGGAGGCCGTGCTGGACGCCGAGACCCGCTTCCACGCCCTGGAGGCGGAACTGGAAGAAGTCCGGGCCCGCCACGCCGCCGAGCTGGAGGAGGTCCGCCGTCACCTGGCCCACGAGGTCGAGACCGCGCGCCTGGAGGGGGAGCAGGCCCTGGGGGCCGCCCTGGAGGAGGCCGAGGCCCGCCTCGCCGCGGTCCGGGACCACCACGCCTCCGAAGTCCGCGCCCTCACGGAAGGCCACGCGGAGGAGTTGGACCGCCAGCGGGCCCTGCACGCCGCCGCCCTGGAAGCCGAGGCCGTGGCCCGGCTCGGGGCCCAGCGGGAGGCATTCGAGGCGGCCCGGGAGGCGCTGCAGGCCGAGAACGAGCGGACCGTCTCGGCCCTGGAGGCCGGACACCAGCGGGAGATCGCCGCGCTCCACGAGGAGAGGGAGCGGGAGATCGAGGCCCGGGACCGCGCCCTTTCCGCCGAGGCCCAGCGCCGGGAGGACGAGATCCGGGCCGGACTCCAGGGGCGCGTCCTCGCGCTGGAGCAGGAGATCTCCGCCCTCCGAGCCGTCTCGGCGGAGCGGGAGCGCCGCGCCGACGAGGAGGTCCGTGCCGAGAGCGAGCGGGCCATCGCCGCCGCGGCGGATGCCGAGCGCCGCTTCGAGGCCGCCCTCGCCGCCCGGGAGGCGGACCTGGAGGCCCGGCACCGGGACGAGGGGTCGGCGCTGGTCGCCGAGGCCGAGGCCCTGCGGGAGGTCCTGCGGTCCTCCCAGGAGGAGGCCACCGCCCGGCTCGCCGCCCGCCTGGACAGCCGCGAGACGGAGCTGAGGCAGATCGGGGAGCTCGCCCGGGCCGAGACCGCCCGCGCCCGCGCCGCCCTGGACGAGCTGCTGGTCCACCTGGAGGGGATCTCCCTCCTGGGCCTGGTGGTGGCCGGCCCCGACGGGAGGATCGCCGCGTGGAGCGCCGGCGCCGAGGCCGCCACCGGCGTGTCCCGGGAGAGGGCCATCGGCCGCCGCCTCCACGAGGAGGTCCTGAGGGTCCCGGGGTTCGACTGGGAGTCCTTCCGGCGGGTCCTGGATGGGGGGCGCCTGTCCCGGGCCGTCGCCCTCACCGCCCTGGATGGGACGCTCCGCCCCGCCGTCATCGAGGCCTCGCTGCTCCCCGGCCCCGACGGACCGCGGGTTCTGGAGGTCGTCCGGGACGCGGCCCAGAGCGAGGCCCTGGAGGGCGCGCTGTTCGAGGAGAGGGCGATGGGGGTGATCGGCCGCCTCGCCTCGCTGTTCCGGGGACGCCTGGACCACCTCGCCGACGCCCTGGCCGCGGACGGCGACCACCTGGACCTGCACGCCCGCGCGCTGCGCTCCCTGGTGGAGGCGTGGCGGAGCGGCGCCCCCGCCGCCGAGGTCGAGGACCGGGTGCGCCGGATGGACCTCGACGCCGCCCTGAGCGACGTGCCCCGCCTCCTGGACGACTCCGCCGCCCGGCGGCGGGACCTGCGGAACCTCGGCCGGGACCTGCGCCGCTACGTCGCGGCGCTGGAGTCCGGCGGCGACGGCGACCGCGCCCGCTTCCCGGTCAACGAGGCGGTGGAGAGCGCCCTGCACCTGGCGACCGGAGACGACCTGCCCCAGTTCGTGCTGGAGCGGCACTACGCGGACCCCCCGGCCCTGAGGGGGCGCGGGCACCTGCTCTTCCCCCTGCTGGTCCAGGTCTTCGGCAGCGCGGCCCGCCACCTGCTGTCCCTGGCGGGCGAGCGCCGGCTGGCGATCCGCACCGGCGCCCAGGGAGGGGCGGCCACCCTGGAGATCTCCCACAGCGGCAGGATCGCGGATCCCAGCTCGCTGGAGGGCCTCGACTCCCCGGCGCGCCCGGCCGTCTCCCCTGGCGTCGGTCCCGCGGGCCTGGCCTACGCGGCAGCCCTCGCGCGCCTCGCCGGCGGATCGCTGGCGGTCTCGGTGGCGGAGGACGCCACCACCTACCGCATCGAGCTCCCGGCGGTGGCGACCGCTCCCCTCGTCCCCCGCTGGCGCCTGGACGTCGCCGCCGAGGGCCCGGCCTCCCTGCCCCCTCCCGTCGCCCCGTTCCTCGGCCACGTCTCCGAGGTGGTGCCCTTGGGGGGCGAGACCGCTCCGGAGGTCGCGGCCGGATCCCGGGGATGGGGCGGATCGGCGGGGGGACCCGGCGTCGAGGTCCTCACCGACGAAGGGGACGGCGAGACCCTGGACGCCGTCGACCTGACTCCCGACGAGGAGCCCGCCGCGCCCCTCTTCGACATCGGCCCCGAGGCCACGCCCGCGGCTCTGGAGGCGCTCCCCGCGGTGGCGGAGGGCGAGGGTCGGGCCCCGACCTGGGAGTCCGACGCTGGACCGACGGTGGACGCGGTGGAGGGGGACCTGGAGCTCCTGGACTTCATGCCCGACGACGAGGCCGCGGTGCCCGCCGTCGTCCACCTCTCCGACGGCGGCGAGCCCGAGCCCGCGGCCCCCGCCGTGCCGAACGGTGAAGACGAGGGCGGGGTCGGCGAGCCCGAGGAGTCCACGACGACCCTGGAGACCGACGGGGACGACGACTTCTCGTCCCCGGGCGGCGTCGACCCCGCTTCGTTCGGCGACAGCGGGGTGGACCTCGCCGCCGGAGACGTGATGGTGGTCTCGGACATCGTCGCCGACGCCATGCCCGAGGGGCTGCAGTTCGGCGGGACGGACGTGGAGCGGATCGAGATCGAGGCCGAGGAACCCATCGAAGTCTCCACCTCACCGGGCGGAGGGGCGGCCGGCGACGGAGCCACCCCGCGGACGGGGAACCGTCGCCGCCGCCGTCGCCAATGACTTCATCCGTGGGCGCGACCGGACCCGGTTGGACCTCGGCTGCCGGCCCCGAACCCGTTCAGGCGGGTCACTCGCCGACGATCCAGGCGGCACCGGTGTAGGTCCACCCCGCCGGGTACGCCGGGTCCCAGCCCGCGGCGCCCACCACCACGTCGCCGCACCCGTTGCCGTCGGCGTCTCCTCCCCCGGAAGCGCCTGCGCCGAAGTTGTCGCCCGCCGCGTCGCCCACGAGGATCACCGGCGCGTCCCCCAGGTCCAGATCACCGCTCACCGGACCGTAGAAGAGGTAGGCGGCACCCGAGTTGCTACCGCCGCGGTCGTTCTCGACGGCACCCATGAGGAGATCTGCGTGGCCGTCACCGTCGACGTCCCCGGCGGCGACGGGGACGCCCGCGTAATCGCTGGGCGCCTCCCCGGCGAACCGGGCGACGTGAGACGCGAGGGTACGCACTCCGGTGAAGGGGCCATGCAGGAGCCAGAAGCCCCCTGAGTTCGTGCCCCCGAGGTCGGCGTAGCTCTCCGCGAACAGCATGTCGATGTGATCGTCGCCGTTCACGTCCCCCACGACGGCGAACGAGCCGCCGGCGCGCTGAAGGTCCTCGCTCCCCTGGACCTGCGCGTCGGCGTCGGAGGGCCCGAGGGTGCCGGAAACCGGTCCGAAGTAGATGTAGACGACGCCGTTGCCGTAGCGGCCTCCTACGGAGATGTCGGGGACGCCGACCGCGATGTCGCTGTAGCCGTCGCCGTCGAAGTCCCCCCCCCCGACGCCCGCGCCCAACTCGACGCTGTAGCCCTCACCCACGACGAGCGCGTCCGCCTCCCCGAGGCTCGACGGTCCCGGCAGGGAGCTGCCCAGGAAGAGGTAGGCGGCGCCGGAGTCGGTGTCGTCCCGGTCGTTTCGGGGCACGCCGATCAGCAGATCGTCGAGGCCGTCGCCGTCCGTGTCCCCGGCACCACGGATGGACCAGCTCGCGAAGTCCTCGCCCATCTCCCCGCTCAGCTTCACGTCCGCCGCGGCCAGGGAGTCACCGGGCTCGATGGGCCCGAACACCACGTAAACCCTCCCCTCGTAAGAGGCCCCGGCGTAGGGCGCGCCCACGGCAAGGTCGTCGTTCCCATCGCCGTCGAGGTCCCCGGCGTTGGCGACCGTCCATCCGGCGTAGTCGTACGGATCCTCGCCCGTCAGGGTCACATCGGCGTCGTCGGTGTCGAAGGGGCCCGAGACCGGCCCGTAGAAGACGTAGACCTCTCCCTTGTCGGAGCGTCCCTGCTTGGCGCCGACCACCACGTCGTCGAATCCATCCCCGTCGAAGTCCCCGAACGCCGACGAGTACCCCACCATCCCATAGCTGTCGGCACCGGCGATCCGGTCGAAGGATGTCCCCATGTCGAAGACCCCTGCGAGCCGGCAGTCGGGGGCGCAGTCGGGGTCGCCGTCGCAGTCCTGGTCGACAGCGTCCTCGCAGATCTCCTCGGCGCCGGGGTGGACGGCGGCATCGTCGTCGTCGCAGTCGAGACCGGCCCCTCCCCCGCAGGTATCGGCGTCGAGGTGGCCGTCTCCGTCGCCGTCGAAGTCCTCGTCCGCGGTCCCGTCGCAGTCGTCGTCCTCGCCGTCGCAGGACTCGTCCACCCCGGGGTGGACGGTGGGATCGCCGTCGTCGCAGTCCCCCCCGCAGGAGGTCACGCCGTCCCCGTCCCCGTCGAAGCCCTCGTCCACCGCGCCATCACAGTCGTCGTCCTCGGCGTCGCACGTCTCGAGGGCCCCGGGCCTCACGGACGGGGCCCCGTCGTCGCAGTCGCCCCCGCAGGTGGTGTAGCCGTCTGCGTCGGCGTCGAAACCCTCGTCGAGGGCGCCGTCGCAGTCGTCGTCCACGAGGTTGCAGGACTCGGAGGCTCCGGGGTGGACCCCCGCATTCCCATCGTTGCAGTCCCCGCCGCAACTCGTGCGCCCGTCGCCATCGACGTCGAAGCCCTCATCGACGCCGGCATCGCAGTCGTCGTCGACGGCGTTGCAGGCCTCCACCGCGCCCGGATGCACCTCCGGAGCGGCGTCGTCACAGTCGCCGCCGCAGGTGCTCCAGCCGTCAGTGTCGGCGTCGAAGCCCTCGTCCACCACCCCGTCGCAGTCGTCGTCGACGCCGTCGCAGGCTTCCGCCACTCCCGGGCGCACACCCGGGGCGGCGTCGTCGCAGTCGCCCGCGCACGTGGTCCAGCCGTCCCCGTCGCCGTCGAACCCGTCGTCGGCGACGAGGTCGCAGTCCTGGTCCACGCCGTCACAGGTCTCCGTCGCCCCCGGGAAGCGCGCGGCGTTGGTGTCGTCGCAGTCGCCCCCGCAGGTGGTGACGCCGTCCCCGTCGGCGTCGAAGCCGTCGTCGATCGCCAGGTCGCAGTCCTGGTCCACCCCATCGCAGGCCTCCGGCACCCCGGGTCGCACCGCCGGGTCGCCGTCGTCGCAGTCCCCCGCGCAGACCGTGACCCCGTCGCCGTCGGCATCGAAGCCCTCGTCCACCCCGCCGTCGCAGTCGTCGTCGATCCCGTCGCACAGCTCCGGCGCCCCGGGGTGGACGTAGGCGCGACCGTCGTCGCAGTCCCCGGCGCAGGTCGTGACGCCGTCCCCGTCGCCGTCGAAACCCTCGTCCACATCGCCGTCGCAGTCCTGGTCCAGCCCGTCGCAGGATTCCGCGGCACCGGGGTGGACGCCGGGGTCGGCGTCGTCGCAGTCCTCGCCCGCGGAGTAACCGTCCCCGTCGCCGTCCACAGGCGGAGCTGTGTCGTCGTCCGCCGACGTGTCGTCGTCGCCAGACACGTCGTCGTCCGGCGAGCCCGTGTCGTCGTCGCCCCCGGTGTCGTCGTCCGGCGAGCCCGTGTCGTCGTCGGCCGTGTCGTCGTCGGCCGTGTCGTCGTCGGCCGTGTCGTCGTCGCCCCCGGTGTCGTCGTCGCCTCCGGTGTCGTCGTCGGACGTGTCGTCGTCATCCGGGAGCCACGAGTCATCATCGTCGTCCCCCGAGGGCCGATCGGGTTCGGGTGCACAGGCCCCGCTGGCGACGAGGAGGGCGATGATCGGTGTCAGGAGGAGCCTGAGGCGGGCGGCGGGAGGGCGCACGTTCGACCCCGGAGAGGTGAATGGACGGACCGGGATCTTCTAGCCCACAGGCGCCACCGTCGGCAACGGGATGTCCGGGGATGTGCGCTCCCGGGTCCGGCAGTCATCGAGCTCCTCCGAGCTCCGGTAGGCTCCCCGAGGGACGTCAGCTCCCCACTTCCTCGATCTCCCGCACCAGGCGCGTGGAGCCCACCGACTCCGCGAGCTTGCGCGCCTCCTCCAGGACGCGGGCGGCCTCCTCGTGCTCCCCCCGCGCCGCCAGCACCTTCGACAGGTAGATCCGCCCCGTCGCCGCCGCCTCCTCGTCGCCGCCCCGCTCGGCCAGGGAGACTCCCTCCCGGAGCTGGGCGAGCCCCCGCTCGGACTGCCCGTGCAGGGCATCGACGTAGCCGAGGTGGGCGAGGTTGATGGCCCGGCCCGCGTCCCACCCGTTCTCCTCCGCCAGGCGCAGGGACTCGGTGAAGTACCGGACGGCCCTCCCGTTCTCGCCCATCCGGAAGTACACGTCGCCGATGTTGTGAAGGTTCACGATCATGCCGCGCTGGTACTCCATGCCCCGCCGCAGCCGGTACGCCTCCTCGTAGCAGCGCAGCGCCTCCTCGTACTGGTGCAGGTGGATGAGGGTCACCCCGAGGTTGTTGAGGATCCTGCCGTTCAGCACCTTCTCGTCGCAGCCCTGCACCCCCTCCAGGGCCTCCAGGTAGCGGGACCGGGCCGCCTCGGGATCCCCCCTCTTGCTGGCCATCGCCCCAAATCGGCTCAGGATCCGGGCCTCCCGCACCCGGTCCGCCAGGCGCCGCGCGCCGGCGAGGGCTCTCTCCAGGATCGGCTCCGCCCTCTCCATGTCCCCCCTCCCCAGGAGGTGGGAGGCGAGCTCCTCGTCCACGTCGCAGGCCAGGCCCTCGTCCCCGAGGGAGAGCGCCTGCTCCCGCGCCCTCTCCAGGTAGCTCCCCGACAGGCGATGCTTCCCCAGCAGCCCGCTGACCTCTCCGACGGCCAGGAGAGCCCGGGCCTCCACGTCCTCCGCCTCGGCCTCGCCGGCGTAGTCCAGGGCGACCTGGAGGTTGCGCTCCGCCTCCTTCAGGTCCCCGCTGGTCAGGTGGAGCTGGCCCAGGCGGAGGTGCAGCTCCGCCAGGTGGCGCGAGCCCCGCAGGGCCTCCACCGCCCCATGGTCGTCCACCGACCGCAGGAGCAGGATCGCCCTCTGGTAGCACCGGATGGCGTCCCGCTGGTACGCCTCCCGGGAGTAGGCCACCGCGGCCATCTCGGAGAAGCGGGCCGCCCGGGCGAGCAGCCCCCCCTTCTGGTAGTGGCTCGACAGCAACTCGTAGTGGGGGCGCAGGTTGTCGCCCCGCAGGCGCTCGATGGCCTCCCCCACCCGGTTGTGGAACTCCCTGCGGCGGGCGGCGAGGATGCCCTCGTAGGTCACCTCCCAGCTCAGGTTGTTGCGGAAGACGTAGGTCGCCTCCCCGGGATCCCCGTCCCGGACGAGGTCGGAGCTCTTGAGCTTCTCCAGCACCGGCCCCAGGGCCTCGCCCAGGTGGGTGACCTCGTCCAGCACGTCCCTGGGGAATGCCCGGCCGATCACCGCAGCCACCTCCAGGACCACCCGCTCGGTCCTCCCGAGGTCGTCCAGTCGGGAGGCGACCAGGTCCTGGACCGTCGCGGGGACAGCGACCCGCTCCAGGCTGCCCTTCAACTCGATCCGCCCGTCCGTCACGGCCACCACGCCGGTCCGGGAGAGGGTCTTCAGCAGCTCCTTCACGAAGAGGGCGTTGCCCCCCGAGGCCCGGAAGACCAGGTCCACCAGCGCCTCGTGCACGGCGTCGACGCCCAGGAAGTCCGCCGCGAACGAGGCCGCCTCCTCCCGGGTCATGGGGCCGAGGTGGATCCTGCGGACCCGCTCCGGGTCCTCGGCGAAGGGCAGGGGCTCGCCGGTGCGGGTGGTGACGGCGATCACGATCCGGCTGTCCTGCAGGCGTTCGATCAGCTCGGCCAGGAGCTCCTTGGAGACCCGGTCCATCCACTGGATGTTCTCCAGCGTGACGAAGGCGAAGCCGTCCTTCGCCAGGCCCCGGAGCACCCGGCGGATGGCCTGGAAGAGCCCGATCCGCCGCTGGTCCCCCGAGAGCCAGCGCAGGTTCGAGTCCGGGAACTGGATGTCGAAGAGCTGCCCCACGAGGTGGATGTCCAGGGGCGCCAGACCCAGCTCCTGGAGGCGCATGAGCTTCCGCCGCCGCACGTCGTCGGGCTCGTCCGCCTCCAGGCCGCAGACCTGCTCCAGCAGGTCCTGGAAGGGATGGAGCGGCACCTCCCGCTGATAGAACGAGGCCCGACCGGACCAGAAGCCGATGCCCTTGTCGCGGGTGAGCTCCCGGATCTCGTGGAGGAACCGGCTCTTCCCGACCCCGGCGTCCCCCTCCACCACCAGCACCATGGAGCGGCCGCCGGCGACCCGGGCCAGGACCTCCTTGAGCGCGTCGAACTCCACGTCGCGCCGGATCCAGCGCCCCCTCGCCCGCCGCATCCCCCCCGGGCCGACCGCCAGCAGGCGGAAGGGCCGCACCGGCTGGCTCCCTCCCTTGACCTGGACGGGCTCGCATGCCTCGAAGTCGGCGAACTCCGAGGCCAGGCTCATCACCTCCTCGCTCGCCAGCACCTCGTCGAGGCCGGCGGCGGTGGCGAGGGTGTTGGCGAGCTGGAGGGCATCGCCTCGGGGCGTATAGCGGGGCACGCGGCGGCCCCGGTCCCTCCCCACGATGAGGAGCCCCCGGTGGACCCCCATCGACAGGTGCAGGCGAGCCCTGGGGGAGCCCAGGAGCCGCTGGGAGAAGCGCCGGAGGTCGTCGGCGCATCGGAGGGTCAGCTCCAGGTCCGCCTCCCGCGCGTGGCGCATGCCCCAGAAGATCAGCAGCCGGTCGTTGTAGAACCGGTCGATGGTGCCGCGGTATCGCCGCACCACCCGGGCGATCCGCTTCAAGAAGGAGTAGGTCACCCGGAGCTGGTCGTCCTCGGCCACGCTGCGCGCCATGTCGGCGAAGCCGACGACGTCCACCGCGAGCACGTAGACCACCCGCCTCTCCCCTTCCACCATCCGCCCCAGGCCAGGGGTATCGGTGGTGGAGCGGGACGCGACGGTGGCGTCCTCCCGCCGGTCCTTCGGGTCCGCCTTGACGGCGGGCGAGTCGGCGGACGGGTCCTCGATGAGCTCGATGTCCTCCACCAGGGCGTTCAGGACCGATCCCGCCGTGTCCCGGCGGAACTCGTCGGCGAACAGGTCCTGGACGAAGGAGCCCAGGTCCGCCCGGGACACCCGCGCCCCCCGGTCGTGCAGCCAGCCGACGAGGGCGTCCTGGAGGTCCCCCGCCCGGGCATATCGCGCCTCGGGATCGGCGGCGAGGCCCCGCATCACGATGCGCGACAGGTCCTCGGGGACCTCGGGGTTTGCGGTGTGGGGGGGCGGCACCCTGGCCTGGCGGATGAGCTCCAGCCTCTCGTCCCGGTCCTTCCCGGCGAAGAGGCGCGATCCCGTGACCAGCTCCCAGAGGACGATGCAGGTACAGAAGATGTCGGAGCGGTGGTCGATGGGCCCCTCACCGACGTGCTCCGGCGACATGTACCCGAACTTGCCGCCCGCGGGCTTCTGGCCCGACTCCAGCTCCCGCCCCATGCGGGCGATCCCGAAGTCCAGGAGCTTCACGTCCCCCTCGAAGGAGATCAGGACGTTGTGGGGGGAGATGTCCCGGTGGACCACCTGGAGGGGCCTCCCCGCGGGGTCCCGCAGGTGGTGGGCATACTCCAGACCCCGGGCGACCTCGGAGATCAGGAAGGCGCCCAGGCGGGCGTCCATGCCGCGGCCCAGGGAGCGCCCGCGCCGCATGATCCGCATGAGATCCTGGCCATGGATGTACTCCATGGCGATGTAGTAGTCCCCCCCTACCCTGCCCAGGTCGTA
This sequence comes from Myxococcota bacterium, assembly GCA_023150875.1. Lineage (GTDB taxonomy): Bacteria > Myxococcota_A > UBA796 > UBA9615 > JAKLKC01 > JAKLKC01. Next base: position 55,683 of record JAKLKC010000016.1, on the reverse strand, counting down.
CACCTGGCCGATGTTCGCGTGGTTCAGCGAGACCGCGATCTTGGCCTCGTTGACGAACATCTGGATGAACTCGCGGTTGCGGCTGAGGCGGGGCAGGATCTTCTTGATGACCAGGAGCTTCTCGAAGCCCATCAGGCCATAGGACTTGGCCTTGTAGACCTCGGCCATGCCGCCGATGGCGATGCGCTCGACGAGGAGGTACTTGCCAAACCGCGTCGGCTCGAACGCGGACGGCTTCTCGGAACGGTCCTCCACGCGGACTGGCTCCCGCCCCCCGGGGGGAGACCGGGGGGCGCTGTGGCTTTGGGGGGGGCGCTCCGGTTGAGTGTACGGCCTGGCGGATCCCCGCGCCAGCCCGGGACGAGCGTGACGCCGGGGCGGAGGACCTCAGGCTGCGTCGGCGAACAGGGCTCTGCGGAGCTTGACGAGGGCGGCGCACTCGAGCTGCCTCACCCTCTCCCGGGAAAGTCCGAGATCCTCGCCGAGCTGGGCGAGGGTCCGGGGCTCCTCGGCGAGGTGACGCTGCTCGACGATGGCCCGCTCCCGGGCGGGAAGGCAGCCCAGGGCGTCCCGGAGCCGATCGCGCCTCGCCGCCCGGTCCTGGGCGTCCGCGGCCTCGGTCTCGGGGTCCTGCCCGCCGTCGGCGAGGCGGTCCATGGGCGAGAAGCCCCGGTCGTCGTCGACGGGCGCGTCCAGGGACACGTCCCGGCCAGCCAGGCGCCGCTGCATGTCGCGGACCTCCCGCGGGGGGACCCCCAGCCGCTCCGCCAGCTCCTCCGCTCCACCGGCGGTACCGCCCCCCGCCACCGCCGCCGCCGCCTCCGACGGCAGACGGTAGAAGAGGCGCCTCTGGGTGTGGGTGGTGCCCACCCGGACCACGGACCACGAGCGGAGCACCGCGGACTGGATGTAGGCCCGGATCCACCACACCGCGTAGGAGATCAGGCGGATCCCCCGCGTCGGATCGAACCGCTCCACCGCCTGGATCAGGCCGAGGTTCCCCTCCTGGATCAGGTCGGGGAGGGGCACGCCGTAGCGCCGGTAGCCCAGGGCCACCCGCACCACGAAGCGCAGGTTGGCGTCCACCAGCCGCCGGGCCGCGCCGGGATCCCCGCAGTCCCGGTGGCGGATCGCCAATTCGACCTCCTGCTCGCGGGTGAGCAGGGGCACCCGCCGCACCTGGTCCATGTAGGCACGGATGGAGTCGCTCCCCCTCACCTCCCGCCGCGGACCCTGGGGGGCCGGCCGCGGGGAGGGGGACATGGGGATCGGCGCCGTCATCGCGAGTCCTCCGAGGCTGCTAACCGACGGGTGGTTCCGGCTATTCCTTCTGAAGGGTGTCCACGGACACCCTCCCTACACGTGGCGCTCCGGGGGCGCGGGCATCCCGACGCCCGGTCCGACCGGCTCGCCGAACACTGGGACTCCGCGACGGCAAGCCGGGTTCCCTCCGATGAGGGATCGCCCGCTCGACCGGCCCGGAGTCCCTTTCGGCGCCACGGGTGCGTCCTTTCGCGCCGGGGCCCGCCGCGTGGCATCCGGGGCCGCGGCCCTTGACAACCCGCCCAAGCGGTAGCAGCTTCGAACCTTTAGGGCCCCTTTCACGACCTGGCACCGTCGCGAGGCGAGTGAGGCGGAGGTGGATGCAAGGAGCGGGGCCCCGCTCCTCCGAGGCGTACTGGACAGTACGTCGCAGGAGAAGTGGGGTGCAGCGACGCCGCAGCCGCCCCGCATCGTTCGCCGCAGCAGGTGCGGGGTTGTGGAAGGGGCCCTTGATGCCGGGCCAGGCGAATGCCGCGACATTGGGTCTTCCTGATCGGCGTCCTGTGCTTCGTCGCCGGGATCTGGGCGTCGCCGTGGATGTACCGGCTGGCCCTGGACGGCGCGGACGGAGGGCGCGGCTCCGACTCCGGATCGGCGGGTCCGGGGCTCATCCGTCCCGCGGCCCTGCCCGGCGATCCCCTCCCCCCTCCCGCTCCCCTCACCGACCTCTACCGGCGCCTCAAGCCCTCGGTCGTGAACATCGCCACCGTCCAGGTCTTCCGGGGCAGGCCCCGGCGCTCCTGGAACCCCTTCACGGGCCGACCCCAGGTGGACGTGCCCGAGGAGACTCGGGAGAGTCGGGGATCGGGGCTGCTGCTGGACGCCGGCGGCTCGGTGCTCACCAACCACCACGTCACCGACCACGCCGCCCGGGTCTTCGTCCAGCTCGCTGACGGCAGCCAGCACCCCGCGACGGTGGTGGGCGCCGACGAGGAGACCGACATCGCGCTCCTGAGGATCGAGGGCGCGGCGGGGCTCCAGCCCGTGGTCCTCGGGGACTCCGACCGCGTGCAGGTGGGCGACCAGGTCTTCGCCATCGGCAACCCCTTCGGCCTCGGCCACTCCCTGACCACGGGCATCGTCAGCTACAAGGGGCGCGCCCTGGGATTCCGCCAGGGACCCGACGACTTCATCCAGACCGACACCGCCATCAACCCCGGGAACAGTGGCGGCCCCCTGTTCAACATGGCGGGGGAGGTGATCGGCATGAACACCCTCGTCCAGGCGAACGGGCAGGGGCTGGCGTTCTCCATCCCCTCGAACGTGATCGCCCGGATCGTGGAGGTCCTGGAGAAGCACGGGAGGTTCTCCCGGGGCTACCTCGGGGTGACCTTCGGCCTCACCCGGCCCCCGGGAGTCCCGGCGGGAGTCCCCATCACCGACGTGCTGGACGACTCCCCCGCCGCCCGTGCGGGGATCCGACCCGGCGACGTCCTGCTCCGCCTCGGGGGGACGGCGGTGAACGACGCGGACGCCGCGGCGAGGGCCTTGGGACTGTACGCGGTGGGGGCGCCCGTCGAGATCGAGTTGCTCCGGGACGGCAAGGGGCATGTCCTGATCGCCAGCCTCGGGGATCCCGAGGAGCTGGCCAGGCGGCCGGCGGTGTCCGAGGCGGTGGGGATCCGCCTCGAGCCCACCCCCGACGACCTCCAGGACTCCCTCGCCCGCATCGGACTCGGCGGCGGGGTCGTGGTCACCGAGGTCGGCCGAGGCGGACGGGCCGAGGGGCGCCTCCAGGCCGGCGACGTGATCCTGCGGGTCGGTGACGCCGACGCCACCACCCCCGCGGCCGTCGCGCAGATGCTCGATCTGCCGGGCCGTCACGCCGTCACCCTCCTCAGAGGGCGCACCTTCATCCAGCAGTTCGTATGATGGGCGCGCCGCGCCGGCCCCGGCCGGCGGATGTCTCCGCACGCCCCGTCCGAAGAGGAACCCGATGACCTCCGAGAAGACCGTCTCCGTCGCGCCGGTACTGCCGATGCGCGACATGGTGCTCTTTCCCGGCATGATCGCCCCCATCCTCGTGGAGCGAGCCCCGTCGCTGAAGGTGATCGGCCGGAGCGGCGGCGAGGGCGCCGAGGTGCTGTTCGCGACCCAGAAGGACCCCGAGATCGAGGAGCCGGGGGTCGAGCAGCTCCATGGGGCGGCCACCCTGGGACGGGTGCTCCGGGCCCTGCGCTTCCCCGACGGCTCGTTCCGGGTGCTCGTGGAGGGGGTCGCCCGCGCCCGCGTCGTGGAGGCCGTCGCCCGCCGCCCCTTCCTGCGGGTCCGCTACCAGGTCGTCCCCGAGGCGGTGGGGGACGCCGCCGAGGTGGCCGCGCTGACGGAGGCGGTACGGGACGAGTTCCGCCGCTACTTCGGCACGGCCCCCAACCTGCCCCCGGAGCTCGAGACGGTGATCGCCCGCCTGGAGGACCCGGCGCGGGTCGCGGACTACGTCGCGGGCAACCTCCCCCTCAAGCCCGGGGAAGCCCTGGAGCTGATCGCCGAGGCCGACGTGGCGGCGCGGCTCAAGCGGGTGCTGCGCCTGTGCGCCCGAGAGCGCTCCGTCGCCGAGCTCCACGGGGACATCCACCGCCAGGTCCAGACCGCCATGGACCGGAACCAGCGGGAGTACTACCTGAAGGAGCAGCTCCGGGTGATCCGGGGGGAACTCGGGGAGATCGACTCCACGGCGAGCGAGGTCGACGAGTTCCGCAAGCGGATCGAGAAGGCGCGGATGCCCGAGGAGGCGACGCGGGAGGCGCTCCGGGAGGTGGAGCGCATGGCGCGGATGCACCCCGAGGCCGCCGAGTACACCGTCAGCCGCACCTACCTCGACTGGCTGGCTTCGATGCCGTGGCACAAGGAGACCCGGGACCGCACCGACATGGCCCGGGTCGAGGCGATCCTGAACGAGGACCACAGCGGCCTCGAGAAGGTGAAGGAGAGGATCTTCGAGTACCTCGCCGTGAGGCGCCTCAAGCCCGACATGAAGGGTCCCATCCTGTGCTTCGTGGGCCCTCCGGGGGTGGGCAAGACGTCCCTGGGACGCTCCATCGCCCGCGCCCTCAAGCGCAAGTTCGCCCGGATCGCCCTGGGGGGCGTGAAGGACGAGAGCGAGATCCGGGGCCACCGGCGCACGTACATCGGGGCCCTGCCGGGGAGGATCATCCAGGCGATCCGGCGGGTGGGGACCCGCAACCCGGTGATCGTGCTGGACGAGCTGGACAAGGTGGGCACCGACTTCCGGGGGGACCCGGCGTCGGCCCTGCTGGAGGCCCTGGACCCGGAGCAGAACAACTCCTTCGTCGACCACTACCTCGACGTTCCCTTCGACCTCTCGCGGGTCATGTTCATCTGCACCGCCAACGTGACCGAGACGGTGCCCTCCGCCCTCAAGGACCGCCTGGAGGTCATCGAGCTCCCGGGCTACATCGAGGAAGAGAAGCTGGAGATCGCCCGCGGCCACCTGGTGGCCAAGCAGATCCGCGAGAACGGCCTCAAGCGGGGGCAGCTCCGCCTGGCCGACGACGCGGTGCAGGAGATCATCCGCTCCTACACCATGGAGGCGGGGGTCCGGGACCTGGAGAGGCAGATCGCGGCGGTGTGCCGGAAGATCGCCCGGAAGGTCGCCAAGGACGAGCCCTTCCGAAAGGAGGTCCGGGGGCAAGACCTCGTCGGCCTGCTGGGACCGCGACGCTTCTTCCCGGAGATCGCCGAACGCACGGACGTCCCCGGGGTCGCGGTGGGCCTCGCCTGGACGCCCGCCGGCGGCGAGATCCTGTTCATCGAGGCGACCCGCATGGAGGGTGGCAAGTCCTTCCGGGTCACCGGCCAGCTCGGGGAGGTGATGAAGGAGTCCGCCGAGACCGCCCTCTCCTACATCCGGAGCAAGGCCCGGGACTTCGGGATCGACCCGGAGTTCTTCAAGAACCAGGACCTCCACGTCCACATCCCCGCGGGCGCCATCCCCAAGGACGGTCCGTCCGCGGGGGTGACCCTGACGGTGGCCCTCGTCAGCCTGCTGACCGGGCGCTTGGTGCGGGACGACGTGGCGATGACGGGGGAGATCACCCTTCGGGGCAAGGTGCTGCCCGTGGGCGGCATCAAGGAGAAGGTGCTGGCGGCCCGGAGGGCGGGGATCCGCACCGTGATCCTCCCGCGCCAGAACGAGAAGGACCTCCTGGACATCCCCGAGCCCCTCCGGGTCGAGATGGCGTACACCTTCGTCGAGACCATCGACGGGGTGCTGGACGTCGCCTTCCGGGGCGGCCGCCCCGAGGCGTCGACCGTCCGGGCGCCGGAGACGGGGGCCGAGCCAGCCCCGGCGTCGGCGTGACGATCAGGGCGCGACGATCCCCCCCATCTCACAGATCAGCGCATACTCGGGCCAGGACAGGGGCGACACGCTCAGGCGGGACTGGCGGACCAGGGGGATCCCCGCCAGCTCCGGGCGGCCCTTGATCTCCTTCAGGGGCACCGGGCGGGCCAGCGCCACCAGGGGCACCACGTCCACGGCGCTCCAGTCCTCGCCGGGGGCGGTGGGATCGGGGTAGTGCTCCCGCGTCACCTGGGCGACCGCGACGACGGCCTTCTCGCCGGAGCTGTGGTAGTAGAGCAGCCGATCCCCGGAGCCCATGGCCCGCAGGAAGTTGCGGGCCTGGAAGTTCCGCACCCCGCTCCACGCCGTGCGGCCGTCGGCCACGAGCTGGGCCCAGGGGTACACCTCGGGCTCGGACTTCACGATCCAGGCCCGCCTCGGCGTGTCCGTCGTCATCCTGGGGTCCTCACCCGGCGCCGTGGCCGAAGGACCAGCATAGGCGATCCGGCGGGCGCCTACAGGTCCCAGAGGCCGCGGCGGGGGGTGTGGCCGGTCAGGCCGTCGAAGCGGCGGAGCAGCTCCCGCGCCTCCTCGGAGGGATCTTCGGGAAGGACCAGCTCCACTTCGAGGTACTGGTGACCCGAGGGGCCCCCGTCGGGATCGGGGAGTCCCCTCTCCTTCAGCCGGAGCCGCTGCCCCGGACGGACTCCGGCGGGGACGCTGGCGGTGGTGGGGCCGTAGAGGGTGGGCACGCGCAGCCGGCAGCCCGCCGTCGCCTCGTGGGGAGTGAGGGGCAGGCTCAGGAAGACGTCCCGGTCCTCGGTCCGGAACCAGGGGTGGGGGTGGACCCGCACCACCACGAAGAGGTCGCCGGGGGGTCCTCCCAGGGGTCCGAAGTCCCCCATCCCGGCCACCACCAGTCGGGAACCGGGCCTCGCTCCCGCTGGGAAGGGGACCTCCATCGACTCGGGGCGGAGGGCGCGGCCCTGCCCGGAGCAGTCCCCGCACGCCATCCCACGAGCCTCGCCGGACGCGCCGCACGCGACGCAGGGGGCGAGCCGCGAGAACTGGACGCGCCGGGAACCGCCCCGGGCGACCCCCACCAGGTCGAGGTCCATCTCCAGCTCGCGGTCCCTCCCCCGGACGCGGCGGGGGGCCCCCGGCCGGAGGCCGGACCGCCCCCACCCGGAGGGCACCTCCTCGAACGCGGCGCTCCCCCCGCGGCCGTACACACCGGAGCGGAAGCCGCCGAACACCTCCTCGAAGCCGGCCGGTCCGGTCCGCGGAGGCTCGGTCCAGGCGTCGCCGGGGTGAGCCCCCGCGGAGTCACGGTCGTAGCGGAGGCGCCGGTGGGCGTCCGAGAGCACGTCGTACGCCTCGCACACCCTCTTGAACCGCGCCTCGGCCGCGGGGTCGCCGCCCGTAGCGTCGGGGTGGTCCCGCCGGGCGGCGCGCCGGTACGCGGCCCGGATCCGCTCGGGATCCGCGTCCCGCGGTACTCCGAGGATCGCGTAGTAGTCCACCGTACCCCCGGGTCGTGCCCGTCCGTCCGGGGAGGCTGGCCGGGACGCACCCTGCCGGCTCCATCGGCGTACGAGGGCGGATCATAAGCTCCCCGGGGGCGCTCGCCAACCGTGGGACGCTCTCCGGGCGGTGCCGGGCCGAAGCGTCAAGTCGTTGCTGCCGTTGACTTTTCGGACATCGGCGCGGGGGGAGGCCCGTTGACGGTCACCCGGCCCGGCCCTATCATGAGCAGGTGGGAGCCGGTGGCGACGGGAGGGATCTCCCAAGGCCCCGGGTCCGCTCGGTGTGGGCGATCAGGGAGCGGCGATGCCCAAGTACCTCAGCCCCGGCGACATCACCTGCTCCTTCTGCCACAAGTCCCAGCGGGAGGTCGAGAAGATCATCGCCGGGCCGAAGGTGTACATCTGCAGCGAGTGCATCGCTCTCTGCAACGACATCATCAGCGAAGACGCCGCTCCGCGCACGATCCAGTGGAGTGACGGCCGCCTCCCCTCCCCCTCCCACATCAAGGCCTTCCTCGACAACTACGTCGTCGGGCAGGAGCAGTCCAAGCGCAAGCTCTCGGTCGCCGTCTACAACCACTACAAGCGGATCGGCAACGCCGGCGAGGTCCAGAAGGACGTCGAGCTCCAGAAGAGCAACATCCTGATGATCGGCCCGACCGGCACCGGCAAGACGCTGCTGGCCCAGACCCTGGCGCGGTTCCTAGACGTCCCCTTCGTGATCGCCGACGCCACCACCCTCACCGAGGCGGGCTACGTCGGCGAGGACGTGGAGAACATCGTCCTCCAGCTCTGCCAGGCGGCACGCTTCCAGCTCGACCGGGCCGCCCGGGGGATCGTCTACATCGACGAGATCGACAAGATCGCCAAGAAGAACTCCGCCCACTCCGTCACCCGGGACGTCTCGGGGGAGGGCGTGCAGCAGGCCCTCCTGAAGATCATCGAGGGCACCAAGGCGAACGTGCAGGTCAAGGGGAACAAGAAGCTCCCCAATCAGGAGTTCGTGCAGGTGGACACCTCCCAGGTCCTGTTCATCTGCGGGGGCTCCTTCGAGGGGATCGAGAAGGTAGTGGAGCGGCGGATCGGCAAGAAGCGCATGGGCTTCGGGGCCGACGCGAGCCCTTCCGTCAAGGGCAAGGGCGGACTGATGAGCCGGGTCACCACCGAGGACCTGGAGGAGTTCGGGCTGATCCCCGAGTTCATCGGCCGGCTCCCGGTGCTGGCCACCCTGGACGCCCTGGGGGAGGAGCAGCTCGTGGACATCCTGCTCAAGCCCCGGAACTCCCTGGTGAAGCAGTACCAGAAGCTGTTCAAGTTCGAGAACGTGAAGCTGACCTTCACAGAGGCCGCCCTGGGGGCGGCGGCGCGGCAGTGCCTCAAGCTCGGCTCGGGCGCCCGGGGCCTCCGGGCGGTCCTGGAGAAGGCGATGCTGGACGTCATGTTCGACATCCCGAGCCGCTCCAATGTGAAGGAGGTGGTGATCGACGAGGACGTCGTCCTGGGCAGCGGTCCGCCCCGGATCCACCTGCGGCAGGGCTACGGCGTCGGGTCCTGATCCCGCCCCGCCAGCACCAGCACCACCCAGAGCAGGCCGTCCCCCACGCGGCGCCCCCCCTCGGCGACGGGGCCGGGACCGCGGGCGAGCCCTACACCCACCTGGCTGAACCCCCCGTCGAGGACGGGGCCGGCGGAGCCCACCGCCTGGGGAGTGTCGGCGACCACCAGACTGGCGGCGACCCTCCCGGCCCAGGGCAGGGCGAAGCGGACCCTATCGCCCAGGTCCGGCCGGGCCTCCTCCCGGACCAGGCTCGGCCTCCCCTCCCGGGCGGCCTCCTCGGCGATCTCCTGGGCGAGGTCCGAGAGCACCCGGCGCTCGGTGAGGGGGGGAAGCCCCGCCCCTTCGCGCACGGCGGCGATGCGCTGCACCACGGCGGACCGGATCCCGTCGCCGTCCCCCGCCGGCAGGAGGCGGGCGAAGACCTCGGTCACCCACCACGCCTCCCCCTCCCGCACGACGCCCACGCCGACGTGGGTCGCCCGGGGGTCCAGCACGTTGCCCCGGTGGCCCGGGCTCGCCATGAAGCAGTCGTGGGCGACGGCGATGGAGGCCGTCCGGGAGACGTTCTCGGTGGCGAGGCTGTAGAGGACGTCCTGGGCGCCCAGGCGCTCCACCAGGGTCCCCCGGGAGGGATCGACGTGCCCGAAGAAGCCGCCCTCCCGCATGGCTTCGCTGTGGCCCCGGGCCGCGTCCCGGAGCGGGGGCGCCTCGGCGAGGGGGGGGAGGCCGGCGGCGGCCCTCTCGGCGCCGATCCAGTCCAGGAGCGCCCTCTCGGCCTCGCCGGCGTCCCGGGGCTCGGCGCCGTCCGCCGCGCCCCCGGGAGCGTCGTGGGGGGCGCCGACCTGGAAGAGGAGGAGCACCTCGGTCCCCGACTCTCCCTCCGCCAGGACCTCCACGCGCTGGGGTCGATCCCCGGGGACCCACGGGAACTCCGCGGTCCAGCCGTCGCCGTCCGCGGCGATCCGTCCCGCCTGGACCCCCCCGCTGGGCAGGGTGACCACCACCCGGGGGCGCTCCAGGCCCCGGGCGAGGGTCAGGTCCAGCCGGCCCCGCCCCTCCAGCAACGTCCCGGGGAGGGGCCCCCGGGGGAAGGCCCGCCGCCGGGTCCACACCACCGCCGCGCAGCCGCCCTCCCCCTCATCGGGCACGAGGGCCGCCCCCAAGTGGGTGTAGGGGACACCGGCGACCTCCCCCGAGAGCCGGGCGGCCAGCGCGGCGACGTCCGCCCCGCCGCGGAAGCGAGCCCGCCGCCACGTGAACTCGAAGTCGCCCACCCCCGCCGCCCACAAGGCCGTCCGGACGGCGGCGAACTCCTCGCCATCGGGGGGGGCGAGGGGGGAGGATGCGAGCGCGCAGAGGCGGGCCGCGGGCGCGTCGAGGCGGGGGTCCAGGGTCGCGAGCGCTCCCGTCGCTTCCGCCCGCGCGGCGGCGAGGGCCCGGGCGAGGGGCTCCCCCGGCGCTCCCCCCGCCGCCCGGACGCCCCCCGAGAAGAGCAGGCCGCCGATCCCGACGAGGGCCGAGGCCAGGCGCCCCACCACCCCCGATCAGTCCTCCAGGAGTGGCTGGGCCACCGCCCGCACGTCCACCCTCAGGACCAGGTGGCGGGTGCCCCCCTCCACGTCGATCCCGATGGGGATCTCGATGGCCGTGGCGGACACCTGCTGGGCCATCCCGACGTGGGTCAGTCGGGCGCCCCCCCACGACGTGACCTGGACGGCGGGCCCGGCGTCTCCTCCTTCGGGGACCGCCTCGACATCGAAGGCAAGATCCTCGTCAGCCCCGGGGGCGACGGGATCGATCCCCGCCTCCGATCCTTCGCAGTCCTCGCCAGGGATCGGGTCGCTCCCAGGGGCAGGGCCACCGTCGAAGAGGCCCGAGAGGTCCAGGGCGAACTCGGGCTCCCCCTCCACGTCCTCGCCGGGCTCGGGGACGTGCAGGACGAACCCCTCCTCTTCCCCGGGGTCTCCCGGGGACGAGGGATCGGAGTCGACCGACGGCAGGCCGCCGTCCAGGTCCGCGAGGCCCGGCTCGGCGTGGAGCTCGCCCAACCCCGCGGATCCGTCCCCCAGCAGGTCACGGATGGCCGCCTCCAGCGTGGCGTCGAACTCCTCGCTCTCGGACGCATCCAGGCTCTCGGGATCGAGATCCGGCGGCTCGGGGTCCACGCCCCACGAGCGGAAGAGCCCCGACTCCGCCGCCCCCTTGGACTCCTGCGGATCCCACGCCCCGGCCACCGGCGGTCCGTCGGCGCCGCCGATCACGAAGGTGCTGCCGGAGTCCTCGTCGTCCTCCGCAGCCCCGGCGTCACCGATCTCCGCCGCGGGAAGCTCCGCCGATGTCGGCCCCAGCCCCCGCGCCCAGTCCGGCAACTCCTCCTCCGTCGGCGGGTTTGGGGGGCCGGGATCGGGGCGCGCCGCCAGGTCCTCCCAAGAGGCGGGCGGCACCTCCCCGGGGGGCGGGCCCCCTGGCGGCCCCTCCCCGGCGGCGTCGGCGTCCCCGAGGGCGCGGCGGTGACGGACCACCGTCTTGGCGATCTCCTTCACCGCCAGGAGCAGGGGCCTTTCGTCGCCCTCCTGGAGGACGAACCGCGGCGCCGCCAGGGGGTTCAGGGAGGCGTCGACGACGTCGAGGGGGAGCTCCACCTCGGTGGTGCCGAGGCTGTACAGGAAGACCACGGGAGGGGGGAGCCCCTCGATGCGCCTGGGGCTCAGCAGGCGATCGATCTGGTCGGCGAGGGAGACCGCACCCTCGAACTCCACGGGGTCGAGGCTGGAGACGAAGGCGATCCCGTCGCTCTCCTCCACCAGGGCCTCCAGCTCGTCGGCGGCGGTCCCCCCCGGCACCGGCGCCACCAGGTGCAGGGCCACGGCGAGACGCCCCACCTGGCCCAGCTCCACGGGCAGCATGAAGACCTCGGCGTCCCCCGGACCTCCCCCGAGGGTGAGGGGGCCGACCTGGTCGGGGCGGAGCCTCCGGGCGATCGCCCGCAGGGTCGCGGAGGTGTCCACCGTCGGAGGACCGACGAACAGGATCCGCGCTTCGACACGTCTTCCGGCGCCGTCCACCCTCACTCCTCTCCGGGACCCCGGACCCTCGTGCACCCGGGGGTTGCGCTCCGGCCGCGCAAGGGAAGCGGTGCTCCGCTCCTCATGTCTGCTTGCGCTCCTTGAGCATCTTCCCCGCGGCGCTGAACACCACGCTGGAGACGTTGCGGTTGTTGGCCAGCAGCTTCAGGTCGCGGACCTGGAGGGAGCTGATGATCCCCACGGCGACCGGGAGAGGACACTTGGGGTTGCCCACCAGCGCCACCTTCACCGGGTAGCGCCGCAGCCACTCCCGGTTCGAGGCGACCATCCGCAGGACCTCGTCGTGGATGCTGCGGTTCTGGACCACCCGCACCACCTCGGGTTCGGTCATGCGGCCGCTCTTCACCACCGCGGAGGCGACCATCTTGTTCCGGTCGCGGACCAGGAGCTCCCGGACCTCCTTGTTCCCCACGTAGGCAAGCTTGATCTTCTGCCCGGTGGTGAGCTGGGCGATCTTGGTGGCGATGCTCTGGATGACGTCGTCGTCGGGCCTCTCCCCGTGGTCGGCGATCAGGTCCTGGTCCCACGCCTCGTCGTCGTCGCCGTAGCCGAAGTCGAACTCCGTCTGCGCCAGGAGGCTCAGGTTGCTCAGGGCCGCGGAGTCGACGGCGATGGCGGGCCGGGGCGCGGAGGGCGCTGCGGAGGGCGAAGGCTCGGGTGCCGGGGCGGAGGGCTCGGCCCGGCCCATGCCGAACTCCTCCAGCAGGGCGGAGAGGGGATCGTCGGGATCGAGGTCCGGGACGATCCCGGCGGATGCGGCCGCGGGGGCGGCGGGCTCCACCGCCGGCCGCTCCTCCGCGGGCGGGGCGGGAGGAGGCGACGGGGTGGCGTACCGGGCCTCCAGTTCGGCCAGGTCGATCCCGCACATCCGCTGGAAGGTGGCGACCCGGTAGAGGGTCGCCCGGGGCGTCGCGGGGTTCGCACGCAGGTGCAGGTAGATCTGCGGCGCGATGAGCAGGCGCTCCTGGTTGCTGGCGACGATGTCCACGACCCGCTCCGGGGCCGTCTCGGCGAGGTAGCAGAGGGTCCGGTCGTTCGCCTGGTGCTGGAGGGCCACCTTCTCCAGCACCTTCGCGTCCCGCTGGTGGTACGCGAAGAACTCCAGCACCTTCGGGTGGGACTCCCCCGAGATGGCGTCGACCACGACCCGCGGCGGCATCTCGCAGAGGGTCCGCCGGGCGGTCTCGGCGATCTCCGGGTCCGGATCGCCGAGCAGCAGGTACGCCATGGCGATCTGGACCTTCGGCGGCGCGGGCAGGACGGCCCGGGCGATGGGGACCTTCCCCCGGCTGGGGGCGTCCGGCGCGAGCGCCGGCCTCAGCGGCTCCGGCACGCCGAAGGACGCGGCGATCTCCTCGAAGTTCTCCACCGGCTCGACTCCGTCGGGCTCCCGATGAGGGGATTCTACACGAGCGGGGGCGCGAGCGGTCCGGGGTGGACCGGGCAGGGGGGGGCCGCCACCCGGCTCCGGGAGATCAGTCCTCCTCCTCCTCGACCTTGCGCTTCGACTCGGCGACCAGCTTCGGCAGGAGGTGCGGAGGGACCTCTTCGTTGTGGGAGAGGGACATGGTGAACGAGCCCTTCCCCCCGGTGATGGAGCGCAGGTCGGGGGCGTAGGTCAGGAGCTCCGCCAGGGGCACCTGGGCCTTGACCAGGGTGCTCCGACCGCGGTTCTCCATGGTGATGACCCGGCCCCGCCGGCCGTTGATGTCCCCCATGATGTCCCCGACGCTCTCCTCGGGGACCAGGACGTCCAGGTCGTAGATGGGCTCCAGGAGGGTGGGGCGGCAGTCCATGAAGCCCTTCTTGAAGCCCTTGCTCGCCGCGGTCTTGAAGGCCATCTCGGAGCTGTCGACGGCGTGGTAGCCCCCGTCGTCGAGGGTGACCCTCACGTCGACGACGGGGTACCCGGCGAGGACGCCCCGGGCCATCGTCTCGCGGACCCCCTTCTCGACGGCGGGGATGTACTGGCGGGGCACCGCGCCGCCGACGATCTCGTCCACGAACTCGAAGCCTCCCCCCCGGGGGAGGGGCTCGACGCGCATCCAGGTGTCGGCGAACTGGCCCCGGCCTCCCGTCTGCTTCTTGTGCCGGCCCTGCACCCGGGCGCTGCCCTTGATGGTCTCCTTGTAGGGCACCAGGGGCAGGTCGAGCTCGACGTCGACGCCGTACTTCCGCCGGAGTCGCCTGACGTTGATCTCGATGTGCTGCTGGCCCATCCCGGACAGCACGATCTCCTTGGTGAGCTCGTCGTGGCCGATGTGGAGGTTGGGGTCCTCCTCCAGCAGCTTCAGGATCGCTCCCTTGACCTTGTCCTCGTCCCCCTTGGACTTCGGCCGGACGACGTACGACATCATGGGCTGGGGGATCGGCGGCGGCGGCACCCGCAGGGCCGCCGACTCGTCGCACAGTGTATCGAGGGTCGCCGTCTCCTTCAGCTTGGCGACGGCGACGACGTCCCCCACCGTGGCCTGGTCGATGGGCTCCTGCTTCTTGCCCCGGAGCATCGACAGGTGGGCCAGGCGCTCCCGCGTCCCCTTGCCGCTGTTGAGGACCGGGGCCTCGGCGGCCACCGTGCCCGAGAGGACGCGGAAGACGTTCACCTTCCCCGCGAAGGGATCGATGAAGGTCTTGATCACCAGCCCCAAGAAGGGACCGGCGGGATCGGGAGGGACCGTCACCTCCTCGTCCCCCCGGTGCACCCGGCGGGCAGGGGTCCCCAGGGGGCCGGGGAGGACCGAGGTCAGGTCCAGGAGCTGTGCGACCCCCGCGTTCGCCGTCGCGGAGCCGAACAGGGCGGGGACGATGGCCCCCTGGGCGATGCCCTTGGCGAGGCCGACCCGGAGCTCGTCCTCGGTGAGCTCGCCGGCCTCCAGGAACTTCTCGATGAGCTCGTCGTCGGCGCTCGCCGCGGCGTCCATCATCGCCTCGGTGGCGGCGCGCACCTCGTCTGCCAGGGACTCGGGGATCGCCTCCACCGTGACCCTGCCGCCCCCGCCCGGGGCGAAGATCAGGGCCTTCTGGCGGACGAGGTCCACGACGCCCCGGAAGCCGGCCTCCCGGCCGATGGGGACCTGGAGGGGCACCACCCGCACGCCGAGCCTGTCTTCGACGTCCTTCACCGCTACGGCGGGATCGGCGCGCTCCCGGTCCACCTTGTTGACGAACACCACCCGGGGGAGGCCGAGCTCGGTGGCGAAGCCCCAGGTCTTCTCGGTGCCGACCTCGACGCCGTCGACTGCGCTGACCACCAGCACGGCCGTGTCGACGCCGTGCAGGGCGATCCACGCCTCGTAGGCGAAGTTGCCGTCCCCCGGGGTGTCCACGACGTGGAGGCGGCGCCCGTCCCAGTCCACGGAAGCGAAGTGCGCCGAGAGGGAGTGGCCCTTCTCCTGCTCCTCCGGCTCGTGGTCGAGCACGCTGGACCGGTCGTCCACCTTCCCGAGACGGCTGTTCGCCCCGGACAGGAAGAGGATCGCGTCGCCGATGGAGGTCTTCCCGCAGCCCCCGTGCCCGATCAGGGCGAAGGTCCGCACGTCCCGCGCTTCGCTGTGTTTCATGGGCTCAGCCACTCTCCCCGGCGGCCCACGAGACGGGACCGCCTCGCTGCGTGCGCCCCCCCGGGCGCTGACACACCATCGCCCCGTGATGGGAACGGAGGCGGAACGATTGTGTACCCGAGACGGCGCCGGGCACAAGGGCGGGATCGCACGGTCTCCCGGGCCCCGCGGGCTTGACGCCGTCCTGGACGGAGCGCCGGGGTCAGGGTCCCGCCTTGCTCCGCTCCCAGAGGATCCGCAGACCCACCAGGGTCAGGTCCTCCCGCACCTCGTGGATGGCCCGGCTGGCCTCGGCGAAGAGGCCGGCGAGCCCGCCGGTGGCCAGCACCCTCGGGGCGGCGTCGCCACGCATCTCCCGGACCACGCGCCGGCACAGGCCGTCCACGAGGTCTACGTATCCGTAGTAGAGGCCCGCCTGGATCGAGTGCACGGTGTTCCGGCCGATGACCCGGGGGGGCCGGGACACCTCGACCCGGGGCAGCTTGGAGGTGCGACTGAACAGCGCCTCCGCGGAGATCCCGTAGCCGGGGGCGATGACGCCCCCCAGGTACTCCCCCGCCGCGCTGACGCAGTCGAGGGTGGTGGCGGTCCCGAAGTCCACGACGACGCAGGGCCCCCGCACCACCTCGTAGGCGGCGACGGCGTTCACGATCCGGTCGGCGCCGACCTCGCGGGGGTTCTCGGTGAGGATGGGCATCCCCGTGCGGGTGCCGGGGCCGACGAAGACCGGGGGACGGCCGAACACCTTCTCGCCCATGCGCTGAAGCGAAAGGGCCAGCGAGGGGACGACGGAGCCGATGACCACCGCCTCGATCTCCGACGGGGCGACGTCCCGGAGGCCCAGGAGCTGCCGCACCAGGAGCGCGTGCTCGTCGCCGGTCCTCCCCTTGCGGGTCTCGATCCGCCAGGAGTCCACGAGCTCGGGGCCGCGGTACAGGCCCAGGACGGTGTTGGTGTTGCCGACGTCGATCACGAGGAGCATGGGCGCGCCTCCATCCACGGTGTGACTCTGGCAGCCAGGGCGCGGACCGGCCTACCCGGCCCCCGGGCCCTCCACCAGGCGGACGTCCCCCGCCAGGACGCGCCGCAGGGCGCCCTCCCCGTCCCGGACCAGCAGCTCCCCTCCGGGGCCGATCCCCTCCGCGATCCCCCGCAGCGTTCCCCCGGGGAGGGTCACCTCCACCCGGGAGCCGAGGCCGTGGAGGGACGCGGCGAAGGAGCGGACCAGGGCGCTCCCCCCGTCCGACTCGAGGGCCTCGACCGCGGCGAGGAGGGCCGGGAGGAAGGCATCGAGGACGGCGTCCCGGTCGGGGGCGGCGCCGACCTCCCGGAGCGGGCTGGTGGCGGTGGCCTTCAGCTCCTCCGGGAAGGCGTCGGCGGGCAGGGACAGGTTGACGCCGAGGCCCAGCACGCAGGCCAGGCCCCCCTCCGCCCCGCGGCCGTGGAGCTCGGCGAGCACGCCCCCCATCTTCCGGCCCGCCAGCATGAGGTCGTTGGGCCACTTGAGGGTGACGCCCGGGACCCCCGCGGCGGCGAGGGCGTCCCGGGCGGCGACGCCCGCCGCCACGGCCAGGAGGGGCGCCGCCTGGGCCCCGATCCGCGGGCGCAGGACCACGGAGACCCACAGCCCGGCGCCGGGGGGGGAGTACCAGGAGCGGCCCCGTCGGCCGCGGCCCCCGGTCTGGGCGTCCGCCACCACCGACGCGCCGTGGGGAGCCCCCTCCGCCATCCAGGCCGCGGCCTCGGAGTTGGTGGAGGCGCAGGTCTCCAGCCGACGCTGCGGCGGCGCGCCGGAGCACCCCTCGCGCCCGTCCTCCCTCACGTCGCGGCCGCGCCCGTGGCCTGGATGTCCATGCTTACGTCGACCCACCGCGCCTGGTGGACGAGGGCACCGGCGCTGACCTGGTGGACCCCCGCCTCGGCGATGGCCCGGACGTTGTCCAGGCGCACGCCGCCCGAGGCCTCCAGCAGCAGGTCGGGGGCCTTCTCCCGGGCCCACGCCACGCACGCCCGGATCTCGGGGATCCCCATGTTGTCCAGGAGCACCGCGTCGGCCCCGGCGGCGGCGGCCTCCTCGAGCTGGCGCAAGGACTCGACCTCCACCTGGATCCGGAGGAGGGAGTGGCAGCGGGCCCGGGCACGGCCCACCGCCTGGCCCACCGATCCGCACACCGCCAGGTGGTTGTCCTTGATCAGCACGCCGTCGAAGAGGCCCATGCGGTGGTTGTGGGCTCCCCCGACCCGCACCGCGTACTTCTCGAGGGTCCTGAGGCCCGGCGTGGTCTTGCGGGTGTCCACGAGGCGCACGTGGGTCCCCTGGACCTCGGCGACGAAGCGGGCGGTGAAGGTGGCGATCCCCGACAGCCGCTGGAGCAGGTTCAGGGCCAGGCGCTCCCCCGCCAGCAGCGCCCGCAGGTCTCCCGACACCTCGGCCAGCACGTGGCGCTCGCCCCCGCAGTGGTCGCCGTCCTGGGCCCGGGGGACGAACACGGCGTCGGGGTCCAGGTGCCGGAAGACCGCGGCGGCGACGGAGAGGCCGCAGACCACCAGGGGCTCCCGGGCCAGCAGGTGGGCCCTCCCCGGGGCGCCCTCGGGGATCAGGGCCTGGGAGGTGACGTCCCCGGACGGCCCCAGGTCCTCGGCCAGCCCCGCCCGGATCACGGCCCAGGCGTCGGCGTCCAGGCCGGGGAGGCGCGGCCCGGCCGCCCCCCCGCTCACGCCAGCTCCCGCAGCCGTTCCAGGGCGGCGGCGATCTTCTCGCGCTGGGCGAAGGCGGCGGCGTGCTTCTCGCGCTCCTTCTCGACGATGGCCGGCGGCGCCCGGTCGACGAAGCTGGGGTTGGCGAGGCGGCCCGCGAGGAAGGCGACGTCGTCGTCGGCCTTCTTGAGCTCCCTGCCGAGGCGCTGGACCTCCGCCTCCACGTCCAGGAGGCCCAGAAGGGGGATGAACAGGTCGACCCCCTCCACCACGGCGTGGGCGGCCCCCTTGGGGCGGGGGCCCTTGGCCGCCGTCGTGACGGACTCGGCGCGGCACAGCTCGGCGATGGAGGCGGAGGACGCCTCGATGAAGCCCCGCAGGCGGGGATCCGACGAGACCGCCCGCACCTCCACCCGGGCCGCCGGGGGGACGTTCAGCTCCGAGCGGACCTTGCGCACCTCGCCGACGACCGCCGACACGAAGGCCAGCTCCTCCTCGGCCCCGGGATCGGCGCGGAAGTCGGCCTCCCGCGGGAACGCAGCGACGGCGAGCCGCCCCCGGGCGCCGGGCAGGTGGCTCCAGATCTCCTCGGTGACGAAGGGGGTGAAGGGGTGGAGCAGGCGGCAGATCCCCCCGAGGGCGGTGGCGAGCACCCGGCGGACCAGGACCACGCCCTCTCCGCCGCGGCCCAGGCTTCCCTTGGAGAGCTCCAGGTACCAGTCGCAGAACTCCCCCCACACGAAGTGGTAGAGCCCCATGGCGGCGTCGTTGAAGCGGTAGTCGTCGATGGCCGCCGCCGTGTCCCGGGAGACGGCGGAGAGGCGGGAGAGGATCCACCGCTCCGGCAGGCCCAGGCGGTCGGCCAGGGCGTCCTGCTCCTCGCGGGACAGGGGCGTCTCGTCCCCCGCGAGGTTCATCAGCGTGAACCGGGCGGCGTTCCACAACTTGTTCACGAAGTTGCGGTAGCCCTCGATCCGGCTCTCGCTCAGGCGGATGTTGCGCCCCTGGGCCGCGTACGCCGCCAGGGTGAAGCGGAAGGCGTCGGTGCCGAACCGGTCCATCATGTCGAGGGGGTCGATGACGTTCCCCCTCGTCTTGCTCATCTTCTCGCCGTTCTCGTCGGTGACGATGGCGTGCAGGTACACGTCCCGGAACGGCACCTCCCGCATGAACTTCAGGCCCATCATCGCCATGCGGGCCACCCAGAAGAACAGGATGTCCGCGGCGGTCACCAGCACCGAGGTCGGGTACCAGGTCTCGAGGTCCGGGGTGCGGTCGGGCCAGCCCAGCGTCGAGAAGGGCCACAGCCCCGAGGAGAACCACGTGTCCAGCACGTCGGTCTCCTGCACCAGGTCCCCTCCCCCGCACGCGGCGCAGGCGGCGGGCTCGTCGGTCTCCACGTTGATGTGCCCGCACGCCTGGCAGTACCAGGCGGGGATCCGGTGCCCCCACCAGAGCTGCCGGCTGATGCACCAGTCCCGGATGTTCCGCATCCAGTGGAAGTAGGTGGACTCCCACTGCTGGGGCACGATCCGGATCTGTCCCTGCTCCACGGCGGCGATGGCCGGCTCCGCCAGGGCCTTGATCCGGACGAACCACTGGATGCTCAGGAAGGGCTCCACCACCGCGCCGCTGCGCTGGGCGTGGCCGACGGAGTGGCGGTGGGGCTCGGTCTTCACGAGGAATCCGCCGGCCTCCAGGTCCCGGACCACCACCTTGCGGGCCTCGAACCGGTCCAGCCCGGCGTAGACCCCGCCGTTCTGGTTGATCACCCCCGAGTCGGTCAGGACGTTGATCCGGGGCAGGCCGTGGCGGTTGCCCACCTCGAAGTCGTTGAAGTCGTGGGCCGGCGTGATCTTCACGACGCCGGTGCCGAACTCCACATCCACGTACGCGTCCGCGATCACCGGGATGCGGCGGCCCACCAGGGGCAGCTCCACCTCGCGGCCGACGAGGTGGCGGTACCGCTCGTCGTCGGGGTGGACCGCCACCGCCGTGTCGCCGAGCATCGTCTCGGGGCGTGTGGTGGCCACTACGACCCCCTCGTCGGAGCCCACCACGGGGTAGCGGACGTGCCAGAGGTGGCCGTCCACCTCCTTGTGCTCCACCTCCAGGTCGGAGATGGCCGTCTGGCTGGCGGGGTCCCAGTTCACCAGCCACTCGTCCCGGTCGACCAGCCCCTCCCGGTGGAGGCGCACGAAGACCTCGCGGACCGCCCGGGAGAGCCCCTCGTCCATGGTGAAGCGCTCCCGGGACCAGTCGCA
Organism: Myxococcota bacterium; assembly: GCA_023150875.1. Classification (GTDB taxonomy): domain Bacteria; phylum Myxococcota_A; class UBA796; order UBA9615; family JAKLKC01; genus JAKLKC01. The sequence goes on along the minus strand of JAKLKC010000016.1, from coordinate 35,366 downwards.
GGAGCAGCCGAGGCGCTGGAGCTGGTGGAGGATCCGGCCGCCGCTCTGCTCCTTCCACCGCCACACCCTCTCGACGAAGCGGTCGCGGCCCAGCTCCTTGCGGCTGGTGCCCTCCTTGATCAGCTCCCGCTCCACCACGGTCTGGGTGGCGATCCCGGCGTGGTCGGTGCCGGGGAGCCAGAGCACGTTGTCCCCCAGCATCCGGTGGTAGCGCACCAGCACGTCCTGCAGCGTGTTGTTCAGGGCGTGTCCGCAGTGCAGCGAGCCCGTCACGTTGGGCGGCGGGATGACGATGCAGTACGCGCGCTCGCGCCCCTTCTGGGGGTCGGCGCGGAAGAGCTGCTCCTCGGCCCAGACCCGCTGCCAGCGGGCCTCGACGGAGGTGGGCTCGTACACGCGGGACAGCTCACGGTCGGTCATGGTCGTCGTCCGTCCTGGGCCGGCGGCCCTGCCGCCCGGCACGTCGGTCCTCGGGGAGGATCCAGGGTCTAGGTGCCCCCCGGCCCGCCTTCGCCGGCCTTCTCCCGCACCACCCGGTCCAGCACCTCGGCGAAGCGGGCCTCGACCCGGTCTCGGACCAGGCGCTCCAAGGCCATGTCGATGGCGGCGCGGAGGGCGCCCCCGGGGGCGAGCATCGCGCCGAGGCGCTGGTCGATGGTCTCCTCGATCCTCGCGCGCAGGGCGGCGTCGTCGGCCGGGGGGACCGACTCGTCCAGGGGCTGGACGAAGCCCGAGGGCAGCTCGCTGGCCCCGGTCTCGTGCGGGGCCACCGCGGCCCCTGGGGGGGGCTCGGCGCCGGGGACCGCGGCGGGCGTCTCGACGGAGGCCCGGGCCTCGGCGAGGGTGGGCTCGAAGCGGGGGCCGAGGACCGCGGCGATGCGCTCCAGCAGGTGGGAGGGCAGGAAGGGCTTGGCGAGGACCCCCGCGGCCCCCGCCCTCTCGGCCCGGGCGGGGTCGAAGACGTCCATCGGCGAGAAGGTGAGGAGCACCGGGACCTCGGCGGTCTCGTCGCTGGAGCGCAGGTCGCGGCACAGGTCGTAGCCCGTCCGGCCGGGCAGGCCGACGGCGGCGATGGCCAGGGCGGGGGGCTCGGCGAGGGCCGCGGCGAGGCCGGAGGCGGCGTCCCCCGCCTCCGACACGACGAAGCCCTCGAACTCCAGGGCCACCCGCGCGTGCTTCACCGCCGCGGAGCTGGGATCGACGAGGAGGATCCGTCGACGACGGTCGGACGCGGACATGGCCAGGGACCCGTTCGGGGAGCGGGAATCCTACTCGCACCGCCCCCCCGGGGCAAGGCGGCAACCGCCCGGCACGCCGCGCGTCGTCGCGGTGACGCGGTCCGTCGGCGGGCGCTCACGCCACCGTGGAGCTCTCCGCCTCGTCGGCGGACTCCGCCGCCCCCTCGGTGCGGGCCGGTCGCAGCAGCACCCGGCCGAGGGCGAGCCCCAGCACCCCGGTCGCGGCGCTGGCGGCCAGGACCCCGATCTTCGCGGCCGCGAGGAGCTCCGGGGCAGCGAACGCGAGCTGTGCCAGGAAGAGGGCCATCGTGAAGCCGATCCCCGCCACGACCCCCAGCACCACGAGGTGCCGCAGCGTCAGGCCCGTCGGGAGGACCCCGATCCGGAGCCGCAGGGTGAGCCAGCTCGCGGCCAGGATGCCGACCGGCTTCCCGATCAGGAGCCCCACGGCGACGCCGGAGATGACCCGCCACGCGTCCGCGTCGAGGGCGCCGCCGGACAGGGAGACCCCGGCGTTGGCGAGGGCGAAGATCGGCATGATGCCGAAGGCGACCCAGGGGTGGAGGGTCTCGATCAGGCTCTCGGCGGGGGACATGGCCTCCCGGCGGGCGACGTCGACCCGCCGCAGCCTCTCGGCGAACTCGTGGGACGAGAGCGCGCTGGGGTTGACCCTCGCCAGGTGCTCCAGCTCGTGGCGCACTCCGGTCATGAACCCGTCCGGTCCGAGCCAGGCGCGGACGGGCGTCACGAGCCCGACGATGACGCCGGCGATGGTGGGATGGACGCCGGCCGCGTAGATCCCCGCCCAGGCGACCAGCGACGGCGCGACGTAGGCGAGCTTCGCGCGGACGGCCAGGCGCTGCATCAGGAACACGCCCCCGAAGCCGAGGGCGGCGACCAGCACGCCGGCCATGGAGATCCCGGAGGAGTAGAAGGCGGCGATCACCACGATGGCGCCCAGGTCGTCGATGACCGCCAACGCGAGCAGCAGGACCCGGAGCGCCGCGGGAACCCGCTTGCCCAGCAGCGTGAGGACGCCGACGGCGAAGGCGATGTCGGTCGCCATCGGCACGCTCCAGCCCGCGCGGGTGGCGGGAGCGCCCGCCACCAGGAGGTACAGCAGCGCCGGCGCGAGCATCCCCCCGAGCGCGGCGGCCGCGGGCAGCGCCGCGCGGCGCCACTCGGACAGCTCGCCGTGGTGGACCTCCCGGCGGATCTCCATCCCCACCACGAAGAAGAAGATCACCATCAACCCGTCGTTGACGAACCACTCGAGGGAGCGCTCGAACTCGAAGGAGCCGAGGCGGATCCCGACCGGGGTATGCCACAGGTGGACGTAGGCGTCCGCCCACGGCGAGTTCGCCCAGAGCAGGGCAACCGCCGCCGCGACGAGCAGGAGGATCCCGCTCGCCGCCTCGATGCGGAGGAAGCGTTCGAGGGGGCGGCCCGCGATGCGGGTGAGGCGGAGCAGCGGCTCCCACGCCTCGGGCGGGGTCGGAGGGAGGGGCTCGCTCTCGCGGGGCGACGTGGTCGACATTTCCTCGCCTTCGGGTTGACGATGGCCGGAGCCCCGGGAGGGTAGCATCCCTCCGCTCGCCGCGAGACGCGCGGGGTCCGATCCGGGGGACGCCTCTTCCCGGTGCCCCGCCGGCCGCGGCGCACCGGAGGGAAGAGTTTGACCGGGGCCGCGCCCGTGCCTAACATCCGCGCCGACCCGGCGGCCCCGGGTCGATCCTTCACGGAGCCTGGACCGGCGGAACTCGCCGCCGCCCTCGCTTCCAGCCGGGCCTCCGCACCCCCGCGGCGGGCTGTCCCCTCCGGTTCACGGCCGAGGAGTGCGCTTGAGTCGTCTCACCCGCGAAGCCCTCGTCGAACACTTCCACGCCCACGCGAAGGATCCTTCCCGCTTCCGGATCGGCGCGGAGTGGGAGAAGGAGGCCCTCGGCCCCGACGGCCGGCGCCTGCCGTTCTTCGGCGAGGGGGGCGTGCAGGACGTCCTGCATGCCCTCGCCGATCGCTTTGGCTGGACGCCTCGCCCCGAGGGGGAGCACCTCGTGGCCCTGGAGCGGGACGGGGACACCATCACCCTGGAGCCCGGGGCGCAGGTGGAGACGTCGCTGCGGCCTCTGGCCTCCGTCGCCGAGGTCGAGGCGGGGCTCCGTCGCCACATGGCGGAGCTCCACGCGGTCACGCCGCCTTCCATCGCCTGGAGTTCCCTGGGCTTCACCCCCTTCCAGGACATCGCCGAGATCCCCTGGGTCCCCAAGGCCCGGTACGGGATCATGGGGCCCTACCTCGCCCGCCGCGGCCGCCTGGGCCACCACATGATGAAGGGCACGACGTCGATCCAGGCGAGCTTCGACTACTCCAGCGAGGCGGACTGCGGCAGGAAGCTCCAGGCGTCCCTGGCCCTCTCCCCGCTGGGGACGGCCCTGTTCGCCAACTCCCCCCTGGCCGCCGGCCGGCCCGCGGGGGCGATGAGCTTCCGGGCCCTGACGTGGCGGGAGACCGACCCGGATCGCTGCGGGCTGCTGGAGGACGTGGTGGACGCCTCGTTCACGTTCGAGCGCTGGGTGGACTACATGCTGGACGTCCCGATGATGTTCCTGAAGGTCCACGGCAGGTGGCACGCCGCCGAGGGGATGCCCTTCCGGACCTGGATGGAGCGGGGCTTCCTCGGCGAGTACCCGGACCTGGCCCAGTGGGAGCTGCACCTGACCTCGGTGTTCCCCGAGACGAGGCTCAAGCACTACGTCGAGATCCGCTCCTGCGACAACGTGCCGTTCGAGCTGCTCCCGGCGATGCCGGCCCTCTGGAAGGGCGTGCTCTACGACGAGATCGCCCTGGACGAGGCGCTGGGCCTCGCCGCCGCCCTCCCCGGCCCGAGGGAGCGGCTGGGCCTCGTCGCCGCCACCGACGGCCTCCGGGGGGAGTGGGGGGCCCGCTCGCTGACGGAGTGGGCCCGGGACCTGGTGGCCATCGCCGAGCGGGGACTGGCCCGCCAGGCCGCGTCCGGACAAGACGAACGGCGCTACCTGGAGCCCCTGCGGCGGCGGCTGGAGGGGGACCGGGGATCCCCCGCGGAGGACGCCGTCGCCGCCTGGGGCCGCACCGGGGGCGACGTGTCGGAGTTCCTGGCGGCCATCGCCTACCCCCGCGAGTGATGGCGGCGGACCGCCGCGCCCTCACTCCGCGGAGGGAAGGTCCACCGGCACCCCGGAGGGCTCCCCGCCTCCGCCCCGCATCCACTCCCGATCTCCAGGATCGTCCAGCGCGACCCAATCGTCATCGGCCATCCGTTTGCCGCCCAAAGCTCCGGGCCTCCCCGCTCTTCCCTCGGCGTTCTCAGCGGGCCCCGGACGGGCCACTCTGCGCCTCTGCGGGCGAGCCAAGGACGGCGAGCCATCCACGACCGCCGGCGGTCATCACGAACCGCCCTGGGTGGGATCCGGATAGGCATGCAATCTTCCCGCGCCGCCTCGGCGGGCCTTCGGCGTCCTGGGCCGACCCCTGGCTCATCCATCCCCAAAGGGGTCGACCCGCCGCACGCCGGTTCGCTCGACGTTGCGAAGGTTCCGGGTGACCAGCGTCAGGTCGTGGACCATCGCAGTCGCCGCGAGCAGCCCATCCACGGCGGGGAGGGGATCCGGGACGTTGAGCCGCCCCCAACGATCGGCGACCTCGGCGTCCACGGGGAGGATCCGCGCGGCGAAGTCGGTCTCGATGCGGCGGAGCCAGTCGTCCAGGCGGGCCGCGGCCCCGGGATCTCGCTTTCGCTTCGACTCGATGCCCCGCCGGATCTCCCCCAGGACGAGGACGCTCGTGAAGTGTTCGTCGTCACGATGCGCCTCCATCCAGCGACGCACCGCCGCCGCGCCACGCTCACCCTTGCGCAGCTCGGACAGGACGTTGGTGTCGAGGAGCCAGCTCAAAGCTCGACATCCCTGGCGGAGCCCGGGATCCGCGGAAACGAGTCCTCATCCACCGGATCGACAGGGATCGCGAGCAGGTGCTGGACGAAGTCGCGGGGACCCGTCCTCGGGGCCAGGGCCTCCGCGAGGATCGCCCGGACCTCCGCCTCCGTGGAGCGGCCCGCCGCCGCCGCGCGGATCTTCAGCGCACGGACCAGCCCCTCATCGAGCTTCCTCACGGTCAATTGGGCCATCAGGGCCTCCTTCGCCGCGAAGTGTAGGCACTGAAGGCATCGAAGGCAACGCCTTCACTCGCGGAGGCTCGCCCCCAGGGCGCCCGCCCGGTGGATCCGGGTCGCCATCACTCCCGCGCCGAAGCCGTTGTCGATGTTGACGACCGCCAGGCCGGGGGAGCAGGAGCTGAGCATCCCCAGCAGGGCCGCCACGCCCCCAGCGCCGGCGCCGTAGCCGACGCTGGTGGGGACGCCCACGACCGGCCGGTCCACCAGCCCCGCGACCACGCTGGGAAGGGCCCCCTCCATCCCCGCGACCACCACGATCGCCGCCGCCTCCCGGAGCTGGTCTAGGCGGTGGAGCAGGCGGTGGAGGCCCGCCACGCCCACGTCCACCACGCGGTCCACGCGGTGGCCCAGCAGCTCGGCGGTCACCGCCGCCTCCTCGGCGACCGGCAGGTCCGAGGTGCCCGCCGTCACCACCAGGATCGCCCCCGGCGGCGACGGCCCCTCCCGCCGCCCCACCGAGACGATCCGCGCGACCGGGTGGTACGCCGCGTCGGGGCGGACCTCCCGGACCGCCTCGTACACGGCGGGCTCGGCGCGGGTGGCCATGAGCACGTCGTCGAACTCCCGCGCCCGGGCGAAGATGGCCCGGACCTGCTCGGGGGTCTTGCCGGGGCAGTACACGACCTCGGGGCAGCCGGTCCGGAGGCCGCGGTGGGTGTCGAGGCGGGCGAACCCGATGTCGTCGTAGGGCATCGTCCGGAGGCGGTCGAGGGCCTGCCCGACGTCGACGGTCCCGTCCCGGACCCCCTCCAACAGCGCCTTCAGCACGTTCGGTCCCAAGTCGGCTCCTCCGCGCCCCGCAGGGCCAGGGCGGGCTCCTGGGCGGATCGGGCCGGCTCCCCGAGGCCCACGGGCGGGGGAGCCCTTCCCGCTACTGCTCCCCCTCCTCCTCGCCGGCCCCCTCCTCGCCGTACCACGCGAAGCCGGACTCCGCGCGCTCCTCGGCGTCGAGGTCCGGCGCCACGTCCTGCTCGTCCCCCTCCGCCCCCCCGGGCGCACCCGGGCTACGCTCCAGTCGCCGAAGGCGCTCGCCGACGCCGCGGAGGGGCGATGATCGGCAGGTCGCGGAAGTAGGTCCGATACCTCTTGGCGTCGCGCGTCAGCAGCGTGAGGCCCGCGACCCTGGCGTGGGCTCCCACGTAGAAGTCGGGGAGAGGAGATCTCTTCTCGCCTCCACGGCGCCGGTAGGCCAGGAACGCCTTGCCCGCATCCCACGCGCCATCCCACGGCAGCGCCGCGCGCAGCAGATCGGGTGGAAGGACCGCCTCCGCCTCCTCGATCATGTCGAAGCCGACCGACACCTCGGCATAGACGACGGGGTTGATGTAGACAGGGCCCTTCTGGGCCGCTGTCGCGAAGGCCGAAGTGGACCATGCGAACCACTCCGGGTCGCGGGTGATCAGGTCCAGGAGGACGTTGCTGTCCAGCAGGAACCCGCTCAATCCTCCCCCCGGGTCATCCCCATCACCTGGTCGGTCGTGAAGTGATACCGATCCGCGTACCTCCCGAGCTGCCGGATCATCGCTTCGACACGGGCCTTACTGGGACGGCGCCACCGCGCCGCGTGCCGGGGCGTGAGCCGCACCGAGTCGCCCTCGATGCGCGCATCCAGCTCGACGCCCGGCCGGAGCCCGAGCTGTTCTCTGATGGGAGCGGGCAACGTCACTTGCCCCTTGACGCTGAGTCGCATGAGGACACTGTGGGGTCCGCCCGCGCCGACGTCAACATCATCGCCGACCACCGGGCTTCGCCACGCGGTGGAAGGAAGGTCGGCGGGGGCTCAGGGAGTGTCAACGCCCGAGGTGGCGATGGTGAGGGACCGAACTGCCTCCCCACCCGGGCGAGGCGGGTTCCCCGACGGGCCGGGCCGTCGTCCCCCGAGCCGCGGCCCGGGGGGAGCCCTTCCCGCTACTGCTCCCCCTCCTCCTCGCCGGCCCCCTCCTCGCCGTACCACGCGAAGCCGGACTCTGCCTGCTCCTCGGCGTCGAGGTCCGGCGCCACGTCCTGCTCGTCCCCCTCCGCCAGGTCCGGCAGGGCCGGCTGGCGCCCGGCGGTCACGGCGGGGGGCCCCCGCTCCACCTGCCGCAGCCGCTCGAACAGCAGGACGGCGGCGGTGGCGGACACGTTGATGGAGGGCACGTGGCCGGTCATGGGGACGCGGCACACCACGTCGCAGCGGGAGCGCACGGTGGGGGTGATCCCCTTGTCCTCGCCCCCCAGGACCAGGGCGAGGGGACCGGTGAGGTCCACCTCCCACAGGGACACGTCCCCGTCCTCGGCGGCGCCCACCACCCGGATCCCGTCCCGGCGCAGCGTGGCGAGGGCGGCCATGATCCCCTCGCGCACCACGGGGACGTGCTCGGCGGCGCCCATGGCGATCCGCTGCACCACGGGGGAGAGGCCGGCACCCCGCCGGGTGGGGATCACCACGGCGTGGGCGCCCGCGGCGTCCCCGGTCCGGAGCACGGCGCCGAGGTTCTGCTCGTACTGGACCTCGTCCAGCAGCATCACGAGGGGGTCCGCCCCCGCTCCGTAGCAGCCGTCCAGGACCTCCCGCAGCGAGGGGGCCTCCAGGGGCCGGGCCAGGGCGATCACGCCGTTGTGCACGCGGCCGTATGCCATCCGGTCCAGGGCCTCACGCCCGACGTGCTCCACCGGGACCCCCCGGCGGGCGGCGAGGGAGAGGATCTCGCCGAGCTTCGGATCGGGGAGGGCCCGCTCGTCCACCAGGATCCGCTTGACCCGTTCGGACGCGGCCAGGGCCTCCCGCACCACGTTCCTGCCCTCGAGCTGGTCGACGGAGGGAGGGGGGCGGCCGGGACGCGGCGGGGGCGGCCCCTCGCGGACGGGGCGAGCCGGTCCCTCCTGGGGGCGACGGGTCGGCGGCGCGCCCTCCCGAGGGGGGCGAGGCCCGGCGCTCCGCTCGCGGCGCCGGTCGTCCCCCGCGCGCCCCTTCCGGCCGCCCGCGGCGGCGCTCTCCGCCTTCTTGGGCTTTCCGGGGGGACGGCGCGGGACCACGGGGACCTCCTGCCGCGCGAGGCCCGCGTGGCGGCGGCGTTGTAACACGGCGGGGCCGCCGCGACCATGCGGATCCGGGCAGGCCGCCCGGTGGACGCCGGCGCGACCCTTTGCAGCCCAAGCTCGGCATGCCTACCATGGCCCAGCACGGGCTGAGGGGGCCGGGCCGGTGGATCCGGCGCCCCACCGCGGCGGTCCTGGGGGACACCCGGGGGTAGCGATGGACATCGAGGTGGAGTTCCGCGGGATCCTGGGGGCACTGGAGGAGGCGGGGATCGACTACGCCGTCGTGGGGGCCTTTGCGGTGGCCATCTGGGGCGCGCCCCGGGCCACCACCGACATCGACCTGTTGGTGAGGCCCGAGGACGCGGACGCCATCCTGGAGGTTGCGCGTCCCCGGGGGTTCGTCATCGAGGCGCTCCCCATGACGTTCCGGGATGGCCTTCAGTTGCGCCGCGTCAGCCGGATCGAGGGCGAGGACCTGGTGACCTTGGACCTCCTTCTCCTCAACCCGAACCTGGAGTCCGCCTGGCAGTCGCGCCTGAGGGTCGCCACCCTGGCCGGTCCGGTGACGGTGGTGTCCCGGGACGCGCTCCTCCAGATGAAGGCGGCCGCCGGGCGGCCCCAGGACCTCGGAGACATCGAGCGGCTCGTGGACGTGGACCGATGACGCCCCTTCCCGGGCCGGCCGAGGTGTCCGCGCGGCTCCGGCGACTGGCGCAGGCGAGCAACCTGCGGCGCGACCTCCGGCTGGACACCAAAGTGGACCTCCGACCCCAGGCGGTGTCCCGGCGCCTGCGGACCGTCGGCCAGGTGACGTCCCTGTGCCTCAAGCTCGGGGTCCGCGAGTCCCGGGAGGGCCGGCGCTTCGCGGAGAGGGCGAGGGACCTCGGGGGAGACTGCGCGGCGCTGGCCCGGCTCCGGAGCGAGGAGGAGCGCCTTCTGGCGGGCCTCCCCGACGGGGTCGTACCGGGGATCGTGCATCTCGAAGCGCTCGCGGAGGTCCGCGGCGAGGCTCGCCGCGTCGCCGAGGGCGCCGTGGGGAGGGTGAGAGAAGATGGGCAACTCCTCCGGCACCTCACGGCTTGGTACGGCGGCTTCCTCGGGGACGACGTGCGCGGGAGGGGCTTCCCCCTCACCCCTGCCATCCGGGCCGTGGAGAGGGACCTCGTCCGGCACCTCCCCCTCCGCCCGGTATGCCTCCTGGGCCCCCCTGGGTTCCCGCTCGAAGGACTGGCGAGGCACGCCCTCGGGATGGGATCCGGGGCGCACCCCGACGCTCCGCCCTCATCCGACGCCCTCGTCGCCACGTGCGACCTCGGGCGGGAGGGTGTCGAGACGCTCCGGCGCCTGCTGGAGACCGGGGGCCTTTCCACGGTCCTGGTGACCGGGTTCCTGGACGTGGACGACTGGGGCATGCAGCGGGCGCTGTGCGACCTCGCCGTTCGCCGGCGGGCGGGGCTGGTCCCGATCGAGCGGAGGCCACCGGCACCGGGGGGCGGAGAGGGGCCCCAAGGATACGCGCTGCCGCCGATGGAGCCCGGGGTCGCCTCCCGCCTCCACTTCCTGGCGGTCCCGGCCTCCCCCATCGTCGATGAGCGGACCCTTCGCCGGTGGCTGCGGGACGAGCCGACCTGGTACGAAGGACTGCTCCCGCTGGGGCGCCTGGCGCGGGCACTGGGCGACGACACGAGCACGACCTCCAGCCCTGGGGACTGACCGTGCCCGTGGACGAGCCATGCTTTTCGGGTCGCCGCTCACATCTGCGTTCAAGCCTTCCCGCCGCGTCGCCACCCCCACGCGTCGTCCTCGGCCCCCCCCCTTCCTAGTGGTCGACCTCGGGGATCGCGTCGAGTCCATCACCTACGGCCCCATCGTCACCGGTCGCCGGCCCGTGGCGGTGGAGGGGGGGGGCCAGGCTCCCGCTCCACGGCGGGCAGCGCGAGGAGGGTGACCAGGGTCCGGCGGAGTGGCGTGGTCCGGCCGTCCGGATCGGGATCGGCCTCCCAGGCGGCCGAGGGTGGGGAGGGCGGGATCGAGGCCGGTGCGGGTGGCGGCCGCGTCGGGAAGGCCTCCCAGGAGGTCGTCGTGCCCGGCGAGCTGGAGGGGGGCACCCCCCAGGTCCACGGTCACGGACCCGTCGTGCAGCGAGGTCCAGCCCAACTCGAGGAAGGACGGCCGACCGGCCGCGGCGGGAGAGGCGGTGCCGGCGGCGGCGGGCAGGGCGAAGAGCGCCGCGGCGATCGCCGTGTGCACGGTGTTCCGGGCCATGGGGCCGGCCTCCTCCGGGCGGCGGGTCGCCGAGTGCACCTCGGGAGGGTCCGGCGGGGGCCGATCAGGTGCGCAGGATGGGGATTCCGTAGTCCAGGAGCATCCCGTCGTGGGTGACGAGGACCAGGTCCTCCACTTGGGCCTGGGCGATCAGCAGACGATCGAATGGGTCCGCGTGGATGGGCGGGAGCTCGCCGACGAGCTCCGCGTGTGCGAAGCTCACCGGGAGCTGGCGGAATCCACTCGCCTCCGCCGCTTCCGCCACGCTTCCGGGGAGGCTGAGGCGGCCGAGCGCCGCCTTGATGGCGATCTCCCAGGCCGAGGCCGCGCTGACCCAAACGTCGGCGTCGGACTGTCGGATGGCCTCGCGTGCCGCGGGGACGAGCCGGGGGTCGTCCCCGCACCACCAGAGGAACGCGTGCGTGTCGAGGAGCAGCCTCACTCGGATTGCCTTTTCTCGAAGCCCCGGAGCGCGTCCTCGGGGAGGGGATCATCGAAGTCATCCGCGATCCAGACTCTGCCCGCCCAGATCCCGGGCCTACGAGGATGGTCGGAAACCCGGTACGGCACCAGCCGCGCGAGGGGGCGGCCCGCCTTGGCGATGACGATCTCTTCGCCCGACGCCGCGCGGTCGACCAGCTCGGATAGGTGAGACTTGGCTTCGTAGAGATTGAACGTCGAGGACATGGGATCTCCGAGGCTTGACCAACTTGACCAAGTTAGCATCGAGGGAGAGCGGGATCAAGGGGATCGGTCCTCATCGGCGGTGGCAACGCAGACGCGCCGACGTCCCGGCAGCGCGCGGGGTCGGGGGGGAGGGCGGGCACACCGCCCGGGCGACCCCTTGCCCCCCGCCTCCCCCGGACGGAACCTCTCCCATCCTCTCCGTCCTATCGCCACCCCCACGCGTCGTCCTCGGCCCCCTCCCCTTCCTACCTGACGAGCCCACCCCTCCGCCAGGACTGCGACTATGCTGCCGCCATGCGAACCTCGGGCCGGGCGCGGGCAGGAGGAGATCGGGCTCTCCGGAAGAGCCTCGGGCAGTTCTTCACGCCCGAGCCGGTGGCGACCTTCGCCTGGAGGGCGCTGGGTGCCCTGGGAATGGAGCTTCCCGCCCGGGCGCGGATCGCGGATCCCTCCCTGGGTGAGGGCGTGTTCCTGAAGGCCGGGTTCTCGGCGGGGGCCGTCGGACCAGACGCCGTGGCGGTCGGCGTCGACCTGGACCCCCGGGTCGCACCGGGCTGGCCCGCGGAGTGGCGGACGGCGGTGGGGGACGGCCTCCTGGACCACCCGGAGATCGGCCTCGTCCCCGGCACCTTCGACGCCGTCGTCGGGAACCCTCCCTACGGGGGCGACGGGCTGGCGATCCTCGGGCCCCTCGCGAGGGGGGAGCCGTCCCCCGATCCCGCCAGCTCGGCCCGGGCCAGGGCCCTGGCTCGGGCCATCCTGGACCGATACTCGGTGTGGAAGGCCAGCGGCGAGGCGAACCCCGGAGCGTCGGGTGTGGCGCAGGTCGACCTGTTCGCCTCCTCCCTCCCCTCCCCCGCCGAGCGGGCCACCCTGAGGCGGCTGCTTCGCTTCCCCATCGAGGTACTCTTCCTGGAGCGGTTCGCCGCCCTCCTGCGTCCCGGGGGCTGGCTCGCCTGCGTCCTGCCCGACGGGCTGCTGGCCAACGCCGAGGCGGGGAGGTGGCGCGACGCGATGCGGGAAGCCCTCGATCCCTTCGCCGTCATTGCCCTCCCGGGCACCGCCTTCCACGGAGTGGGCGCCTCGGCGCGCACCGCCCTGCTGCTGGCGAGGCGCCGCGGCCCGGGGCTGGGGGATCCCCCGGACGTGTGGATGGCGTCCCCGGAGCGGGGCCAGGGGATGGAGGAGTACCTGGACGAGGTCCTGGCCGCCCTGGCGGGCCGGGGGGAGGAGCGATGATCGCGAGGGTGCCCGCCGCCGGACTCGCCGGCCGCCGCTGGGACCCGGCCTCCTGGGATCCCCGCTCCTCGCAGCCCCTCGCCGGCCTCGATCCCCGCTTCCCCGTGGTCGACCTCGGGGATCGCATCGAGTCCATCACCTACGGCCCCATCGTCACCGGGCGTCCGCCCGAGGCGGTGGATGGGGGGGTGCCCGTGGTGACGGGCCGGGCCTTCGTCGAGTCCGGCCTGGACCTCCGGGACGCCGTCCGGGTGCGCCCGGGCTGCGAGTTCGATCCCCCCCGGAGCCGCCTGCGCCGGGGCGACCTGCTGCTGCCCCGCTCCGGCGTTGGGAGTCTGGGCAGGGGCCGCATGGCGGTGTGGGAGACCGACGAGCCCGCCAACGTCGGGTGCTTCGTGGACCGCCTGCGCCTCGCCGGCCTCGATCCCCATTTCCTCTGGGCGTACCTGCGGACCCGCTTCGGGTGGAGCCAGATCTCCCGCCTGTGGAACGGCGTCGCCCAGCCCAACGTCAGCTTCGGCGAGGTCCGGGCCCTGAGGGTGGCGGCGCCGCCCGCCGCGGATCAGGAAGCCGTGGCCTCCGCGTGGCACCGGGACGTCCTCCCCCACCACCTCGCCTACCTCGCCGCCGCCCCGGAGGACCGCCCGGGGGCGAGGCTCCGGGCCGCCGCCGCGCTGGATGCGTGGATCGCCCGGGTGGAGGCGTGGCTCTCGGGACGCGGGGAGCTTTGACAGGGCCGCCGGGCGCCCCCTACCATCCCCGGCGTTCCACCGAACCACGGGCCGCCCGCCCCCCGGGGCGCGGCGCGGCGGGGGTAGAGATGAAGGTCGGAGTGGTCCTTTCCGGGTGCGGCGTGTTCGACGGCGCCGAGATCCACGAGTCGGTCCTGACCCTCCTGGAGCTGGACCGGGCGGGGGCGGAGGCGGTGATCGCCGCGCCCGACGCCGAACAGATGCACGTGGTCGACCACGTCACCGGCCAGCCGGTGCCGGGGGAGCGCCGGAACGTGCTGGTGGAGTCCGCGCGGATCGCCCGGGGGCGGATCCGGGACCTCGCCACCCTCCGGGCCGACGAGGTGGACGCGCTGATCTTCCCCGGCGGCTTCGGCGTCGCCAAGAACCTGTGCAACTACGCCGAGCGGGGCGCCGACCACGCCGTCCACCCCGAGGTGGAGCGGATCGTCAGGGAGGCGCACCAGGCCCGGAAGCCCATCGCCTTCCTGTGCATCGCCCCGGCCCTGGCGGCGCGCCTGCTCCCGGGCTCCCGCCTCACCATCGGCGCCGACCCCCGCACGGCCGACGACATCCGCGCCATGGGCTGCGAGCACGTGGAGTGCGGCGTCCGGGAGTTCGTGGTGGACGAGGAGCGCCGGGTGGTCACCACCCCGGCCTACATGCTCGGCCCGGGGATCAAGGAGGTGGCGGAAGGGATCGGCAAGACCGTGGAGGCCCTGCTCCGCATGGCGGGGTGAACCGCCGCGGGCCGGGCGCCCCCGCTCACCGCTCCGCGAAGACCTCCCCGATCCCCTTCGACGCCGGTCGGAGCGCCCGCAGCGCTGGGAGCCACGCCCCCTCGTAGATCTCCCGGTACCGCTCCCCTCTCCCTCGATCCGGCTCCACGGTGCGGGCCGGGGCGCACATCGCCTTCGCCGCCGCGCCGGGATCCGGGTGGATCCCCGCCGCCACCGCCGCCACCACCGCCGCCCCCCGGGCGGAGATCTCCGGCTGGTCCGGCAGGGCCACGGGGGCGTCGAAGAGGTCGGCGAGGATCCGCACCACCTCCCCGGAGCGGGACCCTCCCCCCGTCGCCCGCAGCTCCCGGATCGGCGTCCCGGTGGCACCGCGGAGGATCCCCGCCCCCCGGTAGAGGTCGAAGGCGATCCCCTCCACCACCGCCCGGGCCATGTGGGCGCGCCCGTGGTCCTCGGTGAAGCCCAGGAAGGCCCCCCTCTCCTCCAGGTGCTCGGGGGCGGGCGCCCACCGGGGCAACGCCAGCAACCCGTGGGCGCCCGGGGGCAGCCCCTCCCAGGCCCGACCCAGCGCCTCCTCGGGGGTGATCCCTTCCCGCTCCGCCTCGGCCCTCTCCGCGGCCCCCAGTTCCTTCAGGAACCACGACACGGTCCAGAAGCCGCGGAAGACCATGTACTCCAGCGCCCACACGCCGGGCTGGGCGGCGGGGTTGGTCAGCCACTTGAACCGGAGCGAGGCCCGCGGCCTCTCCGAAGGCACCAGGAGGCTGGACCCGGTCCCCAGGGAGACGGCGGCCACCCCGGGCGCGTCCGGCGTCGCCCCGGAGCCCAGCAGCTCCGCCTGCTTGTCACCTCCGACGGCGTAGAGGGGCAGTCCGGCGGGCAGCCCCATCTCGGCGGCGACGTCGGCCCGGATCCGCCCCAGCTCCCGCCCCGCCTCCCGCAGCGCCGGGAGCCGGTCCAGGGGGCAGCCCAACAGCTCGGCGAGCCAGGACGCCCCCATCCACTTGCCGGTCTTGGCGTCGAAGGGCCAGACCCCGGCGATGGACCCGGCGGCGTCGGCGACCTCGCCCGTCAGGCGCATCGTCAGCCAGCCCGACAGGGTCAGCATCCAGCGCGCCTCCTCCCACGAGGGCCGGTCGCACTCCCGCAGCAGGTTCCCCTGGCTGATCCCCAGGAGGGTGGGCACCAGGGACTCGTCCCCCAGCAGCCTCAGCACCGCCCGGGCGGCCCCCCAGGGCACGTCTGGCTTGGCCCGCCGCCGGTCGAGCCAGTGGATCGCCGGCCGGATCGGCCTCCCCTCGGCGTCGGCGGCGACAAAGCAGCGCCGCTGGGTGGTGAGCCCGGCGGCGACGATCCTCTCCCGGGCGCCCGGCCCCGCGGCGTCCATGCAGGCCCGGGTGGCGGCGATCAGAGCCCTGAAGTGGTCCTCGGGCGCGAACTCCACTGCCCCGGGCGCCGCGGGAGGCAGCGGCGGCGGCACGCCCGCCCGCCCCAGGGCGGCGACCTTCCCGCGGGGGTCGAAGAGGAGGGCGCGGACGCTCTGGGATCCGGCATCCAGGGCGAGGACGAGGGGGTCGGTGGACATGGGCGGGAGCGTACCACCCGGCGGGCCGGGGGGCACGCGATGCGTCAGGGGGGAGCTGGGCGCGGACACGGGCACGGACACCGGCGCGGGTACGGGCGCCGACACGAGCACGGGCACGAGCACGAGCACGAGCACGAGCACGAGCACGAGCACGAGCACGGGCACGAGCACGAGCACGAGCACGAGCACGAGTACGAGCACGAGTACGGACATGAGCGCGGATACGCGCGCGTTCAAGTACATGTTTTCATTTATGTTTATCTGCTTCGTGCTGCATGCTTCGGGGGCGCGACGGCGCACCGCTCCTGCCTCCCTCGCTTGCCGCACGCCCTCTCCTGCCCCAAGATCCGCCCCGGCGCCCCGCCGAGGTCCCGGCCACCGGGATGGGGGGCCGCCCCCGGTCCGCCGTCCGCCGGACCGATCCCCGGAGAACATGGCCCTCGACCACCCCTCGATCATCGCCGCCGAGCTGGGCGTCCGCCCGGCCCAGGTCGCCGCCACCGTCGCCCTCCTGGACGGGGGGGCGACCGTCCCGTTCATCTCCCGCTACCGCAAGGAGGCCACCGGCTCCCTGGACGACCTCCAGGTGGCCGAGGTCCGGGACCGGATCGCCTCCCTGCGCGCCCTGGACGAGCGCCGCGCCGAGGTGCTGGCCTCCATCGAGGAGCAGGGGCGGCTGACCGACGAACTGCGGGCGGAGGTCCTCGCCGCCCGGACCCGCAGCGCCCTCGAGGACCTCTACCTCCCCTACCGTCCCAAGCGCCGCACCCGCGCGATCGTCGCCCGGGAGCGGGGCCTTCTGCCCCTGGCGGAGCGGATCCTCGCCCAGGAGGACTCCCTCCCCGCCTCCCGCCACGACCTCGCCGCCCCCTTTGCCGCCGCCTGCGATGCGCTGGACGGCCCCGAGGCCGCCTGGGCCGGAGCCCGGGACATCGTGGCGGAGCGGATCTCCGAGGACGCCGCCTTGCGCGCCGAGCTCCGGGCCTTCGCCCTGGACACCGCCCTGTTCCAGAGCCGCGTAGTGCCGGGGCAGGAGGAGGCCGGCGCCCGCTTCCGCGACTGGTTCGACCACCGCGAGCCGGCGAAGCGGGTCCCCTCCCACCGGGTGCTCGCCATGCGCCGGGGCGAGGCGGAGGGGGTGCTGTCCCTCAGGCTGATGGTCGACGACGACGGCGCCCTCGCCCGGATCCGCGCCCGCACCGTCCGGAACCCCCGGGCCGCCCTGGCGGACGACCTCTCCGCCGCCATCCAGGACTCCTGGGGCCGCCTCCTGGGACCCTCCATCGAGACCGACGTGCGCCTGGCCCTGAAGGAGGCCGCCGACGCCGAGGCGATCCGGGTCTTCGCCTCCAACCTCCGCAACCTCCTCGTCGCCCCTCCCCTGGGCGGGCGGCGGGTGGTGGCCATCGACCCCGGCTTCCGCTCCGGCTGCAAGGTCGCCGCCTTGTCGGAGTCCGGGGACCTCCTGGAGAACGTCACCGTCCACCCCCACAGCGGGCCGGGCCAGGCCGAGCAGGCCCGCGCGTCCCTGGCGGCCCTGCTGCTCCGCCACCGCCCCGACGCCATCGCCGTCGGGAACGGCACGGCGGGGCGGGAGACCGAGGCCTTCGTCCGGGAGGTGCTCGCCGCCCACCCGGACCTCGCGGGCGTCGCGGTGGTGTCGGTGAACGAGTCCGGCGCCAGCGTGTACAGCGCCAGCGAGATCGCCCGGGAGGAGCTGCCGGACCACGACGTCACCGTCCGGGGCTCGGTCAGCATCGGCAGGCGCCTCCAGGACCCGTTGGCGGAGCTGGTGAAGATCGACCCCAAGAGCATCGGCGTCGGCCAGTACCAGCACGACGTCGACCAGCCCCGCCTCCACGCCGCCCTGGACGACGTGGTGAGCTCCTGCGTCAACGGGGTGGGGGTGGACCTCAACACCGCGAGCCCCCGCTTGCTGGAGTACGTCGCCGGGATCGGCCCGGCCCTGGCGAAGTCCATCGTCGCCTGGAGGGCCGAGCGCGGGGGCTTCGCCAGCCGCCGCCAGCTCCTGGACGTGCCCCGGCTGGGACCCCGCGCCTTCGAGCAGTGCGCGGGATTCCTGCGGATCCGCGGCGGCGGCCACCCCCTGGACGCCTCGGCGGTCCACCCCGAGCGCTACCCGGTGGTGGAGCGCATGGCCGGGGACCTGGGCGTGCCCCTCCCCGACCTGGTGGGGAACGAGGACCTGGTGGGGCGGATCCCTTGGGAACGTTACGTCTCTGGCGACCTGGGGGCCCCCACGCTGCAGGACATCCTCGACGAGCTCCGCCGCCCCGGGCGGGATCCCCGGCGGGCCTTCGAGGCGGTGCGCTTCCGGGACGACGTCACCGAGATCGCCCACCTGAGCGAGGGAATGGAGCTGGCGGGGATCGTCACCAACGTCACGAACTTCGGCGCCTTCGTGGACGTCGGCATCCACCAGGACGGGCTGGTCCACGTCAGCGAGCTCTCCCACCAGTTCGTCCGGGACCCCGCCCAGGCGGTGGCCGTGGGCGACCGGGTGAGGGTGAAGGTCCTGGCCGTGGACGCGCCCCGCAAGCGGATCTCCCTGTCGATCAAGGCCCTCCTGCCCGCCCCCGCGGGGAGGACCGGCGCGGGGGGCGCCCGGCCCCACGACCGCGGCGGCGCGCCCCGGGACGGCGCCCGGCCCCCGCCCCGCGAGGGAGGTCCCCGGCAGGGCCCCCCGCCGGGACGCCCCGCGCCGGCTTCCGGCCGCGGCCCCGGGGGAGGCGACCGGCGGCCCGAGCCCTTCAACAACCCCCTGGCGGCGGCGCTGAAGGGGCTGAAGGTGGACCGGAAAAAGTAGGAAGGGCCCGGTCCCGCCCCTGCCGGAGGCGGACGCATCGGGCTCGTTCTCCTGCCCGTTGCGGGCAGGGCCCCCTAGTCCCCGTACAGCAGGTAGATCGCCCCGGAGTCGGTGCCGGCGGCGTCCGCCATGGAGGCGCCGATGAGGAGGTCGGTGCGGCCGTCGCCGTCGACGTCGCCGCCGAGGGCGACGGACGTGCCGGCGCGGTCGCTGCCGGTCTCGCCCACGAAGGTGACCGCGGCGTCGGTCTCGAGGTCCACGTCGCCGAGGAAGGGTCCCAGGGCCAGGTGGACCTCGCTGTCGCTGTCATGCCCCACGAGGAGGTCCGCGTGGCCGTCGCCGTTCATGTCCCCGGCGGCGCTGATCGTGCGGCCCGACTGGCCCCCCGCCCAGGTGACCTCCACGTCGGCGTAGGCGTAGACCACGTCGTCGTACACGGGACCGAAGTACCCGTAGACCTTGTAGCCGCTTCCGCTCGACGCCAGCATGTCGTCCAGCCCGTCGCCATCCAGGTCCGCGGCCTCGATCCGCCAGCCCAGGAGACCCGCTCCGGACCGGCGGCCCAGGGCGTCCTCGGTCGCGTCGTAGGTGCCGGCCAGGGGACCGTAGATCGCATAGACGGCACCCCCGCCCCCACTCTCGTCGGGGGCGCCCACCACGACGTCGGGATCCCCGTCGCCGTCCAGGTCGCCCACGGAGACGCTCCACCCGAACTGGCTCCCTCCGGTCCCGACGATCACCGCCTGGGCGACGTCGTCGATGACCTCGTAGGTGCCGAAGTGACCGGGGAGCAGGAACGCGGCCCCGTTCCACGGCGAGACGCCCGGGTAGCCCACCGCGCCGACCCATAGGTCGTCGAGCCCGTCCGCGTTCACGTCGGCGGTGATGGCCACCGACCGCCCCGCGTAGACGTCGTCCGCATCCCCCAAAAGCCGGGCGTCCGCGGTGGAGAGGCTCCGGGTGCCGCTGGCGACGGGCCCGTAGAACACGTAGACGATGCCCGTCTGGCTGATCCCGGTGAAGCCGCTGGCGCCGACGACGACGTCGTCGTACCCGTCTCCGTCGAGATCTCCCCCTCCCGCCACCGCCGAGCCCGCCGCGTCCCCGTCGTACTGCCCGTCCAGCACCACGTCGGCGTCGTCCGCCGCCAGGTCGCCGGCGATGGGGCCATAGAAGAGGTACGCCCCGCCTGTCTGCAGGGCGCCGACACGACGGCTGGCGGAGCCGATGAGCACGTCGTCGTGCCCGTCCCCGTTCACGTCCCCCGCGAACGTCGCCGGTCCCCCCAAGTACTCGCCCGCCGCCCCGGAGATGCGGGCGTCCGCCGACGCCAACAGGAAGGTCCCCCCGAGGGGGCAACCCTCGTCCGTTTCACCGTCACAGTCCTGGTCGATCCCGTCCCCGCAGGCCTCGGTCGCGCCGGGGGAGAGGGCCGGATCCCCGTCGTCGCAGTCCCCGGCGCAGGTCGCGTAACCGTCGGCGTCGACGTCGAAGTCCTCGTCCACCTGGAGGTCGCAGTCCTCGTCCGTCCCGTCGCAGGCCTCCGGGGCGCCGGGATAGATCGCGGCGTCGCCGTCGTCGCAGTCGATCCAGTTGGTGACATGGGCCGGGAGGGCCTCGCACGACAACAACCCGGGCGGCGTGCCGAAGCCGTCCCCGTCGCCGTCGGGGTACCAGGCATCCGCGTCGATGGCTCCGTCGTCGGCGATCCCGTCGCAGTCCTGGTCCACCCCGTCGCAGATCTCCGCCGCTCCCGGATGGATGTCCGGTTCCCCGTCGTCGCAGTCCCCGGACTCCGCCGAGAAGCCGTCACCGTCGCCGTCGGTGGGCGGCGGACCGGTGTCGTCGTCGGCCGCGTCGTCGTCGGGAGTGGCGTCGTCGTCGGGAGTGGCGTCGTCGTCGGGAGCGGTGTCGTCGTCGGGAGTGGCGTCGTCGTCGGGAGCGGTGTCGTCGTCGGGAGTGGCGTCGTCGTCGGGGGCGGTGTCGTCGTCGGGAGTGGCGTCGTCGTCGGGGGCGGTGTCGTCGTCTTCCCCGTCGTCGTCATCCCCTCCGGCGGGTCCACAGGCCGCCAACGGCCAGAGCAACGCGAGGACTGCCAGGCCCGTTCGGAATGCCGAGGCATGGAAAGCCAGGAGCCGCAAGGGGGACTCTCCTTCGGAGCCGGGTCGCACCGGGACCGGCTCTTCAGGCAGAGTACTCGCCCGTCGCGGTCCGGTGAAGCGACCCAGGAGGGGGCGGGGCCCGGCGCTCGGTGCCCCCACGAGGTGTCCATGCTCCGTCTCGTCCTCCTCGCGGCGGCGACCCTGTCCGTCGCCGGATGCGCCCCCCACCGCGGGCCGGCCGAGCCCGTCGCCGGGCCCGTCCAGGACGGCGGTTCGCCACCCCCGGGGGAGGTGACGGCCCCGCCTCCCCTCCCCTCCCCGGCGCCCTCCGCCGCGGGCGGGGAGGGCCGAGGACGACCCTGCGAGGGGCCGACGGACTGCCCTCCGGACCTCGAATGCCTGCGCTATTTCGGGATCGCCGGGCGGGCGGGGCCGGAGTTCGGCTCGTGCGAGACCCCCTGCGGCGCCGAGGGCGGGTGCCCCGCGGGCCTGGAGTGCACGTCCATCGCCGACGGCCCGGGTCGGGTGTGCCGCGCGCCGCGGTGACCACGGGACCCGCGCCCTCGGCGGCCCGTCCCGCGGGTGGCAGGTCCGCCTCCGTCCGTCGAGGCCGCCGAGCCCGGCCTCGACAGGCCCGACGCACGGACCTACCGTTTCGACATCAAACGAGTTCCCTCGCCGCCCCCAGCGCGTGAACCCCAGGAGGCAGCCATGCGCCCCGCTCTTCCCGTCCTCGCCCTGGCCTTCGTCCTGGCCGCCACCGCCGCGATCCCCGCCGCCGCCGCACCCCTCAAGCAGGCCGACGCCCGGATCGACTACCACATCAGCCACCCGTTCAAGGATGCCGACGGCTGGCTGGACGCGAAGTACATCCGGGCGAACCTGGACTTCGACGCCGAGGACCCCGCCGCCAGCAAGATGAGCGTGGTCCTCGACGCCACCGGCTTCTCCACCGGCAACGAGCTGAGGGACTCCCACCAGCAGGAGCAGATCGGCGCCTCCACGTACAAGACCGTGAAGTTCCAGGTCTCCTCGATGGTGGTGCAGTCGAAGTCCGGTGAAGGGGCGGAGCAGCGACTCAAGGTCATCGCCTATGGCAAGATGCAGTTCCACGGCGTCCTCAAGGACGTCTCGTGGCCCATCGACGCCGTGATCACCCCCACCCAGGTGGTGGTCGACAGCGCCTTCACCCTCGACATCACGCACTTCGGCATGGAGCCCAAGTCGGTGATCGGCATCGCCGTGGCCCCCGAGGTGCCCGTGAAGGTCCACATGGTCTTCGCCCGATGAGTCACCCGCCCCGCCCCGAAGCCTGGATCCGCAACCCCGCCGCCCTCCTCGTCCTCGCCGCCTCCCTGCTCTGGGGAGCGCCGCCGGCCCGCGCCGACGACGGCGGCGAGGGCGGGTCCGCGGAGACCACCTCCACCGACGACGACGGCGGCTTCTTCGACGATCCCCCCGCCGCCCCCGATCCCGAGGCGGAGAAGCTGGCACGCCGCCTCGCCGTCGGGCGCTCCATGCGCGAGGCCCACCAGCGGATGGCCCTGGCGACGCTGTTCACGCTGATCGGGGCCGAGGTGGTGGGCACGGTGAACGCGGTCCAGAGGCGCCAGGGGACGGGGGCGGTCCCCGAGGCGGGCCTGGCGGCCCACCGCATCCTGGCGGGCACCGCCACGGGGCTGTACCTGACCACCGGGACGCTGGTGTGGGCGGCCCCGAAGGGCCCCCGTTCCGCGGGCTCCAGCGCCCCCGCCCCGGGGCACGTGGACTCCTCGAAGGTCCACCGCGCCCTCTCGGTGCTCCACGGCATCGGCATGGGCGCACAGCTCGTCACGGGCTTCCTGATGGCGAACGTCGCCAGCGGCGCCGATTACGAGGCCCTGCTCACCGCCCACCTCGTCAGCGGGTACGCCACCGTGGGGCTGATGTCCGCGGCGGGCATCGTGATCACCTTCTTCTGAACCCGAGGCGGACGATGCGACACCGGAACGATCCCCGCACGCACCGGCCCCGTGCCCTCTTCGCCGGGGCCGCGGCGGCCGCGGGACTGGCCATCGCGGGGTGCGCCTACGACGGTCCCGCCCCCTCCTGCCCCCCCGGGGGCACCGCCCTGACGTGGGAGGGCTTCGCCCAGCCCTTCTACGAGTCCTATTGCACCCGCTGCCACGCCTCGGACCTGGACGGCTGGTATCGGCAAGGCGCCCCGGGGTACTGGAACTACGACGACTTCGAGGAGGCCACCGTGGTCGACACCGCGGACGGGGACCTGGGCGTCGTCTGGAGGGTGGTGGCCGAGGAGGCCCGGATGCCCCCGAACTCCTGGGTTCGGCCCAGCCGGGGCGAGATCGCCGACCTCGGCGAGTGGCTCGCCTGCGGGCAGCCCGAGTAGCCCGGGACCGGGCTCAGCGCTTGCGGGCGCGGGCGGCGGTCCCCGCCGCGGGCTTCCGGGAGCGCGGGGGACGCTCGTCCTCGTCCGCGTCCTCTTCCGGCGCCTCCTCCTCGGGCTCCTCGTCGGCGGGGCCGTCGTCGTCCAGCTCCGCGACCAGGTCGGCATCCGCCAGGGGATCGGCGCCCTCCTCCCAGTCGTCGGGGACCAGGTCGCCCATGCGGCGGGCCGCCTCCCAGTCCTCGTCGTCGACGTCGTCCTCCTCGTCGCCCTCGTCCCACACACTGCGCCCCGAGGGCTCGTCGTCGTCACCGAAGACGTCCCAGAGGGTCGAGATCCCGTCGTCGTCGCCGATCCGTCGACGCCTCGTCATCGATGATGTCCTTCCCGCCCCGGCGCGGACTCGGCCGGGGCCCGACCGTCGCGCCGAGCAACCGTGATGCCAGCTCCCACCGCCCTCCGCTCCGTGCGGCCGGAGGGCCCCCCGTCGTCCCTGCTCCCGTCCCCGCGCGACCGGTGGCCACCCACCGCGCGACCCACGGCGGGATTGTGCGAGCACCGGCGGAGCCGGTCAACGGGGTCCGTCGCCCGCCCGGCGATCCGGTGCGGCGTGGTATCCTTCGCGACCCTCGTCCGACCGCGACGGCGCCGGGGGATCGTCCCCCCGCAGCCCGCGGGGGGTGCCCGAACCGGGGGTCCATGGTCCGAATCCGCGTCCACACGCCGAGGGGCATCGTCGCCGCCCCGGCCGAGGACCTCTCCCGCT
Source organism: Myxococcota bacterium (assembly GCA_023150875.1). Lineage (GTDB taxonomy): Bacteria > Myxococcota_A > UBA796 > UBA9615 > JAKLKC01 > JAKLKC01. The sequence continues at coordinate 11,563 of JAKLKC010000016.1, read as the reverse complement.
GGCTGTCCGATCCCGAAGCGTGGACCTGGGTGGACCTGGTGGGGAGGACCGAGCTGGCGGAGCGGATCCTGACCGACGTGTTCGGGTTCCACCCCGTGGTGGTCCGGGACTGCCTGGAGGACGTCCGCCACCCGAGGGTGCACGCATTCGACAACTGGCTGTACCTGGTCGTCCACGGTGTGAAGGCGATGCACCAGGACGAGGACGGGGTCCCGCTCCCTCCCCCCGAGGGGGCCTCCGGGGCGGAGCCCGACGACCCGGGGGAGGGGTCGGAGGACCGGGCCGGGGGAGAGGCGGGCGGGGAGGGGGACAGCGGCGAGTACCGGACGGTGGAGCTGGACGCCTTCCTGGGCCCCCGCTTCCTCGTGACCTACCACCACGAGAGGATGGACGCCATCGACGAGGCGTACCGCCGCACCGTCCTCCCCGAGAGTCCGGGCATGGGCGAGGGGGAGGTGGCGTTCCTTCGGGAGCTGCTGGACACCCTCGTCGACCAGTACGACCCCGTCCTCGACCGCTTCGACACCGAGCTCTCCGCGCTGGAGTTCCTGATCCTCGACCGCCCCTCCCCCGAGCACCTGGCGGACCTCCTCCGGCTGAAGCGAGGGCTCCAGCGCATGAGGCGGATCAACGGGCACCAGCAGGCGACGATCCTCCGGCTCGCCCGGGGGGAGTTCCCCCTGATCCCCGAGCGGGAGCGCCCCTTCTTCCGGGACGTCACCGACCGCCTCGCCCGGATCTCGGACCTCACCGAGACCTACCGCGAGACCGCCAGCGCCCTGCTAGAGACCTACGTGTCCGTCGCCAGCAACCGCCTGAGCGAGGTGATGCGGACGCTCACGGTGGCGACCCTGCTGCTGATGCCGCCGACCCTCATCGCCGGGATCTACGGCATGAACTTCCGGCACATGCCCGAGCTGGGTTGGGTGTCGGGTTACCCGATGGCGATGGCCCTCATGGTCGCCAGCGCCGCCGCGGTCCTCTTCTGGCTGAACCGCAGGGGGATGCTCCGATGAGGCGGCCCCTTCCCTCCGCGGCGCTGGCGTGTCTCGCCGCCGTGGCGCTGGCGGGCCTCGCCTGCCGGGTGGAGCTGGGCCCTCCAGGGGGCCGGGGAGCCGCCTCCGGCGGGGGGATCTCCGGCGAGCTGTGGGTGTACACGTCCATGTACGAGGAGGTGGTCCGCTCCCTGGAGCCCCTCGTCGCCGCCCGCTACCCCGACCTCGACGTCCGCTTCTTCCAGGCCGGCAGCGAGAAGGTCTCCCAGCGCCTGGAGGCGGAGCTGGCCGGCGGCGGCAGCCCCGCCGACCTGGTCCTGACCTCGGACCCCTTCTGGTACGAGCAGGCGCGGCGGGAGGGGCGCCTGCTGCGCTACGCCTCGCCGGAGTCCCTCCGGATCCCCCGGGAGTACCTGGACCTGGACGGCTACTGGGCGACCTCCCGCCTGTCGCTGATGGTCCTGGCCGCCCACGGGGAGAGGGTGCCCGAGGCCGAGCGGCCCCGACGCTTCGCGGACCTCGCCGAGCCCCGCTTCCGGGACCGCGTCACCACCGGGGACCCGCTGGCCAGCGGCACCAACCTGACGCTGCTCGCGTTCCTCCAGGCGGAGCGCGGCTGGGACTTCTATCGGCGGCTCCGGGGCAACGGCCTGGTGGCGGCGGGGGGCAACTCGGCGGTGCTCACGCGCATCGAGTCCGGCGAACGCCCGGTGGGGGCGATCCTGCTGGAGAACCTCCTGGCCGCCCGCGAGAACCGCACCCCCGCCGTGACGATCCTCCCCGAGGACGGGGCGGTGACGATCCCGGGGCCCATCGCCATCCTCGCGGGCACCGACAACCCCGAGGCGGCGAAGGCGGTATACGACCTGGTCCTCTCCCCCGAGGGCCAGCGGGCCATCGTCGCCGGGCGGATGTACAGCCCCCGGCCCGACGTGCCTCCCCCGGAGGGTGCCCCACCCCTGGGCTCCTTCCCCGTCAAACCGTGGACCGAGGACTTCGTGGGGTCGGTGGTGGACGGCAGGGAAGCGCTGGTGAGGACCTACGAGGCGGTGCGGGCGGGCCGATGACGGCACGTCCCCGCGTGGTGGCGGGCAGCGGCGGGCGCTCCTACGCCGCGGTGGCCCAGGGGCTGCTGGCCCTGGGGCTCCTGGCCTTCGTGGCCCTGCCCCTCGCCGCGCTGGCGGTGGACGGCCTCCGGGGGATGGCGGCCCTGGGCGGAGGCCCGGCGGCGGGGCCCCGGTTCGGCGCCGCGGACCTGGCGGCGCTCCGGGGCTCGGTGGTGCTCTCCGCGGCGGTGTCCGCCATGACCGTCGCCCTGGGGGTCCCCCTGGGCTTCCTGCTGGGGCGCAGCGACCTGCCGGGGCGGGAGTGGCTGCGCCCCCTGTGCACCGTCCCCTACGCCATCCCCCCCTACGTCCTGGGGATCGCCTGGATCCGCCTGCTCAACCCCACCAACGGCCTGCTCAACCAGGCGGCGGCGGCGGTGGGACTGCCGGCCTTCGACGTGTATTCCCTGGTGGGGATGGTGTGGGTGCTGGGCCTGGCCTTCACCCCCTTCGTCATGCTCGCCACCGCGGATCAGCTCTCCCGGGTGGACGCCACCCTGGAGGAGGCGGCGCGGATCTCCGGCGCCTCCCCGGCCCGGGTCCTGGCGACGGTGACCCTTCCGGTGGCCCTGCCGGGGATCGCCGCGTCGGCCTCGCTGGTCTTCGCCGCCACGGCGGCGGCCTTCGGCCTGCCCTACCTGCTCTCCGGCGGCGCCGACGCGGACCCGGTGCTCACCACCCGGATCTACCAGGCCCTCGCCCTGGACCCCGCCCACGGCCGCACCGAGGCGGCGGGACTCGCCGCCCTGCTGGCCCTGCTGGGCCTCGGGGTCCCCGCCCTCCTCCACCGCGCCTTGGGGAGGCGCTCCTTCGCCACCGTCACCGGCAAGGCGGGGCGCGGGGAGCCCTTCCGGCTCGGGAGGGCGCGCTGGCTGGGAGCGGCCTTCGCCGGGGCCTACGCTGCCGTGGCCCTGGTCGTCCCCGTGGCGGTGATCGGGGCGACCAGCGTGATGCGGAACGTGGGCGGGGGCCTCTCCCCGGGGAACCTCACCCTGGAGCGCTGGGCCGAGGTGCTCTTCGAGCGGCCGGAGACCGTGCGGGCCCTCGGGAACAGCGGCCTCCTCGCCGTCGCCGCGGCGACCGCCGCCGTTCCCCTGGGGGCCCTGGTGGCCTGGACCTCCCGGCGCACCCGCCTCCCCGGACGGGGAGCCCTGTCGGCCCTCGCCACCCTCCCCTACGCCCTGCCGGGCACCGTCCTTGCCCTGGGCTTCCTCCTGGTCTTCACCCAGGAGGTCCGCTTGGTGGTGCTGGAGCGGGCCACCTTCGCGCTGGCCCTCTCGGACACCCTGTGGCTCCTAGGGATCGCCTACGTGGTCAAACACCTCGCCTTCCCGGTGCGGTCCGCCGGGGCGGGGCTGGACTCCCTCCACCCCTCCCTGGAGGAGGCGGCCCGCCTGTCGGGGGCGACGCCGGAGCGGGCGGTGGCCACCATCACCGTGCCCCTGCTGCGTCGCTCCCTGCTGTCGGCGTGGCTGCTGGTCTTCCTGCCCTGCTTCTCCGAGGTGACGCTGTCGATCCTGCTCCACGGGCCCCGGACCCGGGTGGTGGGGACGGTGCTGTTCGACCTCCAGTCCTACGGGGACCCGCCGGCGGCGGCGGTCCTGGCCATGGTCGTGATCGGCCTCGTCGCCGCGGGGGCCGCGCTGCTGGCGGCGTTCGAAAGGGGGAGCGGGTGGGCGAAGTCGTCCTGACGGAGGTGGGCAAGCGCTACGGGCAGGTCGAGGTCGTCCGCGCCCTGGACATGGCCGTCGCCCCGGGGGAGGTCGTCGCCCTCCTGGGCCCCAGCGGCTGCGGCAAGACCACCACCCTCCGCATGATCGCCGGCCTGGAGCGCCCCACCTCCGGCCGGCTGGAGATCGGGGGCGAGGTGGTGGCCGGAGGGGCGAGGTTCGTCCCCCCCGAGGGGCGGCGGTTGGGCATGGTCTTCCAGTCCTACGCGGTCTGGCCCCACCTGGACGTCCGGGCCAACGTAGCGTATCCACTTAAGATTTCACGAGTCCCCGCCCCGGAGCGGGACGCGCGGGTCTCCCGGACCCTCGCCCAGGTGGACCTGGCCGGCCTCGCGGACCGCTACCCCCACCAGCTCTCCGGCGGCCAGCAGCAGCGGGTCGCCCTGGCCCGCGCCCTGGTGGCCGAGCCCCGGGTCCTCCTGCTGGACGAGCCCCTCTCGAACCTCGACGCCCGCCTGCGGGAGGAGATGCGCGAGGAGATCGCCGCCCTGGTGCGCCGCCTCGGCATGACGGCGATCCTCGTCACCCACGACCAGGACGAGGCCTTCGCCATCGCCGACCGGGTGGCGGTGATGAACGGGGGGCGCATCGAGCAGGAGGGGAGCCCCGAGGCCCTCTACGACGCCCCCCGCACCCCCTTCGTCGCCCGGTTCGTCGGCCAGCTCGCCGAGGTCCCCGGCGAGGCCGTCCCGGACGGGAACGGCGCCTTCGCCGTCCGTCTCGGGGATGGGGTCCTCGTCCCCGCCCGACCCGTGGAGGGGACCCCCCGCTCCGGCCCGGTCCACCTGGCCTTCCGGCCCGAGCACGCCCGGATCCTCCCCGAGGGGCGGGGCGCGGTCCCGGCGCGGGTGGAGTCCCGCACCTTTCTCGGCCGCTACCACCGCCACCGCCTGCGGGTCGGCGATCACGCCCTCGTCCTGGACGCGCCCTCCCCCAGCCCCGTGGGGGAGCCGGCGTCGCTGGAGATCGGGAGGGCGATGGCCCTGCCGCCGTCCTGACGCCCCGCCACTCCTCCACTGTGGCTCCGGGCCGTCCCCATCGGCGCGCCGTCGCTGGACACGCCGCGGACCGAGCACTATCGTTCCCCGCCCGGGTGACCCGACCGGGGAGCGAGGACCAGCGCGTGGGACTCAAGGACCTCTTGTTCGGCGGTGGCGGCGCGGACCGCGAGAAGAAGCAGCGCGAGCGCCACATCCAGAAGCTCAACAGCCGGAACTCCCTGCACGACGACCGCACGGCCGCCATCGAGGCCCTGACCCGGGACGGCAGCGACGAGGCGATATACGGGCTGCTGCGCCGCTTCGACTGGACCACCGACAAGCAGGCCGACGACCGCACCGAGAAGGATTACGTGTGCCAGGTCCTGGAGGACGAGCTCAAGGACGGGGCGCCGGAGGCGATCCGCCGCTTCCTCGGGGAGTCCGAGAACGTCGCCTTCCCGATCCAGGTGTACTTCCACGTCCGCCCCGAGGACGAGGTCGTGGGCGCCGTCCTTGAGGCCCTGGCCCACGAGGTGCGCCGGGACAGCTTCAAGCCCGACAAGAAGGTCCGCCTGCTGGACGCCCTCCGGAGCCACCCCGATCCCCGGATCGCCGCCGAGGTCGGCCCCCTGCTGGAGGACTTCGACGAGCCGGTGCGGTACGGCGCGGTGGAGGTCCTGCTGGAGCAGGAGGACGAAGGCGTCCGGGAGCGGCTCCTGGTGGCCCTCCTCCGTCCCGAGGAGGAGAGCCAGCGGATCCGGAGCCGGATCCTGAGGGGCTTCGCCGAGCGCGGCTGGACCGTCGGCGACCGCCGCGACGCGGTGCGCGGCGTGCTGGACCGGGGCATGGACCTGGACGCCGAGGGGCGCGTCATCGGGGCCTGACCCCCGCCAGCGGCCACCCCTCGTACCAGAGGTCCAGGCGGACCCCCAGGGCGAGGTCCCCGTCGATGAGGGACACCTCGGGCCCGAAGGACAGGTGGGGCCCGCCCGGCAGGGGTCCGCTGAAGGCGAAGCGGAGGGTCGCCTCCCCGGGGTTGGCCGACGACGGCAGCCGCCCGGTCAGCTCGACGGCGACGCCGAGCCCGTCCCCCACGTCCACCTCGGCGGCCACGCCGCCGCCGAACACGTCGTCCTGGGCGGCCCTCTTGGTCGGCTCCCCCAGGATGCCGAAGTCGAGGTTGCCGTGGAGCTGCCAGCGCCGGCCCCGCGCCCCCACCAGGGCGTGGATCCACACGTCCGTCTCGTCCGTGCCGAAGCCATCCCGGTCCGTGGCGTTGGGGAGCTTCACCGAGGTCCCGAGGGCCAGGGCCGGCCAACGCTCCCCTCCCCGCAGGACCCCGACCCGGACCCTCAGGGTGACGTCCCCCGAGCCCACCCCGTCCGCCACCGGGTTCTTGGGGTCGGCGTCCGCACCCTCGCCATAGCGGACCATCAGGAAGGAGTACTCCGCCTCCACGCCGATCCGCGAGGCCAGCTCCACCCATCCGCTCACCGCGGGGAGGTCCAGGCGGTCCCTGCCGATCTCCGAGAAGAGACGCCGGTCGCCCTTTCGGGCGCGCATCCCCACCGAGAAGCCCGCCATCCCCTGGCGCAGCGTGGCGGGGCGCACTTCCAGGGTCGGGGGGAGGGGGCGAGGGGGGGGCGCCTCCCCGGCCCACGCCACGGGGACGGCGGCGACGGCGGCGGCGACGGCGACCGAAGCGGCGCGGAGGGGCATCGGGGGTGCGGCGGGGCGGGCCTTCATCGGGGGACCGAAGCCTAGCACCGGCGCGCCTCCTGCGCCGAGGCCCCAACGCGCCGAGTCCGTTGCCCGATCCCCCCGGGGTGTGATATCCGTTCCCGGCTGGCGGCCTCGCGATCGGCGAGGGCCCGCGCCCGGAGCCCCGAACAACGGCATGCTCGCACCTTCCTTCCCGAGGTCTCGCACCGCCGCGGTCTTCGCGACGGTCCTCGCCGCCGCCCTCGCTCCCCCCGGCTGTGCCGGCGACGGGGACACGCCCATCGCCGACGCCGGCTCCGACCTGTCGGTCGGACCGGGAGAGACCGTGACCCTCCTCGGCAACGCCTCGACGGATCCCAACGGCGATCCGCTCACCTACTCGTGGCGGTTCGACTCCGTCCCCCCCCAGTCCATCGTCGAGAACAGCGACTTCAGCGGCAACGACGACGCCGCCGCGGTCGAGGTCACCTTCGTCCCCGACGTCCCGGGCCTGTACGGGATCACCCTCCAGGTGAGCGATGGCGAGAACGCCTCGGACCTGGACTACCTGGTCGTCACGGCGGGCACGGGCAACCACCCCCCGGTCGCCGACGCCGGCGAGGACCAGTACTCGGCCACGGGCGACATCGCGTACCTGTACGGCGCGGGGATCGACGAGGACGCCGGCGACGTCCTGACCTACCGCTGGAAGTTCGAGCTGGTGCCCCTGGAGAGCGACCTCACCGACCAGAACATCAACAACCAGGGCACCCCGACCCCGGCGATCATCCCCGACGCCATCGGCCTCTACGTGCTCACCCTCAGCGTCTCCGACGGCGAGGTCTGGAGCGAGCCCGACTTCGTCACCGTGGTCGTCGACGACGGCAACCTCGCCCCCATCGCCGACGCCGGCGACAGCGACATCCTCACCCCTTGCGCGGGCGAGGAGATCGCCCTCGACGGCCGCGCGAGCTACGACCCAGAGGGGCAGGACATCACCTACGCCTGGGACGTCCTGGACGCCCCGACGGGCAGCGCCGCCGCCTTCGACGACCCCACTTCGTCCACGCCGACTCTGTCCTGGGACGTGGTGGGCTACTACACGATCCGGCTGGTGGTGAACGACGGCGAGAAGGACAGCGCCGCGGACTACCTGGTGCTGTCCACGACCGCGACGGACCCCAACCAGGATCCCGTCGCCGACGCGGGCGCGGACGTCCTCATCGACTCCACGGCCTTCTGTTTGGGGGCGAGCTGCAGCCCCTGCTCCGAGCGCACCATCACCCTGGACGCCGGCGCGAGCGCCGACCCGGACCACGATCCCCTGAGCTACCAGTGGGCGGTCCTGACCGGCACCGGGTACGAGCTGATCGCCGACCAGAACGACGTGGCCTCGCTGACGATCCCCCAGCTCACGACCACGCTGGGCAACGTCGCCACGGCGGTGTACGAGGTCGAGCTGACCGTCGCCGACTGCCAGGGGCAGGACAGCGACGTCATCACCATCACCTTCAATTGCCACGGGGGCTGACGTGACCCGCCGCCATCCCGTCCTCCTCGCCCTCCTCCTCGGCGCCTGCCAGAACACCGACTCGGGCAACGCCCCCCCCATGGCCGACGCCGGACCCGACACCTTCGGCGCCGTCGGCATCGACGTCTCCCTGGACGGCACCGGGAGCGCCGACACCGACGACGCCGACGCCCCCCTCACCTGGCGGTGGTCCATCGAGCGCGCACCCGAAGGCAGCGCTCTCGAAGGCGTCGCCCCGTTCCAGCCCAACGAGTCCGCCGACGCCTCCACCACCACCTTCGTGCCCGACGTCGAGGGGGTCTACGTGGTCCGGCTTACCGTCAACGACGGTGCGCTGGACAGCCTCGCCGACTTCGTGGCGGTGGACGTCGACGCGTCGGCGCTGCTCCCCGTCGCGGCGGCGGGAGCAGACGTCTCCGTCACCGAGGGGGACACGGTCTCCTTCGACGGCAGCGGAAGCACCGATCCCCTGGGTGGCGCCCTGACGTACTCCTGGAGCCTGGTGACGGTGCCCACCCGGTCCAACCTGGGGCCCGACTCCCTGGGAGGCGCCGACGGCGCCACCCCGAGCTTCGAGCCCGACGCCCCGGGGCAGTACCTCGCCTCGCTGACGGTGACCAACGCGGTCGGCACCAGCTTCCCGGACTTCGTCGCCGTAGAGGTCGCCTCGACCAACCAGCCCCCCACGGCGGACATCGCCGCCCGGACCGACCTGTGGACCTGCTACGACGTCGGCCTCTCCGGGGAGACCAGCAGCGATCCCGACGGCGACCCCCTGACCTACGACTGGCGGGTGGTCCTCCCTCCCTACGGCTCGACCCTCGGGGAGCTGGACTGGGACGACCCGACGGCCTCCGAGCCGACCTTCTTCCCCGACGTCGAGGGCACCTACCTGGTGCAGCTCGTCGTGAACGACGGCGAGGCGGACAGCGCCCCGGCCCAGACCTGGCTCGACGTGGTGCCCCGCCCCCTCAACGAGGCCCCCGTTGCCGAAGCGGGGAGCGACAAGTTCTTCGACGACACGGTGACCTGCACCGCGGGCGTGTGCCCGAAGTGCGACAACAAGACGGTCGAGCTGGACGCCCTGGACGAGGGCTCCTACGACCCCGACGGCGATCCCGTCACCTACGAGTGGGTGGTCCTCCAGGGGGACGCGGTGGTCCACTCTGCCACCAGCCCCAGCACGACCGTCAGCCTGGAGCAGGCGACGGCATACCAGGGCCGCACGGAATACTACGTGTACAAGCTCCAGCTCGTGATCACCGACTGCCTGGGGACGACCAACAACCTCGCCGACGGGGACAGCATCGTCAGCTTCACCTACCAGTGCACGGGATCCTGATCCGGCCCACGCGGTTTCGACCGCCGCCCCTTGACGGCTTCCGCGGGCCACCCTAGTATTCGCGCACGTTTTGCGAAAGTGGCGGAATTGGCAGACGCGCTGCGTTCAGGGCGCAGTGGGTGTACGCCCGTGGGGGTTCGAGTCCCCCCTTTCGCACCAACTTCCTGAAGCCGAAGCCCCGGGAGGCCCTCCAGCCACCGGGGCTTCGTGCTTCTGCTTTCCGCCACGGCGGGACCGGCCGGGGGCGCGGTCCCGCGGTGGGGGACGCGGGCTCAGCCCTTGCTGGCGGGCGCGACGGTCGCCTGGAAGCCCAGGTCGGAGATCGTCTTCGAGATCGCGTCGGGCTTCACCTTCGACGAGTCGTAGGTGACCACGGCCTGGCCGGCCTTGTGGTCGACCTGGGCCGCGCCGATGCCGTCCACGCCCATGAGGGCGGCGGTGACCTTCTGGGAGCAGGTCCCGCAGGACATGCCGGTGACGGTGAAGGTCGCCGTGGCCCGGTGGGCGGCGGGGATCTCCTTGGGGGCGGTGGCGGTGGCCGCGCCCCCCCCGACGGGGCACTCCTTCGAGCAGTCCTTGCCGCCGCAGGCGTCGGCGGGGGTGGGGGTGGCCACCAAGGCGGCGGCGGCGAGGGAGACGGACAGGAGCAGGGTGCGGAGCATGGGTTCCTTTCCTGGGCGCCGGTGCGACTCGTGCCCGGCCGGGTGATGGGACGCGACGGGCGCGCCGAGCGGCGGGCAGACCCTGGGTCCGCCCGGCGCGGGGGACATGATATAAACTGCGGGCCCCGTTCGGGAGAGATCCGCACATGATCCGGTCCGACAACCTCGCCGCGCTCCTGGCTTCGCTGGGCCTGGCCTCCCTCGTCGGCTGCGCCGACGCGGGCGACGACGACGACCTGGCCGACGACGACTCCTCCCCCACCGACGACGACGTCGCCGACGACGACGCCGCCGACGACGACACGGCTCCCGAGTGGCAGGGGAGCCTCACCGGTGTGGTCCAGGACATGGGGGGAGCGCCCTTGGGCGACCTCCGGGTGACCCTCTGCCTGGACATCTGCCTCTTCGGCCAGACCGACGGGTCCGGTGGCTTCACCTTCTCGGGCCTGGAGCCGGGCACCCACAAGTTCGACGCCATCGCCCCCGCCCAGGACGGGGACACGGCGTGGAGCAACGTGCTGTTCCCGGTGGTCATCGGGGAGGACGAGGCGGTCGTCCTCGCGGCGCCGGTGTTCGTGCCCGAGGTGGGCGCCCCCGTCCCCTTCGCCGCCGCCGGCCCCGTCTCCGTCGCTTCGGGAGAGCTGGTCCTGACCCTCGATCCCGCGACCCTGGACTTCCCGCCGGGTGTCGACTCGCCCTGGGTCGCGGGCGCCCGGATCGACCCGTCCCACTGGCCCCCCTTCGCCCCCGACGGCGTCGAGGTCCTGGGGGCCTGGGCCCTCGCCCCCTACGACACCGAGGCGAAGGGGGATCCCATCCCCGTCCGCGTCGAGGACTCCTTCGGCCTCGCCGCCGATGCCGCCGTGCGCTTCTGGGTCCTGTCGTACGACGACGGCGGGCTGGTGGAGGCCGGGACGGGGGCGGTCACCGCCGACGGCGCCGCCATCGAGACCGACGCCGGCGAGGGCCTCCCGCGGCTGACGTGGGTGGCCGTGTCCGCGGGCTGAGCGGGGAGGGCGCGGGAGGGACGACGCGACCACGGGCACGTCTGCGCGATCAGGAGCACGTCGGCGCGATCACGACATGACGGTCACCGTTACGGTCACGCCAGCACGAACACGGTAAGGGCGTCGCGACCACGATCACGACACCGACCCCGCGGGCACGAGTCGCTGGGCGTCTTCCTGCCTCGCGCATCGGGCCCGAGTCCCGGGAGGGCGAGGGTGACGGGGCCCCGTGGGAAGCTGGCACCCGGGTGCCCCTACTCGGCGTTCGCGGTATGATCGCGGCTGGCGGTGCCGTTCGGCCTACGGGGCCCCCTGCACCGAACGAAGGATCCCGGACCACAGGAGACGAGATGGACAACCTCCGCGCCCCCCTGCTCCTGGCCCTTCTCGCCGCGCTCGCGGGGAGCGCCTGCACCGAGGCCGAGCAGGACGACGACACGGCTTCCGACGACGACGTCGTCACGGATGACGACACGACGCCCGACGACGACACCACGCCCGACGACGAC
>JAKLKC010000169.1 GCA_023150875.1 Myxococcota bacterium | reverse complement strand
CCCAGCGCCGCCGCCGCCCGGGAGGCGTCCCCGAGGAGGAGGTCCACCTCCGCCGGCCGGAAGAAGGCCGGGTCGGTCCGCACCCGCCCCTCGGCGGGGATCCCGGCGCAGGCGAAGGCCTTCGCGACGAACTCCCCCACGGAGTGGGTCTCCCCCGTCGCCACGACGTAGTCCCCGGGCTCCGGCTGCTGGAGCATCCGCCACATGGCCTCCACGTAGTCCCCGGCGAAGCCCCAGTCCCGGCGCGCCTCGAGGTTCCCGAGGACCAGCTCCTCCTGGAGCCCCGCCCGGATCCGGGCCGCCGCGCGGGTGATCTTCCGCGTCACGAACTCCAGGCCCCGCCGCGGCGACTCGTGGTTGTAGAGGATGCCCGCCGACACCTTGAGCCCGTAGGCCTCCCGGTAGTTCCGCGCCAGCTCGTAGCCGGCCACCTTGCTGATCCCGTAGGCGGAGCGGGGGTGGAAGGGGGTCTCCTCGTCCTGCGGCGTCTCCCGCACCTTCCCGAACATCTCGCTCGAGCCCGCGAAGTAGAACCGGCTCCCGGGGACC
>JAKLKC010000168.1 GCA_023150875.1 Myxococcota bacterium | reverse complement strand
GGGGTCGAACCCTCCGCTGGACAGCCCGAGCAGCGCCGCACTGGACAATGCCTCGGCCTCGCTCATGGGCGGCAGCAGCGCCGCCAACCGCTGCGCGAGCATGGACTTGCCCGTGCCCGGCGGCCCGACCAGCAGCACGCTGTGGCCGCCCGCGGCGGCGATCTCCAGCGCTCGCTTGGCGGCGGCCTGGCCCCGCACGTCGCGCAGGCAGGGGCCGGGCGCCGCCGGTGCCGGCTGGGCGGGGCGAGCCCGTGGCAGCGGCTCGTGGGCGTCGCCGGCTTGCAACGCCCGCACCACTTCGGCCAGGCTGCGAGCCGCATGCACCGCCACGGCCTGCGCGCGCGCAGCTTCGGCGGCGCTGGCCTCGGGCAACACCAGCGCATGGGGTGCGCCTTCGGTGGCCAGCGCCAACGCCAGGGCCAGGGCCCCGCGCACCGGGCGCAACTCGCCCGCCAGTGACAGTTCGCCCGCGAACTCGGCGGCCCCCAGGCGCTGCGCATCGAGCTGGCCGTCAGCGGCCAGGATGCCCAGCGCAATGGGCAGGTCGTAGCGGCC
>JAKLKC010000167.1 GCA_023150875.1 Myxococcota bacterium | reverse complement strand
ATGAAAGTACACGTTGTGTGTGAGGACAAACATCTGCTTGATTGGAGCCGATCCGCTACGCACTTCGTCGAAGAGCGAGCGGATGAGCGTACTAACGATGAAGAGGATGTCTGCGTCCAGACTTGAAACCGGGTCGTCGATCACGACCACGCGGTCCGTGGTGATGCCGCTCTGGATCAGACTGCCCTTCAGGAGATGGTAGAAGTAGAGGAACGAGATGAAAGTCCGCTCGCCTTCGCTCAGTGTCGCCTTGGCATCCGTGCCGTCCGGACGAACCAAACCAGAACGGGATAGAGAGTCGGCCTGGGCGCGGGAATCGGGCCGGGGTGCAGGTCCGCCTCGCTATCCCGGGTTGGACATGGTCGCGTGGCCTCCGGGGCGGCGATGGGGGTGCTATGGGGATTCGAGGCGGGGATGGTGCAGGCGAGTGAGCGCGGCGAGGAGCCCGGGAGGGCCGTTGGGCGGGATGGCGCGGTCATTCCGGGGGGATGAACCGGGGGTCTGAGGGGGAGAGGGGGTCCGCGACGGCAACGAACAGCGGCGGCCGGCGCGCGGCG
>JAKLKC010000166.1 GCA_023150875.1 Myxococcota bacterium | reverse complement strand
TAGGCGGTCCTGTGGGATCGGATGGAGGTGGGCGCACGGCCGGCGCGCGCCGGGCCGCGGCGGCGGCGGGCGGCAGTGTGGCATGCTCGGCGGCTTCATCCACTGCGCAGGTGTATACGCATGAATCGCCGACTCCTGCTGGCCGCCACCGCCGCGGCCGCCGCATTGACCCTGGCCGGCTGCGCCACGCCCACCGCCGTGAGCCCGCGCGCGCCGCTGAAGCTCACGGTGTTGCACACCAATGACCACCACGGCCGCTTCTGGCCCAACGCCGATGGCGAATACGGCATGGCCGCCCGCAAGACGCTGATCGACGGCGTGCGCGCCGAGGTCGCCGCAGCCGGCGGCCAGGTGCTGCTGCTCGACGGCGGCGATGTCAACACCGGCGTGCCCGAGTCCGATCTGCAGGACGCCGAGCCCGACTTCCAGGGCATGAACCGCCTGGGCTACGACGCCATGGCCGTGGGCAACCACGAGTTCGACAAGCCACCGGCGGTGCTCGCGCGCCAGCGGGCCTGGGCGCGTTTTCCGCTGCTGTCGGCCAACATCTACCGCGAC
>JAKLKC010000165.1 GCA_023150875.1 Myxococcota bacterium | reverse complement strand
GGCGACGTCGTCCGCGGCGTCGTCGTCCCCCGCGGCGTCGTCGTCGGCGGGAGGTGCCGTGTCGTCGTCGGCGGGGGGCGAGGTGTCGTCGTCGGCGCTGTCGTCGTCGCCGCCGGGGTCCGGGGGCTCGTAGGCCAGGGCCAGGGTGAAGGACCGCCTGGGGACCGACGCCTCGGCGTCCATGTCCACCGGGCCGAGGTCCGCCACCCCCAGCACCACCCGGGACGCGCCCTGGAGGGGGAGGGAAACGTCCACCGCCGCCCCCCCGGGTCCGCGGCCCCGCACCACCGTCGCCGGGCCCGACGGCGGCCACGCCACCGCCACCACGCCCCAGTCCGCTCCGGCCTCCCCCACCGCCGACGCCTCCAGGCTCCCGTCGGCTCCGCCCCCCAGGTCCACCTCCCAGTAGGTCGAGCCCAGGTCGTAGGGGGCGTCGGAGGGCTGGAGATCGGCGAGGGGGAAGGAGGAGAGGGCCACGTCCGCGGCGATCCCCGCCTTGGCGTCCTCCTCCCACAGGGCCCCCTCGTCGAAGTGGGCGCCGTCGTCCCAGTCGGCGGCG
>JAKLKC010000164.1 GCA_023150875.1 Myxococcota bacterium | reverse complement strand
TTCGGCTCGATCGACTCCGCCATCGACTTGGTCAAGGCGGGGGCGTTCGACTACCTGACCAAACCGCTCGGCACCGACGACCTTCTGCTGGCGGTCGAGCGGGCGCTGACGGAGAGCGGTCACCGGCGGGCGGCCGCGCGGCAGAATCGCGCCCGCGACGGCGCTGTTCCGGTGGAGTTCGTCGGGACGTCAGCCCCGATGATGGCGCTTTATCGGTTGATTGCCCGGGCGGCAGCATCGCCGCATCCCGTGCTGGTCTTCGGTGAGAGCGGGACCGGCAAGGAGCTGGTGGCTCGCGCCCTCCATCGCTTGTCCGGGCGAGGGGCGTTCGTGGCCGTCAATTGCGGCGCGCTCCCGGAGCAGCTGATGGAGTCGGAGCTGTTCGGCCACGAGCGGGGCGCCTTTACCGGCGCCGACCGGACCCGCGACGGCTTGTTCCAGGTGGCCGATGGCGGGACCATTCTCCTCGACGAAATCGCGGAACTTCCCCTGGCGCTCCAACCGAAGCTGCTCCGGGTGCTCGAGCAGTCGGAGGTGCGTCGCGTCGGGGCCACCGAGTC
>JAKLKC010000163.1 GCA_023150875.1 Myxococcota bacterium | reverse complement strand
GTCATCGCGTACGCTTCGGCCCTTGCGATGGTCCGCAGGCTCCACCGTGCCTTTGCGGGCAGCATGGTCGATGAAATCGGCGGCCTTCGGACGATGGTCGCCTGGCAGGCTCACTCGCTTGGCGTCCTTGCCCGCGTCGAGCGCGATCCGGCCCTCGCGACCCAGGCCGAAATCCTCGCCACGCTCCTCTCCGCGCTCGACTAAGCCCCCTGCCCTGATTCGCCCCTGATCGCACACGTGCTCCTGCCCGTGCCCGTGCCCGTGCGCGTGTTCGTGCTCGTGTTCGTGCGCGTGCGCGTGCGCGTGCGCGTGCGCGTGCCCGTGCGCGTGCCCGTGTCCGTGCCCGTCCCCGTGCCCGTCCCCGTCCCCGTCCCCGTCCCCGTGCCCGACCTTCGACCCCATAGAAAATCAACAGAAAATCAACCCCCCCCACGAACGCGCTAAAGTACCGCCCCTCATGCCCCTCTACGACGACCTCGAGCAGCGCGCCCTCATCGCCCAAAGCACCTCGCCCGCCGTCCGCGCCGCCCTAAACACCCAAAAGCTCACCGCCTACATCGGC
>JAKLKC010000162.1 GCA_023150875.1 Myxococcota bacterium | reverse complement strand
AGGAGGCCGTGGACGCGCCGATCTGGTACTTCGACGGCGACGGCGACGGATACGGCGACCCACTCGCTCCCTCCCCTCCCTCTTGTGCCTCCCCCGTCCAGCATGTAGCAGGCGCGGGCGACTGCGACGACGCCGACCCCGCCCGTCATCCCGGCGCCGCCGAGGTGTGCGACGGCGTCGACCAGGACTGCAACGGGATCGAGGACTGCCCCCTCGTCGGGGACGTCTCCCTTGACCTCGCAGACGCCGTATTCGTTGCCGCAGCGCTTGGAGGGGTCTCCGGAGGTGGCGACGTCGACGGCGACGGCTTCGACGACCTGTTGATCGGGCAGACCGCCATTGGTCTCGCTGGAGCTGCGGACCTGTTGTACGGGCCCATCTCGGGCAGGTACGACATCTGGGACAGCTTCGTCGCCGACGCCCGCGTCACCGGCTTGGACTACCTGGACGAGGACCTGGGCGAGGCCGTGTCCATCGCTGGCGACCTGAACGGCGACGGCTACCATGACCTCGTGGTCGGTTCCCCTGGGACATACGAGGGATGGGGCGTCGTCTACGTGAAGTACGGACCCGTGTATGGCGAACTGGG
>JAKLKC010000161.1 GCA_023150875.1 Myxococcota bacterium | reverse complement strand
GCCGCAGTCGCCCAGGAGGCGCCGTTGGGGCGCGACCTCCCGGGGTTGCTGGCCTACGCCCGTGCCCAGAGCCCGGAGATCCGGGCCATGCGCGAGGAGGCCGAAGCCGCCGCGCAACGTGTGGGGCCGGCGGGGGCGCTCCCCGACCCGGTGCTGCGCGTGGAGCTCATGAACATCAACAACTACGGCAGCGACGCTTCGCCCAGCCTGCTGCCGTGGAAGGTCGGTGAAACCAAGTACACCTTGATGCAGGCATTTCCCCTTTGGGGCAAGCGCGAGCTCAAGCGGGACGCCGCCGCCGCGGATGTGCGGCAGGCCGAGGCCCGCTCGAATGCGACCTGGGCCGAGCTGGCAGCTCGGATCAAGGCAGCCTACGCGGAGTACTACCGCGCTGCTGGCAATGAGCGGCTGACCACGGAAGTGCTTGGACTGATGACCCGGCTCGAGCAGGTCGCGCAGGCGCGCTACGCGGGTGGACTGACCGCCCAAGCGGACGCGATCCGCGCGCAGCTGGAACAGACGGCGATGCGCTCGGAGCTGATCATGCTCGACAGCGAGAAGCGCCAGATTCGCGCGCGGCTGAATGCGCTG
>JAKLKC010000160.1 GCA_023150875.1 Myxococcota bacterium | reverse complement strand
TGCACCGACGCGGCGGCGGCCAACCTCGACGGCGCGGCGTGGGCCTGATCGGGTCCGGGTCCGGGGACGGGTCCGGGTACGGGGACGGGTCCGGGTCCGGGTCCGGGTACGGGGACGGGTCCGGGTCCGGGTCCGGGTACGGGGACGGGTCCGGGGACGGGTACGGGTCCGGGTCCGGGTACGGGGACGGGGACGGGGACGGGTCCGGGTCCGGGTACGGGGACGGGTACGGGTCCGGGTACGGGGACGGGGACGGGGACGGGGACGGGGACGGGTCGTAGCAATGGCAACACCGCTCTACGTCGTGGGTCGCACACCCGCCGTCTGGCGCAAGGCCAACCTGTGCGGGCTTCCGATCCCTGGCCCGGACACCATCCTGCTCCACCACAATGACATGATCTCCGGCGACCGCCCGATCATGGCCTGGATCGACTACCCGCTCGCCGAGCAGCTCGGGGAGATCGCCCGCAAGCGCAACGGCGGCAAGTGCCCCGAGTGCGGCGACGTGGTGGACGTGGACAGCTTGCCGGCGTGGCGCGCGGACGTGGCGCTGGTGGTGCTGGCCGTGGCGTCGCTGATGCTGGCGGCGTT
>JAKLKC010000015.1 GCA_023150875.1 Myxococcota bacterium | reverse complement strand
GAGGTGGTGGCGGTGCTCCGCGGGGAGGTGGTGGCGTCCGAGGGTGGCGAGGCGGGGCGGCGGTGAGGGTGGGGGGATAGGGTCGGGGGAAATCGGCCGACGGGGAGCAGGTCCGGTACTCGGGCACGAGCACGGGCACGAGCACGGCCACGGGCGCGAGCACGTCCACAAGCACGAGCGCTGGTGCGGGTGCCGGGTGCATCGATGCAGGAGGGTCACGTACCCACTCTTTCACATTCGGGTGCCGCTCCCGCTCTGCCACGAGGTGCGAGCCAGTGACCCGCAGGGTCCCGCGGGTTCATCGCCCCACGGATCGACACCGAGTCATGTACGGGTGTTGGCACCTGCCCCCAGGTCCCGCTGACCCCCGGCTCCGACCCGGACGGCCGGGGAGCCGTCCGTAACCGCACGGGCGCGATCCGGCTGCGGCTGGGTGGTATGGTCCGCTCGATGGCCGTCGCCCACGCCTCGCCGTGGGGGGAGGACCCCGATGCGGCTCGTTCCTGTCGGCTTCTCGCTCCGAGTCCGGTCCGGGCTCCCTGGCCCCGGACACGCGGTGTTCCTCGCCCTGGCCTTCTTGGTGCTGGCTCCGGGGTGCAGGACGCCGTCGTCGTCGGATGATGACGTGACGTCGGACGACGACGCGACCACGGACGACGACGCGACCACGGACGACGACTCGACGCCGCCGGACGATGACACGAGCCCCGACGACGACACCACGGCCGCACCCGATTCGGACGGGGACGGCTCTCCCGATGACGTCGACTGCGCGCCCCACGACAGCGAGGTCTACCCGGGGGCCGACGAAGTGTGCGACGGCGAGGACAACGACTGCTCCGGCGGGGTGCCCGCGGACGAAGCGGACGGCGACGCCGACGGGTCCATGGTGTGCGAGTCCGACTGCGACGACACGGACGGCGATCGCTACCCCGGACATGACGAAGTGTGCGACGGCAAGGACAACGACTGCGATGACGGCGTGGACGAGGACCTCGCCGAGGAGACGTACTATCGGGACGCGGACACGGACGCGCACGGCGACGCCGCGGTCACCACAAAGACCTGTGCCGGGACGCCGCCCGAAGGGTACGTCTCGGACGGTGACGACTGCGACGACACGGACCCTGAACGCTACCCCGGCAACCTCGAGGCGTGCGACGGCAAGGACAACGACTGTTCGGGCGGCGTGCCCGCGGACGAGGTCGACTCGGACGGCGACGGGTTCATGGTCTGCGCGTTCGACTGCGACGACGCGGATGACACCGTGAATCCCGCGTGGGACGAGATCTGCGACGGCAAGGACAACGACTGCTCCGGCGCCTTTCCCGCGAACGAGGCCGATGCGGATGGCGACGGGTACATGCTGTGCGAGTCCGACTGCTCCGACGTCGACGCGGCCCGTTTCCCGGGCAATCCCGAGACGTGCGACGGCAAGGACAACGACTGCTCGGCCGGAGTGCCGCCGAGCGAGGAGGACGCCGACGCGGACGGGTACAGGGTGTGCGAGTCCGACTGCGACGACGGCGCCCCCGGCGTCCACCCGGGCGCCGCCGAGCGCTGCTGGGGCGGGGTCGATGACGACTGCGACGGCGAGGCGGACGAGGGGTGTGGGCCCCATGGCGAGGCGCTGTCCGCGGCAGAGGCCGCGTGGCGGTTCTGGGGGGAGCCCGGCTCGTTCACCGCGTCGGCGCTCACGACGGCGAACCTGGACGCTGACGGGTACCCGGAGGTGGTGGCGGGCTGCCCATCCGATGAACCCGGCGGAGCCGTCTACCTCGTCGAGCCGGGGTTCCCCGGAGTCTACGACCTCGCCGACGCGGCCTACGCGCGGATCGGTGGTCCGGTCGATCCGGAGCTGGTGTCGTTCGGGGACGGCCTGGCGTCCGCCGGCTCGTGGGGTCCGGGGCACCCGGACGACGTCCTGCTGGTGGGAGGACGCTGCTACGATGCCAACTGCGGCGACGACCTTTCGGGTGGCGCCGTGTTCGCCTGGCAGGGGCCGTTGTCGGGGGGCGACTACTCGACGGACGACGCCTACCTGCGGGTGGAGGGCGCCGGGAGGGGGGACCAGGCGGGTTGGGCCGTCGCCGCGGTATCGGATCAGAACGGCGACGGCGTCCCCGACATCCTGATCGGAGCGCCGAACGCGGACGAACATGGCGAGTATTACTATGGAAAAGGCACGGCCTTCCTGCTCGACGGGGCGCTGCCCGCGCCCGGGGTCCAGGCCGTCGTCGACATCCCGGCGTTCGGCGCCCCCACCGCGAACTGCCAGGCATCTCTCGGGTGCCTCGCCAAGCTGGAGGGTTGGGACGTCGACCTCGGCCTGGGGCACGGCCTCGCGGAAGTGGGGCCGTTCGAGGCGGGCGGGCCTGGCTGGATCACGGTCGGCGCCCCGGCCTCCAATCCTTCCGAGTCCAGCTCCGTCCTGCTCTTCCAGACGCCCATCGTGGGATCCGTTGCGACCGAGCCCGATGTGCGGATCCTCGGGCTGCCGAACGCCGCGTACCTGGGGTATCCCCAGGGAGTGGGTGCCCGCGTCGCCGGTCTCCCGGATCACGCCTTCGGCGCGGCCGCCGACCTCCTCCTCGGCGCCCCCGGGGACGACGAACTCGCGGAGGACGGTGGCTGCGCCTATGTCGTCGCCGGCGAGGCGATCCTCGACGGCCTGGACCTGCCGGACCCGACACTTGCTCTGTCGGCCCTCGTCGATGAAGGCAACGCCGTCCGCTTCTGCTCATCGGCCCACCAGTATGGGGCGGGCCACGCGGTGGCGTCGGCGGGGGATGTCAACGGAGACTCCTTCACGGACGTCCTCGTGTCGTCGCCCGGCAGGTGGGGGGCCTGCGGGTCCGCCTGGGCGGGGACGGCCTGGCTCATCTACGGCGGCCATGGGTTGACCGGCACCGTGGACCTCGATGACGTGGGCGACACAGTCCCGGGCGCTCGCATCGAGGGGACGGGCGAGTACCCCAACGGCGACGCGCTCGGGTACGCGGTCGCCGCCGGCGACGTCGACCTCGATGGGTACTCCGACGTCATCCTGAGCGCTCCCTGCGCCGAGGTCGACGGCACGGACGTCGGTGCCGTCTACGTGTTCAGGGGCGGTCCCGGGGATATCTGAGAGGCGGGGGACGCGCTCCCCTCGACGCCCGGGGCCGGGCCCGACTCACCGTCCTCGGGGTGGATCGGGGCGGTCCCCCCGCTCCCCGCCGCGCCGCGTCCGCCTCCTGTCCAGGCGGGCCTGGGCCTGGCGGAGGAGGCGCAGGGTGCCGGGGCGGTGGGGGTCCAGGGCCAGGGCGCGTTGGGCGTGGGCCAGGGCGGACTCGGCGTCGCCCTCCTTCAGGGCGAGCTCCGCCAGGGTGTCGTGGACGGCGTCCTCGAAGGGGCCGGGGCGGGTGGCCAGGGCCCGGAGCGCCGCCTCGCAGCCCCGGCGCGCGTCGCGGATGCGCCCGAGCTTCCCCAGGGCGGCCGCGCGGATCCAGTGGGCGTAGGGCAGATCGGGGTCGGCGGCGAGCAGGGCATCGGCCCCCTCCACCACCGCCTCCTCGTCCCGGGCGCGGTGGGCGTGGAAGAGGAGCTCGGCCCGGGACTCCGGAGATCCCTGGTCCGCGTCCCCGATGGCCTCCCGCAGCCAGGCACGGGCCTCGTCCCGCCGGCCCCCGCCGTACAGCGCGGCGATCCGCGCCCGGACCGCCTTGGGCTCCCGGCCCTGCCCCGCCGTTTCGCCGCGGCCGAGCAGCTCCAGGGCCTCTCCGCACCGCCCCGCCTCCGCCAGGGCCAGGGCCAGGTCGGGCAGCAGCCTCCCCCCCTGCCCCGCGAGGCGCTCGGGCCCCAGGCGCTCCAGCAGCCGCGTCGCCAGCCCGGACAGTGCCGTCCGGTCCCGGAAGAGGGCCGGAACGTCCAGCAGGTGGGTGAGGTGGGCCAGGGCGTCCGGGGGCCAGGTGCCCGCCACCTCCAGCAGCCACGCCCGCGCCTCGGCGCCCCGGCCCAGGTGGTAGAGGCAGCGCGCCTTCACCTCCGCCGAGGGGGCGTGGTGGGGGCGGGTCGCCAGCAGGCGCTCGGCCACCTTCAGCGCCTCCCTGTGGTTCCCCGCGGCGAGGAGGCCCATCTCCCTCAGCCAGCGGGTGTGGTCCAGGTAGCCCAGGCAGCACTGGGCGCAGTGGTCGGGGACCTGCTTGCGCCCGAACTCCCGGCGGAACCGCTCGAAGAGGGGACCGTGCCAGATCTCCTCCAGGGTGGCCGTCCGGGCGTCCCCCATGCCCTCCCCCGTCCACTCCCAGCACGGGGACACCCTCCCGTCGAAGTGGACGACCACGTAGTACCAGGGCACGAAGCAGTGGGCGCGGAAGAAGGGGTCCTCGACGTCGTGGACGTCCCCGCGCATCACCCGGTCCAGGCGGCCGATGTTCTCGACGATGGGGGTCTCCAGGAAGTCCCCGAGGTTGGTGTCCAGGTGGTGCGCGTCCGCCAGGGCCATCGCCTCCAGGACCCGGGGCTGGAGCTCGCCCCGCTCGCCCGGGGACAGCATCATCCCCGGGGCCTGCTCGCTCATGCCGTCCTTGAGGGACTGGAAGGCGATCCCCACCGCCCCGATCCCGGCGGCGAGGCGCACCAGGTCCGGCAGGTGGCGGGAGTTGCGGTTGGAGACGACCGTGGACACGGTGACCGCCGGGAGGGGGCTGCCGGCGCGCTCCTTCCACGCCGCCAGCCGCCCCAGGGACGCCATGACCCGGTCGAAGGAGCCCGCCGGGGGCCGGATGGCGTCGTTGAGCGCCGCGGTGGGCCCGTCGATGGACACCTGGAGGCGGTCCCAGCCCATCTCCACGATCCGACGGGCGGCGTCGTCGTCGATGAGGGTGCCGTTGGTGGTGAGGTCCCCGAAGAGGCCCGCCGCCTTGATCCGCTCCATCAGGGCGAGGGTGACGTCGCGGCGGACGAAGACCTCGCCCCCCACCAGGTAGATCTCCCGCACGCCCATGCGGATCCCGTCCTCCACCAGGCGCAGCAGGACCGCGTCGGGGACCTCCCGCTCCCGCTCCCGGGTGGGCGTCTGCCCCATGAAGCAGGACAGGCACCGGAGGTTGCACCGCTCCGTCAGCACCAGGTGGAGGCGCAGCGGCCCGGGCCTCTCGCCCCCGCGCCATCGCGCCAGGTGTTCGTAGACGTTCACCTTTCAGTCGCAGAAGTTGCAGGCGAGGAGGTAGCAGCCTTCGTGGCAGTGGGCGATCAGCTCCCGCACCAGCCGCGCCCGCTCCCCCCGCCAGATCTGCCGGAGGGAGGCGCGGTTGATGTTGCCCACCGGGGGCATGTCGTGGCAGAGGCGGACGTCCCCCACGTGGTTGATGTTGGCGCTCCGCCACCCCACCTGGCACCGATCGATGCGCTCCGGGAGGACCCCCGGGGGGGCGGTGGCGACGTCCAGCACCGAGAGGATCCGCTTGGGGCCCAGGGCCCCCCGGTGGAGGCCCCGGCCCCCGGGCCGGCGGAGGTAGCCCTCGCCCCAGCCCGGGGAGTCCTCCCCGCCCTCCTCCCGGCCCCGGGGGCGGTCGAAGGGGAGGTACTCGAAGCGGTCCTCGGGGGGATCGAAGGGATCGGGGCGGTCGCCCCGCGCCCCCGCCAGGGCTTCGGCGCGCAGGGGGCCGTCACCGCCGGCGGGCCCGCCGGTGAAGTACTCCTTCATCCCCCGGAGGTGCTCCACGGAGTTGTCGATGCGGGCCCCCGCCTCCTTCAGGGCGATCAGCTCGTCCATCACGGCGTGGACGGCGGGGACGTCCCGGGGCCACAGCTCGGAGCGCCGGAGCCAGTCGGAGTCGTAGCGGCTCCAGAACGGGGGGCTGACGGGCTGGAGCAGCAGCCAGCCCAGGTCCTCGTCGGTCAGGAAGCGCGCGAGACCCGGGAGCCCGCCGTAGCTCCCCTCCTGGATCACCGCCAGGAAGTTCATGGACATCAGCCGCCCGCCGTCCCGCTCCCGGCGGCGGCGGCGGGAGGTGTCCAGGTGTCGGGCCGCGGCGATCACCCGCGCGTGGGACCCGTGGCGGCCCCGGATCCGGTCGTGGACGTCCGGGTCCAGGGACTCCACCGACAGGTCGACGTGCCCCAGCCCCGCGTCCACCAGGCGCCGGGCGAGGTCCGCGTCGATGAGGGAGCCGTTGCTGGCCAGGGACACCAGGCCGTCCCCCCCGCTCCCCGCCGCCACGATCTCGGGCAGGTCCGGGCGCAGGGTCGGCTCCCCGCCGGCGAGGAAGAGCTTGAAGCGCCCCACCCAGTCCCGCAGCTCGTGGAGGGTGGCGCGGACCGCCTCCAAGGACAGCACCCGCCGGTCCCGCACCGTCCACGAGAAGCAGTGGCGGCAGCGCATGTTGCAGGTCTCGGTGACCAGCAGGGTCACCTTCCGGGGGAGGAGCGCCGTGTCGCGGTCGGCGGCGTCGGCCGCCGATGGTGGTGGGCCGCCCAAGGATCAGCTCGAGAAGACCTGATCGCACCAGATGGGGATGGGCTGGGGCGAGAGGGTCACCGCGCCGGAGCCGTCCTCCACCGGATCGGTGGTGAAGCTGCCGAAGGCGCCGTTGGACCCGAAGCCGTCCACCACGACCTCCACCGCCTGGCCCGCCGTGGAGCTGGCGGAGAAGTACCGCCCGCCGCTGAAGTTCTCCAGGAGCTGGACCTGGACGTTGCCCGAGTAGGCGCCCTCCCCCTCGAAGGGGTCCCGCACGAAGACCCGCAGGGTCCAGGTGTAGGCGTTGGTGCTGTCGACGTAGGTGAGCTGGAGCTGGTTGTTCGGAGGGTGGGCGCACTCGATGGAGTCGAAGTACGCCGTCTCCGTCGCGGCGCCGCTGAGGTCGATGGAGATGGGGAGGGGGCTCGGGGGCAGCTCCACGGTGTCGTCGTCCGGGGCCGGCGTGGTGTCGTCGTCCCCCGCGGAGTCGTCGTCCGCCGCGGCGGAGTCGTCGTCCGCCACCGAGGAGTCGTCGTCGTCGTCCCCCGCCGAGGGGGCGCACGCCGCCAGGATCGCCAGCAGCGCCGCCGCCGAGGCCCACCGTCCCGAGTGGTCCGTCATCTCGCTCCCGCGCCTCCGTCCCCGCCCGTCGCCTCGCCCCCCGCCTGGGGAGGCCGGGTGGCCCGGGGCGGACCGGCACCGCCCCCGGCCCAGTGTCGACCGCGACCGCTGGACCCGTCAACCGGAATGACCCCGGAGCGCCGGAGGGGTGCTCCCCCGGGAAACGCGGTTCCCCCTTGCAATCGGGCCGGAGCTGGGTATCATCCACCGCCGCGTGCCGCGGGACGCTCGGTGACCACCGTGCCGCCGCCGCGGTCCCACGGCCCCTCGAGCAGGAGAACTTCCCCTTGGTCCAGGTCGTTTCAAAGGACGGCGAGCCGGTCCAGAAGCTCATCCGTCGCTTCCGCCGCAAGGTCGAGCGCGCCGGGATCCGCGGCGACGCCCGCCGCAAGCGCCACTACCTGAAGCCCTCGGAGCGCAAGCGCGAGAAGCGCCGCCGCGCCGAGAAGCGCCGCCGCAAGGAGGCGCGCCGCCGGGGAGCCGAGGGGTAGATCGCCCCGATCCCGGGGACCCCCCCGGGGCTCCGCGGGGTGCGGTTCCCTTGCACCCCGCGAAGGCGGACTTCACGAATCGGCCGCACCGTCCTTGTCACGGACGCGATGTGTGTTATGCCATCGCACCGTGACGGGCTCAGCCTCGCCCCCAGACGGGCCCCACCGCGACACCTCCCCCGAGGGGGGGACGGTCTCCGCGGCACTGGCCCCCGATGCCCCGGCGGAAGCGGAGGAGGCGCTGGCCTCCGTCCCGCTCCCGGATTCCGGTGGGGACGAGGCCCGCCCTTCCCCTTCGGAGGGGGACTGGCCCGCCTTCCTCGGCTCGCTCCCCCTGGCCCGCGTCGACGGGGACGGAGTGGTCACGGCGGCGAACCCCGCCCTCGGCGCCCTGCTCGGGCGGCCCGCCGGGGACCTCGTCGGCGAGACGGTCGCCCCGGGGGGCATCGAGAGGGGCAGGAGCAGGGCGAACGACGGGGGGACCCTCGACCTCGCCGATCCGTCGGGGATCGAGGTCGGGCTCCGCCGGAGCGACGGCGAGACACTCCCCTTCCACGCCCGGTCTCTGGCCCTGCCCGCCCCGCCGGGGGAGACGGTGCTCTGCCTGGTGGAGATCGCCCCCGTCTTCGGGAGGTTCCGGGCCCGCACCGTGGAGCTTCTCCAGCAGGTGCTGGACGGCGAGGTGGCCGAGCAGCGCCGGAACCTGCTGCGCCACGTGGGCCACGACCTGCGCGCGCCCCTGGCGGCGATGCGCCTGGAGCTGGACGTGCTCCGCCGCCGGGGTGGTCCCGGCGTGCCGCCGTCGGCTTTCGACCGCTTCGAGCAGGGACTGGAGCGGCTGCGGAACCTCGTCGACAACCTCGTGGACGCCGGCGCCGGGGACGCCGAGGTCGCCGGCCCCCGGACCGAGGAGTCCGTCGCCGACCTGGTGGCCATCGCCCGGGGCGCGGTCGCCGGCGACGCCGAGGACCGGGGCCTGCGGCTGACCGGGTGGACCGATCCCTCGTTGTGGTCCGAGAGGCTGCTGACGGACCGGATCTCACTCCTGCGGGTGCTGCGCCTGCTGCTGGACAACGCCATCCGCTTCACCGCCCGGGGCGAGGTCTCGCTGCGGGCGGAGCCGGTGTTCGGCGAGGGGTGGATCGCCTTCGAGGTGGCCGACACCGGTCCGGGGATCCCGCCGGAGTCCCGCCGCAGGGTCTTCGAGGAGCTGTACCAGGTCGCCAACGAGGCCCGCCGGCCGGGGACGGGCCAGGGGCTGGGCCTCGCCATCGCCGCCCGCCTCGCCCGCGGATTGGGCGGCGAGATCCGGCTGGAGAGCGAGATCGGCGTCGGGTCACGCTTCACCCTGCTCGTGCCCCGGACCTCGGCCGAGGGGTGGCGGAGCGCCCCGGGGGAGGGGGCGCGGGCGCTGCGGGGGCTCAGGATCCAGATCGCCGACGACGACGCCATGACCCGCCTGGCGCTGGCGGACCTGCTGCGGGAGGACGGGTGCGGGGTCGACGAGGCGGAGGACGGGGTCCAGGCCCTCGCCGCGGTGCGGGGGAACCCGCCGGACGTGCTCATCCTGGACCTGATGATGCCGGGGATGGACGGGGCGGAGGTGCTGAGGCTGGCGCGGGAGGAGGGGCTGCTGGAGCGCACCGCCGTGGTAGTGGTGAGCGGCGACACCCGTCCGGAGCGGACCGCCCAGCTCCGGGCCCTGGGAGGCCCCGAGCGGCTGGTGCGGCCCGTGTCCTACGACGAGGTCCGGGCGGCGGTGATCCGCGCCCTGATCCGGCTGGGTCGGGGCCGGCGGGGGTAGGAGGGGGCTGGAGGGGCGCGGAGGAGGCCCCCCGCGGGGGCCCCCCTGCCACCCCTCCCCCTCGGTCAGTTCTTGGCGGCCTTGGCCAGCTCCTCGTCGATGATGGCGGCGAAGTCCTCGATGGGGCGGGCGCCGCCGAGGAAGCGGCCGTTGATGAAGAAGCCGGGGGTGCCCGACATGCCGACCTTCTTCCCGTCGGCGATGTCCTTGTCGACCTCGGCGACGTGGGTGTCGGCGGAGAGGCAGCCCTTGAACTTCTCGAGGTCCAGCCCCGCCGTGGTGGCGTGCTCCTGGAGGTCTTCGTCCTTCATCTTCTGCACGTTCTTGAAGAGCACGTCGTGGTACTCCCAGAACTTGCCCTGGTCGTTGGCGCACTGGGCCGCCTGGGAGGCGCGGTGGGCCTCCTTGTGCATCGGCAGCGGGAAGTCGCGGTAGACCACCGAGACCTTGTCGCCGTACTTCTGGACCACCGCCTCGACGGTCTCCGCGGCCTTGCCGCAGTAGGGGCACTGGAAGTCGCTGAACTCGATGATCTGGACCGGGGCGTCCGCGGGGCCCTTGCGGGGGTCGTCGTCGGCGGAGACCTTCATCAGGGGGGCGGCCAGGTAGATCTCGACGTTCGCCGCCGTGCGGAGAGACTCGCGGAACGCCGCGTCCCTCTCGCCCCGCTTCTGGCGCTCCAGCATCTGGACGATGCGGTCCTTCACTTCCTCCAGGGGCTTCTTGATGCGGTCCTTGCGCTCCTCGTAGAACTTCGCGACCTCGTCATCGCTGGGGGCGGCGAGCTTCCCGTCGACCTCGGCCTTGACCAGCTCCTCCGGGGTGATCCCCCTCTTCTTGGCCTCGGCCTCGGCGAGCCGGGTGTCGATCATCCGCTCCAGGGCCTGGCGGCGGGCCTCGTACATCTGCTGGCGGGCCCGGACCACGCCCGCGGCGGCCTCGGTCTCGAGGGTGTCCAGGGTGATCGCCTCGCCGCCGACCCGGGCCACGGGGTCCGGGAGCCCCTCGTCCATGGTCACCACCTGGGGGGGCGGGCCGGAGGGGGCGCTGGCGGTGGAGCCCCCGCCCTGGCAGGCGGCGGCGAGGATGGACAGGAGGGCCGCCGTCACGAGGGCACCCTGGGAGCGCGGAAGGGAACGCATCGTCTCTCCGGGAAGGGCCGGGCGGGCCAGAGATGGGTGCCCGGCGCCGAATTGCGCGGTAGGATATCCGAACGGTCGCGCCGGAAGAACCCCCGATCGGCCGCGGACGACCGAAGGGGTCGGGTGGGCCCTCCCCCCCCGGGGTCCGCGCGGGAGCCCCCAGAACGATGCCGTCCCTCTCCCTATT
This sequence comes from Myxococcota bacterium, assembly GCA_023150875.1. Lineage (GTDB taxonomy): Bacteria > Myxococcota_A > UBA796 > UBA9615 > JAKLKC01 > JAKLKC01. Next base: position 100,842 of record JAKLKC010000015.1, on the reverse strand, counting down.
CCCCCGCGGCCCGATCCTCCCGGCGGCCATGCTCCTGGCCGGCGCCCCGGCGGCGTCGTGGATCGGCTGCGCGCCTCCCCCCCCGGACGCACCGCGGACCATCGACGACCTCGCCCACTGGTCGATGGCGGCCTACGAGCCCGGGGATCCCGAGGCCGACGCCGTGCGGGCCGAGGCCGTCGACAACTTGCTGGCGTGGTACGCCGAGCACCCCGACGAGTCCGAGGCGGGGGGGCTGCTCACCGACCTGGACCGGGACGACATCGCCGCCTTCCGGGACCACCTCGAAGGCGATCCCGATCCCGCCGAGGCGGTGGGGATCTACCTGCTGCGCCGGCTCCCCTGCGAGCTGGCCCAGGTGGAGGCGATCTACCTCGACTCCGACCAGATCTCCCGCTACCCCGGGACCTACGTGTCCTACTCCCGGGACTACGACGGCGATACCGCGTGCTTCGCCGCGGGCGACTGCGACGCCGTGGACTGGACCGCCCACGTCGAGGACCTGGAGGTGATCTCGGAGTTCGTCTACTCCATGGAGTCCGGCCTGCGCCGCTGGCGACTCGACCGCGAGGCGGGGGACGACGGCCCCGACGTCGCCCTCGCCAGCCGAACCTACATGCCCGCGCCCGCGCTCACCAACACCCCGGACGTCGGCGGCTTCGAGCAGAACTACCAGGTGGAGGTCTTCGTGCCCGAGGCCGGGGGCACCGTCATCCACCTGTACGCCTTCTGGAACGAGGCTTGGATCGGCATCGGAAACGATGACGACGCCTTCTGGGCGAACCAGTACCTCGACTCCCTCCAGGACTGGGACGACCGGACCGCGGAGATCTGCACCGAGGAGTCGGGCTGATCCCCGCTCCGGGGCCCCCGGCCGGCAGCCAGGCGCTCCTTGCCCCCCGGGGCGGCGGGGTGTTACACCTCCGGCCCGGGGGGCCGCGGGGCGCCCCTGGAGGACCGGAGGATGACCCGACTTTCCCGTGGAGCGCCCGGGGCGGCCCTGGCCCTGGCCCTGTCCGCCGCGGCGGGCTGCGGCGGCGGCCAGTACTCGACGTCGGGATACACGATGCTGGGCTACTTCCCCCTCGACGAGGGATGGTCCTGGCGCTACACCAACGCCGACTCGTCGTCCCTGTACGAGGTCACCTCCGTGGGCACCCGGGACGTGGGCGGGGTCGACGTCGTCGCCTTCGAGTGGCGTTTCGCCCCCGAGGACGACCTGGACGGCGGCGAGGCCGAGGCCCTGTTCGAGACCTACTACCGGGCCGAGGGCCACGACCTGACCTTCCACGGCTGGTCCGCCCTCTCCCAGGAGGGGGAGGACCACCTGGGCTCGTTCGCCGCCGAGCGGACCTACGATCCGCCGGTGGTGGTGGCCCAGGACGGCATGCACGTGTCCAGCTCCGTCACCACCGAGACCGGCGGGGTGGAGTGGACCTCCACCCTCGACCAGGAGGTGGACGGACTCCAGACCTCGGGGGGCGGCCAGTTCGACGGCGTGCTGAAGATCGTGCTCGACGACCCCTCCGGAGAGAGCCCCTTCGCCGGGGACTGGTACCTGGGGCACGAGTACGGCCCCGTCCAGTTCCGCATCGCCCTCGATCCCGAGGACACCTGGCTGCTCAAGCGGACGATCTTCAACGGCTGAGCGGGCCGATCCCTCCCCGCCCCCTCCGGGAGGAGGAGACGACATGACCGACGACTCCGATCCCAACGGCCCCCGCGGGGCGCCCCCCGCCGCCGTCCACATCAAGCTCCAGCTCGAGGACGCCATCGCCCAGGGGGCCTACTGCAACCTCGCCCTGGTGGCGGCGAGCGAGACCGAGTTCGTGCTGGACTTCATCTACCTCCAGCCCCAGGAGCCCAAGGGCAAGGTCCGGGCGCGGGTGCTGCTGGCGCCGAAGCACGCCAAGCTCCTGCTGGCGCGCCTCAAGCAGCGGGTGGACCAGTTCGAGGACCGCTACGGCGAGATCCCCCTCCCTCCCATCCTGCCCGCGCCCCCCCACACCGAGACCATCAACTGACCGAGGAGCCGCAGCCGTGGTCCTCTCGTGGAGGTGGATCCCCCTCGTCGTCGTCGCAGTCGCCTGCGGCCAGCCCACCACCGTCGCCGTGGACCTCCAGGTGGACCTGGAGGTCTCCGCCGCCTCCGATCCCTACGCCACCCTGGGCTCGGTCCGCGCCTGCGTGGACGGCATGGAGGGGGGCGGGCTCCGGAACGACTTTCCCGCGGATCCCGGCACCCACGTGCTGGCCGGCCTCCAGTTCGACCGGCCCATGGACGTGACGGTGCAGGCCCTGGACCTCACCCCATCCGAGATCGACGCGGGCGGCGCGCCCAACGTGCTGGCCGAGGCGCGCATCGAGGGGGCGATCCTGTCCCGGGAGGGCAGCGCGTGGATCCCCGTCCCCTTCCAAGGTTGCGAGGGGCGCTGCGGGGCGCCCTGCGACGCCGCCGGGGGCGTGCCCGGGGACGCCGTCCTCGGGCTGCGCCGGGTGGAGAGGGCGGGGGAAGGGGGCGAGCCTTGAGAGCATCCGCCGGCGCCCTCCTCGCCTTCGCCATCGCCCTCGCGCCCCCCCTCGCCCTGGCCCCGGGCTGCACCCCCGGCGCCGGCAGCGACGACGACTCCTACGAGGGCATCGACGAGACCGGCCCCGCCGACGACGACTCCGCCTCCCCCGACGACGACTCCACCCCGCCCGACGACGACACCGCTCCGCCCCCCGAGGACGAGGTGGTGGCGCTGGCCCTCCTGCCCTCGGACATCGCCGTGGACCCCGGCACCACCTACGCCCTGCGCCTGGCGGGGACCACCGCCTCGGGGCGCACCGTGGCCCTGGACGGCGCCTTCGCCTCGTCGGACGGCGGGGTGGCGACGGTCTCGCCGGAGGGGGAGGTGGCCGGCGTCGCGGACGGCGAGGCGTGGCTGACGGCGACCTACGAGGACCTGTCCGCCGAGGCCCGGGTGCGGGTGGTGGCCCCGGGGCGGATCGAGGTGGACGTGGTGGACGCCACCACCGGAGCCCCCCTGCCGGGGGCGACGGCGCTGATCGGCTCCACCGGCCACCCGGTGGCCACGGCGACGGCGGACGAGGCCGGGAGGGCGGTGCTGGAAGGGGACTTCACGGGCCGCCAGACGGTGACCGCTTACGCCGACGGCTATTTCCGGGCCTCCCTGGCGGGCCCGGCGGCCCGGGAGGTCCGGATCCCCCTCCGCTCCCGGGCGACCGAGGAGGCCGAGGCGCCCCTGGTGGAGGGGGACTTGGAGTGGCCCGCGGACCTCGGCGGTCCGGGGGAGATCGCCGTGGGGGTGGTGGCGGCGGGGTACGCGGGGAACGCGGTCCTCTACGACTTCGGCGGGATGATGGGCCCGACGCGGACCGCGACGGTCTACGGGTTCGAGGTGGACCTCCCCGGCAACTTCGTCATCCGCGACCAGGTCGACCGCTACGCCGTCCCCGCCCTGCCCGGGGACGGAGCGGTGTGGGCCATCGCCGGGGAGGTCGCCCTGGACGAGGCGGTGGAGATCGCCTCGGCGGACCCCGCCGCCCAGGTGGGACTCGTCCTCTCCACCCTGGCCGAGCTGCTGCCGGAGATGCGCTGGGGGATCGAGCTGGGCTTCCCGGTGGACGCCACCGACGGCGCCGAGGTCCCCATCGTGCCCCAGGCGTTCTTCGCCGACGCCGTGGCCGCGACGCTGCCGGATCCCCCCCTCGGCACCGATCCCGGCGACCTGCCGGTGCTCCTCGCCCTGGCGGACGTCGGCGGCCCCGGCCAGGTGCTGTGCGGGATCGCCGCCGGGCCGGGGGAGACCACCCTCCACCGGGTCGCCGACGCCGACCTGCCCCCGGGCGCGGAGGTCGTGCTGGTGGCGGTGGTGGAGCAGGGGGGGCTGGGCACCGGGGGCGACGCCTCGGCGGTGCGGGGCCACGTGGACCCCGCCACTTCCCGGGTGGTCTTCCCCGAGTTCCTGGAGCTCCCGACCCTGATCCCCCCCGAGTACGTCGCCGACTGGACCTGGGCCCACTCCCCGGTCCCGGGCGCCGACCTTCTCTACCACCGCCTCCGGGGCACCCAGGCGGACTGGGACGTGTACGCCCCCGGGGACGGCTCCGGCTTCGTCCTGGCCGACGTGGAGCCCCGCCTGGGCTTCGACCAGGTCTTCTGGTACCTCCACGCCCGTGCCCTGCCGGGGGCGAGCTTCGACAGCCTCGCCGCCCGGGCCGACGCCGGCCTGGACGGCCACGAGGGGGCCGTGGAGGGCCAGAGCCGGACGTGGCTGCACTACGCGGCCACCCCCGACGATTAGTCCAGCAACCGGCTCGCCCGCCGCGCCGCGTCCCATCCCACCGCCGCCGACAGCGCCACGGTGACCGCCGCCGCCCCCAGCGCGTGGGCCGGCGAGGGGACGAACAGGGCGCCGATCTCCGTCCCCAGCGCCCCCTCCAGCCACCCGGCGGCCCGCCCCCCCACCAGCCCGCCCAGCGCCATCCCGCACAGGATCCCCGCCGCCGCCCCCGCCAGCCCGACCCCCGCCGCCTCGGCCACCAGCATCGTCCGGACCTGGGCGCGGCTCGCCCCCAGGCACCTCAGCAGCGACAGCTCGGGCATCCGCTCCCGGGCGGCGGCGCCGGTCGCCACCAGCAGGGCCAGCGCCGCCATCGCCGCGAACAGGGCCCCCACCCCGGCCACCGCCGCCCGGGCGAAGGCGATGGCCCGCCCGAGCTGCTCGGCCATGGCGGACTCCCCCGCGGGCTGGAGCCCCATGCCCCGCGCCGCCTCCGCCACCTCCGCCGCGCGCCCGGCGTCCTCGGCCACCACCACCGCCGCGGAGTAGGCGGGCTCGCCCCCCTCCCCGAAGCGCTCCGCCGCGGCGACCACCAGGTCCAGGGGCACCCCCGCCGCCACCGCCGAGATCCGCCGGGACACCCCCGCGATCCTCCCCTTCAGCACCCACGGGGGCCCCGGGCTCCGGCCGAAGCTCGAACGGCCCAGGGTCAGGGTGACGGACAGCCCCAGCACCGCCTGGGGAGACAGCCGGGGCAGCCCCGCCCCGGGGGCCAGCCCCTCGTTGAACAGGGTCAGCAGCCCCTCGGGCAGCAGGACCGGGACCTCCTCCCCCTCGGCCCACCGGAACTGCCCGGGCGCGCCCTCCTCCCGGGCCACCTCCTCCTCGCCGATCCCCTCCAGGACCGCGTCGGTCACCAGGCTCTGCCCCATGGCCTCGGCCCGCAGGCTCACAGGGAACCGACTCATGATGCGGGGGTGGACGGCGCTCACCCCGGGCAGCGCCCGCAGTTCCGCCAGCCGGTCCTCCCCCAGGGGCCGGCCCCCCAGCAGCCCGCCCCGGCCGCCGCCCAGCTCGAAGATCCCCAGGGAGCGCCGCTCCGGCTCCACCTTCACCTCCGAGGCGGGGAGGCCCCGGAGCAGCCCGTCCACCAGCTCCCTCCGCACCCCCTCGGCCAGCCCCGCCGCCGCCACCCACAGGGCCACCGCCACCCACAGGCCGGCCCCGGCCGCCGCCAGGCGGGGCCACCCCGCGCGGCCCGTCCTCCAGCCTACCCGCAGCGCCCCCCGCACGCGGTCCAGCCGCCCCGGCGGGGGATCCCGCGCCTCCCTCTCTTCTGCATCGCCCGCGGGCGCTGGCGCCGCCCCGCTCATGCGCCCCCGCCAAAAAATCCCCCACTCCCCCCGCCCGGACCCGCCGGCCGGCGGGGCGCCACCAGGAACACGATCCCGGCCACCAGGGCGAGCAGCCCCGATCCGCAGCAGAGCCCCCCGAGGGCGAGGGCCAGGAAGCCCGTCACCGCCCTGGGGTCGTCCTCCCCGCGGGCGGTCTCCTCCGTACCGGGGAGCGGAGTCCCCGGGTCCCCGGCGTCCTCCTCCGGGGGAGCGGCGGCCCCGGCGTCCTCGGGCGGCGGTGGCGGCGGCGGGGCCGTCCCCCCCACGGTGTCCGGCCCCTTCGGCGCGCCAGGCAGGTCCTGGCAGGAGGTCCGGCAGTCCCGCCACGCCTCCTTGCACGCCTTCTGGCACGCCACCATGGTCGCCTTGATCAGCCCGTCCACGATCTCGTCGCCGCCGGCGTCGAGCCGGCAGGCGTCCAGGCAGCTCGTGTGGGCCGCCTTGCACACCGACTGGCACTCCGACCGGGGGGAGGCGATGGCGGCAGAGCAGCACACGAGGCCCAGGAGGGCCACCGCGACGGACACTGCGCGCGCCGGGGTGAGGGGGGGCATGGAGACCTCCGGGACGGGCGACGAGGACGACGCGGGCAGACTACCAGAGGCCGGGTGCCGGGGCGGAGATCCGGTAGACTGGATCCCATGAGTCCGCATCCCGACGCCGAGGAGGGCTCCCCGGACCCGGACCGGATCGACGCGCGGGCGCGCTCCCTCGCCCGCCGGGGGGACGCGGCCGGCGCCGTGGAGGCGCTGCTCCAGGCCCACGGTCCGGTGGTCCACGCCTTCTGCCTGAGCTGGACGGGGGACCGCGCCCGGGCGGCCGACCTGACCCGTCGGATCTTCGCGCGGGCCCGGAGCGGACTGGCCTGGTACACCTTCGACGCCCCTCCCCGGGGCTGGCTCCTCCGGATCGCCCGGAACCAGCTCCTGGACGACCAGGACCGCATGACGGTGACCGGCCGCTTCGCCCCCCGGGACGACGGCGGCCCCGAGCCGAGCCCCCCCGATCCCACCACCTTCGCCGCCGAGCCCCGGGCGGCGGAGCGGGTCGAGGAGGCGCTGGACCTGGTCTCCGCCGAGGACCGGGCCCTCCTCCTGGCCCGCTACCGCGACGCCCTGCCGGTGGAGGTGCTGGTCACCGCCTACGGCGAGACCCCGGAGGGACTGGACTCCCGGCTCCGCTTCGCCCGGGCGAGGGTGCTGCGGGCCGTCGCCCGCGCCGCCCCCCCGGGACCCCACCCCGCCGCGCCCTCTCCCATCGAGGAGGTCCTGGCGGGCGCCGCCGCGGACCATCCCGCCGCCGCGGCGTGGCGGTCCCTGGACGCCTGGGTGACGCGGGTGGTGGCCAGCGGCCCCGCCGCCGAGCCCCCCGAGGCCACCGAGATCGCCCGCGCCCGCGCCTCCATCGCCGAAGCCGAGGAGCGGGACGACCCCGAGGCCCGGAACCTCCACGCCGTCGCCCTCCAGGTGAGCGGCCGCCCCCTCGCCCGCCCCCACCGCCGCCGCCCCGCGGCCACCCAACCCTTCGGCGGCGGCGCCGCCCGCGCCCGGGGCGCCTGGGAGCGCCTGGCCGCCCGCCTGGAGGCCTCCCCCCTCCACGTCGCCACCCTGGCGGCGGTCGCCGGCGCCGGCCTGGTCGCCGCGGGCTGGATCGTCCTGCGGGTCCTGGCCGATTGATCCCGGGGGGGACGGCACGCGGTCCGCTCGACCGGGATCGCCCGGCTCTCAGGCGAGCCCTCCGAGGGCTTACCCCCCCACCAGTGCCCAGCCCAGGCCGAGATCCCCCAGCGCGGTCCCCGTGCGCCGGAGCGCGCGCTCGGCGGCGGTCACCGGCGCTCGCGGGGCCAGGGGACGGTCCTCCCCTCCGCGTCGCCGAACTCCGCCCCGGGGCGCTCCCGCATCCACTCGACCAGCCGCGCCTCGACCTCGGCCTCGTCGGCCCCCGGCCGCTCCCGCCTGATCTGCGCCCGCCTCACCTGGCGGCCCGCCTCGAAGAGGTCGAGGGCCACCCTGAACTTCTCCATCGGCGTAGGCTCGCGGCGGTCGGTCATGGGGGGATTGCATCCATCGGGGCGAGGGCGACCAAGGACGTGCGAGCCTGTTCCCATGAATCGCGCGCATCGGCGACAGGCCATCGGGGCTCCCCGCCCTGACCCGGAGCCTGTGACGCCGCAGCTTCGACCCCGAGGCCGTTCGCCATGCACCGCCGCGTGAACGCCGACCCACCCGGGTGGGATCTCGGCGGGCTGGACTCGCGGTGTGAGGGCCGTCGGGAACGCCTGGTCGGGACTCTGGGACCCTCTTCCGCTCCGTGGGGACCATCGTTCCCGGACCATCGGCCCCCGGCGCCCCACCGCTTGGGGCCGGATCCGAAATGTACTTGTGTTGGTGCCTGACCCCGGATCCGAAATGTACTTGTGTTGGTGCCTGACCCCGGATCTGACCCCGGATCCACTGGCCCCGGATCCATGGTACCCGACCCCGGATCCAATGCGCGCCGCCGAGCCCGGAAGTGGAACTGCATCGGTGCCCGGTCCCCGGGCCCCCGGCCTCGTCGCACGCCTTGCCCCGATGTCAGCGTGGTCGGCCGTAGAAGAGGTATGACGGGGTCTGGTCGAGGCCTTCCACCTCGGCGTTGGCGGTGATGAACAGGTCCATGAGGCCGTCGGCGTTGATGTCTCCCGCGGGAGTCACCGAACCCCCCGCAGCATAGATGGGCGAAGGACCCACGAAACGAGCGTCCGCAGTGATGAGCGGGACGTCCCCGGAAGGGACGGGACCATAGAACAAGTAGGCTGCACCTCCGTATGGCCCGCCGGTGTCGTTGCCGGGGGCGCCGACCATGAGATCGGGGCTCCCATCGCCGTCCACGTCTCCCAAGGCGGCGACCGAAATGCCCGCGCTATCGCCGCTCGCTTCCGCGAGGAAGCGGGTACCGGCGCTGCTCCGCGGAAAGGTCCCCGCCGCGGATCCGTGGAACAGGAACGCTCCCCCGCTGAGATCCAGTTGCGGGTCGCCCAGAAGGACCTCGGCTCCGCCGTCGCCGTCCACGTCGCCCGGCATAGCCAACCTCGGGCCGTAGGCCCCCGAGCTACAAGGAGTCTCGCACTCGAAGTGGGCCGTCGCCGCGCTCAACGACATGAAACCCGCGGGAACGTCCGTGACCAGATAGGCACCATAGGAGTAGGTGCCCACCAGGATGTCCGGAATGCCGTCGGCGTCCACGTCTTCCCCGCCGCTGACGGCGTAGCCCGCCTCATGGTACATGGTGCCGCTCCCGATCACGGCGTCCGCGTCCGCGGCCGAGTGAACTCCATCCACGGGGCCGTGGAAGACGAAGGCCGCACCTTCCCAACCCGTCCCCGAGCGAGGCGCTCCCAAGACCAGGTCGTCATAACCGTCTCCATCCAGGTCTCCTCCGCCGGAGACCGAGTTCCCGAGCATGCTCTCGGTCTCTCCGTATACGATGCCGTCGGCATCCGCCAGTGAGTATGTGCCGCTCAGGGGGCCGTACACCAGGTAAGTGATGCCGTCGTTGGCAGCGTAGTATGGATCGTCGGCGGGATATGCCGGACCCCCGATTACCAGATCGCCGTATCCGTCTCCGTTCACATCTCCAGCCGGGGTGACGACTCCCGAGTTGTCCGAAAGATGTTCGCCGCTCAGAAAGGCATCCGCAACGGCGAAGTCCTCGCTTCCGGTCACTGGGCCGTCGAGCACCCAGACCCTGCCCCGTCCGCCTCTCAGCCCGACAACCACATCATCGAATCCATCCCCATTGATGTCCCCTCCACCGCGCACCACGTAGTTAACACCCGCGAGGCCCGCATCCGACGTGTAGACCACTGCATCCGCGAGCCGGATGTCGAGGGTCCCCTCGAGGGAGCAGAAGTCGGACCCGTCGCAGTCCTCGTCGACACCGTTGCAGGGGTCGGCAGCCCCCGGGTGGCGGCTCGGGTCCGTGTCGTCGCAGTCGGTGGCGTCGGTGACGTAAGTCGGATCGGACGGGCACTCCAGCGGAGTCGTGGCATTCCCGTACCCGTCCCCGTCGGCGTCGGCGTATCGAACTTCGGTGGCGTCCATCCCATCGCAGTCCTGGTCGACGCCGTCGCATGACACTTCGTCGGCGTCCGGGTGGCGCCCCGAGTTCAGGTCGTCGCAATCGGAGCCGTCGGGCACGTAGTCGGGGGAGGGACCGCACTCCAGGGATGAGGCTGGGTCCCCGTACCCATCCGAATCGGCGTCGGCGAAGCGGTCCTCGGTGAAGTCGGTGGCGTCGCAGTCCTGGTCGATGCCGTCGCACGGGACCTCGATGGCGCCGGGATACCGCACGGCGTCGGTGTCGTCACAGTCCTCGGGAGCGGGGACACCGTCGCCATCGGCGTCCGTGGGGGTGGTGTCGTCGTCGGGGGGCGTGGAGTCATCGTCCGAGGGGGTCGTGTCATCGTCCCCGATGGTGGAGTCGTCATCCGGAGGGGTGGTGTCGTCGTCGGACGGGCTGCCGTCGTCGTCCGGGGAGGTCGCGTCGTCATCAGGGGACGCGGAGTCATCATCGGCGGGGAGGGAGTCGGCGTCCCCCGGCGAGCCGGGGCCGCACCCGAACGCCATCGACGCCAGCAGCAACCCGAAGGCCACTCCCGCGCGACTCCCGAATCGGGGCAAGGTGGTCGTCACCTGCCTATCCAGCACCGGGGAGGGAGAAGGGTGCCCTTGCCAGGAGGAGCGAGGAAAGGTCCGGCACCGTGACCGTCGTGCCATCGAGGGGGTCGAGGAGCAGTTCCCCCGGCGGGAGCAGGAGCAAGATCGGGTCCCGATCGACCACCACTTCGACCGGAAGAACGTCGCCCACCGGTATCGACATCGGCGGATCGAACCGCATCAGTTCCGGCCCCCGGAAGTCGTCCGCGACTGCGCCCTCGATGGGCTCGCCCCCGTCTTCGATGCAAGGTGTGCAGAGGGATTCAAGCGCGTCGGAGCGTGGACTGGATTGCGGGACCGTCGCGATGATCCAGCCGTCCCGCACGCTCGACGTTGCGCGGAAGAAGATGCTCAGTCTCTTGGAGGAAGGGGGGGACGCAACGGAGTTGCACCCCGCGGGAAAGCCGATCCAATCGTACGCCTGTGGATCGGCCCAGAGCAACAGGGCATGCGGGTAGGTCGCCGTGTCGTATGTCGCCGCAGCGACGCTGCCCGGGGACCGCTCGAACAGGACTCCGTAGAAGCCCTCCAGCCCGGGCAACGTTCCGTCGAGTCCGAGGGCCACTTCGGCGGACAGGAAGTGCTCCAGGTACTCGTTCCATCGGCGGAGCGCGCAGAATCCGAGCTTCTTGCGTCGAAGGACGTAGTCGGTGTCGGCGTCCTCCCGGACGTCGGAAGTCAGGCCGAAGGAGTAGAACCGGGACAGATCCTCGCCCGAACCCTGAGTCTCCGCCTGGTTGGCGTACCAGAGGGTGCGACTCACCCCCATCGCCGCCAGGTAGCTCAGCCTCGTCCAGACCTGCCGAGCCTGCTCGCGCTCCGAAGTGAAGACCCAGTCGGGCCAACACGCGGGGTCGTCGCTTCCCGTGCGCACCCGGACGGTCGCGGGGTCCACGCGGTAGCCAAACGCGATCTGGTCCGCCGGGACGTCCGGCTCGAGGCCCGGACTGGCATGGCTGGAGATCCCGGTCTCGCTACACCACAGCGGAATGCTGTCCCCGCTCCACCACCAATCGGCGAGGAGGGCACGGAGTCCCGAGGGGCCGTTCACGTATGCGCCGGCCTTGGAGAGGTAGAGGAATTCGCCCGCCTGCTCGGAATAGGGCAAGGAGGGGCCCCTTTCCGCTTCCCGGCATGCATACCAGTGGAAGTCCAGGACGTCGAACGGGGCGCGGAGGTAGGACTGGCCCAGGATGCGGATGGCAGCCCGGTGGATCGGGTCGTTCCGGTCAAGCTCGGCGGGGTCCGATGGAACGGCCTCGAAGCTCATGGAAACGATCTCGAAGAGCAGAATCAGGGCGCGGCAATGAGTCCACAACTCGCCCAGCGGGATGCCAACCCCCGTCCCTAGTACGTCGTTCCGAAGGTTCCTCCCCAGTTTCTCCGTTCCCAGGCCCACCCGATCCGGAACGTAGGGCGGGGGCTTGTCCCCCGCCGCGGGGCTTCGGCGGGGGACAAGCCCCCGCCCTACGGGGCCTCCCGTTCGCGGGACCGCGACGCCGATGAGCTGGAAGGCGGACTCAGAAACTGGGGAACTCGCTCTGGAACGACGTACTAGGAGCCCGCTCCCCCTAGGGGAAGCGGGCCTTCGGATCGGGTGGTGAGCCATGCAGGACTCGACCTCGCGGCTTACACCGTGCGAAGCGGGCGCCGTCCGCTCAGGGCGACGGCGCCTCGACCTCCTCCAGCCGCTCGCGGAGCCGCTTCAGGTAGCGGTGGGTACGGATCCCGGGGTCTTCGGGCGGCACCACGGAGGCGAGGGTGTCGCGGAGAAGGGCGGCGGCACCGGCGCGGTCCCCGCTCGCCGCCCGGGCCCGCGCCAGCAGGTCCACGGCCCGGAGACGGTTGTCGCCGTAGGAGTGGCGGAGCGCGGCCTCCGCCTCGGGGAGGGCCTCGCCGACCCGCCCCTGGCGCAGGAGGAAGCCCGCGAGGGCGTTGTGGAAGGTGAACTCCGCCGCCCAGGTCCCCGTCGCCTCCCGCAGGGCGGCCTCGGTGGCGGCGTGGTCCCCCGCCTCCTCCAGGGCGTCCGCGAGGGTCGCGTACCAGCCCTTCGCCGCCGCGCCCGGCCGCCCCTCGGCGTCCCGGGCGGCGTCGATGGCGGACCGGGCGGCAGCGGCGCACGCCCGGAAGTCCCGGGCCGCCGCCTCCGGCTTCTCCAGGGCCCGGAATGCCTCGCCACGCAAGTAGAAGAGGTCGGCGGCCACCGCGCCGGGGGCCCCGGGGATCCGCGCGTCCAGCAGCGAGACGAGCGCCTCCCGCGCCTCCCGCGCACCCGCGGCGTCGCCGGCCTCCTCCAGTGCCGAGACCCGGGCGCGGAGCCACGAAGGTGCGTCGGCGGAGGCAGGGTCCCGGGAGGCGACGGCGGCGAGGGCGGCGGCGCGCCACGCGGGATCGGGCTCGGCGAGCGCCGCTGCGGCGGCGAGCGGGGAGGCGTCGTGCGAGCCCCCCGAGACCGCCCGCTCCACCCAGGGGCCAGCGTCGGCGAGGCTCCCCTGGTCGAGCATCCGCCAGCCGATCTCGGCCGCGAGGCGGGGATCGGCGCCGACCGGATCCCCCGCCGACGCCACCAGCACCGCCAGGGGGCGGGTGTCCTCGGTCACCTGCCGCAGCCAGGCCACCGTCTTCTCCGGGCTCTCGTAACCCTCCTGCCGCGCCAACAGCTCCCCCGAGGGGTCGGCCACCACCACCGTCGGGTAGCCCCGCACCGCGTACTTCGACTTCCACGGCCACGACTCCGGGATGTCGGCGTCCAGCCGCACCCGGTGGAAGCGCGCCAGCAGCGGGGCGTTCCCGGGCGCGTCGAAGACCTCGGCGTCCATGCGCGCGCAGGGAGGGCACCACGTCCCGAAGAAGTCGACGAGCACCGGCCGGCCGTCCCGCGCCGCCGCCGCGAACGCCGCGTCGGCCTCCGAGGACCAGCCCTCCGCCCCTCCCGGCGCCGCCCTGGCCATCCCCGGGGCGATCAGGACGAGGAGCGCCAAGGCCAGGGCGCGGGGGACGGATAGGAGTCCATCGCGGACGGCGTCCAGGATCTCCGCGAGGAGGGGGGGAACTCGCCGTCGGGCGCGGGCGAACGCGACGCCGCCCCCGTCGACGATCTCGATCTCCACCGGTGCTGGCTCGATTTCGATCCGGCAGTCGCGGTCACGGACATCGAGCGGCACCCCGGGCTGCAAGCCCGCGGCGGCGCGGACCTCCTTGGAGACCACGAGGCGGCCAGCCGGATCGATGGTGGTGCTCACGGCGGTGTCCTGCCACCCATGTAGTCGTGCTGCCCGGGCTCCGGGACCCCGCCAACCCACCGGACTTCGGGCAGGTCACGCCACGGGGACGGTGGGCTCGGCGGGACCGGCGGGGCGGCGGGGGGGGCGCTTGCTCCCTCCCCTCTTGCCGCCGCCCGCCTTGGCGGGGCTCCGGGCGGCGAGCACGTCGTCGCCGAGGGCGAGGCGCAGGACCTCGTCCATCCCCTTCACCAGGAAGATCTCGATGTGGGTCTTCACCTCGGGGCCGGGCTGCTGGAGTTCCAGGTCGACCTCCTCCCCCGAGGCGTCCTTCACCACGATCTTCAGGTCCTCGGTGAGGTCCGGGAGGTCCTTCTTGTTCTGCTCGGGGAGGATCACCCTCTCGATACCCGCCCGGGCCGCCGCCAGCACCTTCTCCTTGATGCCGCCGACGGGGAGGACGTGGCCCCGCAGCGTGATCTCGCCGGTCATGGCCAGCTTGTTGTCCACCGTGCGCTCGGAGAGCAGGCTGGTGATGGCGGTCATCAGGGCGATCCCGGCCGACGGGCCGTCCTTGGGGAGCGCACCGGCGGGCACGTGGACGTGGATGTCGGTGTTGTCGAAGAGGTCGTCCGCCAGCCCGAGCTGCTTCGCGCGGGAACGGACGAAGCTCATCGCCGCCTGGGCCGACTCCTTCATCACGTCGCCGAGCTGGCCCGTCAGGATCATCTTGCCGTGCCCCTTCATGGCCGTCGCCTCGATGAAGAGGATGTCGCCGCCGTAGGCGTTCACCGCCAGCCCGGTGGCCACGCCGGAGTAGGCCGTGCGCTCGGCCACCTCCGAGAAGATCTTCACCGGCCCGAGGATCCGGCTGACCTGCTCGGGGTCGACCCGCACCCGCTCCGACTTGCCCGACGCGATGTCCTTGGCCACCGAGCGGCAGATCCCGGCGATCTCCCGCTTCAGGTTCCGGACGCCGGCCTCCTTGGTGTAGGAGCGGATGATGAACAGGAGGGCCGCCTCGGTGACCTCGCACTGGCGGGCGGTGAGGCCGTGCTCCTCGAGGTTCTCGGGGAGCAGGAACCGCTGGGCGATCTTGACCTTCTCCTCCTCGGTGTAGCCGGGGATGTGGAGCACCTCCATCCGGTCGAGGAGGGGGGGAGGGATGGGGCTGAGGAGGTTCGCGGTGGCGATGAACAGCACCTTCGAGAGGTCGAACGAGACGTCCAGGTAGTGGTCCTGGAAGGTGTCGTTCTGCTCGGGGTCCAGCACCTCCAGCAGCGCCGACGAGGGGTCCCCGCGATAGTCCATGCCCAGCTTGTCGATCTCGTCCAGGATGAAGACCGGGTTGTTGGAGCCCGCCTTCTTGATGCCCTTGACGATCTTGCCCGGGAGGGAGCCGATGTAGGTGCGCCGGTGGCCGCGGATCTCCGCCTCGTCCCGCACGCCGCCCAGACTCATGCGGACGAACTTCCGGCCCAGCGCCCGGGCCACGGACTTCCCGAGGGAGGTCTTGCCCACCCCGGGCGGACCCACGAGGCAGAGGATCGGGCCCTTCATGTCCTTCTTGAGCTTGCGGACGGCCAGGTACTCGAGGATCCGCTGCTTGACCTTGCTGAGGTCGTAGTGGTCCTCGTCCAGGATCTCGGCGGCGCGGTCGATGTCCAGGCTGTCCTCGGTGCTGACGCTCCAGGGCAGCTCGATCAGCCAGTCGATGTACGTCCGGCTGACGGTGTACTCCGCCGCACCGGGGCTCATGCGGCTCATCCGCTTGAGCTCCTTGAACGCGATCTTCTCGACGTCCTTGGGCATCTTCGCCCGCTTGATCGCCCGCTTGAGGTCCTCGAACTCCTCCTGCCGGTCGTCGACCTCCCCCAGCTCCTTCTGGATGGCCTTCATCTGTTCCCGCAGGAAGTACTCCCGCTGGGCCTTGTCCATCTCGCCCTTGACCTCGGACTGGATCTTGTTCGACAGCTCGAGGACCTGGATCTCCTTGTTGAGCAGCGTGATCACCTTCTCGAGGCGGGGGCGGACCTCCAGCGTCTCCAGGAGGTCCTGCTTCTCCTCGACGCCCACGGAGAGGTTGCTGGCGACGATGTCCGCCAGGATCCCGGGGTTGTCGATGGAGCGGACCAGGAAGCTCGCCTCGCCGGGGATGTGGGGGCTGAGCTCGATGATCTTCTGGGCCTGCTCCCGCAGGTGCACCAGCAGCCCCTCGACGTCCTCGCCCACCGCCGTCGGCTCGGGGATCATCTCGACCCTGGCCTTCAGGAAGGGCTCGGTCTGGGTGTACTCCAAGACCCGGATCCGGCTGAGCCCCTGGATGATCACGTTCTGCTTGTTGCCGGGCATCTTGTAGAGCTTGAGGATCTTCACCGCCGTCCCGACGGTGAACACGTCCTCGGCGCGGGGGTCCTCGACCTTCGCGTCCTTCTGGGCGACGATCCCCAGCAACCGCTCCCCCTCCATGGCGGTGTCCACGCTCCGGAGCGACTTCTCCCGCCCGACGTTGATGGGGAACGCCAACACCGGGAAGATCACCGTGTTCCGGATGGCGAGGAGCGGGATCTCCCGGATCTCCGGTCCGCCGAGCGTCTCTTCCTTGCTTCCCTGACTCATGCAGGTCTCCTCGGGGCTCACTTGTCGTGCGAGGGGTGTCGACGCTCGCCCGGACGGCCGGGCCGCGGTCCGGCGCCTCGTGCACCGGGTCGCGCGGGTTGGGGGGCAGGTTCCCGGGGACTCACGCCCACGGGCGTGGGACGCCCTCCCGAATGTCGCTCCGCCACCATGATAAACACGGGGGGAAGCAGGTCAACGCGACCACGGCGCGGAGGGACTCAAGCGGGCGCCGTCCCGGGCGGCTTCTCCTGGCCGTCGGGCCCCCCGGGGCCGCCCGCTCCCCGGCGGGAAAGGTGGCCGCGGCGGCGCCCCCGGGTGCTGAGCCAGATGATGAACAGGGCCAGGGAGAGCCAGAACGCCTCCCGGGGGCCGAAGCGGAAGTCCCCGACCACGATCCACATCTCGGCGTCGGGGAGGGGCGGGTCAAGGAAGCGGCCGAAGGGGAGGGCCAGGATCGCCGGGAAGCTCACGACACGACTCCTCGAGCCCGGAGCTCCGCGATCCCGCCCGGGGAGAAGCCCAGGGCGCGGAGCAGCTCGTCGGTGTGCTGGCCGTGGTCGGGGGCGTCCCCCTCCACGGCCTCGCCCAGGGGCCAGCGGGCCCAGGTGACGCCGTGCCCCGCCTCCACCCGGCCCCGCGCGTGGAGGGCACCCCCCGGCGCGCACGCCTCGGCGGGGTCCAGGACCGGCTCCACGCACACGTCCAGCGGGCCCAGGAGCCCGATCCAGTGGTCCCGGCCCTGGGTGAGGAAGACCGCGGCCATCTCGGCCGCCACCCTCTCCTGCTCGGGTCCAGGGACGAGGGGGGCATCGGACCACTCCGGGTGGCCCAGGGCGGCGGACAGGCGGGTGTGGAAGCGAGGCTCCAGCGCGCCGACGGCGACGTGCCGCCCGTCGGCGCAGGCGTAGCAGCGATAAAACGCCAGCCCGCCGGTCAGGGGTCCCTCCCCCCGGGCCCCGCCTCCTCCCATGGCGACGATGGGGGCGGAGAGGGCGGCGGCGCACTCCATCATCGAGACGTCGATCCAGTCCCCGCGGCCGGTGCGCTCCCGGCCCAGGAGGGCGCCCAGCACCCCCAAGGCGGCGGGCAGCGCCCCACCGGCGAGGTCGGCGACGGGGAGGGGTGGCGGAGGAGGCGGGCGGTCGCCCGGGCCCGACATCCCCAGCACGCCCGCCTGGGCGAGGTACCCGAGGTCGTGGCCGGCGCGGCGCCGGAGGGGACCGTCCTGTCCGTAGCCGGTGATGGAGCAGCCCACCAGGCGCGGGTTGCGGGCCCGCAGGACGTCCGGGCCGAGCCCCAGCGCGGCCAGCACCCCGGGGCGGAAGCCGTCCAGGAGCACGTCGGCGCCGTCCACCAGGCGGAGCAGCACCTCGCGGCCCTCCTCGGTCTTCAGGTCCACCGCGATGGAGCGGGCGCCCCGGTTGACGACGTGGAAGAGGCCGCCGTGGCGGCCCACCATGGGGGGGAGCAGGCGGGCGTAGTCCCCGGCGCCGGTGTCCTCCACCTTCACCACGTCGGCGCCCATGGAGGCCAGGATCCAGGCGCAGTACGGGCCGGGGAGGAGTCGGGTCAGGTCGAGGACGCGCAGGCCGTCGAGGGGGCGGGCCATGGGGCTCCCGCGGCGCGGCCCGTTGTGGATGGCGCCGCCCGCGGCGGCACTGTAACAGAACGGCCGGGCTCCGGAGCGGCGCCGGCCCCCGGCGGGGTCGGCCCGACCAACCCCGTCAGCCGATGACCTGCTGGAGGCGCAGGGCGAGGGCCATGTCGCCGACGACCTTCAGGCGACCGGTCATGAACGCCATCTGCGCGTTCAGTCCGCCCTTGATCATGTTGACGAAGTCCTCGTCCTTCATGGTGATCGTGCACCCGGGCGACTCGACGGCGCCGGTGTGGACCTCGCCGCCGTTCCCGTCCAGGAGGATCGCCCACTGGCCGCCCCCGTCGCCGGTGATGTTGAACTGGAAGCTGGCGTTGATCCCCTTGACCCGCTCGGGGCTGGTCTTGAGGCGCAGGGCGATGCGCTCCTCGAAGATGCTCTTCGGGGTGAGGTCGGACATCTCGTGGGTCTCCTGTCGGGCGGCCGGGGGCAGCCGCGGGGATCGGGCCGGCGACGCTGAATGACGCTTCAGTCAGCCCCTGAACACGCAGGATGATGCAAGGAGATCCGAGGAAGCGTCAAGAGCGGGCGAGCGGATGGACCGGGCCGGGCCTCAGGGAGTGGTGCCCTCGTAGAGTCCGTCCACGATCTTCCGGTAGCGGTCCAGCAGCACGGTGCGGCGGACCTTGAGGGTGGGGGTGACCTCCCCGTCCTCGACGGTGAGGTCCTCGGGGAGCACGGCGAAGCGCCGGACCGACTCGAAGCGGGCGAGCTTCTGGTTCGCGCGCTCCACCTCGGCCTCCAGCATGCGGCGGACCCTTTCGTCCCCCAGCAGGCGCGCCCAGTCGGAGTTCGGGATCGCCACCCGCCGGCACGCCTCCAGCAGGCGCTCCCGGTGGGGCACGACCAGGGCGACGAGGTGGGGGCGCCCCTCGCCGAACACCACCGCCTCGGCGATCAGGGGGCTGGAACGGAGGACGCTCTCGACCCGCTGGGGGGCGATGTTCTTCCCGCCGGAGGTGACGATCAGGTCCTTCTTGCGCCCCGTGATCCGCAGGTGCCCCGAGGGCAGCACCTCGCCCAGGTCGCCGGTGCGGAACCAGCCGTGCTCGTCGAAGGCGTCCCGGGTGTCGGCGGGCAGCCCCCAGTACTCCTGGAAGACCCCCGGCCCCCGGAGCAGCACCTCGCCGTCGGCGGCGACCTGGACGCCGAATCCCGGGAGGGGCCGCCCCACCGTGCCGAGCACGTTGTCCCCCGGGGCGTTGAGGGTGCCGCCCCCCGAGGTCTCCGACAGGCCGAAACCCTCCAGGATCTCGACCCCCGCCACCCGGAAGAACTCGGCGATCTCCTGGGGCAGGGCGGCACCGCCGGAGATACAGTACCGCACGCGGCCGCCGAGCTGCTCGCGGAGGGGCTGGAGCACCATCCGGTCGCCGAGTCCGGCCCGCAGGCGCAGGCCCAGGCCCGCGGCCCCTCCGGGGAGGGAGGCTCCGGGGGCGCGGGCGGCGCGGGCGGCGGAGAGGCCCATGGCCACGGCGCGGCGGCGCAGAGGGCTGAGGTCCCGCAGATCCGCCAGCACCCGGGACCAGATCCGCTCGTACACCCTCGGGACCGCGAAAACGAAGGTGGGGCGGATCTCCCGCAGGACGTGTCCCAGGTCGTCCATCCGCTGGGCGTACGCGGTCGAGAATCCGCAGCGGAGCGACATGAGCGATCCCAGCCGCCCGAAGATGTGGCTGAGGGGCAGGAAGAGCACGGTGACGTCGTCGGGGCCGAGGTCCAGGACCTTCTGCATCCCGTGCACCGTCGAGAGGAGCATCCCGTGGGTGAGGACCACCCCCTTGGGGAGCCCCGTCGTGCCCGACGTGTACACGAAGGTGGCGGGATCGTGGGGCGAGAGGGTCGCGATGCGGGAGAGGACCGCGTCGGGGTCCTCCCGGAGCAGGCGGCGGCCCATGCGGATCAGGGACTCCCGGAGCACCACCCGCGGGTCGTCGCCGGCGTCGGCGACGTCCATGAGCAGGGTGCGCTCCAGGGTGCGGAGGCGGTCTCCGATGCGCCGGACCCGCTCCAACTGCGCGGCCCCGTCCACGAAGCAGGCGCGGGCGCCGCTGTTGTTGAGCAGGTAGGCCACCTGGGTGGGGGTGAAGGAGTGGTAGACGGCGGCGGTGACCCCCCCGGCCGCCAGGATGGCCAGGTCCGCCAGGGTCCACTCCACGCGGGTGGAGGCGAGGATCCCCACCCGGTCCCCCTTCTGGATCCCGAGGGCCATGAGCCCCGCGGCCATCTCGTGGACCTGCTGGCGCACCTCGGACCAGGTGAGCACCCCCCACCGGAGGGCCTCGCGCCGCCGGCGCATGGCGACCCGGGCGCCGTGGAGATGGGCGGTGCGCTCCAGCAGCGCGGGAATGGAGCGGACGTCGTCCAGGGGGTGCCTCGATGGGCCGGGGGGCGGCGCTTTGCCGCGGCGCACCGCGGTCTCTATACTGTCCGGTGAGCCCCGCCCGCCGCCTGCGAGCCCGCCGACCGGACCCGATCCGCGACCACTGGGGGGCGATGCTAGCCGACGCTCCGCCGCCACCGCAAGCCACCCGCCCCTCCCCCGACACGCCGATGCCACCCAACCGCCCCGCCCGCCCCCTCCCCATCTACATCGTCTCGGACTCCACCGGCAACACGGCAGAGAACGTCGTCCGCGCGGCGCTCCAGCAGTTCCGGGACTACCTCGTCCACATCCAGACCTACCCCAACGTCCGGGACGAGAAGCAGCTCCGCGCCATCATCCGCCTGGCCGCCAAGGAGAGGGCCCTGGTGGTCTTCACCCTGGTCCAGCCCGAGAACCAGCGGACTATCTACGACGCCGCCACCACCCACGGGGTGCAGCTCGTCGACCTGATCGGCGCCCTGCTCGGCAAACTCGCGGACTACCTCGCCCTTCCCCCCGAGGGGGTGCCGGGGCACGGGGTCCTGGGGGACGAGTACTTCCGCCGCATCGAGGCGGTGGAGTTCACCGTCAAGCACGACGACGGCGCCGAGCCCCGCCATCTGCACAAGGCTGACCTCGTGCTGGTGGGGGTCAGCCGCACCTCCAAGACCCCCCTGTCGACCTTCCTGGCCCACCGCGGCTGGAAGGTGGCCAACGTGCCCATCGTCCTGGGGATCGAGCCGCCCCGGGAGCTGTCCGAGGTGGACCAGGACCGGGTCTACGCCCTGACCATCGAGGCCCACGACCTCCACGAGATCCGCATGGCCCGCCTGAGGAACCTGGGCATGTCGACCCGGGGCCCCTACGGACAGATGGAGCACATCGCCCTGGAGCTGGAGTACGCCCGGGACCTCTTCCGGCGAAACCCGGCGTGGCCAGTCATCGACGTCACCCACAAGGCCGTCGAGGAGACGGCGGCCCAGATCCTCCAGGTGCACAACGAGAGGCTGGCCCGCAGGGCGAGAGTGAAGAAACCGGCGTCGGAGTAGTGGTTACAGTCCCATCGCCACCCGGACGCCCAGGTCCAGGGACACCGCGTCCGGGGGCTCGCCGGAGCGCCCGGCGACGCGGCATTCGTCCTCGGCCCCCTGCCACGACCCGCCCCGCACCGGGCACAGGGACTCGCCGTCGCCGAGCCAGCCCGAACACCACTCCCTCACCCCCCCCGCCATGTCCCGCACCCCGTAGGGAGAGCGGTCGGCGGGGAAGGCGCCGATGGCCTCGGGGCGGGGCTGGCCGGGACGGCTGCGACGCATTTTGCAGAAGGTCGGGTCGAAGCGGTCTCCCCAGGGGAACCAGCGGCCGTCGGCGCCCCGGGCGGCCTTCTCCCACTCCCCCTCGGTGGGGAGGCGGAGGGGCAGGCCCGTCCTCGTCGCCAGCCACTCGACGTAGGCGCCCGCCGAGGCCCGGGCGATCCCCGACGCCGGGCGCATGGGGTCCAGGCGTCCCCCAGGGCCCTCCCCCTCGGGCAGGGTGAACAGGCCCCCCCGGTCCAGGGGCCAGACGGGCGCCGAGCCGGCGAAGCGCCGGGGGGCGTGGGCGTAGGCCCGGTCGGGGTCCCCGGCGCCGATGGAGCGCAGGAACTCCAGGTACTCCCCCACCGTCACCGGGAAGCGGGCGATGGCCACGTCCCCCACCCGCACCAGCTCCCGCCCCGCGGCGCCGGGGGCGTGGGGATCGCCCCCCATCACGAAGGGGCCCGCGGGGACGTGGTGGAGGGAGTCGGGGAGGTGGCCGGTGGGGACCAGCCGGATGCGCGCCCGGTGGGACTCGCCCCGACCGAGCCGCAGGGGGTAGCGGGTGTCCAGGGCGCCCTCCCGCCGGAGCACCATCAGCCACGCCCCCATCGCCAGGGGCACCGGGCCCAGGGGCGTCCGGCCCAGCAGGCGCGCCTCCGCGGGGCGGAGGCGGCGGCCCTGCTCGCGGTAGGCATAGATCCAGACCTGGGCGCCCGGGGGATCGCTCTCCACCGAGACCTCGCCGTCCCCCCGGAGGCGCTGCGCCCAGGTGCCGTCGTCGTAGCGGCGCACGAGGGCCTCGAAACGGAGCTGGTCCTCCCGGGAGCGGTCGGCCTCGGCATCGCGGAAGCGGGTCCAGTAGAGGGAGGCGAGGCCGGCGCGGGCCTCCCGGTTCCCGTCGTCCCACGCCAGGGCCTGCTCGAAGGCCCCCTCGGCGTCCAGGAAGGCGACCGCCCCCCTCCGCCTGGCGTCCTCGATGCGGTCCTCGATCTCCCAGACGGGCGCCTTGAGCGCCTCGGGCTCGTGGCCCACGAGGCTCCGGGCCCCCTCCCGGTGGGCGTCCACCAGGCGGTCGACCTCGTGGCGGATGGCGTGGTAGCGCTCCGCGGCAACCCGCCCGACCGCGGTCCGGTCGGCCGCGGCGGCCTTGCGCCGCCGACCCTCCAGGAAGTCCTCGATGGCCTGCTCCACCTCCCAGGCGGAGCGGAGCCTCCGGTCGGGGTCCCTCTCCAGGCAGCGCATGGCCAGGTCCGAGAGCTCCCGCGGGACCTGGAGGTGGGGGGCGCGGACGTGGGGAGGGGGCGGATCGGAGTCCACGGTGCGGAGCATCACCTCCCGGGGGTCCGGCGCCTGGAAGGTGAGCTCGTGGGTGAGCACCTGGTACAGGATCGCGCCCAGGGCGTACACGTCGGACCAGGGGCCGATCCGGGAGCGGTCGTTGCGCGCCTGCTCCGGAGCCATGAACGGCGGCGTCCCCTGGACGAAGCCGTCGCGGGTGTCGCCGGAGCTCCCCGGCGAGATGGCGGGGGTGCCGCCGGGAGTGGGGGGAACGGAAGGACCTCCGTAGGGAGAGGCGAGGCCGAAGGGCTCGGTCGGGGAGAGGATCCGGGCGAGGCCCCAGTCCAGGATCAGCACCTCGCCGTAGTCCCCCAGCATGACGTTCGCGGGCTTGAGGTCCCGGTGGATCACGCCCCGGGTGTGGGCGAAGTGCACGCCCTGACAGACCTGCTGGAGGGTGGTGAGGAGGCGGATCAGGGTGAAGCGCTGGACGGTGTCGGGGTCCTCGCGGCGGAGGGCACGGATCACCTGCTCCAAGGAGCGCCCCTCCACCCGCTTCATCGTGTAGTAGAGGGTGCCGGAGGGCAGGCGCCCCAGGTCGTGGACGGGGACGATGTTCGGGTGCTCGAGCTGCCCGGTGACCTGGGCCTCGGCCACGAAGCGCCGGAGGCCGGGAGGCGCCTCGGCGGCGTCCCGGACCACCTTCAGGGCCACGACCCGCCCGATGTCCCGGTCGAGGGCCTCCAGGATCCTCCCCTGGCCCCCCCGGCCGATCTCCCGGCGGTAGCGGTAGCGCCCGCCGAGGTCGGGGACCTCGTCGCCGTCGGCGTCCGCCTGCACCGGGGGGACGTCGTCCGCGTCCAGCAGCGGCGGAGGCGTGATCACCCCCGCGGGCCGGCCGGCGCGGGAGCCGAGGCGTTCCAGGACCGTGGCGTGGGGATCGGGCCCGTCGAGGGTGGAGTCGGGGCCGGCCTGGGGATCGGCGAGGCGGTCCAGGAGGGGCCCGATGGCCTGGGCGAGGCGGCCGACGCTGACCGCGCCGCCGTCCGGGAGCAGCTCGTGGAGCAGCACCTCCAGGGCGGCGAGGGCCCGGGCGTCCGACGGAGGCGAGTTGGACCGGCCGCTCATGCGCGGGAGAGTCTACTCCGGCGGGCGGTGGAGGGCGAACGATCGGGGAGGACCCGTCCCAGGCGCCCCGAGCCTCGGGATCCCGCTCGCCGCGGCGGCTGGGAGAAGCGAACGTGTTGGTCCGTGACCCCCGGCCTTCGCCCTCGTCCTGCTTGCGGGGCCAGCCGGAGAGTGAATACTCTTCATCCATTCCGCGCCGAGGATGCTCGCCCGTGCAGGAGTTCGAGTTCGATCCTCGCAAGAGCGCCGCAAACAAAGCCAAGCACGGAATCGACTTCATGGAGGCTCAGTACCTGTGGGCGGACTCCCGGCGAGTCGAGATCCCTGCCAGAACGGAGGATGAACCTCGCTTCGTGGTCATCGGGTCGATAGCCGGCAAGCACTGGTCCGCGGTCATCACCTACCGGGCCCACCGCGTCCGGCTGATCTCCGTGCGCCGCTCGCACGACCGGGAGATTGCAATCTATGAAGGCTAGGGATTTCGACCGGAAGTTCGACCGCGGGGAGGACGTTACCGGTGAACTGGACCTGGCGCAGGCCCGCAGGCCAGGGGAGGAGCCTCGCCGGGTCAACGTGGACTTCCCGAGCTGGATGGTCGAGTCCCTCGACCGGGAGGCACGGCGACTCGGGGTCACGCGCCAGTCCATCATAAAGGTCTGGATCGCGGACCGGCTCCAGCGCTCTGGCGCCTGACGGGCTTAGGACCCGAGGTAGCCCCGCTCCCGGAGGTAGGCGAGGACGCGGCCGACGGAGGCGTCGACGCTCTCGGCGCCGGTGGGGAGGACCAGCTCGGGGTGGAGGGGGGCCTCGTAGGGGGCGGAGATCCCGGTGAACTCGGGGATCTGGCCGGCGCGGGCCTTCTTGTACAGGCCCTTCACGTCCCGGGACTCGCAGACGTCCAGGGGGGCGTCGACGTGGACCTCGACGAAGTCGCCCTCGCCGTGGATGCCGCGGACGAGGTCGCGGTCGGCGCGGTAGGGGGAGATGAACGCGGTGATGGCGATGTGGCCGGCGTCGACGAAGAGGCGCGCCACCTCGCCGATCCGGCGGATGTTCTCGGTACGGTCCGCGGGGGAGAAGCCGAGGTCCTTGTTCAGGCCGTGGCGGATGTTGTCCCCGTCCAGCACGTAGGCCGCGTTGCCACCCGTGACCAGCGCGTTCTCCAGGGCGTAGGCGACGGTGGACTTCCCCGAGCCCGAGAGGCCCGTCAGCCAGAGGGTGACCCCGCGCTGCCCGAGGGTCTTCGCCCGGTCCTCGCGGGTGGTGCTGCCGTGGTGCCAGACGATGTTGGTGGCCTTGGTCGGGGCGGTGCTCACGGGGGTCCTCCGGGGCTCCCGGCGGGCGCCCGCGCCTCTCGCGGGTCCCTCACGGGAAGGGGCGGAAGGGGACCACGCCCGCGGGTGGGTGTCAAGCCCGCCCCCACGCCGGTCCCTCCCCGGGGCGCTTCCCGCGGCGGGGCATGGCCCCCCGGCCCGGGAGGCGTTAGGCTCGGGGCGTGCGCGTGTACGCAACCCACCGCGGCGCCGATCTCGACGGGCTCGCCGCCCTCATGGCCGCGCCCCTGCTCCACGGCCCCGGCCTCCTCGTCCTGACCGACCCTCCCCAGGAGTCGGCCCGGCGGTGGCTGGAGGTCCACGGGGAGCGCCTCCCGCCCCTGGGCCGGCCCGGGGACGTCGATCCCCGCGCCGTGGACGAGTTGGTGGTGGTGGACACCCGCCGCCGCTCCCGCCTCGGGGACCTCGCCCCCGCCGCCGGTGCCGCCCGGCGCGTCGTCGTGTACGACCACCATCCCGATGCCGAGGACGACCTGCCCGCCCACGAGGCCCACGTCCGCCCGGTGGGCGCCGTCGCCACCCTGATCGTGGAGGCCCTCGCCGCGGCGGGGATCGTCCCCGATGCGGCGCGGGCGACGCTCCTGCTGGCGGGGATCCACTCCGACACCGGCCACTTCGTCTTCCCCCGCACCGCCCCCGACGACCACCGCGCCGCCGCCCGCTGCCTGGAGTGGGGCGCCCGGCCCGCCGACGTGGGCGAGGGGCTGCGGGAGGTGCTCACCGTCCCCCAGGTCGCCCTCCTGGACCAGCTCGTCGCCGACGCCTTCGCCGTGGAGACCCCCCGGGGTCCCGTGCACCTGGCCCGGGCCTCCGCCGAGGAGTACGTGGACGACGCCGCCGTGGTGGTGGACGAGGCCCGGGCGGTGCTGGGGGCGCGGGTCCTGGTGGCCCTGCTGCGGGCGGGGAGATCGACCCACGTCATCGGCCGCGGGGACGGCGACGTGGTGGACCTGGGCGCCCTGTTGGGAGCGCTGGGGGGCGGCGGGCACCCCGGGGCCGCGTCGGCGGTGGTCGCGGACCGGACCCAGGCCGAGGTCTTCCGCGACGTGACCCTCCGCCTGGAGCGGCTGGCCCTCGCCTCGCTGACCGCCGACGACGTCGCCCTGCGCGATCCCGTGACCGCCGCTCCCGAAGAGACCGTCGAGGCCGTCGCCGAGCGCCTCAACGCCCACCGCATCAACGCGGCCCCCGTCGTCGAGGGGAGCCGCCTGCGGGGCGTGATCACCCGGCAGCAGGTCGAGGGGGCGAGGCACCGCGGCTTCGGGGGCTCGCCGGTGTCGGAGTGGATGAACGTCGAGCCCGAGACCGTGCCCGGCGACACGCCGCTGGAGGACCTGTGGAGGCGGTCGGTGGAGGGGGGCGCGCGCCTGCTGTGCGTGGTCGACGGCGAGCGCCTCACCGGGATCGCCACCCGCACAGAGGTGTCCCGGGCGGTCCTGGGGGCGGCCCTTCCCGGCGCCCTGGGGGAGGAGACTGACCGCGAGGTGGCCAAGGACCTGGGGGGCCGCCTCCGGGGCACCCTGCCCCCCCGTCTCGCCGAGGCGCTGCGGGTGCTGGGGGAGGAGGCGACGGCGCGGGGCGCGGGGGCGTTCCTCGTGGGGGGTGCTGTGCGGGACCTGCTGCTGGGCAAGCCAGGCCGGGACCTGGACGTCACGGTGACGACGCAGGGGCCCGGGATCGCCCGGGCGGCCGCCCGGCGGCTCCAGGGCAAGGTGAGGGTCCACGACCGCTTCGGCACCGCCACCCTTGGGCTCGGGGAGATAGGCGAGGTGGACGTCGCCACCGCCCGGCGCGAGACCTACGCCGCCCCGGCGCGGCTTCCGGACGTGGAGTCCGGCCCCATGCTGCTGGACCTGCGACGGCGCGACTTCACCATCAACGCCATGGCCATCGACCTCTCCCCCGGAGGGTTCGGGCGCCTGGTGGACCCCACCCTGGGGCGCCGCGACCTGAAGGAGGGGGTGGTCCGGGTGATCCACCACCTCTCCTTCGTGGACGATCCTACCCGGGCCTACCGCGCCGCCCGCTTCGCCGCCCGCTTCGGCTTCCGCATCGGCCGCCAGACCGCCCACCTGCTGGACGCCGCGGTGCGCCTGGGCCTGCCGGACCGCCTGTCGCCCCAGCGGCGCCGCGCCGAGTGGGAAAAGGCGGCGCGGGAGGTGGATCCCCTCGCCGTCTTCCTTCAGCTCGACGCCCGGGGGCTCCTCCCCTCCCTGGGCCTCCCTCCCCTGGACCAGAAGAAGCGGGAGCGGATGGCGCGGGTCGACGAGACCCTCGCCCTCGTGCGGGCGGTGGCGCCGGACCTGCGCCCCGATCCGGGGCTGACCTACGCGCTGGTGTGGACCCACGCCGAGCCCTCCGAAGTGGTGGAAGGGGCGGCCCGGGCGCTGGGCTACGCCGGGCGCGAGCGGGAGGTCCTCGTCGGTTGGAGCCGCCGGGCGGGCCTCCTCCGGCGCGTCCTGGACCGGCCGGACCTGCCCGACAGCGAGCTGCACGAGGCCCTGGGCGAGGCTCCCCCGGAGGCGGTGGCGGCCGCCCTCGCGCTGACCGAGGGAGAGGGAGCCTCCCGCCATGCCGCCCGGGGGTACGGCGTGGTGCGCCACGTCCGGCGATGGGTGACGGGGGAGGACCTGATCGCCCGGGGCGCCCGCCCCGGCAAGCGCCTGGGCGAGGTCCTGAAGCGGGTCTTCCGTCTCCAGCTCGACGGCGAGATGGCGGGGCCGGAGGAGGCGCTGGAGTCGGCGATGCGGGCCTGGGAGGCGGACGGGGACTGACCGCCGGCGGTGTCAGGACCCCGCCACCGCCTCCGCCCAGAGCCGGAGGTGGTCCTCCCCCTCCAGGCGGTGGTCGAAGGGCGCGTCGGGGAGGGACTCCAGGGTCACCCGCCCGCCGGGCAGGCCGATGGAGACCATCGAGATCCCCGAGCCCGCGACGATGCCCGCGGCGGCGCGGGCGGCTTCGGCGTCGGCGGGGGCGTCTCCCACCAGGAAGACCCGCCGCGCTCGGCCCTCCTCCCCCGTCCAGCCCCGCGCCTGGAGCACCTGGAGCGCGAGCAGGACCCCGTCGGGGGCGGGCTTGGGCGCGGGGACGTCCTCCCGGCTCACCACCGCCGCCAGGGAGCGGGGCTCGACCCCGACGGCGGCGAGGGCCTTCTCCACGCCGGAGCGGGTGTTGTTGCTCACCACCGCCACCGGGATCTCCCGGCCTCGGAGCGCCGCCAGCGCCGCCAGCGCCCCCCGACGGGGCAGGACCTGGGCGGACGCCGCCACCTCCGCCCGGGCGATCACCCCCGCCGCCCAGCGCTCCGCCGCCCGCGCCTCGGCCTGACCTCGTCGTTCGAGCACCAGGCGCACCGCCTCGTCCACCCTCGGGAGCAGCGGCCGGAACGCCAGGTCCACCCCCCGGTCCAGGAAGAAGGCGCGGAGGGTCCCCCGGAGCCGCTCCACGTCCACCGGGAGGAACAGGAGGGTGCCGTCCAGGTCGAACAGCACGGCGTCGCCGGGGCGGGGAGGCGGGGGAGCGCCCATGGGTTCAGGTTCGCCCCAGGGGACCGGGACCGGTCCACGAGGCTCCCAGCGGGAGTTCGAACGCGGACCCGTCCCGCACGATGGCCGGGCCGCAGTCCAGCGTTCGGATCCACCAGATCCCCGGGGGCAGCACGCCGGTCCGGGGCGGAGCCTCGTGGGGCAGCCCGAGGGCGAGCTGCACGTACAGCCAGGGGAAGTTGAAGCCCGCCTCGGTGTAGAAGTGGACGGTGGTGCCGAAGCGACCGGCGTTGACCTCGGTGATCCGCGGCTGGCCCTCGGGATCCCCCTTCAGGTCGAGGAAGTAGACCCCGTGGGGGTGGGGATCCACGGCCCGGAGGGCGCGGGGACCGAGCTCGTCCAGGTCCGGACGCGAGACGGTGCGGCTGACCGCGGGCGCCCCGGTGATCCCCGAGGGCGAGACGTGGGGCAGCACGTACTCCAGGCGCTCCCGGGCCTGGGAGGCCACCAGCTCCCCCTCCCACCACAGGCTCATCCAGGTGAGGTTCTCCCCCGGCAGGTACTCCGACGCGATCATCTTGCCCCAGCCCTTCCAGAAGCCCACCCAGGCCTGGGCCTGGTCCAGCTCCCGGCACGGCAGGGAGGCCACGCCGATCCCCGCTCCGGGGATCCCCGCCCCCCGAACCCAGATCGGCCTCCTCTCCACCTCGCGGAAGATCCGGGCGAGGTCGTCCGGGGACTCCAGCAGGTCCGTCCTGGGGACGGGGATCCCCGCCTCGGCCCAGGCCCGGTAGGAACGCCACTTGTCGTCTCCCCTCTCGATCACCTCCTGGGCGGGCAGGTAGGTCTTCGCCCCCAGGCGGTCCCGGACCGCGCCGATGGCCCGGACCTCGACGGGATGGGTGGGGACGACCAGCTCGATGCCGTGATTGAGGATCAGCCCTTCCATGGCCTGGAGATACGCATCGCCGGCCGAAGCCCGGGGGATGAGCACGGTCTCGTCGGCCAGGGAGAGGGGGAGGTGCCACGGGTTCGCCTCGGTCCCCAGCACGAACGTCGGCTCGGGGGCGGCCTTGAGGGAGCGGGTGACGTTGGCGCCGAGGGGACCGCCGGCTCCGGTGACGAGGATCCTTCGCAAGGGGGCACTCCGGCAGGCCGGGAACGTCGCGTCCCGAACGCCGCCGCGAGTCTACCCGGAACGGCGACGGCCGCTCAACGCTGAGGAACGGAGTCCCATCACCGGGGGGCGGCGGCGGGACCGACGAGGTCCCACCACTGGAGCGCGGGCTCCCGGCCCAACGCCCAGTACCTTGCCGAGAGGGCCCGGAGGGTCTCCTCGTCCCCGAACGAGGCGCAGGTATCCGTGACCACCAGGTAGCCGGCGCCCGCGTCCACGAGGTCGGCGACGTCCCCCAGGTCCAGCGTGGTCCGGTGCCACCCCCTCCGGTCCGACGCGAAGATCACGCTCTGGGGGTGGCGATCGCACAGGATCACCGGGATGGCGCGGGGGACGATGTCGTGGACCTTCCGAGCCACCTCGGGGATCCTCGAGTCCTGGGCGTAGGCGACGCTCGCGAACCGCCAGGCCAGCCCCAACGAGGGCAGCACGATCAACGCCGCGATCACCACGCGGAGCTCGCGGCGGCGCGCGTCCTCCCGGCCCTTGACCGGACCCACGAGCCCCGCCAGCGAGGCGCCGGCGATGGCCGCCGCCCACGGCAGCACGCCGAGGTGGTAGTAGTTGTGGGCGGCCACACCCGGTCCCGCCGCCAGCACCAGGGCCGCGAAACCGGCCAGGGGCGCGGCGAAGGGGAGGACCTCGCGCCGCCGGGGAGCGGTGAAGGGGGCCGCCAGCACCAGGGCCACGCCTATCGGCAACAGGGCCTCGGCCACCGTGACTCCGAGCACCGAGCGCCACAAGCCCGCGGAGAACCAGGCCTCGGGCCCTCCCCACTTGCCCGATCCCACGCCCCAGATCCCGAAGGTCGCCCCCCCGGCCCCCAGGTCCCGCCAGGCGTGGACGTACCAGGCGCCGGCGAGGGCCAGGGGGAGGGGGAGGCAGGCAAGGGTGGCGGCCCGTCCCCGCGCCCGGTCGACGGCTGTGAGCCCCAGAGCGGGGACCACCGGCAGCAGCGCCAGGCAGGTGACCTTCGCCAGCAGGGCCACCGACCAGGCCGACATGGCGAGCAGGGCCCAGCCGCCTCCCCGGCCGGGCCGGGCGGACACCCAGCGGTCGAAGGCCGCCGCCCCGACCACCGCCGCCGAGACCGCGAGGGAATCGGGCTGGACCGTCCGGGTGAAGAACACCCCCAGGGGGGAGAAGCACCAGAGGCCCAAGGCTCCAAGCGCGGCGGGGCCCCCGAGGCGCCGCCGTACGAGGTCCCACAGCGCCCAGGTCGCCCACCCCCACGCCCCGACGGACACCAGGCGCGCGACCCACCACTCCGTGCCGAGCCAGGTCCAGAGGGCCGCGACCAGGGCGCCGTATAGAGGGAACTCCGACTCCACCGTCCCGGGGATCGGCCCGCCGGCCCAGTCCACCCGGGGGTGGAGGAGGTCGAACCCGTGGCGGAGCAGGTTGCGGGCCACCCCGGCGGTGTCGGCCTGGCGGACGTGGTGCATGTCCCACGGCGGCCAGGCGATGTGGTACAGGCGCAGGACCAGCCCCGCGGCGAACAGCGCCAGCGCGGCGAGTCGGGCTCTTCGGGTCGCGCCCTCGGCCATCCCTTGCCGTGCGGGGCGCCCCGCCCCGCCTCCCCCTCCCCCGCCCCGATCAGAGCGGGTCGAAGTGCCCGCCGGGGAAGGTGACCTCGGCGGCGTACCAGTACTCGTCCTCGGTGGTGATGCTCCGGGTCACGGTGCCCACCACCACGCCGCCCACGCTCACCACCACCGTCGCGGCGTTCGCGGTGTTGACCACGCTGCCCGGGTAGTCGTTGACCACGACGGTGAAGGTCCCGTCCTGGGGATCGGGCAGGGAGATCACCTCCGGCCCCGTCCCCTCGATGTCGTCCTCCTCCAGCCAGGGGTTGTCGGTGGTGACACCCGACACGCCCCAGTCCAGGCTCCCCTCGGACACGCAGTTGGCGTAGTAACAATCGCCGCTGGTCTCGATGGAGCCGCCGGGCTTGAGGAGGTGGAGGTCCAGGTCGTCGTCGGCCACCGTCCAGTTCAGCTCGATGCGAAGCTCCCCCTCCCCCACCGGCTCCGTCACCACCGCCGTCGCCGTGCAGTAGGGGCTGGTCTCGCCGAGGTCGTTGGTGACCGCCAGCCGGGCGGCGAAGGTCCCGGCACGGTCGGTCACCGTGCTCCGGTTGGAGCCCGTCCCCGTCAGGGTCGCGGTACTGCCCGAGGGGAAGGAGGACACCGACCACGAATACGTCACGATGGTCCGGCCCTCGGCGTCGTAGCTGGAGCTGCCGATCCAGGTCAGCGTCTGGCCCACCGTGGCGGTCGTGGGCGACACCGAGCACACCGCCCTCGGGTCCCCCTCGGGCACGACGTCGTCGTCTCCCCACGTGTCGTCGTCGGCGACGTCGTCGTCGCCCGGACCGGTGTCGTCGTCGGAGGAGGAGGTATCGTCGTCCGAGGTGTCGTCGTCGGAGGTGTCGTCGTCCGGCGTGACATCGTCGTCATCGCCCGTGTCGTCGTCGTCCCCCGTGTCGTCGTCATTCCCCGTGTCGTCGTCGGTGACGTCGTCATCGGTCACCCAGGAGTCGTCGTCTCCGCTCCCGTCGTCGTCGTCGTCGTCCCCGCCCCTCCTCGTCGGGCCGCACGCCGCCATCAGGGCCACCACCAACCCCGTCGAGACCGCGAGGGACCACCACGCCGGAAACTTCATCGGACTCCTCCCGCCCCCCGCCCGCCCCAGCGGCCGGTGCAGGTGCCGGTGCCGGCGCGCAGCATACCCGTTCCGACGGGCTCCGTGAACTCGGGCCCGGGGCCGTCGAGGGCTGCGGGACGCGGGAGAGGCGGATGCGGAGCGGGGGGATCGCCCCGGGGGCGCCTACATGGGGGTGACGACGCCGGAGGGCCAGGAGATCGTGGCGACGTACCAGTAGTAGTCCTCGGCGTGGTTCATGTCGTCCGAGAAGCTCCCCACCAGGGCGCCATCGACGTAGATGTTCACGTAGGTCGGGTTGGTCCCGTTGTGGACGCTGCCGGGGTAGTCGTTGACCACCACCGTGAAGTCGCCGTCATGGGGGGCCTCGATGTTGATGTTCTCGGGACCGGTGCCCGGGATGTCGTCCAGGTCGAGGTGCGGGTTGTCGCCCGGGTAGCCCGTGGACCCCCAGTCGAGACCGACGCCCACGCAGTTGGCGTAGTAGCAGTCGCCGCTCGTCTCCAGGGTGCCGCTGGGCTTGATGAGGTGGAGGTCCATGTCGTCACCGGAGTAGGTCCAGTACATCTCGATCCAGAGGTTCTCGGTGGGGACCACGCTGGCGACCGCCTGGCAGGGGTAGCTCGTCTGCCCCAGGTCGTTGGTCACCACGAGCTGGGCGGTGTACTCGCCGGCCAGGTCGGTCACGGTGCTCCGGTTGGCGCCCGAGCCCGTGAGGCCGGCGGAGCTGCCGACCGGGAAGGAGACCTCGGTCCACACGTAGGAGACGATGGGCCTGCCGCTGGTGTCGTAGCTGCCGCTCCCGTTCCACTGGAGGGTCTCGAAGGGGCGGGCCTCCGTCGGCGTGACGGAGCACACCGCCACCGGGCCGTCGCCGCCGGGGTAGCCGCCCTCGGCGTTGAGGATCACCTGGAGCACGGCCGTGTCGGGGTCGTTGCTCTCGATGTAGAGGACGCCGTAGTTCGACTCGATGGCGTTGGGGGTGTAGGTGATGGTGACCGTCGCCGGCTCCGCCCCGGGGGGCAGGGTGGCGCCGGGCAGGGCTCCGTCGTCCACCAGCACGAACTCCGGGTCGGCCTCCAGCCTCACGCCGGAGACGACGAGGTCGCCGAAGCCGGCGTTGCCGACCTCGATGGTCGCCGTCGCGGTGGTGCTCAGCTCCACCACCCCCAGGTCCACCGCGGGGGGATCGGCGTAGATGTCGGGGACGAGGGCCCCCACCCCGTTGGCGGTGATGGGCACCTCCACGGGCTCCTCGGTGGCGTCGTTGGTGATCACCAGCGCGTCCACGACCTCGTCGGTCAGGACCGGCGCGTAGGTGACGTGCACGATGATCTGCTCGTCGGGCTCGAGCAGCGTGGGGCTCCCCGCGAAGCTCAGGGAGGCGGCGCCGAGCTTGAGGGCGAGGTCCGAGACCTCGAGGCTGGCATTCCCGCTGTTGACGATCTTCACGTCCCGGGTCTCGACGGTGCCCAGGGTCACGCCTTCGAACACGATCTCCGCCGGGTCGACGGTGATCTCCCCCCGGAGGCCGATGAGGGTGGTGTCGGAGCAGCCGGCCCCGGCGGTGAACCCGGCCAGGGTTGCGGCGAGGGCCCACCCCATCGCGGAAGGACCTCGGGACAGACCGGGAAGCCGCCTCATGTTCACCACCCTCCATCGCGGAGCGACTCGCGCGGGGGACCGTCGTGGAAGACTCCGCCCGGCCGTTCCGGACGCCTCGCCTTCCTCCGCGCGTCGGTGGGGTTTAATGCCACAAGCGGGCCAGCAGGTCAAGACCCTGGCGCGGCCGCCGGGCCCCGGGAAACGGGAATACCGGGGAAGGGAGGCCCTCCCCCCGCCGGTCATCGCCCATCCCGCGCCTTCTTGACGAAGGCGTGCAGCCGGCCCAGGTAGCGCCACGTCGGCGACTTCCAGACCTCCTCCAGGCGGTCCTGGAGGCGGGCGAGCTCCGCCCACTGGTCCTCCAGGAAGTCCACGGGGACGCCGGCCGCCGCCCGCTCCGGTTCCCGGACCCACTGGCGCAGGGGGCGGGTCGTGGAGGCGAGGGAGTGGCGCTCCCGGTGGGCGGCCCAGGGGATCCCGTGGGGGCGGGGCTCGCGGCCGGGTCGGGCGCCCTCGGCGGAGGGAGGGCGGTTGACGCGCTCGTCGAGGCGCTGCCGCTTCCGCTCCGCCAGGGAGACCACGACGTCGGCGACGGCGCCGGGATCCTGGAACGGCAGGGCGTGGAAGGTCGCCACCCCCTGGAGCTCCCGTGTGAGGTCGCACAGGACCGTCGACGCCACCGGCAGCCCCTGCTCCAGCGCGTCGAGCACGCGGGTCCGGGTGCCGAACTCCGCCTCGTAGCACGGGAGATCGACGCTGAGGGCGAGGTCGCAGGCGTCGTACACCGCGGGCAGGGCCCTCGCCCGCACCCAGCCCAGGAAGTGGAACCGGTCCCGGTGCCGCGATCGCGCGACGCGCTCCCGCACCGCCCGGTAGGTGGACTCCTCGTGCCCCCGCACCGAGCCGCCGGTGGAGACGAAACGGACGTGGGGGTCCCGGTCCATGGCCCGCAGCAGGCCGTCGACCAGGGTGGCGGTGTCGAGCCAGGTGTTGTAGCCGCCGCAGAACAGGACGGCGAAGTCCCGCTCGTCCAGGGGGATGACGGGCGCTTCCTCCGGCGACAAGGGGGTGTCCCCCGCCGCCGGGTAGATCCCCTCCACCGACGCGGGCATGACGTGGACCAGCTCGTGCCCCATCGCGCTGCCGCCGAGGCGCCCCGACAGGCCCAGCGCGCCCACCAGCAGGCCCCGCTGGGACGGGGAGATCACGCTGAATTGGTCCCCCCGGGCCAGGGCGAAGGAGAACATCTCGCGGTACCGGTGCACCGGCTCGGCGTCCCCCTTGCGGAACGCCCGGGCCTGGGCCTCGGACATCGGATCCCCCGGCACGTCCACCCACAGGGGCTCGTCTCCGGCGGCGCGGGGGCCGGCGCCCATGGGCAGGAAGGGGCCGGCGGTGACGGTGACGTGGGGGTCGAAGTCCCGGCGGAGGTCCCGGAGCGCCAGGAACCGTCCCGGCTCGTCGGCGTAGACCACACCGCGGTGGAAGCGGAGGCGCCTCCCCTCGTCGTCGATGGAGACGTGGGCCTCGCCGGGATGCCCCGCGTCCCGGGGCACCGTCGAGGCGAGGAAGACCTCGTGGCCGTCCCGGAGCAGCGCGACCAGCACCTGCCAGGTCCGCATCGCCGGGAACCCCATGTCGAAGGGGTCGTCGCACGGGAGGGGGCCGGTGCCGATGAGGAAGACCCTCTTCCCCTCGGGCAGGGCGGTCATCGGGAGCGCGCCCGGCGGCGCTGGGGAGCGGAGGTCACCGGAGCCCCATCGTCAGAGACGCTCGCCCTCGCCCCGCGCGTGGATGACCAGCCCCCAATGGTGATCGAGGTGCACGAGCCCGTGGTCCGGCCGGTCGGTATCGACCCGGACCTCGTAGAGCTGGTTGTGCCAGACGTGGGGCTTGAGGTGGTTCTTGTCGTAGGCGGCGACGGAGATGAAGTAGGTCCCGGCGAGCAGGGTCAGCCGTGGATAGTGGATGAAGTAGGTATACACCCCGTCGTAGACGCCATCCAGTCTCTCGACGGCGTCGAACCGCGTGTTCGGTCCGAAGACGTACACGTCGTCGTTCCGGAAGAGGGCGACGCCGAGGACCGGTCGCTCCACCGGCACGCGGGTCTTGAAGGTGACGGCGACGGTGAGGGCGTCGAAGGTGTGGACGCTCCGCACCTCGCGCCCCTCGGCATCCAGGACGCGGACCGCGAGGATGCGGACCTCCCCCGTGCCCGTGACCAGGGGCCTCTCCCGGTGGTGCTCGTCGTAGCCGGTCACCTCCTCCCGTTCGGCGTAGACCCCCTGGGCGTCCTCCAGCGTCGTCGCCCGGATCACCGCCTCCCGGAGCTGGAGGGAAGGGAGGGTGGAGCGGTATTCCACACTGGGCCCCGCCGCGGCCGGATCTTCGGGCTCGCCGCCGTCGGCGTCCGCGGTCCTCACCAGGGCGAGGGACCGGCTCCCCTCCTCCGCCATGCGATGGGAATCGGCGCTGTTCGCTCCGGCGAAGAGGCGGGCCCGGACGCGGTCCTCCCGGTCCCGGGCGACGTCGATGTAGGCCCGCACCACGTCGTCGGCGGCGCCCCTGCCCACCACGCGGCCGGCATGGAGCCAGATCGCCTGCTCGCACAGGGAGCGGACGGCGTGCAGGTCGTGGGACACCAGCACCAGGGTGCGGCCCGCGGCGATGAACTCCTCGATCTTCCGGACGCACTTGCGCTGGAAGTACTGGTCGCCCACCGCGAGCACCTCGTCGATCAGGAAGACGTCGTAGTCGACGTGGCAGGCGATGGCAAAGCCCAGCCGCAGGTTCATGCCCGCCGAGTAGGTTCGCACCGGGTAGTCGATGAACTCCTCCAGCTCGGCGAACTCGACGATCCGGGGGACGCGGTCGCGGGTCTCCTCCTCGGTGAGGCCGAGGAGGGCGCAGTTGAGGAAGATGTTCTCGCGGCCGGTGAAGTCCCGGTGGAAGCCGAGGCCGAGGTCCAGGAGGCCCGACATGCGCGCCCCGACGTCGACGCGCCCCTCGGTGGGGCGGCTCACCCCCGACAGCAGGCGGAGCAGGGTGGACTTGCCCGCTCCGTTGGAGCCGATCACCCCGAAGGAGCTCCCCTTGGGCACCTCGAAGCTGACGTCCTTCAGCGCCCAGAACTCCCGGTGCCGGCGGCGGTTGCCGAAGAACTCGATCACCCGGGCGCGGTCGTTGGGATAGATGTCGAACCGCTTGCCCACTCCCAGGGCCCGGACGGCGACGTCCCTCCCGGGCCCAGGCGAGGAGCCCGCTTCCGGGGCGCGGGAGACCGCCTCCGCGCCCGCCGATGTGCCCTTCCAGAACCGCATTCCGAGATCCGTTATAGCCGGATCCGGTGGGCTCTCAAAGCGCCGCCTCCCGCCCCGGACGCCTTCACGCCGTCAGATCAGCAGGGGGAAGACGTGGGCGACGACCGCCGCGTGGACCTCGTCCGGGGATCCGCGACCGTCCACCACCCTCACCGGGCCGAGGGCGGGATCCCCCGAAGCGGCCAGGCTGCGGTACCGGTCCAGGACCCGCGAGAGCAGGCCCGCCTCCTCCGTCAGTTCCCGGGACCAGCGGGAGGCACGGAGACGGGCGAGGGCCGCGTCGAGGTCGACGTCCAGGTACACCGTGAGGTCCGCCGGGGGGGCTCCGGCGTTGATCGAGCGCACCCAGTCCAGGGGCAGGCGATCCCCCTGGTAGGCGAGGCTGGAGAGGAGGTAGCGGTCGCTGACGACGTGGGCCCCGGCGGCGAGCTGGGGGCGGACCTCGGTCTGGACGTGGTCGACGCGGTCGGCGGCGAAGAGGAGGGCGAGGGTGCGCTCGTCCAGGGGGCCCGCCGCGGCGGTGACGGCGGCGGCGTCGGCGGCGTTGTGCACGGCGTAGGAGGCGCCCATCAGGCGGCCCTGGAGGGCGAGGCGGATGAGCATCCCGACGGGGCCCTGGGTGGGCTCGTGGGTGACGAAGGCCCGTCCCCCCCGGGACTCGATCCACGTCCTCAACCGCTGGGCCTGGGTGGTGGACCCGCACCCGTCGATGCCCTCGATCACCACGAAGGTCCCCCGCCCGGCCGGGGCGCCCAGGGAAAGGGCGAGAGGCGCGGGGCCCATGGGGGGCTACCTCGCCCCTCCGGGAGGACCGGACACGGCGGAGTCCGCCGGAGCCGGCGCGGGGAGGTACTTGTCGAGAAACCGCGTGTGGACCTGGTTGGCGACGTACTCGGGGTCGGACAGCAGGCGCAGGTGGAAGGGGATGGTGGTCTGGATCCCCTCGATCACGTACTCGTGGAGGGCCCGGCGCATCCTCCGGATCGCCTCCTCGCGGGTCTCGCCCCACACCACCAGCTTGGCGACGAGGGAGTCGTAGTGGGGCAGCACGTGGGCCTGGTCGTGCACGAAGCTGTCCACCCGGACGCCGAAGCCCCCAGGCTCGTGATAGCCGACGATCCTTCCCGGGGAGGGTGAGAACCGGATGGGGTCCTCGGCGTTGACCCTGCACTCGATGGCGTGGCCGTGGATCCGCACGTCCCTCTGGGAGACGGGGAGCTTCTCGCCCGCGGCGACCCGGAGCTGCATCTGCACCAGGTCCAGGCCGGTCACGGCCTCGGTGACGGCGTGCTCCACCTGGATCCGGGTGTTCATCTCGATGAAGTAGAAGCCGCCGTCCGGGGCCAGAAGGAACTCCACGGTCCCGGCGTTGCGGTAACCCACGTTCCGGCACAGCTCGATGGCGGCCGCGCCCATCCGGTCCCGGAGCCCCTTGTCCACCGACACCGAGGGGGCCTCCTCCAGGACCTTCTGGTGGCGCCGCTGCATCGAACACTCCCGCTCGCCCAGGTGGACCACCTTCCCGTGGTGGTCGGCGAAGACCTGGATCTCGACGTGGCGGGGGCGGACGAAGTACTTCTCGAGGTACATCGAGCCGTCGCCGAAGGCGGCCAGGGCCTCGCCCCGGGCCACCTGGAAGGCCGCGCGGAGCTCGGAGCGCTCCCGCACCACCTTCATGCCCTTCCCTCCGCCGCCCGCCGACGCCTTCAGGAGCACGGGGTAGCCGACGTGCTCGGCGATGGCCTCCGCCTCCTCGGCGCTGGACACCGGCCCGGGCGAACCCGGCACCAGGGGGACCTTCGCCGCCGCCGCCGCCCTCTTGGCCGCCACTTTGTTGCCCATCAGGGCGATGGACTCGGAGGTCGGGCCGATGAACTGGATCCCGCTCCTCTCGCAGATCTCGGCGAACCGCGCGTTCTCGCTGAGGAATCCGTAGCCGGGATGGACCGCGTCCGCCCCGGTGAGGTGGGCGGCGCTCATGATGGCGGGGATGTTGAGGTAGCTGTCCCGGGCCGCGGGGGGGCCGATGCAGATGCTCTCGTCGGCGAACCGGACGTGGAGGGAGTTCCGGTCCGCCGTGGAGTGCACCGCCACGGTGCGGATGCCCAGATCGCGGCATGCCCGCACGACCCGCAGGGCGATCTCTCCGCGGTTCGCGATGAGGACCTTCTTGAACATCGGGGGCGACGGTCCGATCAGGTCGGGACGACGAGGAAGAGGGGGGCGCCGTACTCGACGGGCTGGGCGTTCTCGGCGTAGATCCGGGCCACCCGGCCGTCGACCTCCGACTCGATCTCGTTCATCAGCTTCATCGCCTCCACGATGCAGAGGACCTGGCCCTTCCTCACGGCGCTGCCGACGTCGACGTAGGCCGGCGCGTCCGGCGCCGGAGACCGATAGAAGGTCCCGACGAAGGGGGAGGTCACGATGGCCCCCTCGGGCTCGGCGGCGGGGCGGTGGTCGGCGGTGGGGGCCGCCAGTCCCGAGGCCGGCGGCGGGGGAGCCACGGCGGGCGCGATGGGCGCGGGCGCGGGGGCGACCACCCCGGCCACCCCCGGAGCGACGCCCAGGGCCCGCCTCACCCGCAGGACCGTGCCGCCCCGCTCCAACTCGAACTCCGCGACGTCCGACCGGCGGAGCATGCGGAGAATCTCGCTGATCTCTTTGAGGTCCATGGTGCTCCGCGGAGGGAGGGGCGCCGGGTCCGCCTGGGGCCGCCGCCGCGTCAGGTGCGCCGGGCTCGCGCCAGGTACCCCACCAGCGCTCGCAGGCCGAGCCGATAGCTCTCGGGTCCGAACCCCGCGATGGTCCCCACGGCGACGGGGGCGATGTGGGAATGGTGTCGGAAGGGTTCTCGGGCGGCGACGTTCGAGAGGTGCACTTCTATCACAGGCAGCGCGCACGCGGCAATCGCGTCCCGCAGGGCGATGCTGGTGTGGGTGTAGGCGCCGGGGTTGAACACCACTCCTGCGGCGCCCTCGTCCTCCGCCCGGTGGATCCTCTCGATCAGCGCCCCCTCGTGGGCGGACTGGAAGGACGCAACCTCCACCCCGAGTTCGCCCCCCAGCTCCACGAGGGAGGCGTCGATCTCGGCGAGGGTGGTCGCCCCGTAGACCGCGGGCTCCCTCTTGCCGAGGCGGTCGAGGTTCGGCCCGTGGAGCACCAGGACCCGGGGGCGCCCCGTCATTCTTTCGCCTCCTCGGCGGCCTGGAGCAGCGCCCTCGGCGCCTCGTCACCGGGGTCCCGGGCGACGAGGCGCCGCAGCATCTCCAGGGCCTCGTCGCGGTGCCCCTGCGCCAGCAGCAGCTCGGCCATCGTCGCGGTCTCGAAGGGGTCCGCGTCGGCTCCCCCTTCGGGGCGAGACGGCTCCAGGGCCGGCTCCGCGGGCGGCGGGCCGGCGGGCGAGGCGGACGCCCTCGGCGGAGGCGCCCCCAGCGCGCGGGCCCGGTCCCAAGCGGCGCGCTCCGTCGTCCGGTCCCCCAAGCGACCCGCGGCCTCCGCCAGATCGACCCAGGAGGCGACCCGCTCGGGGCGCCGCTCGGCGATCCCCCGGAACAGGCGCAGCGCGCGGGCGGCCTCCTCGCGGCCCCCCGTGGCGAGCAGCGCCCTTGCCAGGACCCGCTCCCCGCCGGGGTGGCCGGGGAACGCCCGCAGGCCCGCCTCGACGATCCGCATCGCCCCGGGCGCATCCCCCTCCGCCAGCAAGCGCTCGGCGCGCGGGGCGAAGAGGACGGAGCCCTCCCCCGCGCCGTCCAGCTCGGCCCAGCGGCGGGTGAGCGGTGGGGAGGAGTGGGTCATCGAGGGCTTCCCGGATCGGGGAGGAGACGAGGTCGGCGGGCCGGCGGGGGCCCGCTCCGCCCGGGGCCGGCACGGGCCGCGGCGGCTGAAGCCGCTCAGCCCGCGGCCGTGATGAGGAACTCGCCCTGCTCCACCCCGATGTCGATCAGGACGGACGTGTCCTCCACGCTGAGCTCCCCGTCGTCATCCTGGGACACCGGCATGTCCTCGATCCAGAGCCACACCCGGGCGACACCGCTGGAGTCGGTCACGCCCTGGTAGTAGGTGGGGCGGTAGTCGTCCTCGAACTCCCCGATGAACTCCGCGTAGGGATAGCCGTCATCGGGATCGGCGTCGAACCACCCGCTCTCGGGATCCTCCCGCAGGTCCGATCCGTCCTCGCCCTCGGGCACGGCGATGCGGATCACCGACTCCGGCAGCAGGTAGATCCCGGAGGACACGCTGAAGAAGTCCACCTCGATGCTGTTCAGGGCGTACCCGCCCTCTCCGTCCTTGACCGATACGGACAGGGGGTACAGGAGGTTGTAGTGGTCAGGGTCCCCGCCCTGGTACGGGTCCCACCCGACCTCGATGCCCTCCGGCACCGTCAGCTCCGCCGAGGGCGGGGCGGGCCAGTGCCCCGTGCACGACGCGAGGAGGGTGGCCGCCAGCGCCACGGCCTGCGAAACCTGCACTCTCATCCTGACCTCCTGACCCGGACCTTCACGCCCAGGCAAGCAACCCACGGCGCACGGCCGACTCCATCGTCTCGGGAAGGGCATCGACCGCCACCGACCGCGGTTCGGCGCGGCCGATCCCCCGCATGACCACGAACTTCAGGGCACCGCCGGAGACCTTCTTGTCCCCCGCCATGGCCGACAGGAACGCCTCCCGCTCCACGGCGCCGATCTCCACGGGCAGTCCGAGCCGCCCCATCAGGGCCATCAACCGCTCCACGTCGTCGTCCGATGCCAGACCCCACTCCCGGGAGAGACGGGCTGCGAACACCATCCCCATGGCGACCGCCTCGCCATGGCGGACCGTCCCGTAACCGGTCACGGCCTCGACGGCGTGGCCCGCGGTGTGGCCGAAGTTCAGGAGGCTCCTGACCCCGGACTCCCGCTCGTCCCGCGCGACGATGTCCGCCTTGATCTCGCACGACCTCCTCACCACGTGCAGGAGGCACGAGGTGTCCCGCCGGATCAGCGCCTCCGCGTGCTCCTCGACCCAGTCGAAGAGGTCGGCGTCGGCGATGACTCCGTACTTTACCACTTCCGCGAGTCCGGCCCGCAGATCCCTGTCCTCCAGCGTGAGCAGCGTGCCCACCGC
Source organism: Myxococcota bacterium (assembly GCA_023150875.1). Classification (GTDB taxonomy): domain Bacteria; phylum Myxococcota_A; class UBA796; order UBA9615; family JAKLKC01; genus JAKLKC01. The sequence continues at coordinate 58,205 of JAKLKC010000015.1, read as the reverse complement.
CGCGTAGACCGCGCGGGGCTGATAGAAGGCGCCCACCAGGTTCTTGCCGTGGCGGCTGTTGACCCCGGTCTTGCCCCCGACGCTGCTGTCCACCTGGGCGAGCAGCGTGGTGGGCACCTGCACGTAGGGGACCCCCCGCAGGAGGATCGAGGCGACGAACCCACCGAGGTCCCCCACCACCCCTCCCCCCAGGGCCACGATGGGGGAGCTCCGCTCGAGCCTCGCCGCCAGCAGGCGGTCGAGAACCTCCGAGACGGTGTCCAGCGACTTGCTCCCCTCCCCTTCCGGCACCACCACCCACTCGGGGTCGAGGCCCGCCCTGGCCAGGGACGAGCGCACCTCTTCGCCGTACAGGCGATCGACCCGGGCATCCGTGACGACACCTACCCGCCGGCCACCCGCCAGGGGCGCCACCACCCCCCCGAGGCCACCCAGCCCTCCGGCGGCGATGGTGATGGGGTAGGCGCGATCCCCGAGATCCACCCGCAGCACCGCCTCGGCGCGGGGGGAGCTCACCGCCGGTCCTCCCGGATCCAGCGCTCCACGGCCGCCGCCACCTCGCCGGGGGTGCGTCCCTGGGTGGGCACCACCCGGTCGGCGTCGGCGTATGCGGCGTGACGCGAGGCGTGGAGCTCCCGGACCCCCGCGATGCCCGCGGAGGCCAGCGGTCGCCCCGGATCCGTCCCGATCCGGCGCAGCGCCTCCTCGGGCCCGACTTCGAGGGTGATCACCCTCGCCCGCCGCCTCGCCTCGGCCCGGAGGGCGGCGTCGCAGAGCGTCCCGCCCCCGACCGCGACCACCGACGGCGCGTCGCCCAGGGCAGAGCGCAGCGCCGCCGCCTCGGCGGCCCGGAACGCGGGCTCGCCCAACGTCCGGAAGATCTGCGCCACCGTCATCCCGAGCTCCGTCTCCACCCGGCGGTCCAGGTCCACGAAGGGCCATCCCATGCGGCGGGCGAGGAGGCCGCCCACCGTGCTCTTGCCCGCCCCCATGAAGCCCCCCAGGACCACGGGGAGATGGGGAGCACGTCCCTCAGCGACCGCCACCCGCGGCCCCGACCGCGACCTCGCCCGCGTCCAGAGTGGTCTGCCGGGGGAGGCTGGCGGTGAGGATCGTCGGCGTGATGAAGACCAGCAGCTCCTTGCGGGACGAGTTCTTGCTCGTCTGCTTGAACAGGGCGCCGAGGATGGGGATCTCGCCGAGGCCGGGGATGTACGTCCGCTGGGAGCTCTCGTCGACGCTGTACACGCCACCGATCACGGTGGTCTCGCCGTCCTTCACCATCGCCGTGGTGGAGACCTCCTTGACCTCGATGGTGGGGAGGCCCGCGACGGTCTGCCCGAAGTCCACGGTGTTCTTGGTGATCTCCATCTCCAGGATCACGTTGCGGTCGGCGGTGATCTGGGGGGTCACGTCCAGCTTGAGGGTGGCGTCGGCGAACTGTGTCTGGGTGCCCCGCAGCGAGCTGGTGACGTAGGGGATCTTCGAGCCCTGCTCGATGGTCGCCTTCTCGTTGGTCGCGGCGATGACCGACGGGCTCGAGATCACGCGCCCCTCGCCGGCGGCCTCGATGGCCGAGAGCCGCACGTCCAGCCCGAGGGTGTCGGTGATGGAGCCGAGGGCGATGGCGAGGCTCCCGGCGCTGTTGCTGACCGGCAGGTCCACGACCCAGGTGGGGGCGGTGGAGAAGGTCGTCGCGCCCTGCTGGGAGACCGCGGAGCCCGAACCGCTCAGGATGCCGGTGGAGTTGCCGCCGGACACCCCGACGTCGTTGGGGAAGTAGAGGCCCGTGGGGCTCCCGCTGGACCGGCTGAAGTTGAGGTTCCCGCCCCACTGGATGCCCAGGGCACGGCTCCAGCTCTGGTTCGCCTCGACGATGCGGGCCTTGATGCTGACCTGGGGCGTCTGGGTGTCGAGGGCGAGCACCAGCTCCCGGGCGCGGACGATGCCCTCCTGGATGTCCTTGACGATGAGGGTGTTGGTGCGCTCGTCCTTGGCGACGGTGCCCCTCTCGGACAGCACGGCCTTGACCTGGGCCTCCATGTCCTTGGCCTGCGCGTAGTTCAGCGGCAGCGTGAGGATGGACAGCGGGAGCAGGCTGACGGTGGCCTTCTGGGCCTGGACCGCCTCCTCCTTCTCGGCGCGGATCGTCTCGATGGCGGCCACGCGGATGATGTTGCCGAACTGGCTGGCTCCGAGCCCCTTCGCCTGGAGGATCGCCGCGAGGGCCTGGTCCCAGGGCACGTCGATGAGGCGCACGGTCACCGTGCCCTTCACCTCGTCGCTGGAGACGATGTTGAGCTTGCTGACGTGGCTGATCAGGCGGAAGACGTTGTGGATGTCCGCGTTGACCAGGTCCATGTTGATCCGGCGCCCCGACCAGTCGTTCCTGCCCTCCAGGATCAGCCCGTCCTCACGCCCGAAGAGCCCCTCGTCGACCTTCAGGGCGCTGGCGGGGTCCAGGGAGCGGCCGCCGGAGACGAGCTTCTCCCGGCCGACGGCGCTCTCGGCGCGCGGGGCGGGGGCGGCGGCGGGGGGCGGCGCGGACTGGTCGACGGCCGCGACCGCTTCTCCCGCCTCGGCGCGGCTGGCGGCGATGGCGGGCGGGATGGCGAACTCCAGCGTGACGATCTCCAGGTCCTTTCCGGAGCGGGTGACGGTGGGCTCGATGGGCTCGGAGAGGTCGATCACGACCCGCACCTCGTCCTTGCGGCGGCGGTCCTGGTAGGCGGTCACCCTCTCGATGCCGCTGGGGAACCGACTGGTGTCGAGGGCCCTCTCGAGTCCGGTCCCGAGTCGGGCGTTCCGCACCCGGACGACCACCTCCCGGTCGCCCTGCCGCGCCGCCTCGTAGTCCACCTGGTCGTCGCCGGTGATGACCACGTGGGACACGTCGGCACTCCCGGGGCGGTTCTGGAAGTCGATGCCCAGGATCCGCGTCACGCCCCCCTGGTAGCCGGGAAAGGCGTGATCGCCCTGGACGGACGAGAGCTGCTCGGGATCGAAGCGGCCGGGCTCGGCGGACGAGGTCCCCCCACCGTATCCCTCGATGGCGCTGGCGATGGCGTCCCCCGACGCCGCCGTGGATCCCTTCAGGAGGTCGACGGCGACCCCGTCCTCGCCGGGCACGGCCACGAAGTCCTTGACGGCGTCGAGGTAGAGCACCACCCGGGTGAGCACACCGTCGGCGGCGGCGATCTGCTCGGCGCGCACCTCGTACAGGGTGCCGTTGTTCACCGACATCAGGGGCCGGGTCGCGCCGATCCCGGTGTCCCGGAGCTCGACGATGACCCGGAGGGGCTCCGACATCCGGTAGGTGGTGCTGTCCGGGCGCGACGCGGTGCGGATCCTGACCTTCAGCGCGCTCGCCGAGTCCTGGAGGTCGATCCCCAGGAGCTCGTTGGACGGCGCCGCCGCCGCGGACCGGGGAGACAGGAGGATGGCGAACAGCAACGCCGTCGCCAGCGCGAACCAACCGTTCAGGGAGCGCGACTTGACCACCATGGCTCGATGTCCTCTGCTTCCCGCTGCTGCGGCGTTGTCTCGCACGGCGCTGGCGCCGTGGATGCCGGGGGGGACCCGGGATTCCGACCACCGGCCACCGCCGCGGCGGGTGGTGGGGTGGGGCGGCCGGACCGTGGGGGCTCCGCTCATCCCCGACCTCCCGCCTGCTCCTGCGAGGGCAGCTTGACGGGGATCTCGTTCACGATCAGCCGGTTCTCGATCTCGTCCCGGTATTCCTCGGTGACGACCAGCTCCTCCGCCCTGATCTGGGTCACGCGCCCCCAGTTCTTGCCGATGAGGGTGCCGACCTCGACGACGTGCCCGATCCCCTCGGGGTCCTGGACCATCGCCGTCGAGCGGTCCTGCCCCCACACGATGGCCACCAGGCGGAACTGGTCGAGCTCCCACATCTGGAGGGGCCCCAGCTCGCCGGCGTCCAGGGGGGCGACGACGTCCCGGGCGATGAAGGAGCGGAAGGGGTCCCTCTTGCCAATGGGGTTGTAGCTGTAGTCCTCGGCCACGGGAGGGGCGGCGGAGGCCTCGGCGGCCTTGTCGACCTCGGCGCGCCGCTTCTTCGGCGCCACGTCCTCGCCCCCGCCCTCGCCGCCTCCTCCGGCGCAGCCCCAGGAGAGGACCAGGACCGAGATCAGCCCGAACCCGGCGCGGAGCCCCGGAACACGCGCCCGCGCGGCCCGCGAGACCTCCGCCACAGCGCGCCTACTCACCTCCATCGGAGTCCGCCTCCTTCTTCTTCTTGGTCTCGGTGGGAGGTGGCGGTTGCTCCGAGGCGTCGAGGAAGCGGTAGGTGACCGCCTTCCCCTCGGTGGTGAGCATCACCCTCCCGCTGCTCTCGCGGGGATCGGCCATCTTGATGTCCGCGATGTTGACGATCCGGTTCAGCTTGCCCACGCGGTCGAAGAAGAGGGCCACTTCGTGGTAGGCGCCCTGGACGACGATCTTGACCGGGACCTCGGCGTAGAAGTTCTTCTTGACCTCCGGCAAGGGCTGGAACAGCAGGAACTCGAGGCCGATCTTCTTGCCCAGGGACGAGATCCGCCGCAGCAGCTCCGGCACCTCCCGCTCGTTGGGGAGTTCCTTGAGGGCGAGTCCCAGACGCTCGTTCAGCGCCGCGACCTCCTTCTCGAACCGCTCGCGGTTCTCGGCCTTGCGCTTGACCTCCTCCCGCTCGGTGACGAGCTGCTCCTTCTGGCTCGCCTGCTCTTCCAGTGCCGCGACCTTCCCGGTGTAGACCAGGAAGTGGAAGAGGACGTAGACGACGCCGTACAGGATCAGCGCCGCCAGCGCCTTCTGCGAGTCTGGAAGCTTCGCGATTCGTTCGATGAACTGGTTCACGGTCGCTCGCCTCGGCTACGGGAACGGGCGCCTGCGTCCTGCCAGGAGTCGAGCCGGGGGTTCACGCGCCCGGCACCCTCAGCACCGCGGTCACCTGGAAGAGCTTCATCTTGGTGGCGGACTCCCTCTTCTCCGCGGCCTGCTCGATCTTCTCCAGGAAGACCTCGCCGAAGTACGCGGAGTCCTCGAGGCTCGACATGAACGTCGCCACGGTCTCGTTGTTCACCGCCTGACCGGACAGCTTGATCCGGTTCCCCGCGGTCTCCAGGGAGGTGATCCAGAGCTTCTCGGGGATCCGCGTGGCGATCTCGTCGAGCACGTGCACGGGGCCGGTCTTGTGGGCCCGGAGATCGTTGATCACGGAGAGCTTCTTCTCCAGCTCCTGCTTGATCTTCTCGAACTCCTCGACCTTCCCGACGATCCTCTTCAGGTCCTCGATCTCCGTGCGGAGCTCGCGGTTCTCGGTCTCGGCGGCGGTCACCTGGCGGGTGATCCCCACGAAGCGCCAGGCGCAGACCGCAACCACCGCGACCAGTCCCACCCCGAAATAGGCGAGGTGCCGCTGGACCGCCGCCTTCTTGCGGGTCTGGCGGACGGGGAGGAGGTTGATCCTGATCATTTGTCGCCCGCCTTCCGGAGCGCGAGGCCCACGGCGACCGCGGCCATCGGCGCGACCTCGTTCAGGAATCCGACGTTGAAGTTCCGCTCGTCGATCTCGATGCGCCGGAAGGGGTTGACGATCTCAACGTCCACGGACGAGCGGGCCTGGATCGTCCGGGTCAGCCCCGGGATGCGGGCGGAGCCGCCGCTGAGGTAGATCTTCGAGATGCGATCCTCGCTCGACGTGGCCGTGTAGAAGTCGAGGGAGCGCTGGATCTCGGTGGCCACGTTGTCCGAGACGTTCTGGATGATCCCCTGCACCTCCTCGGGGACCACCGCCTGGGCGTCTCGGATGATCTCGCCGCCGATCTTGAGCGCCTCGGCCTCTTCATAGCTGACGTTGAGCTGCTTCTGGATCTCCTCGGTGTACTGGTTGCCGCCGAGGGTGATGTCGCGGGTGAAGGCGGTGGCGCCGCCCCGGAGCACGTTGATGTTGACGATGCTGGCGCCGATGTTGACCAGCACGACGGTCTGCCCCGGGTCGACGTCGTAGTTGACCTCGAACATGTTCTCGACGGCGAAGGAGTCGACGTCGATGACCACGGGGTTGAGCCCCGCCTCCTGGATGATCGCGACGTAGTCGTTGATCATGTCCTTCTTGGCGGCGGCGAGGAGGACCTCCATCTGTTCGGAGTCGGACCCGGCGTTCGACAGGATCTGCACGTCGATGTTGACGTCGTTGATGTCGAAGGGGATGTACTGCTCCGCCTCCCACTGGATGGACTCCTCGAGCTCCTCCCGGGACATGGCGGGCATGTTGATCTTCTTGATGATGACCGAGTGCCCCGAGACCGAGGTGACGACGTCCTTGGTGCGGATGCGGTGGGTCTGGAGGAGCTCCCGGATCGACTCGACGATCACGTTCGAGTTCATGAGGGCGCCGTCGACGATCGCTTCCGGCGGCAGCTTCTTCATGCCGAAGTTGACGAGCCCGTGGCCGCCCTTGCTCGGCCCCAGCTCCAGCACCTTGATGTAGCTCGACCCGATGTCGAGTCCCACCGTGCCCTTGGGTCGTGAGAAGAGCGAGACCATCCGGTCCTCCGCGGGCGCCGCTCCGACGCCCGCAATCAGCGGGTCTCCCGCCCCGCCCGGAACGAAGACAGGATACGGGCGTTCCCGAGAAAAAGGGGACTCCGATCCCGTCGACCCCACCCCGACATCGCCGAGGCGGGCCCCCCCCGGGGGGCATCAGGGCGCCCCGGGGCCTGCAAGAGTGCTAGATCCTTCGGCTTCTCTGCGGCGATGGTCGCGCGAACCCAAACCCGTGTCAAGGCGCACGCGCAACGTCGAGGTTGCCGTACCGTTCGTGCTCCGGAGCCGTAGGGCGCGGCCCGCGGCCCGGGTGCGGCCGCCGGGGCTGCGGGAGCCCCCCCCGCTCCGCCCGCCGGAGACGGAGAGGGTATGATCGCCGGGTGCGCCTGGCTCCGCGCTCCCTTCCGGGGTCGGCGAGGGCGCCGCCGGGCGGTGCGCCGGCGTCAGGAGGCGAGATCCACCAGTGAGCCCGACGGTCCGATGGCTCGGGGCCCGCGGGGCGGCCGCGTTCAGCGGGGCCTCGTGGGGCCTGGCCGGCGCGGCGGCGCTCGCGGCGGCGGTGGAGGTGTTCCCCTCCCCCGTCCTGGCCTGGCAGCTCGCCTGCGTCGCGGCGGCCGCCGCCGTGGCGCGCCCGCGGGGGGTCGCGGCCCCGGGGTGGGTCCTTCCCCTCGGGGTCGCGGCCCTGCCCTGGGCGGTGCTGGGGGCCGGAAGGCTGGGTGTGGCGGCGGCGGGGATCTCGCCCTTCATCGAGTGGATCGTCCTGCTCGGGCTCGCCCTCGGCGCCGGCGCGGTCCTGGCGCCGGCCCTGCGCCCCTCCCCTCCGTCCCCCGTCCGGATCGCCGCCGCGGGCGTGGTGCTGGCCGCCGCGCCGCCGCTGCTGGCCGGGGTCCCCTGGCCCCTGGTCAGTCTCCTGGCCGCCCTCGGGATGGCCGCCACCCCGGCCGCCCCGCCAGCCGCCCGCCCCGCGGTCCCGGGCTCCCCTCCCCTCGCCGGCTTCCTCGCCGGTGCCCTCGCCGCCGCGGCGCCGGGCCTGCTGCTCCCCCTCGCGGGGTTGGCCCTCTCGCCCCTGGCCTCCCTCCCCCTGGAGGTCGCGGCGGCCAGCACCCCCGGCCTGGCGGTGGGCCTCCTGGTGGCGATGAGGGTCGGCCGACCGGGACGGGGCTCCGGCTCCCCATGGGCCGCCGCGGCCCTGGGCCTCTTCCTCTCCGTCGCCCTGCTCTCCGCCCTCCCCGGCACCCTTCTGGCCCACCCCGCCTCCCTGGGCCCCCCCGGGCTGTCGTGGGCGAGCGCCTGCCGGATCGGGTGGCTGGCGCTGGCGCTCGGGCCGGTGGCGGCGGGGGCCGCGTGGGGGACCTGCCTGGGGGCGCGGCCCTGGGGACGCTTCCACGCCGCCGGCCTCCTCGCCGGCGTCCTCGTGACCACCCTGCCCTCCCTAGGGGTCCCCGCCGACCTCGCCCTCCTGGTCCTCGCCGTAGCGGTCGCCCTGGCGTCCGTCGCCCTGCGCCCTGCCGAGGCGCGGGGGCCGTCCGGGATCGCGACCACGCTGGCGCCCCTGGTGCTGGTGGCGGTCGGGGCCGTGTCCCTCCCCCTGCCCTCCCGCCTCACCGCCGCCGTGTCCCCCGCCCTCCACGCCTCCGATCCCGGGTCCCTCGCGAGGCTGGAGGCGGACCTGCGGGGAGCCGAACTGGCCGGCGAGGCGTGGGGCGCGGCGGGACCCGCCCTGCTGACCCGGGGAGGCGCGCTCGGCGAGACGCTCTGGCACGCCGGGCACGCGACCTCCCTCGGGCCGGAGGAGGCGGCGGAGTCCGCCTTCCTCGGGCACCTCCCGTTCCTGTTCCGGGAGCCTCCGTCCCGGGCCCTGCTCGTCGGGCTGCGACACCCGGGGGTGCTGGAGGCGGTCCTGACCGAGGATCCCGCGTCCGTGCGCGTCGTCGAGGATCCAGCGCTGCTCCGGCTGCTCCCCCGGTCGGGGGAGGCGGCCCGCGCCCTGGGCCACCCCGCGGTCCGGCTGGCGCCCGGGGATCCCTGGACCGTGGGGACGGAGCCCGGCGCGTACGACGTGGTGGTCGTCGACCTCCCGGCCCCGTGGGCCTCGGGGGGGGCGCGGGCGTGGACGGCGGCGTGGATGGAGGCGCTGGCCCGGGGGCTCTCGCCCGGCGCCGTGCTCGCGGTGCGGGCTCCCCTCCGGGGGGTCGGGCCCGACCTGCTGGGCGGGCTCGCCGCGGGGCTGGCCGCGGTCCACCCGGAGGCCCTCCTCTGGCTGGGTCCGGGCGGGGACGAGGCCATCCTGCTGGCCCGGGGAGGCGGCGGCGGCCCGTTCGAGGCGACCGCGGCGGCGTATCGGATGAAGGAGAGGTCGGCCACGGCCCGGGGACTCCGGGCCTCGGGCGTGCTGGAGCCCGCCGACCTGCTGGCCCGGGCGGTGGTGGCGGTCCGAGAGCTGGAGGGGAGCCGTGGGGGCTCCGCGGCGAGGATCGCCTTCGCCGCGGCCCGGGACCGCCTCTCGGGCCTCCGCCCCACCGCCCTGGACGCCCTCCCCGCCGATCCCCCGCCAGTGGCGTCCCTCTTCGACCTCTCCCGCCTGCCCGACGAGGTCCGGCTCCCCCTCGACGCGCGGCTGGAGGCGGAGGACGCGGTGCGGCCCAAGTGGCTGGACCTGCTCCGGGAGGTGGCCCGGGGAGACACCCGCGCCGCCCTGCGCCTCTCCGGAGAGCTGGCCCGGGGCGCGGCTCCGGGGGCCGCGCTGCTCCCCATGACCGGCACGCTCATCTCCCGAGCCCGGGCGCTCCTGGCGGCCGGCCAGCTCCGGGAGGCCGAGACCCAGCTCGTGCTGGCGACGGCCATCGACCCCCGGGAGGTGGAGGCGCTGCTCCTCCTCGGGCGGATCGCCCTCCACGCCGGGGACGCCGAGCTGGCGGCGACCCGCTTCGAGGAGGCCCTGGGGATCCGCCCCCTGGACCTGGTGGGGCTGCTGGGGCTCGCGGACGCGCGGCGCCGCCAGGACCGGCTGGACGACGCGGCGACCTCCCTGGAGAAGGCCACCGCCGCCCATCCTTCGAGCGTGGACGCCGTGAACAACCTCGCCAACGTCTATCGGGCCAAGGGCCTGCTGGACCAGGCGGCGAACAGCTACCGGCGCGCCCAGGCCCTCTCCCCCCGGGACGACCGGATCATGGCCGGCCTCGCCGAGACCTACTACTACAGCGCGCGGCGCGAGGACCCTTCCCGCCCCGATCCCGAGGCCCTCCAGCGGGCGCTGGACCAGGTGCAGAGGGCCCTGGTGGTCCGGGACGACGTGGCCTACCGGAGCCTGAGGGGCCAGATCCTCCTGGACCTCGGGAGGGTGCGGGAGGCGAAGGCGGAGCTGATGCGGGTGGTCCTGGACGCGCCCGAGGACGTGGCGGCCATCGGCAACCTGGGTACGGTCTTCCTGGTGGAGGGGAGGCCCGACCAGGCGAAGGGGCAATGGGAGCGGGTCCTGCAGATCGACCCCGACAACGCCGCGGCGCGGGCGAACCTGGACCACCTGAAGGCCGTCGAGCCCCTGCTCTTCGGGGGGAGGTAGCCCCGCACGGCGTTCGCCCGCTCCAGTCCCTCCGCCGCGCGCCGATGAGACGGGAGGGGGAATGGACCGCCGATGACACACCGCACGCCCCGCCCGTCCTGTCTACTCGATGCGCGCCTCGCGGCCGTGGTCCTCGGGATCGCCGGTGCCGGTACCCCCGGTGCGGTGGACGCCGGGGACCCGGGCTTCGGAGATCCCGCGGGGGCCGCCGTGGTCCGGGCGGACGGCGACGGGGACGGGAGCCTCTCTCCCACCGAAGCGGCCGGCGGGCGGCTGGTCAGCGACGACGAGGCCGGGCGGGAGGCGTTCGCCGACGCCGACGCCGACGGCGACGGCCGGCTCACCTCCACTGAGTTGCGGGCCCACTACCGGCGCCTGCGCCTCCGGCGCCTCTTCGCCGACGAGCTGCGCGCGGCCCGGGAGCCACCGCCCCCCGCGGAGGACCCGCGCCTGGAGCCGGCGGACGCCGACGGCGCTCCGGGAGCGGGTCCCGAAGACGAGGCAGCAGGAGCGATCGAGCTGGACCTCGGCATCGAGATCGGCCCGGAAGAAGAGTCCGGTCCCGCGGCGGGGCGCCAGACATCTCGGCCCCCGCCGCCCGGGGAGAGCGGCCTCCGAGCTTCGGCGGATCAGCCCTGAGCCTCTAGGGCTCTCCGGCGAGTTCCCGCAGGCGCCGCAGCCGGTCCCACTCCCGGCCGGCATCCAAGGGGTCGGGGGGGAGGCGTCGATTGACGCGGGACTCGTGGAACACTAGCTTCGTGACATGAAGGACATCACGATCAGCGTGGACGAGAACGTCGCTCGGTGGGCCAAGGTCTGGGCGGCGCAGCACGACTCGAGCATCTCGAAGCTCGTCGGCGAACTGCTGAAGAAGTGCATGATCGAGGAGTCGGGCTACGATGAGGCGATGAGGGACTTCTTCGACAGCCCCGGGTGGTCCTTCCACGAGTCGCCACGCTACCCCACGCGCGACGAAGTCCATGACCGCGACGATGACACCCGTCTTCGTTGACACGAACGTCTTCGTCTACGCGCGAGACGAATCACAACCCGAGAAGCAGGCGAGGTCCATCTCCTGGCTGAGGTCCATCGCCACCCACCGGCGGGGCCGCGTCAGCCAGCAGGTACTGAACGAGTACTACAGCGTCGTCACCCGGAAGCTCAAGCCTCCCATGCCCCCCGAGTTGGCGCGACGGCACGTCAGGAGCCTCCTCTTCTGGAGTCCCGTCCCCATCGATTCCTCGCTGATGCTCCAGGCGTGGAAGGTCCAGGACCGGTTCAAACTTTCCTGGTGGGACGCCCTGATCATGGCCGCGGCCCAGGCGACCGAGGCCCGGTTCCTCCTGACGGAGGACCTCCAAGCCGGGCAGGAGTTCGGCGGACTCCGCGTGATTAGCCCGTTCGTGACGGCGCCCGGCGACCTCGACTGAGGCCGGGTGATTCGTGAGCCCCGTTGCGAGCGGGCGGCGACCGCGAGCGAGGCCGGGACTCCCACGGTGGAGCGAGGGGTGAAGCCGAACGGGGTGTCGCGGCCGAGGGTCCAGTGGACCGTCGGTCTCTACAACCCGTCGGCAGACGCCCGAAGACGGCCTCGGCCCCCGCCGAGGTCGCCCGCAGCGCCGGTGCGGGGTGACCCCCTCTGACCGGGCGGAACCCGAGTAGACCGGCCGCAGCCGCGGTATCGGCACGCGCAGCAGGGCGGACGGCGAGTCACCCGGGCTCAGGGCTCTCCGGCGAGCTCCCGCAGGCGCCGCAGGCGGTCCCACTCCCGGCCGGCGTCCTCGGGTCGGAGGTCGTCGGCGGAGACGCTCGCCTCCTGCGCCCGCACCGCTTCCTGGAGGCGGCCGGCCGACTGGAGGGCTGCGGCGAGGGCCCGCCACCCGAGGAAGGAGCCCGGCTGGGCGGCGACGGCCCGCCGGGCCAGCTCCAGCGCCCTCCCGGGGTCCCGCGCCCCGGCCCCGGGGGCCGTCGCCAGCACCCACGCCATCCCCCGGAGCAGCGCCGGGTCCTCGGGCCTCTCCAGCAGCGGGCCCTCCACCACCGCCCGCGCCGCGTCCCCGCGCCCCGCCGAGACCAGCCGCATCGCTCGGGCCTCGATCAGCGACGCCGCCCCGGGGGACGAGGCCACCGCCGCCCGCGCCAGCGCCCGGGCCTCCGCCAGCCGCCCCTGTCCGGCGGCGGCCTGGGACCGGGCCACCAGCGCGACCGCGACCATCCGCTCCCGGGCCTCGATGCCGGGGATCCCGTCCGCGGACGCCTCCAGCGCCCGCGCCGACGCGGTGGCCTCGTCGTGGCGGCCCAGGTCCGACAGCGCCTCGATCCGCATCATCACCGCTTCGGGCTCGTTGGGCAGGACCCGGAGCCTCTCCTCGACGATGGCCAGACTGGCCTCGGCGCGGCCGGCGTCCATGGCCTCCCGGGCCCGCTCCAGGGCCCCCTCCACACCGTCCGGACCGGCCGACAGATAGGGGGCGACGAAGCTCTCCTCCACCCCCTCCAGCGCCGAGGAGACCGGCAACACCTGGGAGAGGTAGCCGAGGAGGATCTGTCCGTCCCTACGGAAGGCGTAGATCGCCACCCGGCACGGCACGTCCCGGAACTGGTAGTAGCCTTCCGCGAAGGGCAGCCGCTGGCCGGCGATCCGCCGGCTGCCGGTCCCGCCGATCACGAAGCCGTGCACCCCCAGCGTCGCCACGAGGCGGTCCATGAGGGCGAAGGGGCCCTCGAAGGGCGAGACGAGGTCCGGCTTGTAGATCTCCCACGCCAGCAGCCCCGCCGGGTCGTCCATCTCCGCCAGCAGGCCCGCCTGCTCCGGATCTCCCGTCCGCACCGTCCAGCCCAGGGGTACGGGGGTGCGGCCGGGAAGGGTGGATACGGTGACCAGATCCCACTGTCCCGCCAGCGGGTCCCGCGCCCGGGGCTCGTGGCCCATCGGCCTCACCTCGAACGCCTCGATCCACCGCTCCCTCGCCTCGTCGGCCCCCGGGCGCCGCCTCCCCAGCGTCCCGAACTCGATGAGGAACGAGCGCCCCCCCACGTCGATCTCGTAGAAGTCCAGGGTCCCCGGGCCGTGCTCGGTCCTCACGTCCGCCCGGGTGTGGTCCACGCGCCGGTCGGCGATGGTGACGGGTGCCGAGGACAGCTCCGCGGCGGCGCCGGGGAACCTCACGTCCATGCGGGTCCGCAGCCGCCGCGCCGCGAAGGCGCCGTCGACGGAGCGGGCGGCGTGCACCGCGATCCACGAGGCGCCCCCGGGGGCGGTGACCTCCACCACCGCCTGGGGCCCGATGTCCCGGACCTCCCGCGCCCTCCAGTCTCCCGGGTACAGGAACCGGAAGCCGAGGATCGGGTCCTCGTGGACCCGGTCGGACGCCTCGTCCGCCGGTCCCGCTCCGCGGGGGCCGAAGGCCAGGGCCGCCAGGAGCGACACCCCGACGACCGCGGCCCTCAAGCCAGCCTGGGGAAGCATCACCCACCCCTTCCGTCGCCGGCGCCCCCACCGCGGATCCCGCGGCGGTCGATCCCTCGCCCCGCGCGGGCCCCACACCTCCCGCGTGCAGGACCCGGGCCACGTCAGAAACGGACGTCCTCGGGCAGGCCGCACCGGTCGAGGGCGAAGGGCAGGTACACCTCGCCGATGGGCTGGGGCACCAGGTCCTCGCACAGGGTGCGGGTCATCCAGGTCCGGCCCGCCACGTCCGCGCCGTGGTTGAACACCACGACGTCGCACTCTCCACCGGTGGACACCAGGTACCAGTGGGTCCCCTCGGCCCGACCGTGGGGGTCCAGGTCGTCCCGGGCCGCCGAGCGCGCGTCGCAGGCCGGCCAGCCCGCCAGCAGGCAGCTCCCCTCCCCTCCGGCGTCGGCCGCCTCCGCCGTCGCCTCCGCGCCGGGCTCCGGGTCGGCGGGGATCGCCCCACAGCTCTCGAAGGGGCCGTACCGCGCCTCGAAGCGGCCGAGGATGGCCGCCGGATCCGGCTCGCAACCGGCGGCGGCGAGGGCGGCGGCGAGGGCGAGGGCGCTCCCCCGTGGGAGGAGCGGGGCCGAAGGACTCGCGGGCGCTGGCCAGGACTCGGGCAAGATCTCCCCCGAGCCCGGTCCCCGCCGCCGTCCGCGACCCCCCTGCGCATGGGGATAAGCCGGCGCACCCGGCATGCACAGGGGCGGGTGCCCCCCCGTCCCGGGGGGCGACGTCCCGTCCGCGCCCGGCCGGTCCTACAGCGCCTCGATGCGCGCCTTGTACTTGTCGATCTGGGGGGCGAGGAACCCCAGCGGACCCTGGAGGGAGATCGCGCCGCCCGGGCAAGCCCAGTAGCAGTAGAGGCAGGCGAGGCAGCCCTGGCCCCGCTCGGTGGTCCCGATGGCCTCCAGCTTAAGGGCGTCGGGGCAGAACTCCTCGCACTTCCGGCACTCGCCGCAGCGGGCGGCGTCGCGCACGAAGCCGGTCACGCCGTCGTCCTCGCGCACGTACACGTCCTGGACGATCCGCGCCCGGTAGGCGAGCTGGGCGACCTCGGGCCGGTCCACCAGGGGGCGCACCGCCAGCTTGAGGGGATGGAAGACCTTCTTCTCGGAGAGCACCGCCAGGGAGGACCGCGGCGGCGCCGGCTGGATCCTCCGCAGCACCGGCACCTTCGCCGCCACCTCCGACGGCAGGCCGGGCCGGAAGCGCCCGTCGTCCAGGGCGTGGCCCAGGTAGCGCAGCTTCTCCCAGGGGAAGTCCACCAGGCGGCACACGAAGATGTCGTGGAGCCACGTGTTGTTGCTGACGACGAGCCGCCCCATGCGGAAGGGCGTGCCGTCCCCCGGCCCGTTGCCCTCCATGCCCACCAGCGCGTCCATCAGGATCAGGTGGGGCCGGATGGTCTCGTTGAGGGCAGCGATGTTCCGGTTGAGGTCCAGGTGGATCTGGCGCTTCTGCTGGCCCGAGGCGGTGCCGACCCAGTTCTTCATGCTGAGGCTGAGGCCCGCCTCGGCGTGGGTCTTCACCTTGGGGATGGACAGGAGGAAGTCGGCCTCCAGCACCGGCCGGGCGAGCTCGGCCGTGCCCTTCTTGAGCTTCACCTTCACCGTGGGGGCGCGGTTGAGGTCGATCCGCCGGGCCCCGTGGCGCTCGGCGAGGCGGTCGACCCGGAGGCGGCGCTGGGAGTCGATGCCCCGGCGGTGGACGCCCACGTTGGAGCCGTCGGCGATGGTGATGTCGGTGTAGCCCCGCTCCCGCAGGTCCCGGACGACGGCCTCCAGGACCCGGAGGTCGGCGCTGTTGCCCGTCAGGGCGTTGAGGTCGTTGTTCAGGTTGGGCTTGATGAGGATCCGGGCGTCCCGGGCCTGGGGCAGGACGTGGCTCCAGTCGCCCAGGATCTGCCGGACCGCGGCCCGGACCTCCTCGGGGCGCCAGGCCTCGTGGACGTCGATCCGGCCCTCGCTGAACTCGTAACGGGTCACCGCCATGCCTCGCGCTCCGTCCCTGGGGGGGGCCCTCACCCGCCCGCCGCCTCCCGCACCACCGTTTCATACCGCGTGAAGATCGCGTCCCACGAGTAGTTCTCGACGACGTGCCTCCTTCCGGCTTCGCCCAACTCCCGACAGCGCTCCGGATCCTTGAGCAGGGCCAGGATCGCCTTCACCAAAGCGCCGACGTCCCCTTGGGGCACCGGCACGCCGATCCCCCCCGTCGCCTCCTCCACGGCCGCCCACCGGCTGAAGACCACCGGCTTGCCGCAGGCCATGGCCTCGATGGCGGTGTAGCCGAAACCCTCCTCCATGCACGTGGGGAAGAGCACGACGTGGGCCTCGCGGTAGTACCTCTCGATGTCGGGCACGTCGAGGTGGAAGGTGACGTTCGCTCCCCTCGCCCTCTCCCGGAGCTGGGCGAGGTAGTCGGGATCCGTCGCCGCCCCCACGATCCGCAGCTCCACCCTCTCCCGGAGCCGGTCGGGAAGCCCCTTCACCGCCTCGATGGCGACGTGCTGCCCCTTGCCGGCGAGGATGCGGGAGGGGTAGGCGAGCACGATGGGCCCACCCCCCGCCGCCGGGAGGGTGACCGCCGGATCGGGCCGGAACCGCTCGGTGTCCACCCCGGGGTAGATCACCTCGATCCGGGAGGGATCGACCCCAAGCTCCACCACTCGGTCCCGGGTGGCCCGGGAGATCGCCACCCCCCTCGTCATCCGCCCGGTCTTGTAGCGGTAGTACGCCTTCTTGGCCTGGGAGAGGGGCCCGCTGGACGCCTGGCCCCCGCCGAAGTTGAAGTCGTACAGGATGGTGACGGTGGGGGCGAAGCGGGTGGGCACCTCGATGGAGTTGGCGAGCACCACGTCGGGGCGGAACCTCAGGGCCTCGGCGGCCACCGCTCCCTGGAGCTTCAGGTAGTTCGCCAGCTTTTTCCCCCCCCTCAGGTCCACCTTCCGCGCCCCGTCGGGCAGCAAGGCCGGGTCGTGGCGGAACCCCGCCACCAGTCGGGCCTCGTGGTGCTGGGAGAAGCGCCGCCAGAGGTTCTCGACGACGGTCTCGGTGCCGCTGCGGACGTCGGGGGGGAAGCGCCGGGAGGCGACCAGGACCCTCACGGGGTGGGGGCACCGGCGGAACCACCCGCCGGCTCCGCGCCGGATCCGGCACCGGGCGTGCCCTCGGTCTTGTAGCCGAGCTTGATGAGCATGTCGTCCACGGCGGCCTGGCCGGCGGCGTCCCGGCCGACCTCCCGCCACTCCCGGTTCACCAGCGCGACGGCCTCGGCGTGGGGGTCGCAGGGGGGAGGTGCACCTCCGAAGAAGGGCATGACCTTCCCCGGCATGTCGCAGGCGGGGGCCAACCCGGCGAGGGCGAGGACCGTGGGCGCCACGTCGAGGATGGTGGTGTCGGCCATGCGGCCGGGCGAGGGGGTGACCTTCGGTCCCCGGGCGATCACCACGCCGTCCAGCGTGTGGACGCCCGACTGGGCCTCCACGGTGGCCACCATCTCCGAGAGGGCCGGCCCCTCCTGCCCGGAGACCTGGATCCGCCGGCCGGCCTCGATGTCCGCCCGGAGGTCGTCCAGGACGGCCAGGGAGAAGCCCAGGAGGGGGGGGGTGCCGGGGCCGCCGGGATCGATGACGTCGACCTTCACCAGGGGCTGGTCCCGGAAGGTCAGCTCGCCGATGGCGGCCTCGACCGCCGCCGCGTCGAGGGGGCTGTCCTTGGCGATCCCCACCGACACCTTCTGGCCGATGTTCGAAACGTCGACCTTCGCGCCCCGCCCGGCCAGGAAGCGCTGGATGCCGCCGGTGGTCAGGCCGAAGGCGAAGTATCCCCCGCCGGCGTTGGCCGACGTCATCCCGTGGTCGCTGACCACCACGACGTGGGCGTCCGCGGGCAATCGCGCCAGCAGCTCCCCCAGGATCTGGTCGGCCTGGCGGTAGGTCTCGGGGACCACGTCCCGAAAGCGCTCCACCTGCTCGGAGGTGACGTCGGGGAAGCCCTCGGGCTCGAAATACTTCCAGAAGCGGTGGGTGACGTTGTCGGTGGGGTAGTAGGTGAAGGTCGCCAGCGTGGGGTCGAAGCGATCGAGCAGGCCGTGGAAGACGTCCCGGTCGATGGCCGAGCGGATGACGTTCATCCGGTAGAAGCCCTCGTCCGGCGTGACCGGGGCGAGCTTCGCCTTCAGGATGAACCCGACGGCCGAGGCGAGGGTGGACAGGCGGAGTCCGTGGCGGATCCCCTCCCGGACGAAGGCGAGCTGGGAGCCCAGGCCGGAGGCGTCGTGGCCCTTGCGGTCGTGGCTCTGGCGGTTGCCCAGCTCGAACTCCTTCACGAAGCCGAGGTCCTCGGGCACCGTCTCGGCGCCCTGGGCGAGCCAGCCCGGCACCTGGAAGCCGGTGACCTCCTGGGGAGGCCAGGTCACCAGCCACTTGTAGGTACCCACCACCTGGTCCTTGTCGGCGAAGTAGTCCCAGATCCTCGGCTTCAGGCACTCGTCGGAGCGGGTCTTGAACCCCGAGATCCCGTGCTGCTCCCGGGGATACCCGGTGGCGATGTTGGTCCACACCACGGGGCTGATCACGGGCTCCATGGACTTGAGGGTGCCGTGGGCCCCCTCCCGCACGAGCTGCGAGAAGTGAGGGAGCTCCCCCGCCTTCATCATCGGCTCCATGAGGGCCAGGTTCGCCGCGTCCACGCCGTAGACGAGCATCTTCGTGTGCAAGGGGGGGCGGGGGACGAGGGTGCCCGACACCGCCAGGCCGACCAGCGCGATGGACAGGACCGCCAAGGCCGCGGGGCCCCGCCCCCGCCTCGGGGAGGCCGCCCCACCGCGGCGGGCCGCGAGGCCGGCGGCGCCGAGGAGCGCCGCGCCCCCGGCCGCGGGCAGCAGCCCGAAGAGGGCGACGGCCAGCGCCGGCGCGTCGGCGAACCACGGGTTGGCGGCGACGCAGGCCCCGAGGGCCAGGGTCCCCGCGCCGAGCCCGGCGACCGCTCCGCCCATCGCCAGTCGGGACGCGCCCATCAGCGGCTCCCCGCCGCCGCCGAGCCCGGGGTACCCAGGGCGCCGCAGTCGGTGTCGTTGTCCACGTAGCCCAACGCCTTGAGCTTCTCGCACTGCTCGGCGGTCATGGTGAGGGACTCGTTGGCGCGGTCGTCGGCGCCCTTGCCGGTGCTGTCGAGGACGGCCTGGCAGTGCTCCTCGAAGGCCGCCACCAGGGCGGCCCGCTCCGGGTCGCTGGCGACGTTCACCGTCTCCTCGGGGTCGGAGGTCAGGTCGTACAGCTCGTCCTTCCCCTGCTGGCGGCACACGTACCGGGAGGTGCCGGTCCGGGTGGACACCATCTTGTAGCGCCACATGCCACCCTGCCGGTTCGCCTCGCGGTCGAAGCACATGGAGTCGGTCTCGGTCACGGGGGGACGGGTCCCCTCCCACAGGGGCTTCAGGGAGCGCCCCTTCATGTCCCACGGCGGGACGCCCAGCAGGTCCAGCAGGGTCGGGGTGACGTCGGTGACCTCCGCGAGGGAATCGACCCGCGTCCCCGCCGGGATCTTCCCCGGCCAGCGCACCATCATCGGCACGTGGAGGTCGGGGTCGTAGAGCAGGGCGCCGTGGTTGAACCAGTAGTCGTGCTCGGTGAGGCTCTCCCCGTGGTCCGCCACCAGGTACACGATGGTCCGGTCCTTCACGCCCAGGTCCTCGATCTTCTGGAGCAGGCGCCCCACCTGGTGGTCGGTGAAGGTCACCTCCCCCTTGTACTGGGCCAGGACCCACTCGGCGTCGGTGATCCCGTCGAGGTGTTCCTGGGAGTAGAGCGCCAGCTTCTCCTTGGGGGGCATGGAGTTCTTGCCCGGATCCCTCGGATCCCCGTTGTAGTACATGGTGTCGTAGGGGGGCGGCGGGACGTAGTTGCCGTGGGGGTCGTACAGGTGGACCCACGCCAGGAACGGGCGGTCGCCGTTCAGGTCCAGCCACCGGAGCGCCTCGTCGGTGGTCCGGTCCCCCCGCCTCTCGATGTCGTCCACCAGCCACAGGCGGATGCGGAGCTGGTACCACAGGCGCATGGGCGACGTGTCGTAGAGCCCCTTCACCGCGTAGAACTCGTCGTCGTAGGTGTCGAACCCCTGGCCATATCCGAAGTCCCCGTCCAGCACGTAGGCCGAGACGAAGGCCCCCGTCCGATAGCCCCTGCCGGCGAGCTGCTCGGGGAGGTTGGGGATCCCGGGCTTCAGGGCCACGCCGTTGATCAGGGTCTCGTGGGTCCAGGGGTAGAGACCCGAGAGCATGGACGTGTGGGAAGGTCCGGTGATGGGGGCCTGGCTGAACGCCTGGGTGAACAGCACGCCCTCGCCCGCCAGGCGGTCCATGTTCGGGGTCCGCACGTCCGGCGGACCTCCGCCGATGGTGGCGACGTGGTCGGCCCGGAGCGTGTCGATGGTCACCAGCAGGACGTTCGGGGCGTCCGCGGCCGCCTCACCCGCCTGGAACGTGGGGGGACGAGGCGGGTACGCCAGGAGGGCGGCGGCCAGGGCCAGCGCCCAGCCCCCCAGCAGGGCCCTGCCCGGACCCACCGCCAGCGCAAGGGCGAGGGCGGCAAGGGGGACGCCGGCGGAGATCGCCACCGCCACCGGCGTGCCGCCCGGCACCACGTGGGTGTCCCGGCCGGGGATGGGCTGGCTCAGGAGCACCGACAGCAAGAAGACGCCGGTGGCGGCGCCGAGGGCACCGGCGATCGCCAGGCCCGCGGCCCGCGGACGGCGGAGCACCCGACCGATCCCCGCGCCCGCGGCGGCCCCCGCCAGGGCGGCCGCGGTGCAGAGGGCCAGGTCCGTCGCGAGCAGGGCCGGGACGTCGCCAGCGCCGAAGACCAGCCTCGTGCGGCGGGCGAACGCGGCCACCTCCAGGAGGGCCCAAGGGACGCCGACGATCAGGGCGGCGACGGCGACGGCGCGCGCCCCGCCGCGCCCTTCGGGGGGTGCGGGCTGGTTCATGGGATGACCTCTACGGGCGATCGGGGGGGCGGACGGCCGGGCCGGCGCCGACCCCGGGGCGGGGTCCGACCCTGCTCCGCGCAGAGCGCGCGGGAAGGGTAGCCGAGGGGGGAGGGTCGGTCAACGGACGGAGGGCGGCTGGACTCGGCGGGCACTCTTACCACCATGGCGACTCTCGCGTATCATGTTGCGCTTCGGCGCGGCCACTCCGGAGGACGACACCGGGAACCCAGGCCGCGGATCGCTGTCCCTGGTTCGACGGACCCGCTCCCCAGGCGGGCCGCATCGCGCCGGGAGGCGCCGGCGATGCCGGGGACCTCCCGCGGAGCCCCAAAATGCCCGTCGAACGACGATTCGGCCGACTCGCCCTGCTCGCGCTCCTGCTGCTCGTGGCCCCCCGCGCCGCCATCGCCGGTGGTACGGCCGGAGTGCTGGAGCTGACCGGCGGCGGCAAGGGCCTGACCAAGAACGTCATCGTCAACCTGACCTCCCTCATCGCCTCCGAGGTGGACATCCAGGGGGGGTACGACTTCTCGATGCAGCACGCCGCCGGGGAGTTCCCCAACGGCTGCCCCGGCGACGTCTCCTGCCTCAAGAGCTTCGCCTCACAGAAGAAGTACGCCGTCCTGCTGGCGGGATCGGTCACCTCCGACGACGGGACGCTCCTGCGGGTGAAGCTCCGTCTCTTCGACGCGGCGACGGGAAAGGTGAAGCGCGAGGTCGAGCGGGAGGTGCCGTCGGCGCCGGACAAGCTCGTGGACCAGGTCCCCGGACTCGTCGCGGAGGTGCTCACCGGCAAGGCCCCCGCGGGCCCCGCCCCCGCCCAGCTCGCCGCGGCCCAGAAGGCCGAGGAGAAGCCTCTGCTCACCATCACCAACGACGACCTCTTCGGGGACGACGACGAGGAAGAGGACCCCTTCGGCCTCGAAGGCAAGGTCCGGACCAAGGACGTGGCGGCCTCCCAGGACGACGAGCGTCCGCCCGCCCGGGCTTCCCGGGAGGACGCCGAAGATGAGGAGGGAGAAGACGAGATCGACGCCCGCCTCGCGGACGAGGAGAGGCGCGAGGCCGCGCGGAAGGAAGAGGAGGACCGGCGGAGCCGGGAGGCGGCCCGCCGGGACCAGGAGGAGAAGGAGCGCCGCGAGGCCGCCCGGAGGGCCGAGGAGGAGGCGGGACGCCGGGAAGCCGCCCGCAAGGCCGAGGAGGAGCAGAAGAAGCGGGACGCGGAGCGCCGCGCCGCGGAGGAGAAGGAGAGACGGGAGGCCGCCCGGCGGGCCGAAGAGGAGGAGAAGAAGAAGGAGGCCGAGCGTCTCGCCGAGGCGGACCGGAGGCGACGGGAGGAGGAGAAGCGGACCGCGGCGGCATCCTCCTCGGACGAGATCGAGATCACGTCGGCGCGTGACCTGATCGTCATCGGCGACGCCGACGACGAAGAGGAAGAGGAAACGGGGAGCCGGTCGTCTTCCCCGTCGGCGTCCCGGAGCGAGGGGTACTCCCGGACCTCCTCCCGCGCCGGGGACGACGAGGGGTACTCCCGCACCGCTTCCCGCTCCGGGGACGACGGCGAGGGGTACTCCCGGACCTCCTCCCGCTCCGGGGACGACGGCGAGGGGTACTCCCGGACCTCCTCCCGCGCCGGAGACGACGACGAGGGGTATTCCCGGACCGCCTCCCGCGCCGGGGACGGCGACGAGGGATACTCCCGGACCGCCTCCCGCGCCGCGGCCGACGAGAGCAGCGACGACGGAGAGCGGCCCCGCCGCGACCGGGCGGAGGACCGGGACGGGTACGTGTCCGCGTCGGAGGCGATGGACG
The DNA here is from genome assembly GCA_023150875.1 of Myxococcota bacterium. GTDB lineage: Bacteria > Myxococcota_A > UBA796 > UBA9615 > JAKLKC01 > JAKLKC01. The sequence goes on along the minus strand of JAKLKC010000015.1, from coordinate 35,830 downwards.
AGGACGAGGACGAGGACCGGCTGGAACCCCGACGCTCCTCGTCCCGCGCTTCCTCCGGGGGCTCCAAGCGGGTGAAGGACCTGGACGGCGACTCGGACTACTCCTCCCGCTCCTCCCGGGGTCGCGCCCGTGTGGAGGACCGGGGGGCCAGCGCCAAGGTCGCGGTGAAGGTCCAGGCCGGCGCCACCTACTTCTATCGGGGGATGTTCTCGGCCGACGCCTCCATCGGGATCCACGCCCACCGGAACTTCCTCATCGACATCGGCTTCGGCGCGGGCTGGACCTCGGGGGAGGTGGCCGGCGAGAAGTCGACCTTCACGCTGCCCTCGTTCACCGTCGGAGTGCAGTACAAGGGCTCCCGGGGAAGCGTCCACCCGTTCGTCGGCCTGGACGGCGTCTTCATCCTCTACAACGTCGACCCCGAGGACGGCGCCCGCTTCGCCCCCGGGGCGCGGTTCAAGGGGGGGGCCGACTTCCTGATCTCCGACAAGTTCGGCTTCTATGTGCAGGGGGGGCTCGGGGTGATCCACGCCGCCCACATCGAGGAGGTCGACGCCACCTTCAAGCCCACGTGGCTCCTCGCCGGCGGGGGTGCCGGGATCGTGCTGGCGCTGTAGCCGCCGCCCCGCCCGCCCCCAACCGGGGTCCCGGACCCATCGTCCCCCTGCTCCTTCGGTGCACCGCCCCGGAGCCCCTGCGTGCACGAGGGTTGCGCGCCCCCCTCCCCTGTCCCATGCCCCCGGGTCCGGACTGCGGGTCCGAATGGGCCGAGGCGGCTCCACGCCCGGCGCGGTACGGCCCTTGAAGCGTCCCCCCGGGATGGAGGGCCCACGATGCAGACCCGCGAGTTCCTGGAGAAGGTCCGCGAGCGTTCGCACCTGCCCAACCTCGGCGAGACAGAGATCCTGTGCAGGGCGGTCCTGGGAGTCCTTGCGGAGCGGATGACCCAAGACGAGGCCCGCGGCCTCGCCGAGGCCCTGCCCGCGGCGATCCAGGAGATGGTCCTGGAGCGGGCGGGCATCTACGACCCCCGGTCGGAGCCCGACCTGATCCGCGAGATCGCCGCCGAGCAGCAGATCCCCGAGGACGAGGCACGCCGCCAGACCCGCGACGTGCTCCACGTCGTGTCCGAGGCGGTGGGGGACGACCACCTGATGGACCTGCTGGGCCGACTGCCCGACAACCTGCGGCGCCTGTTCCCGGCCCGGTACCGGACCTGAGGTTGGTGACCCCGGCCCCGGAGCCCGGGGTCAGGGCTCCGGGGAGGGGGTCCGGAGACGGAAGCGACCCGGTGGGCCCTCGTCCGCCCGCCCTTCCTGGACGAGCTTGAGGAGGTGGGCGAGGACCGATCGGGCGGCCGCAGGCCACAGCACCCGCGGCACCGAGGCGTAGATCCCGGGGACGAGGTCCTCGGGGACCGAGGGTCGGGCCCCCGCGGCCCGGAGGCCCTCCACCACCTGCCCCTCCCGGGCGAGGCGATGGGCGATGTAGCCCCGGAGCAGGGCGGGTCCATCCTGGATGGGCGGGCCGTGGGCGGGGAGCAGGAGGCGGGCGCCAAGGCCGATCAGGCGGTCCAGGGAGCGCAGGTAGTCCCCCAGGTCCCCCTCGGGGGGATCGATGACCACGGTGCCCTCGCCGGCGACCAGGTCCCCCGCCACGACCACCCCGCGGGCGGGCTGCAGGAGCGCGACGTGCCCCCGGGCGTGGCCGGGGGTGTGGAGGGCGACCCAGGTGTGCTCCTCGCCTTCGCCCGCGGTCCAGACGTCCCCCTCCCCCACCTCGGCGTCGACCTCGATGCCCAGATCCAGCACCGCCTCCCCCGTGAGGGGATGGGCGTGGAGGGCGACGCCCCGATCCCGCACCGCGTTGGCGCCCCCGACGTGGTCGGGGTGGAGGTGGGTGAGCAGGGCCCTGCCGGGACGGTACCCCTCCTCGCGCTCCAGGGCCCGGAGGGCCTGCCCCAGGCGGCGCTGCTCCTCGATCCACGGCGAGGCCGGTTCGACCAGGAAGCCCCGCTCCCCCTCCCCCAGGATCCAGCACCAGGTGGTGGTGGCGGGCGGCAGCGTCGGCGTGCGGAGGGCGATCCCCCGCACGCCGGGCGCGAAGGTGACGACGCCCAGGTCCGCGGCGCTGCGCCCGGCCCCCGTCACCGGCCGACCCCCGCCTCCAGCGGGCGGCGGCGCATCTGCCAGGCCTTCACCATGCGGGCGTGCTCCTCGTAGGTGCGGCTGAAGTGGTGGCGCCCCCCGGTGGTGGCGACGAAGTAGAGGTATTCGGTCTCGGCGGGGTGCAGGGTGGCCCGCAGCGCGGCTCCGCCGGGGCTGGCGATGGGACCCGCGGGGAGGCCCGGAACGACGTAGGTGTTCCACGGGTGGGGGTCCCGGATGTCCCGGGAGCGGATGTCGCCGTCGTAGTCCTTCAGCCCGTAGATGATGGTCGGGTCGCTCTCCAGCTTCATGCCCCGGGCGAGGCGGTTGTGGAACACCGACGCCACCAGCGGCCTCTCCTCGGCGGCGCCGGTCTCCTTCTCCACCACCGAGGCCAGGGTGACCACCTGGTCGCGGGTGAGGCCGATCTGCCGGGCCCTCTCGTCGTCGGCGGGGGACCAGTGTCGCTCGAACTCGTCGAGCATCGCCTCCACCACCTGGCGCTCGGTCGTGCCCCTCGGGAACCGGTAGGTCTCGGGGAACAGGTAGCCCTCCAGGTTCGCGTGGGCGCTCCGCGCCCGGCGGAGCAGGTCGGGATCGGCGCAGAGGGCCAGGAACGCCTCGGCCCTCCCCAGGCCCGCCGCCTCGACCCGGCCGGCGATCTCCTTCATGGACAGGCCCTCGGGGACGGTGAGGGGCCAGGTGACCTCGGCGTCGTGGAGGAGCGCCCGCAGGACCCGCTCGGGGGACCAGTCGGTCCGGAACCGGAACTCGCCCGCCCTCAGCTTCCCCGCGGCCCCCTCCCACCTCAGGTATCGCTCGAAGAGGCGGGGATCTCCCACCACCCCCTCCCTGGCCAGCATCTCCGAGACCGCGCGGGCCGTGGAGCCCCGCGGGACCTCCAGCACCTTCTCGCCCTCCGCCGTCGAGGCCGGGGTGTGGGTCCAGCGGGCGAGCCAGGCGCCGAACCCGGCGGCGGCGGCCCCCCCCAGCACGGCCAGCACCAGCGCGACCACGGCGAGGCGGCGGAGGCTCACCCTCCCTCCCCGCGCCGCGCTCCGCCGCTCCCCCCCGCGGCCTCCCGGCGGCGCCGGGAGTCGAGCCAGTCCTGGAGGAGGACCTGGGCGGCGACCGTGTCGATGACCTCCCTGCGGCGCTCCCGCCGCATCCCACCGCCGATCAGGGCCCTCTCGGCGATGACGGTGGTGAAGCGCTCGTCGGCGTAGGCCACCGGGAGGGTGGGCCGGGCGGCGGCGAGGGCCTCGCCGAAGCGACGGGAGCGGCGGGCGGAGTCCCCTTCGGTGCCGTCGGTCCGCACCGGGAGTCCCACCACGACCTCGGTGGCGGAGTACCGGTCGGCGATGGCCGCCACCTCGCCCACGTCGGCGTCCAGCCCCCGGCGCCGGACGGTGCCCACCGGCTGGGCGGTGAGACCCAGCTCGTCCGAGACGGCCACTCCGACGGTCTTCGAACCGACGTCGAGGGCGAGGATTCGAATACGGGCGCGTTCCGGCATGGGCTCCGCCCACTCCTCGGGGCGCGGAGAGGGGATGATCGGCCCCCGGGGCTCCGGGCGCAACCGGGGGCCCTGCCGCGGATCGGGGGAGATCGTCGGGGGATGGTTCTCCGGAGCCCGTTCCCGTCATAGGATCGGGGGCGCGGGCCGCGCGAGGACGGCCCTCCGGTCCCACCCCGCCCCACGCGGCGGCGGGCCCGTCCCGACGGCTCCAGGCGCCGGGTGCCCTCCCCTCGCCGCGGGGAGCTCCCGTGAAGCTCCTGATCCTCTCCCGCAACCCCGCCCTCTACTCCTCGCGCCGCCTCGCCGAAGCGGCCCAACGCCTGGGCCACCGGCCGCTGGTGGCGGATCCCCTCCAGTGCCGGCTGGAGGTGACCGCCCGGGGGGCCGACGTCAGCTACGGCCGCCGCCCCCTGCGGGGGGTCGACGCCGCCATCCCGCGGATCGGCACGTCGATCTGGCGCTACGGCATGGCCCTGGTGCGGCAGCTCGAGGAGATGGGCGTCCCCGTCGCCAACGGCTCGGTGGGGATCTGGAACGCCAGGGACCGCCTCTCGTCGTTGCAGGCCCTGGCCCGCGCCCGCATCGACATCCCCGACACGGCGGTGGTGCAGAGCCCGGGGGAGGTCGCCGAGGCGGTGGAGGCGGTGGGGGGGGCGCCCGTGGTGCTGAAGCTCCTCCAGGGCACCCAAGGTGTGGGGGTGATCCTGGCGGAGACCACCGAGGCCGCGGAGTCCACCCTGGACGCCCTCTGGAGCCTCGGGGAGGCCGTGCTGATCCAGCGCTTCGTCGCCGAGGCCCGGGGGCGGGACCTGCGGGCGGTGGTGGTGGGGGGCCGCGTGGTGGCGGCCATGCGCCGGATCGCCCGCCGGGGAGACTTCCGGGCCAACGTCCACCGGGGCGGAACGTGCGAGATCGCGAGCCTGGACGCGGAGACCACCCGCCTGGCCCTGGCGGCGACGGGGGCCATGGGCCTGACGGTGGCGGGCGTGGACCTGCTGGAGACCTCCCGCGGCCCCGTGGTCCTGGAGGTGAACAGCTCTCCGGGCTTCGAGGGCCTGGAGCAGGCCACGGGCAGGGACGTGGCCGGGGCCATCGTCGAGCACGCGGTCCGCCTCGCCTCCGAGCGGGACGGGGCGGCACGCCCCTGGCCCGGGGGCGTGGGGCCCGTCCCCACGGACCTGGGCTCCCCCGAATGCGCCAGGCTCGTGGGCGCGCAGCGTCCCTGACGGGGCGGCACGGACGGCGGCGACTACTCGCTCATCAGGAAGATGAGGGGCCTCACGTCGTCCTCGGGAGTCCACGCCCAGTAGCGGATCAGGATGTGGTAGACGAGGATCCCCGTCTCCCCCTGGCCCCAGAGCAGGTACTTGAGGGCCTGGCTCATGGGGTTCTCGCGGGTCAGGCCGAGGAAGATGCTGCGGGGATCCAGGAGCTCGCTGGTGTAGGCGATGGTGTTGGCGATGGCCACGGCCCCCTTCACGTGGACCACGAAGTCGTCCCCCGAGCGCCGCACGGCGATCTTGAGGCTGCTGGTGAAGGCGCTGCGGTCGTCGCGCAGGTGGACGTGGAGGAAGGCGAGGGAGCCCTTCACCGCGTAGTAGCTGCGGATCTCCGCCGCCTTCTTCTTGCGGTGCGCCTCCCGCGCCGTGCGGAGGGGGACGAGGTTGACCTTCCGCCCCACCATCTGCTCCCAGAGGGACGCGGACTCGGCGTCGGCGAAGGCGAGGCTCTCCACCCGGAACTCCGTCGCCCGCCGCCAGCGGGAGAGGGCGCTCAGGCCCATCACCGCCAGCACGAAGAGCAACGCGATCACGACGCCGTCGGGGCGCAGGATGGAGTTCTGCACGAGGGTCAGCAGGAAGATCGCCGCCGCGCCCCAGGCGTAGAGGGCACCGAGGGAGAAGCGCCGCGGGCGCGCGGCCCGGGCCTCCTGGCCCCGTGCCAGGGCGACCGCCACCGCCGCCGACAGGAAGAGGGCCAGCACCCCCGTCGCGTAGGCGCCGCCCTGGGCGGCGACGTCGGCGTCGAACCACAGGGTCACCAGCACGTCCACCACGAACAGGACCAGCACCAGCGGCCGAGCGTAGGAGACCCAGCGGGGCGCCATCCCGAAGCGCGGCAGGTACCTCGGGATCAGGGTGAGCATCGCCACCATCGCCGACGAGCCGGCGAACCACAGGATGAGGATGGTGGAGACGTCGTAGAGGGTGCCGAACCCGGCGCCGAGCAGGTCGTGGGAGAGCCACGCGAGGGCGCGGCCCGACGCCTTCCCCCCCTCGCGGTACGCCTCCTCGGGGATCAGCACCGCGGTGACGAAGCTGGTGCCGATGAGCATGACGCTCATGATCGCCGCCGCCGCGGTCAGGAGGCGCCGCGTGGCCCGGATCCGCCCCTCGGGGCGGCCTTCGGCCGACTGCTCGCCGCCGTGGTCCTCGTGGGCGGGGGGATCCGGCGGAGATCCCTTCACCAGGGGCATGACGGACACGCCGGTCTCGAAGCCGCTCATTCCCAGCGCCAGCCGGGGCAACGCCACCGCCGCCACCAGCAGGACCGCCGTCCAGTCGCCGCGGAACGCGACGGCCGCCTGCCACTGGGCGAGGTGCTCGGGGTGCCGGGCGATCTCCAGCAGGCCACGGCCGATCACCACGAGGTTGAGCAGGATGTAGGGGATCCCCACCGCCATGGCCACGCCGATGGCGTCCCCGAAGCCCCTCAGGAAGACCAGCGCGAGCAGGGTGAGCAGCACCAGCGTGACCACGAGCTGGGCGTCGCCGAAGTAGGGGTGGAGCAACGGGTTCTCGACGATGTGCTCGGCGGCGTCGGCGGCCGAGAGGGTCATGGTCACCACGAACCCGGTGCTGGCGAACCCCAGCATCACCAGGACGAAGACCTTCCCCTTCCAGCCCGGCAGGAGGCGTTCCAGCATGGCGATGGAGCCCTGGCCGTTGTAGGAACGGCGGGCCACCTCGCCGTAGATCGGCAGGAGCGCGAACAGGGTCACGAAGACCAGGATCAGCGTGGCGATGGGGGAGATCGCCCCGGCGGCCAGCAGGGCGATGCCCGGCTGGTAGCCCAGGGTCGAGAAGTAGTCCACGCCGGTCAGCCACAGCACCCGGTACCACGCGTGGGTCTGGTGGGCCTGGTGGGCGACGTCCTCGGGGCTCCCGCCCGCGAACATCCACCGGCCGAGGGCGGTCCGCGGCGGCGCCGTCCGGGGGACGGGGATCAGCGTCGCGGGATGTTGTTCGGGTGCCGCCGTGGTCACGTGGGGCTCGTTCCTTCCAGCCCGGGGAGTGTCGGGGAAGTCCGACCCACGATCAACTGCCCCCCCGAACGACGGGCGAGATCGGCCCCTGGGGAGGGCCGTCCCCCGCGGCCCTCGGGGGAGGTACAATGCCCGCCCCGCGCCGGGCCGCGCCGCGGAGCGGTCCCGTCCCCCAGGACCCGCCGGCTCGGGGCCCCGAGGTGAAGGTGCCAGCCCCGAGACAGGAGTACCCCCCGAGCGCCCTGAGCGAGGTCCAGGGCCGCCCCCTCGCTTCCCTCGTCCCCTGGCTGAGGGCCCGCCTGCTGGGCCTGGAGCTCGATCCCGCCCCCGGGACGACGGGGGAACCGCCCGAGGCGTTCGTGGAGTGGGCGGCCCGGCACGGGACCTCCCCGGAGTTCCGCGCCAGGATCGAGGACGCCATCGCGTTGCTCCTGAAGGGGTTCGTCGCCCCCCAGGAGGAGGCGGACCCGGCGCTCCTGGCGCGGCTCCTGGGCCTGGTGCACCGGCTGCGCATCCTGCCCGCGCGGGAACCCCTCGCCGCCCTGGTGGTGGGCGGCCACTTCGACGGGCTCGGTCCTGATGGCCCCCTGGGCACGGGCCTCCGTGTCGCCCTCCTCGACCTCCGGCGGGAGCAGGAGCCGTTCACCGACTTCTGGCGCGCCCTGGAGGGGAGCCTGCCCCGGGACGTCCTCGGCGGCCATCCCGCCGCGCCCGGGGCCACCGGGGGATCTCCGGCCGGCGGAGCGGGGGGCGAGGAGGGCCCCGACGCCAGCGCCCCTCCGGTCGCCGGGGACGAGACGCTTCCCGGCGCGATGGTGCCCCAGATCGCCGACCCCATCCGCGCCTTCGAGTTGCTGGACGAGGTGCGGGCGGGCCGGGTCGGCGACCGCGGCTCCTACGCCCGGGCCGCGGAGGTCTCGCCACGGCACGCCGACTTCGTGGCCCGGGCCGCCGCGTCCCTCGGGCTGCTGTGGATCCATATCGGAGGAGGGTACTCTCCCACCGAGGCGGGCCGCGACCTTCCCCCCGCTGCCGATCCCGCCGGGGCGGTGGTCAGGAGGGGCATCGTCGGGGCCCACCCCCTCGTCGCCCCGCTGATCCCGGTGAGCGACGCCGGAGTGGACCTCCGGAGCCGGGCGCGGGAGCTGATCGAGGCCCGCACCCCCTTGAGGGGGACGACGGCGGACCGTCGTGCCATGGCCCTGGCCCGCTGGGTGGAGTGGTGGAAGGAGGGGGGAGCGTGATTCCGCCGGGCGGGCCTCCCCACCCGGGACCTCATCCCGATGGACCGCGGGCGAGGGCCTGGACCTGGAGTGAAGGAGCAGGGGGAGGAGGCGGGAGGAGGTCGCGGGGCGGGCGCCCTCGGGGCCGGGCCGAGGGGTATGTCAGGGGCGGGCGCGGCGGCGCGTGCGGGATCCGTGGGGGCCCATCTCGTCCGCCAGGACCTTGGCCAGCGCCCTGAGGGCCGACTCGCCGGGGCGGGTGCGGGCCCCGGACTCCAGGTCCCGGACCAGCTTGGGCTCGACTCCGGCGCGGCGGGCGAGGAGCTGCTGGGGAAGGTTCAGGCGCCGGCGGATCCGCCTCAGCTCGGAGCCGATGTTCCCCGCTCCCACCGCGGTCCTCAGCGTCTCGAAGATCTGTCGCTGGAGGGCCCCTTCCTCACCGTCCTCCTCCTCCGCGGGCGGCGGGGGGGCGGCCGGGGAGCGGGACGCGGCTCGGGGCGTGGCCGCCCGCGGCGCGCGGGAGGGACCGGCGTCGGGATCCTCCAGGAGGTCGTCGTCGTCGGTCCAGGAGCCCGACCCGGATCCGGTGGAGCCCCCGGACGGCGCGCGGCTCGGCCCCTGGATCCAGGCCGTGGCGATGCGCTCGGTGTTCAGCTGCGAGGTGCTGCGGGACTTGCCCCTCTCCAGGTCGACGAGGGCGTGGGCGGGGACGCCCGCCCTCACCGCGAAGGCTCGACGGTTCTCGCCGGTCTGCCGGCGGATCTCGACGATCACCGCGCCGATGGCGCCGTTGCGCCGCGCCTCGTCGAGCCGCTCCATCGCCTCGGCGAAGCTGGCGGGACGGCCCGACGAGCCGGCGGCGGCCGGGGTCGCCTCGGCGGGCCGGGCGGCGGCGACCGGGGCGGCGGCGGGCTCCGGCGCGGCGGGGGCGGGGACCTCGTCGGCGGCGGGAGCCGCGATCGCAGGGGCGGGGGCCTCCAACCGCGGGGCGGGCGTCACCGGAGCGGGGGCGGCGGCCGGAGACGGGGCGGGCTCGATCTGGGGGGCGCCGACGCGGCCGGTGCCGGCGCAGTGGGGGCAGGGGCTGGCGGCGACCGCCCGGGCGAGGGCGTTGATGCGCTCCGACGAGAGCTCGTCCCGCACCCCCCTCTCCACCTGGGAGAGCACCGGCTCGGGGACGCCCGAGATCTGGGCGAGCGCGTACAGGCTGAGGCCGATCTCGCGCCTCAGCAGGGTGACGTGGGAGGGAGAGTCCAGAAGGAGAAGGCGGATGGAGTCGTAGGAGCGGTTCGTCACTGGAGACCTCTGGAGGCAAAGTCGGGGCCGGCGATCTCGCGAAGCGTGCATGAGATCGGGGCCGGATGCGTTCGAGCAACGGGCGGTCGGGGCCTGTTCCCCCTCCACACGGCCGCGTCCATGCGGGCCCTCCGGTGGGCCGCTGGCCCGGGCCGGTCCCTCTTCGGCGTTCCCACCCACGGGATCGACAATCCACAATCAATGGCGGTCAGTGCTCGGGACCCGCCGCGATCACGCGGACAGGACGCGCTCCGGCGGCGGCCCGCCGCCCCGGATCCGAGCAGGGCTCAGGAGTCCTGTCCCCCTTCGCCCTTGAACCAGTCCTCCCGGTCCTGGAACAGGACGTTGAAGGTGGTCAGTGACCCGTAGCACTTGGTCACGTACTGCTGGAGGTCGATCTTCTCCGACCTCGAAAGGTTGGGGTGCGCGTTGACTTTCTGCTCAAGGACCCGGAGCCGATCACGCAAGAGAATGATCTTGTTGAAGAAGTCCTCGACGGGGATCTCCTTCGCCTTCTGCCCGCCGCCGGGTTGGAGGACGAGGCGCCCCCCCGCCCAGCGGTCCGACAGGGGTACGTACCCGAACGCGTGCTCCTCCTCCAGGACTTCGCGCAAGGCGCGCTTCACCATGCGAAGAATATCGGTGTCCATGAGGGACGGGCCTCGCTCGAAGAGGTCAGGATACACGTCCGATACGGTCCTGCAAGGGGCAGCCCCAGAAAGTCCGGGACGGGCATGTATCAAGGGGAAGGAAACCGCCGCCCGAAGCCTGATCCGGACCCGGGGATGGGAGCGACCTTCCCACCCCGCCGCGGGGCCCGTGGCTCTACTCCCCCCAGGCGAAGAGCCACGCCGCCCCCGCCTCGGAGACGACACCGCCGGCGCTGGGATCCCCCACGAGGATGTCGCCGTCCCCATCCCCGTCCACGTCGCCGACGCCGAAGGGTCGAGATGGCCGAGGGGTGTCGATGATCGCCTCCGCCTGGGACAGGGCCAGGCTCGGCGGCCACGCCGACCGCCCGGCCACCCACCACACCCGGGATCGACCCGCCCCCGGCCCGTTGGCGACGAGCAGGTCCGAGAGCCCGTCCCCGTCGGTGTCCAGCGCCGCGCCCACCGCGAGGCCGGCCCGCTCCCCCTCCTCCCCTTCCAAGGCGCACGACGCCACCTCGGCCAACGCCGCGGACGCGGGCCACCCCTCCCGCCGGCCCCTCACCAGCCACGCCCGCCCCATGGGTTGCTCGGCGCTCCCCGGCGCGCCCACCAGCAGGTCGGAGAGTCCATCGCCGTCCACGTCCCCCACCGCCGCCAGAGACGTCCCCACGCCGTCCCCCTCGGCTCCCCACCACCGCGCGGCGGCCACGTCCGACACCGCCTCCCCGGACCTCGGCCAACCGTCGCGACCCGACAGCACGAACACGGCCCCTCCGCCTCCCCCCGCGCCGGGCGCCCCCATCGCCACGTCGGGCCAGCCGTCGCCGTCCAGGTCGGTGACGGCCACGGCCGCGCCAAGCCCCTCCCCGCCCTCGTCGCCCACGACGAGGGGACGGAGGCCGCCCGGCACGGCGACGTCCCCCTGCGCCGGATGGGCGGGGGCTCCCGGGACGGTCAGCACGGCCCCCTCCCCCGCCTCGCCCTCCCCCGGCAGGCCGAGGGTCAGGTCGGCCGCCCCATCCCGGTCCCGATCCCCCGCGGCGAGTACGCCCCCGAGTCCGGTGCCCCCGGCCTGGCCCAGGAGGGACCAGGGTCCCGTCTCCAACGCCACGGCCCCCTCACCCGCGCAGTCCCGGCTGGGGGTGACCACGTAGACGGCCCCCCTCCCCGGCGCGTCCCCTGTCCCGGCGCCCGGCGCGCCGACCGCCAGGTCCACCTGGCCGTCCCCGTCGATGTCGCCCCCGGCCAGGGCGCTGCCGGCCCGGTCGCCCTGGGCGCCGGAGACGTAGGCGCAGGGGAACGCGCCCAGGCCCCCTGCGCCGCGGTCCAGCCCCCCGAGCGCGACGTAGACCGTGCCCGCCATCCAGCCCTCGGCGGTGCCGGGCGCGGAGAGGGCGAAGTCGTCCACCCCGTCCCCGTCCAGGTCCCCGAGGGGGACGGCGGCCTCCCCCAGGCGCGCCCCCGCGGCGGGTCCGCTCCACTCCAACGCGGCGTCCTGGACCACCCGGCGGTCCGGGACGCCGTCGCAGTCGCCGTCGCGGCCATCGAGGACTTCGACGGCGTAGGGGTGGACCGAGGGATCGGCGTCATCGCAGTCCTCGCCCGCCGGGTGTCCGTCGCCGTCGGCGTCCTCGGCGGACCCCCGCGTGTCGGGAGTCGCGCCACCCTCGCCGTCCCCGTCGGCCCCGCCGGGGTCCAGGGACGCGGTGCGCTGGCAGGAGGAGGCGAGGAAGAAGACGGCGGCCGTCAGGGACCAGGCGGTTCGCGGGAAGGGGCCGCACGGAGGGGGGGGCATGGAGAAGGACTCGCCGCGCGGGGAGGGTTGGCAAGGCCGGGCCGGTTGCTGGCGCGCGGTGTTCCGGCTATCTTGGCGCCCGCCTCGGGAGGCTCCGATCTTGTCCGACCCGCGGAAGACCCCGCTGCCCGCGCTGATCGTCTACACCAGCCGCACCGGCCGCACCGAGCGTGCCGTGAAGGCCCTCAAGACCCACCTCGAGTGGCGCAACTTCGAGACCGACACGCTGAAGCTCGGCGGCGGCAAGGGTCCCGGCGACCTGTCCCGCTACCGGCTGATCGTGTTCGGCGGCCCCGACGGGGGCCTGCCCCTCGTCGCGCCGCGGCCCGACTCCCGCCTCCGCGCCTTCATCGAGTCCCTTCCGTCCCTCGACGGAAGGAAGGTGGCGGCCTTCGCCCTCTCCCCGGTGGAGACGAAGCGCACGTCGGCGGCGGCCCTTCGGGATCTGCTGATCGCCAAGGGGGCGGACGTCGTCATCACCGAGTCCTGGAGCGCCCTCCAGCCGGATCGGGACGTCGCCGACCTCGCCGCGGAGTGCATGATCCGCGTCTATCGCTGACGCCGCCTCCCCTCGGATCGCTGTGCCCCCTCGCCCCCGGGCAGGACCGCGGTGACGCTGGCCTCCAGGGCGCCCGTCCCCAGGCGCACCGTCAGGTCCGTGCCCGGGGGCGCCTCCCCGGGCTCCCGCACGACGGCGCCGTCCCCCCGGCGGCGGACGATGGCGTAGCCCCGGGACAACACGGCCAGGGGCGAGAGGGCGTGCAGGGTCCCGTCCAGGACTCCGAGGCGCGCCCGGCGGAGCTCGACCCGCGCCCGCACCGACCTCGTCAGCGCCAGGTCCAGCGCCGAGACCCGGGGGCGGAGGAGGGCGGCGCGTGCCCCGGGCGAGCCCCGGCGAAGGCGGAGGCGCGCGGCGTCCAGCCGGCTCCGGGCACTCCCCAGGGCGGTCCGCGCGGCGCGGGCGAGGCGGTCCCGCAGCTCGTCCAGGCGCTGCATCCAGAGTTCCAGGCGCCGCCTCGGCGAGATCAGCCGCCCCTCCAGCCGCCCCACGTCGACCCGGTGCCGGCGGATCCGCCGGGCCATCGCCTGGACCATCCGCCCCTCCAGCCCGGCGAGGGTCGCCTCGAGGTCGGCGCGGCGCGGCACCGCGGTCTCCGCAGCGGCCGTAGGGGTGGGCGCGCGGTGGTCCGCGACGAAGTCGGCGATGGTGAAGTCGATCTCGTGACCCACGCAGGAGATCACCGGCACGGGGCACCGGGCGATGGCCCTCGCCACCACCTCCTCGTTGAACGCCCAGAGGTCCTCGATGGACCCGCCTCCCCGGCCGCAGAGGATCACCTGGACCCGGCCGTCGGCGGCGAGGAGGTCCAGGGCGGCGGCGATCTCGTCGGCGGCACCCCGCCCCTGCACCCGCGCCGGGGCCACCAGCACCTCGAGCCCGGGATCCCGCTCGGAGAGGATCCGGAGCATGTCGCGGATCGCCGCCCCCGTGGGGCTGGTGACGATGCCGATCCGCCTGGGCAGGAAGGGCAGCGGGCGCTTGCGGGCCGGGTCGAACAGCCCCTCGGCCTGCAGGCGGCGTTTCAGGGCCTCGAAGGCCGCCTGGAGGGCGCCCAGCCCCCGGGGCTGCATCTCGTCGACGACGATCTGCCACGTCCCCCGGGGCTCGTAGACGGAGAGGCGCCCTCGGCAGAGCACCACGTCGCCGTCGGCCACGGGGAACCGCACCTTCCCGTTGGCGTTGCGGAACATCACCGCGGGCACCTGGGCCCCCTCGTCCTTGAGGGTGAAGTACCAGTGTCCGCTCGCGGCGGGTCGGAGGCCGGAGACCTCCCCCTCCAGCCACAGCAGGGGCCAGCGTTCCTCGACGGCACCCTTCAGCTCCCGCACCAGCCCGGTGACGCTGTAGACCCTGCCCTCGGGAGCGGAGGCCACCGCCACGGCTCAGCGCGCGCCCCGCCAGTCCTCGATCAGGCGGAAGAACGCGTCGAAGAGGTAGCGGGAGTCGTGGGGCCCGGGGGCCGCCTCGGGGTGGTACTGGACGGCCATCACCGGCATGGAGCGGCAGCGGAACCCCTCGAGGGTGCCGTCGTTGAGGTTGACGTGGGTCACCTCCACGGCCCCCGCCGGGAGGGAGTCGGGGTCGACGGCGTAGTTGTGGTTCTGGCTGGTGATCTCCACCGCGCCGGTGTGGAGGTTCCGCACGGGGTGGTTGCCGCCGTGGTGGCCGAAGGGGAGCTTGAAGGTCCGGCCACCCAGGGTGAGGCCGAGGATCTGGATCCCCAGGCAGATCCCCATGATGGGCACGCGCCCCAGCAGCTCCCGGACCTCGGGGGCGGCGTAGGCGGCCACCGGCTCGGGATCCCCCGGACCGTTGGACAGCAGGACCCCGTCGGGGCGCAGGGCCAGCACCTGGGAGGCGGAGGAGCGGGCGGGCACGACGGTGACCCGGGCCGGGCCCGCGGCGAGGTGGCGCAGGATGTTGTGCTTCACCCCGAAGTCGTACACCACGACGTGGTAGGGGCCGGGCTGCGGGGACGGCCAGGCGTGGGCCTGCTCGCACGAGACCCTGCCCCCGAGGTCGATCCCGGCGAGGCCGGGCCACGCCCGCACCCTCTCCAGCAGAGCCTCCGCCTCCGCCCCGTCGGTGGAGAGGCCGCCCCGCATGGCGCCCCGGTCCCGGAGGTGCCGGGTGAGGGCGCGGGTGTCGATGCCGTGGATCGCGGGGATCCCGGCGTCCTCCAGGTAGGCCTGGAGGGTGCGGGTGGAGCGGTGATTCGAGGCGACGCGGCTGAACTCCCGGGCCACGAAGCCCTCGGCGAAGGGGCGCCGGCTCTCGGCGTCCTCGTCGTTGACGCCGTAATTCCCGACGTGGGAGGCGGTCATGGTCACGATCTGCCCGGAGTACGAGGGATCCGTGAGGACCTCCTGGTAGCCTGACAGGCAGGTGTTGAACACGACCTCGCCGAGCACGGAGCGGCGGGCGCCGAAGGCCTCGCCGTGGAAGGTTCGACCGTCCTCGAGGACCAGGACCGCCTGGTCGGGCATGCGGGGCTCCGGGGAAGATGCGCGGTATGCTAGGGCGCCGCGACGGGCGGGGCCAGTTCGTACCCGATCCGGGCCGGGATGTCACCCGTGCGGCGGAGGGAGCCATGCCTTTCCGGTCGCCACCCATCGTCCCCAAGATCCGTGCCCGAGCCCGTGCCCCAGCCCGTGCCCGATCTCTCGCGGATCGGGCACGGGCCTTCGGCCCTGGCCCCGTGGCACGTGTACGAGACCAGGCCAGATCCTGCGGCGATCCGTCCGAGGTCGGCTTCGAAGGGGGAGGGCCGAGGAGCGTGAAAGTGTTGGTACGTGACCCCTTGGACGTCGGAGAGTCGCGTTGAGCCCATCCTCCCAGAGAAAGCCCAGCGACGGGATCCGCGAGGCCGAGCTGGCGCCCCCCACGCCCGCGGGGCTCGTCCGCCACGTCCCCCTCGCCCGCTGGCTGGGGCTCGGACAGGAGCAGCGGGACCGGGCAGTGGCTCGGATGCTCGAGGACAGCGTCGCCCCGCCCGCCCCCTACTGGCTCCAGATCGTCATCGCCACCGGGATCGCCACCCTGGGCCTGGCCCTGAACAGCACGGGCGTGGTGATCGGGGCGATGCTGGTGTCGCCGCTGATGGCGCCCATCGTGAACTTCGGCGGCGCCCTCGCCATCGGCTCGGCGTTCCTGGCGACCCGGGCGATGGTGCGGGTCGCGGGCAGCGCCCTGGCGGTCGTCGGCCTCGCCACGGTCATCACCTGGCTCCTGCCCTTCCGGGAGCTGACGCCGGAGATCCTCGCCCGCACCCGGCCCACCGCCCTGGACATGGGGGTGGCGATCTTCTGCGGGATCGCCGCCGCCTACTCGGGGGCCAAGGCCGACTCCGGCACCGTCAGCGCCGCCACCGGCACCGCCATCGCCATCGCGCTGGTGCCCCCCCTGTGCGTGGTGGGCTTCGGGATCGGCGCCGGACACCCGGAGGTGTGGCAGGGGGCGCTGATGCTCTTCCTTGCGAACATCGCCTCCATCGTCCTGATGTCGCTGCTGTTCTTCACGGCCCTCGGCTTCGAGGGCCAGCACGTGGTCGCCCTGGAGGCGTCGGTGCTGCCGGAGCGGGTGAGGGCCGGGCGGCAGTACCAGTGGCTCCACGCCGCCCGCCTGGTGCTGCCGGCGCGGCGAAGCCAGCGGATCCTGCGGTTCGGGCTGCCGGTGATGTTCGTGGCGGTGATCTTCGTGCCCCTGCGCCAGGCGCTGAGCGAGGTGGCGTGGGAGGTGCGGGCGCGGGCGTCGATCCAGCACTGGATCCGGGACGCCCGGGAGCGATACGACGTGATCGAGGTGCACAGCGACGCCCGGGACCGGCGTGTCGAGATCGGCCTCACCCTGGTGGGAGAGCCCCAGGAGGCCGAGGACCTCACGCGCCTGCTGGTGGAGAACATCGGGCCCGCCGTCGGCGCCAGGCCGGACGTGGAGGTCCGGGCCGTGTCCAAGGCGGAGGCGCGCCTGCCGGCGGTGCGGGAGTCCGCGCCGGCGATCCACCTGCCTCCGACGGTGCCGGAGTCCCTGGCCGTCCTCAGGGGGGCCGGCGCGAAGGCCATGGCGGAGATCTGGCCCGAGGGGACCGCGGGGAAGCCGCTGCGTTGGGAGCTCCGGGTCGGCGGCGACGAGGCGGTCCTGGCGGTGGTGCGGGTGGCCGCGACCCCCCTCTCCCCGGAGACCGTCGAGGCCCTGGAGCGGGCCGCCACCCGCCCCGCGGGGACCCGGCTCCGCCTCGAGGAGGTGCGGATCCCCGACGTGGTGCTGGACGTCGGAGCCGGGGGGCCCCTCCCCGACGCCGCCGAGCTCCGGCGCCTCGCCGACGCGGCCCTCCGGGAGCCCGCCCTGGAGCTCCGGGTCACCACGCCCTCGGACGAGGCCATCGCCGCACTGCGCCCGGCGGGTGCCGCCAGGGCGGCGGCCCGCCGGAAGGCGGACCTGCTCGCGGCGCTGGCCGAGCTCCCCGAGGGGAGGGTGGCCCGGGAGGAGTCGCCGGACCCCCGCTTCCGAGTCCTGGTCCGCCCGAGGGCGGCGGGGCCTTGACTCCCCGATCCTGGCCCGTCCCGCCGCTCGGCGGTAGGATGCGCGCTCCGGAGATGCCGCGCCGTCGATGCCCCCGCCCTTCGCCAGACCGCTGGTGGTCGTGCCCGCCCGCCTCGGGGCGAGCCGCCTGCCGGGCAAGCCCCTCCGGGACCTGGGAGGACGCCCCCTGGTGGTGCGGACCTGGGCTCGGGTGCGGGCGGCCCTGCCGGAGGCGGAGCTGGTGGTGGCCACCGACGACGGGCGCGTGGCCGAGGCCGTGCGGGCCGCCGGGGGAGTGGCGGAGCTCACCTCTCCGTCCTGCCGCAGCGGCACCGACCGGGCCGCCGAGGTGCTGGCCCGGCGCCGGGACGCCGACGCCGTCCTCAACGTCCAGGGGGACGAGCCCTTCGTCGAGGCGGCGACCCTCCGGGCGGTCCTGGACGCGCTGGCGGCCGACGGGGACTCGTGGATGGCCACCGCCGCCTGCCCCTTCCCCCCGGACCGGGATCCCCGGGACCCCGGCGCGGTGAAGGTGGTGGTGGACGGGCGGGGGCGGGCCCTCTACTTCAGCCGCGCGCCCATCCCCCACTGGGACGGGACGGGGGCGCGTCCCGACTTCCGCCTGCACCTGGGCGTGTACGCCTACCGCCCGGAGTGGCTGCGCGCCTTCGCCGCCCTGCCCCAGAGTCCGCTGGAGGTGCGGGAAGGCCTGGAGCAGCTCCGCGCCCTGGAGGCGGGGGCGGTGGTGCGGGTCGCCGACGTGTCCGCCCCGAGGTACGGCGGCATCGACACCGAGGAGGACCTCGCCGCCGCCCGCGCGGTCCTCGCCCGCCACCCCGGAGAGTGCGAGGCATGATCCCCCGCCCCCCCCGCGTGGACGTCGCCCCCGGAGTGGCTTTCGGCGGTGGGGCCCCCCTGGCCTTCATCGCCGGCCCCTGCTCCCTGGAGTCCGCGGACCTGGCCCTCGCCACCGCCCGGGCCCTGGGTCGGATCGCCGGCGATCTCGGGGTCCCCCTGGTCTTCAAGGGCTCGTTCGACAAGGCGAACCGCGCCTCCCCCGGGGCGCCGCGGGGGCTGGGCCTGCGGGCGGGACTCGACGTCCTGAGGGCGGTCAAGGAGGAGACCGGGCTGCCGGTGCTGACCGACGTCCACGAGCCCGCCCAGGCCGACGCCGCCGCCGAGGTCTGCGACGTCCTCCAGGTCCCGGCGTTCCTGTGCCGCCAGACGGACCTCCTGACCGCCTGCGGAGCCACCGGGCGGGTGGTCAACGTCAAGAAGGGCCAGTTCGTCGCCCCCGAGGACATGATCGGCGCCGTCGAGAAGGTCCGCGCCGCGGGGGGAGAGAGGGTGCTCCTCACCGAGCGGGGCACCTGCTTCGGCTATCGGGACCTGGTGGTGGACTTCCGTGCCTTGGACGTCCTGGCCGCGCTGGGCTGCCCCGTACTCTTCGACGCCACCCACTCGGTCCAGAGGCCCGGGACCGCGGGGGGAGCCTCGGGGGGCGACCGGCGCTTCGTGCCGTTGCTCCTCCGGGCCGCGGTGGCGGCGGGGATCGACGGCGTGTTCATGGAGGTCCATCCCGATCCCTCCCGGGCCCACAGCGACGCGGCGACCCAGGTGCCCCTGGATCGCGCCGCCGAGCTGATCTCCCTCGCCTCCGCCCTGGATGTGCGGACGCGGGACCTGCCCGTCCTCGCGCCCCTGGCCTGACCTTGCGACTCCTCGTGCTCGCCTCGCGCCTGCCCTTCCCCACCGTCGGCGGGGACAAGCTGCGGGTGCGGTCGATGCTGGCCCACCTCGCGCGGCGGCACGACGTGACCCTGCTCTCCTTCGTGGAGAGGGAGGAGGAGCGGGCGGCCCTCGCCGGGGCGGACTTCCTCGCCCGGGTCCGCACCGTCACCCTGGGCCCCCTCGCCTCGCGGCTCCGCGCGGCGTGGGGCCTCGCGTCCTCCCCGGACCCCCTCCAGGTCCACTACTACCGCGCGGGGGCGATGGCCCGGATCGTCGAGGAGGAGCTCGCGACGGGCACGTATCGGGCCGCCCTCGCCCACATGGTCCGGATGGCGGGCTACGTCCTCGGGGATCCCCGGGTGCCGGTGGCGGTGGACCTCCAGGACGCCCTCTCGCTGAACTACCGCCGGGCGCGGGGCCGGGACACCCTCGGGCCCTGGCGCGGGATCTACGCCGTCGAGGCGCCCCGGATCGCCCGGTACGAGGACGAGGTGGTCCGGCGGGCCGACGCCTCGATGGTGGTGTCCCCCGTCGACCGGGAGTGGCTGCGGCGCCGGGTGCCCGGGGCGAGGATCGAGGTGGTGGGCAACGGGGTCGACCCCGACCGCTTCGCCTACCGCGAGGGGGGACGGGACCGGGACCGGATCGTCCTCGTCGGGCACATGCGGACCGCCGCCAACCAGGACATGGCCATCCACTTCGCCCGGGACGTGCTGCCCCGGGTCCAGCGGCTCCGTCCCCGGGCCCGGTTCCACGTCGTGGGGGCCCACCCCACCCCGGCGGTGCGCCGCCTGCACGACGGGGCGACGGTCTTCGTGACCCCCGGCGTGCCCGATGTGCTCCCCCTCCTCCACGCCTCGGCGGTGTCGGTGTGCCCCATGCGCCTCGGCGCCGGCGTCCAGAACAAGCTGCTGGAGTCCATGGCGGCGGGCACGCCGGTGGTGTCCACGTCCATCGGACTGGAGGGGATCCCCGCCCGGCCCGGGGAGGAGGCCGTGGTCGCCGATGACGCCGAGGCGTTCGCCCGGGAGGTGGTCGCGCTGATGGACGACGAGGCCCGGGCGACGCGGCTGGCCCGGGAAGCGCGACGGCTGGTGGAGGAGAAGCTGGCGTGGGGGACCCAGCTCGCCGCCCTGGACGGCCTGCTGGACGAGCTGAAGGACACCCGGCGCCGCGGGCGCCGTGGAGGAGTGGCGACATGAACCGATGGATCCCCGGACGCCTCATCGCCCACGCCCTGAACCCCGAGTGGGGGATCGGGCGGGTGGTGGGCCTGGAGGACGGCGGGCGGTACCTGCGGGCGGAGTTCCCCGGTCTCGAGGCGCCGGTGCGGCTGGGCGCGGGGGCCGCCGACCTGCGCCCCTACGTGGTGCCGGCGGGTGCCCGGGTGCGGCTGCGGGAGGGGGGAGGCGGGGAGGCGACGGTGACGGCCCGGGTGGGCGAGGACGCCGGGCTCCTGGTCTACCGGCTGGAGTCCGGCGCCCGGGTGCGGGAGGACGGCCTCCAGCCCGTGAGGGGAGCGTCGTCCTGGACCGAGCGCCTGCTCTCCCGCGAGGTGGACGACCTCTACGACTTCGAGAACCGCAGGGCGGGCCTCGACCTGGACGCGCGGCGGCGCGCGGGGGGTCTGGGGGCCGTGTTGGGCGCCCGGGTGATGCTGCTGCCCCACCAGCTCCACGTCGCCCGCCGGGCCGCCGCCAGCGACCGGGTCCGCCTCCTCCTCGCCGACGAGGTGGGCCTGGGCAAGACCATCGAGGCCCTGATGATCTTCGCCGCCCTCCACGCCGAGGGTCGGGCGGAGCGGGTGCTGATCCTCACGCCCTCGCCCCTCGTGGTGCAGTGGCTCTCGGAGATCTGGCGGAAGTTCCACCGGGTCTTCGTGATGCTGGACCAGGAGCGCCTGGCGGACGCCGCCCAGGAGAACCCCGGCCTCAACCCCTTCGTCGTCTTCCCCCACGCCGTTGCCTCCCTGGAGTGGCTCGCCGAGGACGAGGACGCCCTGGACGACGCCCTCTCCCCCGACGCGGCCTGGGACCTGGTGATCGTCGACGAGGCCCACCACCTGCGGCGGGGTCGCGGGGGTGAGGGGAAGGGGAACGCGGCCTTCCGGGCGGTCTCGGGCCTCGCCACCCGCGCCCGCTCCCTCCTGCTCCTCACCGCGACGCCCCTGCAGCTCGACCCCTACGAGCACTTCGCCCTGCTCCAACTCCTGGAGCCCGATCTCTTCCCCGACTGGGAGCGGTTTCAAGCCCAGCTCGCCGACGTCGGGGCGGCCAACCGCCTGCTGCGGGAGGCCCGCGAGGCCGCTTCCGATCCCTCCCGCCTGCCCCAGGTCGCCGCGGCGATCTCCGAGCGCTTTTCCGCCCACCCAGGCGTCCCCGGGATCGCCGGGGACCTCCGGGTCGATCCCGCCGCCGCCCTCCCCCGCCTGGAGGCGGCGCTGACGGACCTGCACCCCTTCGGGGACGTGGTGATCAGCAGTCGGCGCTCCGACGTCGGCGGCTTCCCCGAGCGGGTGCCCATGGTGGAGAGGGCCCCCTGGCCCGAGGAGCGCCGGGCCCTGGAGGACGGGGTGCGGCGCCTGCACCGGGCGCTGGAGGACGGGACGCCGCCCCGCCGTCTGGAGGCGCTGCGGGACCTCTCCCAGGAGTGGATGCGCCGGGCCGCGTCCCATCCCCTGGCCCTCGCCGCCGACCTGGAGGAGCTCCTCGCCGGGACCCTCCCCGAGACCCCCCGCCGGGTGGCGGGGGAGCTGCTCGAGAGGGCGGGGGAAGCCGCCGCCTCCGATCCCAAGACCCGCTGGCTGGTGGAGACGGTGAAGGCGGCCCGCAAGGCCGGCCGGCCCCGGAAGGTGCTGGTCTTCACCGAGTTCCCCGAGACCCTGGAGCACCTGAAGGGGAGGCTGGAGGCCGAGGCCAACGTCCGGGTCGCCGTCTTCCACGCCGAGATGGGCGAGAGGGAGAGGGACCTGGAGGTCGCCCGCTTCCGGGCCGTGGACGGCGGGGTGCCCGTCATGCTCTGCACCGAGGCCGGCGCGGAGGGGAGGAACTTCCAGTTCTGTAGCGATCTCGTACACTTCGACCTGCCCTGGAACCCCACCCGGATCGAGCAGCGCATCGGCCGCCTGGACCGGATCGGCCAGGCGGAGCCCCGGATCCGCATCCACTGGTACGCCCCCGAGGGGGGTATCGAGGGGCGCGTCGCCCGCCTGATGGAGGCCACGGAGGTCTTCACCCGGCCGGTCGGCGGCCTCGATCCGGTCCTGGAGGCTGCGGTGGACGACGTGGCGGCCCTCGCCCTCCGGCACTTCCCCGGTGGAGACGCCGAGGAGGACGCCGCCTGGGACCTCCTGAGGGGGGACCTGGTCCACCGCCTCGGGGAGGCCCGCAGCGACCTCCAGCGTGGGATCGACGAGCTCCTCCACCGGGCCGCCTTCGAGCCCACCGAGGCTGCGGGCCTCCTCGCCCGCTACCCCGAGGAGCTGGAGGAGGACCTGGCCGACTGGGTGGTGGAGGCGGCGGAGCAGATCGGCATCAGCCTGGAGGAGAAGGCGGGGCCAGCCACCTGGTTCGTCGAGCTCGGATCGTACCTGAAGGTGGACGCCCTCCCCGGCCTGATGCACGGCCAGCGCTGGCTGGGCACCTTCGACCGGGCCGAGGCGGTGGACCGGGAGGAGATCGACTTCCTGGCCTCGGGCCACCCCCTGGTGGAGGGCCTGTTCGGGCTGGTGAGGGACGGCCCCTACGGGCGGGTGGCCCTCCGGCGCTTCCGCGAGGCCGGGGCCGCCCGGACCTCGGGCCTGGAGCTGGACTACCTGCTGGAGCCCCCGGGGGGGCGCTGGTCGGCCCTGTCCACCTGGCTCCCGGCGACGGTCATCACCCTGGTGGTGGACGTCTCGGGGCGCTTCCGGGACGACCTCCTCCCCCTCCTCCGGGCGGAGCTCTCCCGGGCCCACGAGATGGGGGCCGACGAGCTCCCCGAGGCGGAGGGCTTCGAGGACCTCGTGCGCCGACTCGCCCGGATCGCCGACGACGAGGCGCTGCGGCGGGCCGAGGACTGCGTCCGGGCCGCCATCGCCGCCTTCCGCGCCGACGCTGCGTCCCGCCTCGCCCGCGCCCGGGCGGCCACGGCCTTCCGGGTGGACCGGGCGGAGAGGACCGGCGGTCGGCCCGAGGAGATCGCCGCCCTCCGCCGGGGGCTGGAGTCGCTGGAGCGGCGCATCGAGGACGCCGAGACGGCCCTCGCCTCGTCGAGGCCCCAGCTCCACGGCGTCGGCTGGTTCGACATCGCCCCGGCGGTGCGCCGGCCGGGGGGGAAGGGCTAACCCGCCTCAGGCCATGAGCTGGAGGGGAACGGCCTCGGAGCGGATCCGTAGCGCGTTCCCTCGTGCCCGAGCCCAGGCCGAAGGCCGGTGCCCGCGCCCGTGCCCGGCGGGGACATCCGATCACGGTGCCGTTGCCCACCACGGATCGGGCACGGGCACGGGCTCGGGCACGCAAGGAATGTTCGGTGGATTGCCTGAGGATGGTTCGGAGGGGGCGGGGGGACTTCCCCGGGGGACGGAGCCGCCCCCCGGGGAAGGGGGAGCCTACTGCTCCAGGATCACGAACTCGACGCGGCGGTTCTTGGACCAGGAGTCCTCGTCGTGCCCGAGGGCCAGGGGCCGGGCCTCGCCGTAGGCCTTGACCTCGAGGGCCGAGGCCGCCACGCCGCGGCTGACCAGGTAGTCCCGCACCGCCTGGGCGCGGCGCTGGGAGAGGTTCACGTTGTAGTCCTCGCTGGACCGCTCGTCGGCGTGACCCTCGACCCGGACCTTCTTGATGCCCGGGTTCGCCCGGAGCGTGGCGACGACCTTGTCGAGCTCGGCGCGGTAGTAGGAGGAGATGTAGGTCTTGTCCGTCTCGAAGTAGACCTTCTCCAGGATGAGCATCTCGCCGTCCACGGTCGGCTGGGGCCGGGTGTCGGGGCAGCCGTCCTCGTCCTCGTGGTCGTTGAAGGTCTCGGGATCGTCGGGGCAGCGGTCCTGATCGTCGGCGATGCCGTCGCCGTCGCGGTCCTGGGGCGGGGCGACGTCGGGGCAGCCGTCCTCGTCCTGGAAGCGGTTGAAGGTCTCGGGATCGTTCGGGCAGTCGTCGTCGACGTCGAGGATCCCGTCGCTGTCGTTGTCGGGCTCGGGGCAACCGTCCTGGTCCTGGAAGTCGTCGAAGTCCTCGGGGTCGTCGGGGCAGCGGTCGTTGCGGTCGGCGATCCCGTCCTTGTCGCGGTCCGAGGGCTTCCCGCCCGGCGCGACGTACAGGGCGACGGTCGCCTGTAGGTCGTCGAAGCGGTCGTTGAGGAGGTTGTCCGCGTTGGGGATCCCCTCGTCGGTGTTCGACCCGATGGACATGTAGTACCGGAGGTCGAGCCGGAACCCGAAGCTGGAGGCCACCAGGAACTTGACGCCGAAGGCGGCGTCGATGGCGAAGTCCCAGTCCGGATTCTTGAAGATCGGCAGGGGGTTTCCATCGGCGTCGAGGCGGAAGGTCCTCTCGTTCCGCCGCCCGCGGACGCTGTAGTACTTCGCGCCGGCGCCGCCGGCGATGTAGGGAATGACCCGCCCCCGGGTGAGGTGGACCACCAGGTCGCCGCCCACGAGGGCGATGTCGCCGACCTTCCCCGACACCAGGGTCTGGGACTGGATGTACTGGCCCCACGCCTCCACCCCCACGATGGGCGTGATGTTGAATCCGATCCGGCTGCCGACCACGAAGTTGTCCCGGAAGTTCTCGGCGTCCCAGAGGAAGAGGTGGTAGCCGCCGTGGATGTCGAACGAGGGGCTGAGAGGCCTGACCTGCGCGGACGCGGCCGGAGCGAACAGGAGGATTCCGGCAAGGAACATCAGGGCGGCTCGAACAGATCTCGGCATCTCGACCTCCACGGCCTATGGATCCCGGGGCGCCGCTCCGCCGCGGACGCCCCCGCTCCGTGCCCGGCTCCCCAACCAGGGAACGCACCCACGCCCCCTCGGGCACCCAAGGGCCCACTATATCAGACCGATCCGGAGGTCGCACTCCGTTGTCGGGACTCTGTCACTGTCGTCGCGCCGCCGTGCGTTCCCGAGCCCGTGCCCGAGCCCGTGCCCGAGCCCGTGCTTGGTGCAGATCGGGCACGGGCGCGGGCTCGGGCACGTGTACGGAACCACGCGACACGCCCCGCCGACCCGCACGATATCGACTTGACGGCGGCCCCTAGGGGCCGCCGGAGCGAGGCTGCGGGACACCGGAGATCCGGCGATGGCCCCTGCTCCGCGTTCGCCGGTGGTTCAGCGGAGGACAGACGACTCGAACAGGCCCGCCGCCTTGATCAGCGTGGCCCGGGCCAGGTCCCGGTCGAGGGTCTCGTTCAGCAGGGCCAGGAGCGCCTGCTCGTGGGCAAGCCGAGCGTCGAGGACCGCGAGCTGCCCCTCCTGCCCGAGCTGGTAGCGGGCCTCGGTGAGGCGCAGGTTCTCCTTCGCCAGCTCCACCTGCCGGCTTGCCGCCTCGATCTGGGCCCGGCTGACCCTCAGCGCCTCGGAGGCGTCGGAGACCTGCTTGCGGACGAGCTGGCGGAGCTGCTCCTCCTGGAGCCGCGCCTGCCGGAGCCGGGACTCCGCCTCCTGGACCTGGGAAATCCGGGTACCCCCGTCCCAGATGGGCACCTGGGCCTGGACCGCCAGCGTCCACTGGTCGCTCTTGCCGGCGAGGCCCCCCGCGGCGTCGATCCAGGCGTCGGCCTCCTCGTCCCTCGCCCACGCCCACTGGCGCCCGTACTGGAAGACCACGTTGAACGCAGGCAGGAACTGGGCGATGGCGTCCCCCTTCATCCCCCGCGCCGCCTCGATCCCCGACCGCACCGCCGCCAGGTCGGGCCGCCGGTCCAGCGCCCGGGCCACCAGGGCGTCCACATCCTCGTCGGGGACGCGCAGCTCGGCCGGCTGCGCGACCGCCCCGTCCACCGACTCTACCCCCATGGCGAGGGCGAGCCCCCGGCGGACCTCGGCTCGCAGCTTGCGAGCCGACTCCAGGTCCCGCTCGGCCTGGATCGCGGCGACCTCGGCCCGGAGCACCAGCGGCCTCGGCACCTGGCCCAGGTCGAAGCGGGTGCGGGTGGTCTCCAGGTGGGCGCGGGCGGTCTCCACCGCCTGGGACTGGATCGCCACGAGGTCCTCGGTCCGCACCGCGCCGAGGTACGCCTGGTAGACGCCGAAGAGGAGGTCCTGGCGCGTCTGGGTCCGCTGGGCCTCCGCGGCGTCCACCTGCCGGGAGGCGGCGCGGATCAGGAACGGCGCCCGGGGGGTGATGGCCAGGGAGGCGTTCAGCCCGAGCTGGACCTGGTGCTTGGGGAAGATCCACGCCTGGGTCGACAGGTCCCCGGCGCCGCCCTCCTCGAACTCCTCCTGGAGCTCCATGAGGCCCGCCAGGAGGTCGCCGCAGGTGGAGATCCCCGCACCCCCCTGCTCCCCCAGGAGGAGGGGGGCGGCCAGGGCACACTCGGGATCGGTGAGCTGGCCCCGGGCGATGAGGCTGCCGTACAGCAGCGCGGTGGCACCGGTGGCGGAGTAGAGCTGCCCGAAGTCGAGGGCGACGGCCTCGTCGTACAGGGTGTAGGTCGCCCCGAGGCTCACCTGGGGCTGGAGCACCGAGTAGGAGCGCAGGCGCCCCGCCCGCGCCTGGGCGACCTGGGCCTCGGCGACGCCGAGCTGGGGGGAGTGCTGGAGGGCGAGGGCGAACGCCTCCTCGATGGTGAGGACGTCCGCCTCTCCGGGGAACGGCGCCTCGTCCTGGGCCCGCGCCGGGAGCGGCGTGAAGGCCATCGCCCCCGCCAGCGCCCAGGCGACGACCGTGCTCGAGCCAGAGATCCGATGCATGCGGCTGCCGCCCTCCGCGAGGTCGCCCCGAGACGCGGGCGCGCGGCGTCGGGGGCTCGCCCCCCCGGCGGGGCGAGGGGGCAACCGATAGGGCCCGGACGCGGCGAAGTCAAGCGGGAGCAGGCCCGTCGGGGGCTCAAGTCTCACCGGGTCACGCCGATCGGGAGTAACGGGAGGAACGGCCTGGAAGGTACGAGATGGCGACGTTCCCGCGTCCGGATCACAGGTGCCGCCCGCCGGGAGAGCCCGGCGCCCCCGAGGCCCGCGCCCAAGGGGGCCTCCTCGCCGAGCTGCCGCCCGGCCTGATCCCCCTGCCGGAGGACTTCTGCCTGGTGGAGGAGCCCGTCGTGATGGGCCCCCCCGGGGCGGCGATGTCGGCGAACGACGCCCCCCTGTTCGGCCTGGAGAGCCCACGGGACCTGGTCGCGGACGACGTGGACCTGGAGTGGCTGGTGTGCGACGCGGGCGACGGGCCGGCGGAGGACGCCAGCGCGGCGTGGTCGGCGCTCGTCCCCTCTCCCGCCCCGCCCCGGCCGGTGGCGGCGGCGGAGCCCTCCCTCGCCTCGGCGGCCTGGCCCGCCCCCGGACCCTCGGAGGCGCTCCGGTCCCTCCTCCGCCGCGGGCCGGATCCCGCCTCCCTCGGCGCCGCGGACCTCCCCGAGATGGACGGGGACCGGTTCGAGTCCCTCCGGGCGGCCCTGGAGGCGGAGCTCGGGATCGGACCCCTCCTCGCCGCCAACGACGGCGCGGACCCCGACGTGGAACTGGTCCTGGACGAGGACGACGAGGCCGCCGCCTGAGGCCCGGCTCCGGCCCGCCGATCCCCGCCGCGTGGCGAATCGCGGGGAGGACCGCCGCATGGGACCTGCCTTGACGCCCGATCCGGGGGGCGGATATCCTGGTCCATCGCCGGTGCCCGATTCGCCCGTTCCGCGGTGGTGGGGCCCGGCGCCGGGCGGCGAGGGGCGGCCACGACCCCCGCCGGCGCCCGGCGGAGCGAACCACGGACGCGCGCGCCGCACGGAACCTCCTCTTCGGAGCAGCCCTCGCGCTCGCGCCCAGCGCGTGCTCCGAGAGCGCCCTCGTCGAGGCCGAACCGAACATCCGTCTCTCGTCGTCCTCGCTGGACTTCGGGGACGTCCAGGTCGGCTACTACCGGCGCCTGTCGATCGCGGTCCACAACGACGGATCGGGGTGGCTCCACCTGGACGAGGGGGCGGTCGCCGACGGCGGGGACGGCTTCCGCGGCGAGCTGTCCTCGCCGGAGGTCGCCCCGGGTTCGTACGCGGAGCTGTTCGTCGAGTACGCGCCGGTCCACGAGGGGGGCGACCGGGGGACGGTGCGGGTGGCCAGCGACGACGCGGACCAGCCCAGCCTCGACCTGTACCTCTCCGGCGAAGGGGTGGTGCCGGCCGTGGCCGTCGAGCCGTCCCTCCTCTACTTCCCGACCGGCCTCGCCGGTCCCCAGACCCAGGAGGTCCGGATCTCCAGCGAGGGGAGCGGCCCGCTGACCGTGCTGGCGGTCGGGCCGGACGCGGGGGATCCCGCCTTCGGCGTCGACCTGCCCGAGGCGGTGCTCCTGCCCTTCGTCCTGGAACCCGGGCTGATCCTGACGGTGTCGGTGACCTTCGAGGCGGGCGACGGGGTCTCCCACTCCGACCGGTTGCTGGTGGAGAGCGACGACCCCGACGAGGAGGACGCCCTGTGGCCGGTGGACCTGGTCGCCGCGGGCGAGCCCCCCGACGGGTCCCCCCAGCCCCCGTTGGTGGAGATCGTCTCCCCCGCCGACGGCGCCGCGGTCCACGCCGCCGCCGAGACGTTGCTGGTCGGACAGGTCGCGGATCCCGACGACCCCCCCGACCAGCTCGCGGTCCTGTGGTACAGCGACCTCGACGGCTGGATCGGCAGCGGCGGGGCCGATCCCGGCGGGCGGGTGGACCTGCCGGTGACGGGGCTCTCCTCGGGGACCCACACCATCACCCTCGTCGCCCGGGACCCCGCCGGCGGCGAGGGCAGCGACTCGGCGCGGATCTTCGTGTGGGACGACGACGACGAGCTGGCCTACACCCTCTCGGGCGGGGAGACCGCCTGGCACTTCTGGCACGTCGACGACGACGTCCGGGTCTACGTGGACGGCACAGAGGTCCTCCGGGACGACGACGGCCACCAGGACACCCACGCGCCCCTGGAGTTCACCGCGCGGCGGGGCGCGACCCTGAGGGTCGTCGCCAGCGACAGCCAGTGGTGCACCAAGGCCCTGGACGCATTGTTCCTGCACTTCGAGGGGGGCGCGATGCAGGTGCTCAACGACGAGATCTCGGTCAGCGCGTGCACCGACCACCCGGACTACGACCCGGACTACGAGGGGCCCTGGCCCAGCACCTTCCTCGACCAGAGCTGGGAGATCGCGATCCCGTGAACGCCGCCCCCTCCCGCGCCGGGGCGTCGCTGGCCCTCGCCTGCCTGCTCGTCCCCTCCCCCGCCTCGGTCCGCGCCGCGGTCCCCCTGCCGGTCTTCCCCGACTGCGGCCTCGACGGCACGTTCTCGGCCTGCCCCGGGGACATGGACGGCAAGTGGGACCTCTCGGGCTTCGTGCCCGAGCCCGCCCGGGCCCAGGCGCGGGAGGCAGAGCTGGCCATCGGCTCCGGCCAGGCCCTGGACGAGGCCCTCCGGGTGACCACCGGCCGGTGGGACGCCGCCGTCGCCGTCCTGGACAGCGGGATCGAGTGGGACGAGGGGGATCTGGTCCACAAGATCCAGCTCAACGCCGGCGAGCTGCCACCCCCCCTGGACGCCGGCGGCGCCACCTACCCCGAGCCCCGGACCTGGGATCCCGACGGCAACGGCCTCCTCAACGTCGCGGACTACGCCTCCGATCCCCGCCTGGACCCCGGGCTGGGGGATCCCCGCGCGGCGTCGGTCCTGGATCCCTCGGACCTGATCGCCGCCTTCTCCGACGGCGTGGACGACGACGCCAACGGCTACGTCGACGACATCGCCGGCTGGGACTTCTTCAGCGACGACAACGACCCCGGTGCCGACAACTACTCCTTCTATGGCGATCACGGCACGGGGGTCCTGAAGGACGCCGGGGCCGAGGGGCGCCTCCGGGAGGGAGATCCCAACTCCCGCAACGGCTCGCGGATCGGGACCTGCCCCTCCTGCGCCCTGATCCCCATCCGGATCGGGGACTCCTTCATCTCCGTCGGCCACCGGATCGCCGAGGCGGTGACCTTCGCGGTGGACCACGGGGCGGCCTCGGTCGCCATGGCCACCGGGGGGATGACCCACACCCCCATGACCGAGAGGGCCCTCCGCTACGCCTGGGACCGGGGCGTGGTGGCGGTGGGCGCCGCGGGGGACGAGACCAGCCCCCACCACAACTTCCCCTCCTTCGACCCTACCGTGCTCTACGTCCACTCCATCGGGCCCGACGCCGCCGATTGGGAGGACGCCACCAGCTTCCTGCGCTTCGTCAACTGCAACAACTACGGCTCCCGCATGGACCTGGTCGCCGGGTCCAGCGCCTGCGCCACCGGGGCGACGGCCCAGATCGCCGGGGGCGCGGCGCTGCTGGTGGCCCGGGGGCGAGAGGTGGGCATGGACCCTCCCCTGTCCGCCGCCGAGGTGGGGGCGATCCTGAGGGAGAGCGCCACCGACGTGGACGTCCCCGAGTCCAGGGGCGAGGAAGCCGATCCCGAGCTCTTCCCGAGCCGCCCGGGCTGGGACCCCTTCTTCGGCTGGGGCCGGATGCACCTGGGCGCCGCGGTGGACCGGATCGGCGCCGACGCCTCGCGGATCCCCCCGGTGGCCTTCGTCGAGGAGCCCCGCTGGGCCCAGTTCGTGGACCCCGCCGCCACCCCCGAGATCGAGGTGGTCGCGGCGATCTCCGGCCGGGGCGGCGACCTGGCCTTCACCCTGGAGTACGCGCCGGGGGACGAGCCCGACGATGGCGACTGGCTGCCCATCGCGTCGGGCACGGTGCCCGAGGGCCAGACCACCCCCGGGGTGCTCGCCACATGGGACCTGGCCGGGATCCCCCCGGAGCGCTTCGACCCCACGGCGCGCCCGGCGCCCCTGGACCGGAACGGCACCATCGTCGATCGCGCGGAGGCCCTGGCGGACCTGGAGCTCACCCTCCGGCTCCGGGTGGAGGACCCGAGGGGCAACGCCTCCACCACCCGGCGCAGCGTGTACGTCCACCACGATCCGGACCTGCTCCCGGGCTTCCCCGTGCGGCTGGGGTCCTCGGCGGAGTCGAGCCCCCACCTCGCCGACCTGGACGGCGACCTGGACCTGGAGATCGTCCTGGCCACCAGCGACGGCCGCGTACACGCCTTCGGGGGCGACGGGAGCGAGCTCCTCGGCTTCCCCGCGGAGGTGGGCCCCCTTCCCGCCCTCGACCCCTCCCTCCCGGGCCACCACCGCGACGCCCCGGCCTACGCCGGAGGCGCCTTCGACGACGTCGCCATCCAGGACGTCCTGGCGACCGCGGCGGTGGGGGACCTGGAGGGGGACGGGGTCCTGGACGTGGTGGTGGCCACCCTCTCGGGGCGGGTGTACGCCTTCGACGCCGGTGGCGCGCCCAAGGGGGGCTTTCCCGCCGAGATGGACCGATCCCGCTGCGACCAGGCGGAGCTGGCGGACGACGCGACGTGGGACTGCGGCTTCTTCGCCTCGCCCGTGCTGTGGGACCTGGACGGGGACGGCACCCTGGAGATCGTCCAGGCGGGCATGGACCAGAGGGTGTACGTGTTCCGCTGGGACGGCTCGCCCCACCCCGGCTGGCCCGTGGACGTGAACCTCCTGGAGGAGGTGGACGGCTCGGGCCAGGTGACCTGGCGGGAAGGGCGGCGGATCGTTTCCACCCCCTCGGTGGGGGACATCGACGGCGACGGGGAGTGGGAGGTGGTGCTGGGCACCAACCAGGTGGTGGGCAGCGACATCACCGGCTACGGGGTCCTGTACGCGCTCCGGGCCGGGGGCGAGGCCGATCCCCGGGGTCCGTTCGCGTGGGAGTCGCCGGCGCCGGTCCTGGGTCTCTTCGCCGGGGCGCTGCCCTACGTGGGCGAGGGCGTCCCCTCTGCGCCGGCGCTGGCGGACCTGGACGGCGACGGCGCCCACGAGGTCTTCGCCGCGGCGGTGGCGGACACCGGCAGGGTCTTCGCCGGGGACGCCTCGACGTGGATGGCCCTGGACGCCACGTCGGGGAACTTCGGCCCCGGCTCGGACGTGGACGAACCCTCGATGCTGATGATGATCACCGATCCCGCCCTCGCCGACATGAACGGCGACGGGGTGCCCGACCTGCTGGCGCCGGCGAGCGGGATCGGGTACGGGCTGAACCTGGCGGCGTGGTGGAAGCGCTACGAGCACCAGCACGGCCTCGCCGCCTACGACGGCGCGACGGGGGCCTCGCTGCCGGGGTTCCCGCGGCAGATGGAGGACGTCCAGTTCTTCGCCACCCCCGCCGTCGCGGACGTCTCGGGGGACGGCGCCCCCGAGGCCATCCACGGGAGCGGCGCCTTCGTCACCCACGCCTGGGATGCGGAAGGCGTAGAGCCCGCGGGCTGGCCGAAGGTCCACGGCGGCTGGCAGCTCGCCTCCCCCGCCGTGGGCGACGTCGACGGCGACGGGTGGCTCGACGTCGTGGTCGCCACCCGGGAGGGGCTCCTGTTCGCCTGGCGTACCCGCGGCCGGGCCGACGCCCCCGTCCAATGGGCCGGCTTCCACCACGACGCCCGGAACACCGGGAACGTCGACGTGGAGATCCCCCTCCAGCCCGGTCCGGCCGAAGACCCCCCACCGGGGGACGGACAAGATCCCCCTCCGGGTACTCCCCCCGAGTGCGGCTGCGCCGCCGCCGCCCAGGACGGTTCCCGCGGGTCCTCGATCGCGGCGGCCCTCGTCGCGCTGGTGGTGGGGCGGCGGCGGCGAGGGGGGCGGGTCCCGGGCTAGAACCCCGGACGCAGGTGGAACGGGTACTCCACGTCCACGGGCCCGTCGCCCGTGGGCGGGAAGCGCCAGTCCCCCACCACCTTCAGGATGCAGTCCCGCAGGTCGGCCCGGCGGATCCCGTCCCGGCTGATCCGGACGCCCCGGACGTGCCCCGCGGGCTCGATGGTGAAGGCGACGGCGACGGTGCCCCCCACGTCGTCTCCCCCCTTCAGGACCCTCTCGTAGCAGCGCTGGACCTGGGGGGCCAGGGTAGCGATGTCCTTGCCCAGCTTCTCCTTGGCGGCGGCGCTCTCGGGGGTCCGAGGCGCCGACCGGGGGCGCGGAGGCGCGGGGGCGGCCTCGGCGGCGGGGGCGGGAGGGGCCGGCGGGGCGGCGGGCGAGGCGGGCGCATCGGGGACGGAGTCGATCTCGATCCCTCCCAGGTCGGCCACGAGCCCCTCGGGGGCTTCGTCCTCGCCGCAGCCCCCGGCGCCGGCGACCAGCGCCGAGGCGGCGAGGGCGGTGAGAGTGGCCCCGATCCGACGACTCTGCCTCAACCCGACGGCTCCAGCCGCGCGGAAGCGCCGCGCGACCGGAGGATGGTAGCCGCCCCGCTCCGGGCCCGTCAATCCGGTCCCGCCGGCCCCTCGGGACCGCCCACCCGTTGACCGGGGGGGCGGCGGTGGCCATCCTGCCGGCGGCGCCCCATCGGGCGCCGCGTGGGAGTCGGCGATGCCCAAGGGCTGGTCGGTGGAGGACGTGCCTTCGCTGCGGGGCACGACGGCGGTGGTGACGGGGGCCAACAGCGGGATCGGCTGGGAGGCGGCCCTCGTCCTCGCCGCCAGGGGCGCGCGGGTGGTGATGGCCTGCCGGAGCATGGAGCGGGCGGGCGAGGCCGGGGACGCCATCCGGGCCGAGGTGGCGGAGGCCGACCTGGAGGCGTTGCCCCTGGACCTCGCCGACCTGGACTCGGTGCGGGCCTTCGCCCTGGCCTTCCGGGCGAGGTACGCCCGGCTCGACCTCCTGGTGAACAACGCCGGGATCATGGCGATCCCCCGGCGGGAGACCGCCCAGGGCTTCGAGATGCAGCTCGGCACCAACCACCTCGGCCACTTCGCCCTCACGGGGCTGCTGCTGGACCGGGTCCTCGCCGCCCCGGCCCCCCGGGTGGTGACGGTGTCCAGCCTGGTCCACCACCGGGGCCGCATCGACTTCGACGACCTCATGGGGGAGCGCCGCTACGACAAGTGGGGCGCCTACTGCCAGAGCAAGCTCGCCAACCTCCTGTTCTCCCAGGAGCTCCACCGGCGCCTCTCCGCCCACCCCCACGCCCTCTCCGTCGCCTGCCACCCCGGCTACAGCGCGACGAACCTCCAGTCCGTCGGCCACGAGATGCAGCCCTACTTCCTGGGGGCGGTGATGCGGAGCTGGGGAAACCGCCTCTTCGCCCAGAGCGCCGCCTCGGGCGCCCTCCCCACGGTCTACGCCGCCACCGCCCCCGACGCCGCCGGGGGCGACTTCTTCGGCCCCGCCGTGCTCGGGATCTGGGGCGGCCCCCCCGCCCGGGGCACCCCCAGCCGCGCCGCCCGCGACCCCGAGCTGGCCGACCGGCTCTGGGCGATCTCCGAGGAGCTGACCGGGGTATCGTTCCTGGCGGAGGACTCCGCTCCCCCGGACGGCCACTCCTAGCCCTCCTGGCCCCTCTCGGTGGCGACGCCGCCGCGGCGGGCGGGGGAGGGCGGATCCCGATCATGCCGCGAGATCGACCTTGCTCACGCAAGGTGGAGATGTTAGTTTGCGTTAGGAGGTCGTACCCATGACCGCCAGCGCCGCCGCTGCCCGGGCCCGTCTCCTCGAGGAGCGGGCCATCTCCGCCACGCCGTCCCGCTTCGACGACCTCGTCGCCGCCGCCATCCGGCGGATGCCGAGGGTGCTCTTCCGCCCCGACGCACGCCGCGACCTGACGGAGGAGGAGGCGGCGCTGTTGAAGGAGGGGGGGCTGGACCTGGAGGCCCGACCCTTTCCATCGGGCTCGCCCCTCGACCAGGGCGCGGCGGAGTTCGCGGCCCTGGTGACGACGGGCCTGACCACCGCCGCGACGGCGACGGTGCTCTCCGTGAACGACAGCCGGATCCGCCAGCGGCTCACGCAGCAGCCCCCGACCCTTTATGGCATCCGCTTGGACGGAGAGTGGCGGATCCCCTCCTTCCAGTTCGACGGCGACCGGCTCCTCCCCGGGCTGGGCGAGGTCCTGGCCCGCCTGGACCCCGACCTGCACCCCCTCGCGGTGTACCGCTGGTTCGTGACGCCGCACCCCGATCTCCTGCCCGCCGAGGAGGGGGGGGACGGGCCGCTGAGTCCTAGGGACTGGCTGAGAGGGGGCCATCCCCCCGCCGCCGTCGCCGAGCTCGCCGGCCTGCTCTGAACGTCCGGCCGTCCCGGTGCCCAGGTTCCCCGAGCCGCCCCTGCCGTCGCGCCTCCGCGAGGTCCCGCCGGTCCTCCGCAGGGTCCCGGCGGGCACGCGACTGTGGCGGATCTATCGCCGCGGTGGAGCCCATCCCACCCACTGGGACGAGCTCCGGCGCTTCGGTCCCACGGGTTCCCGCTTCGACCACCACCCGCCGCCGCCGTCCGTGCACGCGCGCCACGGGATCCTTTACGCCGCCGACACGGTCCCGACCTGCCTCGCCGAGGCCTTCCAGGACGCCCGCCTGGTGGATCGGAGCGCCTGCGCCCCCTGGCTGGTGGGCTTCGCGCTGGAACGGGAGGTGACGCTCCTCGACCTGTGCTCCCCGTGGCCCACGGCGGCGGGGGCCTCCATGGCGATCTGCTCCGGCCCCCGCTCCCGTGCCCGGCGCTGGTCGCGGGCGATCCACGCCGCGTACCTGGAGCTGGACGGACTCGGGTACGCCTCCTCGATGAACGGGGGCTCGCCCGCCTTCGCGCTGTACGAGCGCGCCGAGGACGCCCTGCCCTCCCGGCCCGACCTCCACCTGCCCCTGGAAGACCCCCGGCTCCTGACCCCGATCATGAACGCGGCGGCGGTGCTCGGGTACGTCGTGGTGTGAGGATGCGGGCCACGCCCAGGGGCTCCCGGCCCTCTCCGCGGCGGTGGGGACGCCGGGTGCCCCGGAGCCTCGGGGCGGGGCTCCGGGGCACCGCCGCTCGCCGCCTCCCGCCGGCGGCGGGGGCGCGTGCTTCGGGGCCCCGGCGGCCCTCCCCTGATCGTCGGCTCTGATCGTCCGCCTCGCAGGGATTTCGAGTAGCCCGTAGGGCGGCGAGGGGGGCGGGGCTGA
>JAKLKC010000159.1 GCA_023150875.1 Myxococcota bacterium | reverse complement strand
CGGGCTTCGCCCCGCACCAGCCGATGAAGCTCGTCTCCCACTGTGTCGCCTTCTCGACGCGGAGCTTGTCGATGTCGTCGGAGCGCCGATTCTTGGGCGGCGAGAACAAGGTCTTGTCGTGGTTGATCCAGCCCAAGAGCAAGGGCAGCTCGGGGTGAACGTCATCGTGCTTGTCGCCGAGGTCGGCATAGTCCCGGCCCCGGAGCGTGACGAGCCCCTCCACACGCTCCAGACCGACTGTGCGGTATCGGTAGCTGGCGCTATAAGTGTCGTTGAACCAGCTCTCGACCAGCTCCAAGGGCACCCAGCCCTGGCGGGGCGACACGCCGTCGATGTCGTCGTAGAGGGCGGGCTGGATGGCGTCCATGAGCCGCGCGACCTGGTTGTCGGCGCCGTGGGACTTCGCTCGCGCGACCTTGGGCCAGAGCGAGCCGGTGAGGTAGTCCGCCGCCGGGACGAGCTGGTCCCACCGCTCGCCGTCGCGGAACCAACCCGCCGCCAGCAAGGTCGCCACCAGGGGCTCGGCCTCTAGGCTGCCGCCCAATGCGCGATGCTCGGCGTGCAGCCGGGCGATGGTGAGCGTGTGGGCCGTCCGGTAGA
>JAKLKC010000158.1 GCA_023150875.1 Myxococcota bacterium | reverse complement strand
TTCATGGTGTCCATCCTGGACCCCGTGGACTGCGCCGACCTCGACGCGGACGGAATCTCCGAGTCCTGCACGGCCGAGAGCGAGTTCACGTCGGTCGAGTACCGTCGTCGGTCCAAGAAGCGGGCCTTCTGCGCCCTCAAGCGATGGAACCAGCATCTCGGCCGCTACCGCTGCGCCCGGCTGCTCCCGCGCTTCGACGGGCTCGACGCCGGCGGGGGCAACGCGAACCAGGGATTCTACGCCGTCGTCTTCCGGATCGCCGACGACTCCGCGGAGCACCCCTTCGCCCTGGTGACCTGGACGGATCCCCAGGCCATCTCGGCATGCGTGGACCCCACCGCGCCGGTCCCGTGGGCCGCCTGCGCTCCGAGTCGCCCCCTGATTTTCGTTCCGGCCGACCCCCTGGGGGCCCGCCCCCGGGTGGTCCAGACCATACCCCACGAGGAGACGGTGGACCCCGCGGAGTACGACCCCGACGGGACCGGCGCCGGGGGCCTGCCCGAGATCGCCGACCCCTGCCTGGCCGACGGGGACGTCCTCGCGGACCCCGGGGGCGAGCCCGGCTACGCGGGGGCGAAGGTCTGGCGGTTCGGGCCCGACCA
>JAKLKC010000157.1:310-603 GCA_023150875.1 Myxococcota bacterium | reverse complement strand
GGGAAGCGTTGTAATGGCGTCGAAGAGGGCGCTGCCCCGGTCGTCATAGAAATATTTGCACGGCAGCCAGCGTTCGCGGGCGGTGAGACCTTCCCGCACCTCGGACGCCATAATGATGGTGTCCTCGTCTTCGGCCCTTGCCTTTTGAATTCGGGCTGCATGGTGGAGCATGCTCTATTTCCTCCGGCAATTGGGCCCACCGTACCACTCTTTCAGCATGATCGCGATCATGTTCGGCGCCCCGCCCGTCGGTTTTGTTATCGGTCGGCCGAGCTTGCTATAATAAATCCCTC
>JAKLKC010000157.1:0-300 GCA_023150875.1 Myxococcota bacterium | reverse complement strand
AACGATGGAAGCCTAGGGGATTGGGACCCCATTCTCATGGCCTGCTTCCGTGCGCCTCCCGCCCAACTTGATCAAAACACGCGGGCACGGACGCGGACGCGGGCACGGGCGCGGGCGCGGGCGCGGGCGCGGACGCGGACACGGACGCGGTCACGGACGCGGAACGCCGTGCGATTCAGGGCGCTCGCGGCGCCTCCCGCTAGATCTCGATGACGACGCCTTCGCGAGCCGCGATCGTGTTCGGGAACAGCTCGCGCGCGCGGCGCTCTTTCTCGCGCACCATCGCGTCCGTCTGGCTCG
>JAKLKC010000156.1 GCA_023150875.1 Myxococcota bacterium | reverse complement strand
CCCCCGCGTGTCGGAGGAGCCGACCGAAGTAGCCGTAGGTGCGGATGTCCGAGTCCCGGTAGACCTGCCACCAGGCATCCCCAGCGTCCGTCGTCACGCCCAGGCCACACTCCTGGATCTCCCCGTCGCAGTCCTGGTCGATCTTGTCGTCGCACAGGTCCAGCACTTCGGGGTTGATCAACGGGTCGGCGTCATCGCAGTCGGTACCGTCCACGCCCTTCCCGCCGATCCAGTCGTGGCCGTCGCCGTCCTGGTCGTACTCGCCCTGCAGGCCGAGACAGTCCGAGTCCACGCCGTCGTACAGGGTCTCGGACGCGCCGGGCCAGGCGTCCGGGTCGTCGTCGTCACAGTCCTGGTCGTTGTCGGACAGGCCGAATCCGCAGGCGCAGGCCAGGACCTGGCCGTCCGTGGCGCCGAAGCCGTCTCCGTCCGCGTCGGTCCAACAAGTGACCACCCCCGCGGCGGTGGAGGGGTCGACGACGCCGTCGCAGTCATTGTCAGCGTCATCGCAGACCTCCTCCCCGCCGGGGTAGACCTGGTCGTCTGTGTCGTCGCAGTCATCGGCGTTGGCGGCGTGACCGTCTGGCCGTACGCAGCCCTGGCCG
>JAKLKC010000155.1 GCA_023150875.1 Myxococcota bacterium | reverse complement strand
GTCGCCGGCGGCCTGGCGGCCGAGCGACTCGAACAGCTGGGCCAGCACGATGCGCGCGGCCCCTTCGAGCATGCGGCTGCCCACGGCGGCCACCTTGCCGCCCACCTGCGCCGCATAGTCGTAGTGCAGCCGGGTGCCGGCAGCCGTGGCCTCGAGGCGCACCGTGCCGCTGCCGGAGCCCGTGCCCAGCGACGACTGGCCCGAGCCGGCCAGCCGCAGGCTGCGCGGCGCATCGATCTCCGACAGCTCGATGCGGGCCTCGTAGCGCGCCTTCACCAGCCCCACGCCGACGGTGACGTCGGCCCGGTAGCGATGCTCGCCGTCGCGCTGCAGCGCGTGGCATCCCGGGAGGACGCGCGCCAGCGCCGCCGGATCGAGCAGCACGGCGAACTCCTTCTCCGGTGGCGCGGCGATGTCCACGCTGCCCTGGGCCTGCAGCGCGAGGCCGCCGGCCACTCTGGGAGGTTCCGCCGTGCGGCCGAGCCCTGCGGGCGGCGCCGGCTCGGCCAAGCCACCCGCTTCGCCGATCAGCGAGAGCACGCGCGACGGCATCAGCGGCAGGCGCACGTCGGCGAGATCGCGCAGCGGCCGCAGCGCATCGGCGAA
>JAKLKC010000154.1 GCA_023150875.1 Myxococcota bacterium | reverse complement strand
GACGCCGAGCGGCTGAACACCATCACCCAGAGTTGCCCCCGGACCATCAGGTTCCCGATGGGGACCGCCAGCCGGACGGTCTTGGACTTGCCGCCCCCGTTTCCCAGGGTATCGAAATTTCCCCGCGCGTGAGCTTCGAGCTTCGGCATCTCGCCCTCCGTCCGGGACACGGCCCGGGACCTTCCCCGATGCCGCCGGTCGCCGGAGCGGCCACCCGCCCCGCGTCCTTTCGCCCGCGACAAGGACCTCATACCCCGAGGGGAGGGGGGGCCGTCAAGAGGATCCGTACCCAATTCGAAGAAGACGCCCATCCCGATGGCTCGGGAACCGCCGGAGCATCGCAGCTTCACGTGCCCGTGCCCGTGCCCGTGCCCGTGCCCGTGCCCGTGCCCGTGCCCGCGCCCGCGCTCGATCCCGGACTCGCACCAGCCATTCAGTACATGACCCGAGCACGCTCAGAAATAGAACCTCACCTGCCCGAAGAACGCGTGGGGGTACGTCCCGAACTCGCTGGCGGGCCTAGGGTACAACAGCCCCTCCTCGGGCCTCTTCCCCAGCGCGATCATCGCCCCGGCGGTGAAGTCCGCCTCGTCGGAGATGGAGTAGC
>JAKLKC010000153.1 GCA_023150875.1 Myxococcota bacterium | reverse complement strand
GGGGGGCGACGCCGGCGTGCTGCTGGTCGAGGGCGCCCGGTTCGGTCTGGCGGTCTCGGTCGACTGCCCCAACCGTTATGTGGCGCTCGATCCGTACGAGGGCGGCAAGATGACGGTGGCCGAGGCGGCCCGGAACGTGGCCTGCACCGGCGCGCTTCCGTTAGGCATCACCAACTGCCTCAACTTCGGCAACCCCGACAAGCCCGAAAGCTTCTTCCAGTTCCGCGAAGCCGTCCGCGGCATGGGCGACGCCTGCCGGGCCTTCGAGACCCCGGTCACCGGCGGGAACGTGTCCCTCTACAACGAGAGCCCGACCGGGGCCATCGACCCGACGCCCACCGTCGGCATGGTCGGTCTCCTCGACGACGTCACCTGCCGGGTCCCGTCGGCCTTCCAGCGCGAGGGCGACCTGATCGCCGTCCTCGGCACGACCCGGGGGCACCTGGGCGGGTCGCTCTACTGGGCCGTGGTCAACGACTTCCTCGGCGGCCCGCCGCCGCCGTGCGAGATGGACCATGTCTTGTGGGTGTTGTTGTGCACCGCGTCGACGCCCAGTCTGCCGAGGTCGACCCAGCCGCAGATGGCGTTCATGTTGGCGCCGTCCATGTAGACGAGGCCGCCGGCCGCG
>JAKLKC010000152.1 GCA_023150875.1 Myxococcota bacterium | reverse complement strand
GCGACCTTGCCGCCGGCTACGCCCTGCTCGACGCCGCGCTGGAGGCGCCGAACGCCGGGACCTGGGCCGCCGACCGCCTGCGCCGAGCCCTGGACGGCCGCCCCCGACTGCTGGCCGAGCTCGAGGATGCGGTGGCCAAGTCGGAGGCCCACCGCCAGGCCGATCCCTTCAGCCAAGCGCGGGCCATCGTCGCGATGCCCGAACCGAGCGCGCAGGCAGAGGCGGTCCGCCAGGCCGACGCCCGGGTGCTCAACAACCTCGCGGCCCGACAGCTCCACCCCGAGGTCCGGGACGGCGTCTACCGCGCCCGCGTCGTCGGCGACGCCGTCGAGACCTGCCCCCATCCCCACTGCGACGGGTGGGTCCGCCCCGGCAACTACCCGACCTGCATGCACTGCGGGAACAACCCCGACCACCTCCGCCGGAGCTGGACCGAAGGCCTGCGCGCCGCCGCCTGGCTGCTGGAGGCCTCACCCGACCACGGGATGCTCGTGGCGGGCGTGCGCGTCGACGCGACGGCGATCCGGATCCTGGCCGCCCTGGAGGACATCGGCGTCCACGAGCTGCCCCCGGCCCTGTGCGAAGCCGTGCAGGCCTGGCGTGCCGCGTCGCCGGCGACGGTGATCGCCGCCCACGAGGAGGAGGAGCAGGCCGACAAGGAGGAGG
>JAKLKC010000151.1 GCA_023150875.1 Myxococcota bacterium | reverse complement strand
CTCGACACGCTCTGCAAGGCGCTCGCCGAGGCCCTCAAGGCCCGCCCCGCGACGCAGCCGCGCTGGAGCGCCGCGCAGGTCGGCGAGCTCATGGGGCTGTGGCTGCCCGCGCCGACGTCTCCGGGTGAGGACGCGCTCACCCTCGCCCTGAGCGACCGCCACGGCGCCCTCGCCTGCCGCTACGCCGCCCTCCGTCGCCGCGACGCGCTTGGCCTGGGGGCGCTGTGAGCGGCTCAGACGACGCCCTGCTGAAGCTCATCTTCGGGACCCAAGCCCTGCGCCGGCTCGTCGAGCGGGAGTCCGTCGAGCTGTTCGGCGCCCTCGGCGTGGCCGCGCGGCGGCTGCCGCACCAGCTCGGCAACGTCCAGCGGGCGCTTACGGCCCCGCGGGTGCGCCACCTGCTCGCCGACGAGGTGGGCCTGGGCAAGACCGTGCAGGCGCTCATGGTGCTCAACGCGCTTCAAGCGCAGACGAAGGGGAGGCTCCGGGCGCTCATCCTCGTGCCCGACGCGCTCGTCGCACAGTGGCGGGAGGAGCTGATCACCCGCGCTCACCAAGCCCCCGTGGGCCGTGATCGGGAGTCCGAGGACAACGACGACGACGGGGGGTGGCGGGATCGCCGCGTGCGCCTCGCCTGGCCTCGCGGCGGGATCACCGCCGCCGAGATTCACCCCGACCGCTTCGACCTGCTCATCGTGGACGAGGTCAAGGAGCTGCCGGCCTCGCTCCAGGAGCGGATCGCGCGGGTC
>JAKLKC010000150.1 GCA_023150875.1 Myxococcota bacterium | reverse complement strand
GCTTCAGCCCCTGCCAGGGGGACTGCGACGACTACGACGGCTCGGCGAACCCGACCCAGCGGGAGCAGTGCGACCAGTTCGACAACGACTGCGACGGCCTGGTGGACGAGGGCTTCGACTTCGACCTGGACGGCTGGTCCATCTGCATGGCGGACTGCAACGACGCCTACCCCGAGGTGTACCCCTACGCCCCGGAGGTGTGCAACCTCGTGGACGACGACTGCGACCGCATCGTCGACGAGGGGTTCGACCAGGACTTCGACGGGTGGGCGGTCTGCGAGGGGGACTGCGACGACCGCCTCGCCACCGTGAACCCCGGGGCGGGCAATTGCCCCCCGGACAGCCTGCTGGGCGAGGACGGATCCCTCGCCACGGCCATCGAGGGCGAGATCCCCCTGGAGGAGGCCGAGGCCCAGGTGGCGGGGGAGGATGTCGGGGCCAGGGCGGGGACCGCCCTGCGGGCGGCCGGGGACGTCGACGGCGACGGCTGGGGGGACCTGTGGATCGGCGCCCCCGGCGGCGGACCGAAGGGGGGCGGGCTGGCTTGCTGGTTCCGGGGCCCCCTGCCCCCCACGGTGCTGGAGCTGGCCGACGCCGCCGCCTGCCTCGGGGGCGAGGTCGGCGGCGATGGCCTGGGAAGCGCCCTCGCCTCGGGGGACCTGGACGGCGACCGGCTCCCGGAGCTGCTGGCCGGCGCCCCCGGAGCGTCGGGGGGAGCGGGGCAGGTCCGGATCGTCCCGGGCGCCTCCGCGGGGGT
>JAKLKC010000014.1:5607-119923 GCA_023150875.1 Myxococcota bacterium | reverse complement strand
TGTCGCCAGGAGGAGGCGCCCCTGAGCCCGGGTGGTCCACCTCCCGCCCTGCTGCACGTGCCCCGTTCCTGTCCCGGTGATGTCCCCTCCGGCGCCCGGCACTGTATACTGCCGGCGCATCCATGATCGACACCGAGGCCGACACCCGCGCGACCCTGATCGATCCGTCCCTGGAACGTTCCGGGTGGCTCCCCGAACAGATCCGCCGGGAGTACCAGTTCACGGACGGGCGCATCACCGTGACCGGCCGCGCGCACCGGCGCGGCACGGGGAAGCGGTGCGACTACGTCCTGCGCTGGTCGCGCGACCAGCTCCTGGCCGTGGTCGAGGCGAAGGCGAGGGGGGTGCCCGCCACCGACGGGCTGCAACAGGCCATCGAGTACGCTGCCACGCTCAGCGTCCCCTTCGCCTACGCGACGAACGGGCTCACCATCATCGAGCGCGACCTCCTGACGGGTACCGAGACCACGCTCGATTCGTTCCCCTCCCCCCAGGCGCTCTTCGACCGCTGGCGCGGGGCGACCGGGCTGCCGCCGGAAGCCGCGCGGGTGCTCGGCGTGCCGCTATACACGGGCAAGCACAAGCCCCGGTACTACCAGCTCATCGCCGTGCACCGCGCGGTGGAGGCCATCGCGAGGGGGCGCGAGCGCGTACTCCTGACCCTCGCGACCGGCACCGGCAAGAGCTTCATCGCCTTCCAGGTGTGCTGGCGGTTGTGGACCGCGGGGTGGAACCGGAAGGGCCGCCCCGGGAAGCCCCGGATCCTCTTCCTCGCCGACCGCGAAGTGCTCGTTTCCGACCCGATGATGAAGGACTTCGCGCCGTTCGGGTCGGCTCTCTGCCGCATCGAGGGCGACGCCGTCGTCGGGCGCGAGATGTACTTCGCCACCTACCAGGCCATCGCCGAGGACGCGAGCCGCCGGGGGCTCTTCCGGCAGTACCCCCGCGACTTCTTCGACCTCGTGGTGGTGGACGAGTGCCACCGCGGCAGCGCCCGGGACGACTCGACCTGGCGGGAGATCCTCGACTGGTTCGCGGGCGCCGCGAAGCTCGGGCTGACGGCGACGCCGCTGCGCGAGGACAACCGCGACACCTACGACTACTTCGGTTCGCCCGTCTACCAGTACAGCTTGAAGCAGGGGATCGACGACGGCTTCCTCGCCCCCTACAAGGTCCGCCGCGTGCTCACGGACGTCGACGCCGTGGGTTGGCGCCCGGGGGCAGCCACCGCGGAACGGCATGGCCGGCAGATCCCCGATCAGCTCTACGGCACCAAGGACTTCGAGAGGAAGATCGTCCTCCGCGCCCGGACCCGCGCCATCGCGGGCTACATCGCGCGTTACCTCAAGCGGATCGGTCCCTACTCGAAGACGATGGTGTTCTGCGTCGACCAGGAGCACGCCCAGGCGATGCGCGATGAGCTGGTCGAGGCCTGCCCCGACCAGGTCCGGAAGGATCGGGACTACGTCTGCCGGGTCACCTCGGACGAGGCGGGGGTCGGCAAGACGCACCTGAGCAAGTTCCAGGATATCAACGGCTCGATCCCGACGATCCTGACCACGTCCGAGATGCTGACCACCGGCGTCGACGCGCCCACCGTCCGGGTGATCGTGCTGGTGCGTGTGGTCGGATCGATCTCGACCTTCAAGCAGATCATCGGGCGGGGCACGCGCCTGTGCGAGGCAAAGGGGAAGTTCTTCTTCGACATCCTCGACTTCACCGGTACGGCCACGCGGAACTTCGCCGATCCGGACTTCGACGGCTTCCCCGAGGCAGACGAGGAGGAGGACGTCGGCGGCGACGGATCCGGCGAGGGCGAGGCGGGCGAGAGCACGGCGGGCCCGGAGGGCGGGGACGACGGGGGACCAACCCCCGGCCCCAGGCCCCCCCTCCCACCCCCTCCTCCTCCACCGCCCGAGCCTCGGAAGCTCTACGCCGACGGCGAGGAGGTCGTCATCCTGGCCGACGTCGTGCAGGTCATGGACGGCGACGGCCGGCTGCGCGCCGTCCGCTACGCGGAGTACGCGGGGGACAGGGTCCGCACGCTCTTCCGGAGCGCCGCCGCCCTCCAGGCCCGATGGATCGAGCCGGAGTTGAGGCGCGAGGTGTTGGAGGCCCTGGCGTCCCGGGGGATCGACCTGGCCGAGCTCGCCGAGCGCGCGTCCGCCGACGATTCCGACCCGTTCGACCTCCTGTGCCACGTCGCGTTCGGCGCGCCGCTGCTCACGCGACGGGAGCGCGCGGAGCGGCTGCGGCGGTCCGCTCCCGGGTTCTGGGAGCAGTACCCGCCGCGGGCCCGGGAGGTGTTGGCGGCCATCCTCGACAAGTACGCCGAGCACGGCGAGGCCGAGATCTCGGTCCCTGGAGTGCTGGACCTGCCGCCCATCTCGGACCTCGGGAACGTCATCGAGCTGGCGGACCGGTTCGGCGGCACCGATGCGCTCCGGGACGCCGTGGAGGCGCTCCATCGCCACCTGTACGACCTCGACCGGGCCGGGTAGACCGGCGTCACTTACGGAGAGCCCTTGGCCCGCACGCGCCGCGCCGCATCCGCGCCCGCCCTCACCACGCCGCAGCGCCTGGGCGGGCTGCTCAAGTCCTGCCGGGACA
The DNA here is from genome assembly GCA_023150875.1 of Myxococcota bacterium. Lineage (GTDB taxonomy): Bacteria > Myxococcota_A > UBA796 > UBA9615 > JAKLKC01 > JAKLKC01. The sequence continues at coordinate 117,313 of JAKLKC010000014.1, read as the reverse complement.
TCATGCGGAAGGACCGCGGCACCGACACGGACGCGGCGCGGCTGCCCCAGCTCACCTGGCTGTTCTTCCTGAAGTTCCTGGACGACCTGGAGGTCCGCGACGAAGAGACGGCCAGGCTCGCCCGCCGCCACCACGTCCCGATGATCCCGGCGCCCTACCGCTGGCGCGACTGGGCGGCGGACCCCACCGGCATGACCGGCGACGCGCTGATCCAGTTCATCGGCGGCGAGAAGGTGTGCCGTCCCGACGGCACCGAGGGCCCCGGGCTGCTCAAGACCCTGCGGGGCCTCGCCGGGGAGGACGCCGAAGACCGGCGCGCGGTGATCGCGAAGGTGTTCTCGGGCACCACCAACCGGATGATCGATGGCTACCTCCTCCGCGACCTCCTCGCGAAGGTGGACGGCATCCACTTCAACTCCACCGAGGAGCTTCACACCCTGGGCGCGCTGTACGAGGGGATGCTCCGGGAGATGCGGGACGCGGCCGGCGCCGCCGGGGAGTTCTACACGCCACGCCCGCTGGTGCGGCTCATCGTCCAGGTCGTGGACCCGAAGCTCGGGGAGGTGGTGCTGGACCCGGCGTGCGGCACCGCCGGATTCCTGGTGGAGGCGTTCACCCACATGCGCCCGGCGACCCGCACCCACGCGGACCGGGAGAGGCTGCACCAGGGGATCCGGGGGCAGGAGGCCAAGCCGCTCCCCTACCTCCTCGCCCAGATGAACCTGCTCCTGCACGGGGTGGACGTGCCCCGCGTCGAGTACGGCAACAGCCTCGCGGTGAAGATGAGCGAGCTGGGCGAGGACGCGCAGGTGGACGTGATCCTCACCAACCCGCCCTTCGGCGGCGAGGAGACCGCCGGGATCCCCCTGTTCTTCCCCGTGGAGACGCGCACCTCCGAGACCGCGCTGCTCTTCCTCCAGCTCATCGTGCGCCGATTGCGGGCTGCCGGGCCGGGCGGGCGCGGGGGCCGCGCGGCGGTCATCGTCCCGAACGGCACCCTGTTCGGGGACGGCGTGTGCGCGAAGGTGAAGCGAGAGCTGCTGCGCGAGTGCCACCTCCACACGGTCCTGCGCTTGCCCCCCGGCGTGTTCGCCCCCTACACGAGCATCGCGACGAACGTGTTGTTCTTCGAGGCCGGGCGGCCGACCCAGGAGATCTGGTTCTACGAGCATCCGCTTCCGGGCGAGTCCTCGGGCTACACCAAGACGAAGCCCCTGCGCTTCGAGGAGTTCGAGCCGCTCCTGGCGTGGTGGACCCAGCGCGAGGAGGGGGAGCGGGCCTGGCGCATCGACTGGGGCGCCGAGCACGCCGCCGCGGAGGCGAAGGCCAGGCCGCTCTTGGACCGCGCGCGGTCCCTCCAGCGGGAGGCGAAGCGCGAGCGCGACGGCGCCAGGCAGATGAAGGCGGACGGCGACAGCCGCGTGGACGTCGAGGCGGCGCTGGCCCGCGCCAAGGAGATCGACGCCAAGGCCGCCGCGGCTGAGGCGGAGGGCGATGCGGCCTACTGGCCGGTGTTCAACCTCGACCGGAAGAACCCGCGGGCGGTGGTCGCCACGGAGGAGCGGACGCCCACGCAGATCGTGGAGGAGATCCTGGCAAGGGAGCGGCGGATCGTCGAGCTGATGGAAGAGGTCCGAGCGGCGCTGGGGGAGGGGTGGGTGTGAGGTGGCCGCAGGCGGCTTTCCAGCAGTTCGCGAAGCTCGCGATCCGACCTGTATCTCTCCGACCTGACCGGGAATACCTCGGGATCGGGGTGAGGTGGTATGGCCAGGGTGTGTCCGAGCATGAGCGACGGCTGGGGGCCGAGTTCAACGCGGAACGGTTCGAGGTGAGGTCCGGCGACCTGATCTACAACGACATGTGGGCGCGGAAGGGCTCAGTGGCCATCGTGCCGCCCGAGTTCGACGGTGCCGTAGGGTCCTTTCACTTCCCAACGTTCGAGGTTGATCAGGAACAAGTCTCACTCCGGTATCTCTCTCACTACTTCCGCATGCCGGCGTTCTGGGAAGCTTGTGAGGCAATCTCGCGGGGAAGCACGGGCCGCAACCAGATCCGCGCGTCCAGTTTTCTGAACCTGACCGTTCCGCTTCCTCCGCTTCCCGAGCAGGAGCGGATCGTCACCAAGCTCGACGAGGTGTTGGGCAAGATCGAGGAGGCCAGGGCACTCGCGAAGACCTCTCTCGACGTGAGGCTCGAACTGTACCGTGTACTGTTGCGGGCGAACCTTCTCGGGACCAGAGCGGTCGGCGATGTTTCGGCCTTGCTCGCCGACTTTGAGGCAGCGCACCGGCGGTGGCCCACGAGCAATTTCAACGCTGCGACGCCGGGTCGGGGGCCGCGCCTGAAGGGGCCCTTTGCGCTTCCGAGCGGGTGGATCTGGGCTCCGCTGGGTGCCTTGTGCACTCACATCGTGGATTGCGTCAATGACACCCCTGAGTTCTCGGAAGAGAGGACGGCGTTCATCGGCCTCAAGACGACGAACATCCGCCCGAACCTGCTGGCTGCCGAACGGGTGTGGTATCTGACCGAGCGCGACTTCCATTCGTGGAGTCGGCGCGAGACGCTCCGACCGCGTGACATCGTGCTGACGCGCGAGGCGCCGATGGGGATGGTCTGCCAAGTCCCTGAAGGGGGTAGGTTCGCGCTGACGCAGCGCCTCATGATGCTCCGAACGGACGAGCGCTTCATCCTTCCCGAGTTCCTCAAGCACATGCTGAATGATGAGCTGCTGATGGAGCAGGCGCGGCGACTGAGTCGTTCGAGCCCGCCGCACCTCCGGGTTGGCGACGTCCCGGCCCTCGCAGTTCCGATCACCGACCTCGCCACCCAGCGCCGATTCGTCGACGCGGCCGACCGAGCGTGGGACGCCGCGGGCGCCGTCGCCTGCCTCCGACAGAACCTCACGGACGCCATCGACGCTCTTGATCATGGAATCCTGGCAGCCGCTTTCTCGGGCCGCCTGTGACCCCCTCACCTCCGCCGGAAGAGCCCCATCTGCCGCACCGGCCGCATCACGTCGCTGTCGCCGACCTGGTCCTGCCGCCGCCGCTTTCCGCCCGCGGGGCCGAGAACCTCGATCTCGCCGGCCTCCACGAGCTTGACGATGGCTTCCTTGAGGATGTCGGAACTCGCGGATGCTGTCTCACCCACGGCGACGATGGCACTCTTGGCCCGGGGAGTCCGCGAGACCCGGGTTGATGAGCGTGAAACGGAAACGAACCACAGAGACACAGAGGACACGGAGAGATCAACGCGGAGAAAGGCGCGCGCCTGGGGCGCTGTACGCCCTTCCCGAAGTCCGGGGAGGGGGGCCGCGTGTGGGGAGGAGGCCGAGCCAGGCCCCGGTCCCGCCGCCGGGCCGTCAGCAACTCCCTCCGTAGCCCCGCGCTCGTTGGGGTATCAATCCGTGACACCCCCCGGCCTCGCGCCCTGTCTCCCACGCGGCGAACGTGGCATCATCGGCCTCGCTCGCGGCTCCGAACGGGGCGTTCCCGCCCCTGAACGGGGGCGGGGCGCGGCGCGGCGGGGGGACGCCGGGCGGGAGGCCGAATGGGTGTCGAGCGAGCCGCCGCGGCGGCGGTCGAGGTGGTCTCCCCGTCCCGGGAGGGGGCGGGACTCTTCCTGTACCGGAGCCACCGGGTGGAGCGCCTCGCGGACGTGCTCGTGGACGACCTGCGGGCCGGCGGGGGGGACCCGTTCCGCGCCGCGTCCGTGGTGGTGGGCAGCCGGGGCATGGAGCGTTGGCTCCGGGCCCGGATCGCCGACGGGCTCGGGATCTGCGCGAACGTCGACTTCCGGTTCCCCGCGGCCGTGCTCGGGGAGCTGGTGGCGGACGTCCTGGGCGAGGTCGCCCCCACGCCGGATCCCTGGGCGCCGGAGTGCCTCGCGTGGCGCCTGCTGGAACGGCTCCCCGAGGTCATCGACCGCGAGGAGCTGGCGGACGTGCGGGCCTACCTGCGGGCCGGGGGCGGGGAGGGAGCGGCAAACGCGGTGGACCGTCGCCGCTGGGGCCTCGCCCGGGAGGTCGCCGACCTGCTGGACCGCTACGCGGTCTCCCGCGGGGACTGGATCGCCGAGTGGCTGGAGGGGCGCCCGCCCGGGGAGCTGGTCCAGGACGGCCAGGAGGTCCCCGCCGCCCGGTGGCAGCGGGTCCTGTTCGCCGACCTCCGGGCCGCCGTGGGCCGGCCCTCCTTCCCCGAGCGTGCCGCCGCCGCCCTCGCCCGCCTGGACGCCGCCGCCCCCGGGAGCCTCTCGGTCCCCTCCCTGCACGTGTTCGGCGTCACCGCGCTCCCGGCCTCCACCCTCCGGCTGCTGGCGGGCGCCTCCCGCGCCGTGCCCGTCCACCTCTACCTGTTCGCCCCGTCCCCCCTGTACTGGGCCGAGTACCGCACCCGCGCAGAGGCCCGGGGGGCCGAGCGCCGCGCCCCCACCCTGGCGCGCGTCCAGGACGTCGAGGAGTCCATGGCGCGCCAGAACCCCCTCCTGACGGCGTTCGGGAGGATCTCCCGGGACATGCAGGCCCTGGTGCTGGAGTGGGCCGAGGCGGCGCGGGAGCCCTACGGAGACGCGCTCCACGACGCCGATCCCATCCCCGGCGAGGGCGGGCCCACCCAAGGGGGACCCTCCCTGCTGCGCTGGATCCAGGACGACGTGCGGGAGCTGGCGTCTCCGGCGGTCCCGGGGGCGGCGGGCGACGGCGGGGTGCGCTGGCCCGGGGACGACGACGACTCCCTGGCCTTCCACGCCTGCCACGGGCCCACCCGCCAGGTGGAGGTCCTGCGGGACGCCCTCCTGGCCCTGTTCGACCGCCACCGTGAACTGGAGCCCCGGGACGTCGTGGTGATGACCCCGGACATCGAGACCTACGCCCCCCTGGTGGAGGCGGTCTTCGGGGAGGGGAGGGAGGCGCCGGTGCCCGGGGCCCCGCCGGACGCGGCGTGGGGCCCGGTGGGGGGGCCACGGATCCCCATCGAGGTGGCGGACCTGGCGCTGCGCCGCCTGAACCCGGTGGCGGACGCCTTGCTCCGGACGCTGGAGCTGGCCGACGGCCGCGCCACCGCCACGGCGGTCGCCGACCTGATGGGCCAGGGCGGGGTCCGCCGCCGGTTCGGGCTCTCGGAGGACGACGTGTCCACCGCCCGGGGATGGTTGCGGGACGCCGGGATCCGCTGGGGATGGGACGCCGCCGACCGGGACGGCCACGGCCAGCCGGAGGAGGGGCAGAACACGTTCCTGTGGGGGCTGCGGCGCCTCGCCCTGGGGGTGGTCATGGCCGACGAGGGGAGGGTGGTCCGGCCCTCCGGCGCCTCGCCCGGAGATCCCCCCCTCCTCCCCTTCGACGACATGGAAGGGGAGGGGGCGCGGGTCTTCGGGCGCTTCGCGGCCTTCTGCGACGGCCTGGCCCGGGCGGTGGAGTCCGTCGCCGCTCCCACCACGGTGCCCGGCTGGGCGGGGAGGCTGCGGGGCGTGGTGGACTCCCTGGTGGACCCCGGGGGGGACGCGGCCTGGCAGCGGGAGCAGGTGGTGGAGGCCCTGGACGACCTGGTGAGCGAGGCCGGGTCCTGCGGCGCCGACGTGGACCTCTCCGCCCTGCGGCAGGTGGTGTCGGGCCGGTTCGAAGTGCCCCGGGGAGGGGATCGGCCGGTGAGCGGGGCGGTGACGGTGTGCGCCCTGGCCCCCATGCGGAGCGTGCCCTTCCCGGTGGTCTGCCTGCTGGGGATGGACGACGGGGTGTTCCCCCGCAAGGCCCCCGAGCTGGGCTTCGACCTGACGCGGCTCACGCCCCGGGCGGGGGATCGGGACCCCCGGGACGAGGACCGGCACCTGCTCCTGGAGGCCCTGATGTCGGCCCGGTCGCACCTGCTGGTCCTGTACACCGGCCAGGACGCCCGCACCGGCGCGCCCTCGCCGCCCGCGGTGCCGGTGGCGGAGCTGCTGGACGCCCTGGACGCCTCGTTCCCCGCTCCGGGTGGGGAGGGGACCCTCCGGGACCGGGTGCTCTTCCGCCACCCCGTCCAGCCGTTCAGCCCGCGGGGGTTCCTGCCGGGGGCCGTGGCCGGCGCCGGGCCGGGCCGGGACGAGCCCTTCTCCCACGACGTCCGGATGCGGGACGCCGCCCGGGGCCTGGCCCGGCGCCGGACCGGGTCCCTGGCGCTGTTCCGGGACGGGCCCCTGCCCGAGGTCCCGGTGGGGGCGGTCTCCATCGACGCGCTGGCCCGGTCCCTCATCCACCCCGTGCGCTTCCTGATGCGGGAGCGCCTGCGCCTGTGGCTGGAGGAGGGGGACGACACCCTGGCTGACCGGGAGCCCACGGCGGTGGACGGGCTGGTCCGGTGGGCCCTCGATCGCCGCCTGCTGGCCGCCGCCCTGTCGGCCCCGGCGGGGGAGCCGGACTGGGGGGAGGTCGAGGCCGCCTGCCGAGCCACGGGGACCCTCCCCCTCGGGGCCGCGGGGCGCCGGGTGCTGGCGGAGCGGCGGGCCGTGGTCGCGGTGCTGATGGACCGCGCGGGGCCCCGCCTGGAGGGCGCCGCCCGGAGGCGGCCGGTCCGGGTGACGGTGGGGGAGATCGGCCTGTCGGGGACCTCGCCCCTGCTGGACGCCGGGGGGGATCTGCTGGACGTCGACACCACGGAGCCGGACCGGGCGAAGAGGCTGGTGCGGGCCTGGGTGGGCCTCCTGGCCCTCCAGGCCGCGGAGCCCCGGGCGGGGCGCCAGGCGGTGCTCTACGGGGCCTCGTCCCGAGGGGGCCGGATCGAGTCGAAGGCGGTGGTGCTGGCGGCCCCGGCGGAGCCGGATCCCGTCCTGGCCGACCTCCTGGACGTCCACCGGGCGGCCCTGCACCGGCCCATCCCGCTGTTCGAGGCCACGTCCTGCGCCTTCGCGGCGGCCATGGCCGAAGAGGAGGGGCCCTGGGGCGAGGCGGGTCCCGAGGTCCTGTCCCGGGCCGCCTCCCGCGCCGTCGAGAGCTGGGAAGCCGACGAGTCGGGGGGTCGCCGGGGCGACGGCGACGACCCCTACCTCAGGGCCGTCCACGGGGGGCGGGTCCCCTGCCTCTCCGCCGACGGCCGCTCCCCCGATCCCGAGTTCGTCCGCTTCGCCGAGAGGCTGTGGCGGCCCCTGATGGACGCGAAGCGTCCGGGGAAGGACGCGTGACGACCACCACGGCGACCCTCCCGGCGACCCTCCTCGCCCCCTTCGTCCCCACCGATCCCCTGGTCCCCGGCACCACCCTGGTGGAGGCCAGCGCCGGCACCGGGAAGACCTACAACATCACCAACCTCGTGGTGCGGCTGGTGGCCGAGGAGGGGCTCGGGATCGACCGGATCCTGGTGGTGACCTTCACCAACGCCGCCACGGCCGAGCTGAAGGAGAGGATCCACCGCCGCCTCGGGGAGGCGATCTCCGCGCTGGAGGGGGCGGAGGGGCCCCCCGACGACCCGGTCTTCGCCCTGCTGGCCGAGGGGGCACCGGAGGCGAGGGCGGAGCGGGTCCGGCGCCTCCGCTCGGCCCGGCGGGACTTCGACGCCGCGGCGATCCACACGATCCACGGCTTCTGCCAGCGGGTGCTCCAGCGCCACGCCTTCGAGAGCGGCGCGGAGTTCGCCGCGGAGCTGGTGCAGGACGTCGCCCCCCTCGTCGAGGAGGTGGTGGACGACGCCCTCTCGGAGTCCCTGTGGGGCGTCGACGACGAGACGTGCGCGTACCTGGTGGAGGACTGCGGCCTGGGGCGGGACGCGCTGCTGGGGCTGGCGTGGGCGGTGGCCGGCGCCGCGGACGCGGTGGTCGAGCCCCGGGGGATCGACCTCGCCACCTGGCGTGCGAGGCGGGACGCCTTCGCGGAGACCTGGGAGGAGGGGAGGGGGCGGGTGGAGGCGGTGCTGGCGGACGCCGCGGCGCGGAAGCTGTGGAGGCGCGGCCAGCGCACCTACGGCCCCGCCCAGGACGCCCGGCACCTCCAGGAGATCTCCGAGTGGCTCCGGGGTGGCCCTCGCTTCCCCCTGCGGTGGAAGGACCTGCCCAAGGCATTCCTGCACCTCACCCGGGACAAGGTGGAGGAGTACGGGGAGGGGCGGGTCGCCGACCCCCTCTTCGGGGAGTGGCAGGGGCTGCTGCGGCTCGGGGAGGAGGCCATCGCCCAGCCCCGGGTGGAGTTCGCCCACCGGGTGCGCCGCGAGCTGGAGGCCCGGCTGTCCCGGAGGGGGCAGATCTCCTTCGACGCCCTGCTCCGGCGGGTCCGGGACCGGGTCCTCGGGGAGGGGAGCGAGGCCCTGGTGGCGGGGCTCCGGGCGCGCTTCCGGGCCGCCCTGCTGGACGAGTTCCAGGACACCGACGCCGTCCAGTGGGGGATCTTCCAGCGGGTGTTCGCCGGGGACCCGGGCGCCTTCCTGTACCTGATCGGGGATCCGAAGCAGGCGATCTACTCGTTCCGGGGGGCGGACATCCTCACGTACCGCCGCGCCGCCCGGACGGCGGGGGACCGGCGCTTCGGCATGGACGTGAACCGCCGGAGCGACGGGCGCTACGTCGCCGCGATGAACGCCCTGTTCCGGGAGCCCCCCGGGGTCTTCGGCCTGGACTTCGTCCGCTACCAGCCCGTGCGGCCCGCCGAGGCCAACCGCCCGGATCGACTGGTCTTTTCGGACGGGCGGGCGCCGCTCCGGATCCGCTGGTTCGACCAGGAGACATCGGGGGACGGGGGGCCCCCGGGCGGCGCCCTGACCAAAGGGAGGGCCTGGCCCCTGCTGCCCTCACTGGTGGCCGGGGAGGTCGCGGGACTCCTGGAGGCGGGCCGGCTGCTGCGGTGGGAGGGGGGCGCCCTGGTCCCGGACCGCCCCCTCGGCCGCCGGGACGTGGCGGTGCTGGTGCGGAAGAACGCCCAGGCCCGCCAGGTCCACCGGGCGTTGCTGGACCGGGGGATCCCGGCGGTGATCGCCCAGGCGGGGAGCGTGTGGGAGAGCGACGAGGCGCTGGCCCTGCTGGGGTGGTTGGAGGCCCTGGAGTCCCCGGACCGGGAGGGGCCGGCGATCCGGCTCGCCGCGTCGCCGCTGGTGGGGTGGACCGCGGGGCGCCTCCACGACGCCCTGGCGGGGGAGGCGGCGGGCGACGGGGGGAGGGCGGCGTCGGAGTTCGCGGAGCTGAGGGCCAAGGTGGCCCGCTGGGCGGGGCGCCTGGAGCGGGCGGGCTTCTCCGCGGCGGTGGGGGACCTGCTGGGGGATCCCGCGTGCGGGATCGTGGAGAGGCTGTGCTCCCTCCCGGACGGAGAGAGGCGGCTGACCAACCTGCGGCACGCGGCGGAGCGGCTGCACGTCGCCGCCACCCGGGAGCGGCTGGGTCCCGCGGGGCTGGCGCGGCATCTGCGGCGGGCCCGGCTGCGGGGGGACGGCGACGCCGAGGCGGCGGAGCTGCGCCTGGAGTCCGACTCCGACGCGGTCCACGTCGTCACGCTGCACAAGAGCAAGGGCCTGGAGTACCCGGTGGTGCTCCTCCCCTACCTGTGGGACGGGGGCATGCTGTCGGCTCGGGACAAGTCCGCCCTGCGCTACCCGCGGGAGGACGGCACCCTGGGCCTGGACCTGGGGATGGACCCGGGCCTCCCCCCCAAGGACGAGCACGTGGCCCGGGCCGAGGCGGACGCGCTCCAGGAGGCGCTGCGCCTGCTCTACGTCGGCTTCACCCGGGCCCGGCACCACGCCGTCGCCTGGTGGGGCCCGGTGAACGGAGCGGACCGCTCCCCCCTGGGGGTGGTCCTGCACGGCGGCGGGGAGGACGTGCCCGAGGGGGGAAGGGCGGACCGGGCGAGGGCCCGGATCGGGGTGGCGCTGAAGGAGGGCCACGACGCCCTCCACGAAGACCTGCGCCGCCTCGCCGGGGCCAGGGGCGAGGACGGGAGGCCCCTGGTCGAGGTCCTGCCCACCCCGGTCCCCCGGGGGGACGGCGCGGACGAGGGGCCCGGCGACCCCGACGGGGAGGGCCTGGCCCGCGTCTACGCCCGGGGACGCTTCGACGACCGCTGGCGCCGGCACAGCTACTCGTCCCTGGTCCGCGGGCACGGCGGGGCCGCGCATCCCCCCCCGCCGGACCGGGAGGCGCTGGACCACGACGGGGGGGAGGCCGAGGAGGAGGGGGTGGGCGCACCCTCCGCCGGGGCGCCGGCCGGCCCCTGGGGCGATGAGCCCGTCCCCCTCGCGGGCCTTGCCCGGGGGGAAGATGTGGGCACCCTGGTCCACAAGGTCCTGGAACTGCTGGACTTCCAGACGCTGGACGAGAAGGGGGGGCGTCGCCGGCCCCTTTCCCGCCTGGTGGAGGACCTGGGGCGACGGATGGGCCTTCCGGACCCCGCCCAGGTGCGCCTGCTGGTGGACGCGGTGCCGGGGATCCTGGCGACTCCCCTCGGTGAGGCGGTGGGGGGCCTGCGCCTCGCGGACCTGGCCGCCGGGGACCGGCTGGACGAGCTGCGCTTCGACGTGCCCATCGCCCGGGGCACCCGCTGGCGCAACGGGAAGGTGGCGGACGGGGCGGAGATCGCGGGGATCCTCGGGGCTCGCCCGGACCGGAGCGGGCCCTCGGCGGGCGACGTCCTCACCGACGCCTACCTCGCGGGCCTGCGCTCCCGGCCCTTCGGACCCCTGTGCGGCTTCCTCACCGGCAGCATCGACCTCGTGTTCCGCCGCCGGGACGCCGGGGGCGAGCGGTACTTCGTGTGCGACTACAAGACCAACCGCCTCGGCCCCCCCGGCGCCCCGGGGAGGCCCGGTCCCTCCCTGCGGGCCCACTACACCTTCCCCTGGCTGCGGCGGGAGATGGAGCGGCACGACTACTACGTGCAGTACCACCTCTACCTGGTGGCCCTGCACCGCCTCCTCCGGGCCCGGCTGGGGCGGGAGTACGACTATGACCGCCACGTGGGTGGCGCGGCCTACCTCTTCGTGCGGGGGATGGTGGGGGAGGCCGCCGCCTCGCCCCCCGAGGGCGGGCCCCTCGGGATCTTCTTCGACCGGCCCCCCCGGGAGGTGGTCGTGGGCCTCTCCCGCCTCCTCGATCCCGACACGGAGGAAGGATGAGCATCGCCCCGGTCCAGGGCTTGCCGGACACCGCGTTCGGAGCCCGGGTGGCGCCCTTCGTCGAGGCGGGGGTGCTGGACGCGACGGACCTCCACGTGGTGCGGATCCTGGCGCCGGTCTTCGGCGAGGAGGACCCCGAGGCCATGCTGGGGCTGGCGTTCGCGGTGCGGGCCCCCCGCCTCGGCCACGTGGGCGTCGACCTCGTCACCCTGGCGGCGCGGATCGCCGCCGAAGGCGCGGCGGGCGACGCGGAGGCGGAGGCGAAGCTGGGGGCCCTTCCGTGGCCGGCGGACGCCCAGGACTGGCGCCGCAGGGTGGCGGGCAGCCCCCTGGTGGGGCCGCCGGACGCGGAGGTGCTGGCGCCCTTCGTCCTCCACGACGGGCTCGTGGTGACCCGCCGCCACTTCCGCTACCAGCAGCGGCTGAGGGACGCGGTGGTGGCGCGCCTCTCCGGACCGGAGACGGAGGGCGCGGGCCTGGACGTCCCCCTCCTCCGGGAGGGCCTGGACCGCCTCTTCCCGCCCCTCCCGGGGGAGGCGGAGCCGGACCTCCAGCGCCTCGCCGCCCTCGTCGCCGTGCTCCGGCCCTTCACGGTCATCACCGGAGGGCCGGGGACCGGCAAGACCTTCACGGTCAAGAAGGTGCTCGCGCTGCTCCTGGAGCAGTGGGAGTCGGCCCACGGGCGGCCCCCCCGGGTGGCCCTGGCGGCGCCCACCGGCAAGGCGGCCCGGCGCCTCGAGGAGGCCCTCCGGGAGGGCCTGGAGGACATGGGGATCGGGGGCGGGACGCGGGAGTGGATCCGCGGGCTCCCGGCGACCACCCTCCACCGCCTGCTGGGTTTCCGCCCCTCCAACTCGACGCGCTTCCGCCACGGCCCCGAGGACCCCCTGGGGGCCGACGTCGTGGTGGTGGACGAGGCGTCGATGGTGGACCTGGCCCTGATGTGCAAGCTGGTGGAGGCCGTCCCCGCCTGCGCCCGGCTGGTGCTCCTCGGGGACCGGGACCAGCTCGCCAGCGTGGAGGCGGGCTCGGTGCTGGCCGACCTCACCGCCGGCGCCGGCCCCGCGGGGATGCGGCTGCGCCCCGAATTCGCGGCGAGGCTCCGGGCGCTGGACCCCGCGGCGCCGGTGGAGGGGCGGGTGGACCCCGCCGCCCCCCAGCTTGCGGACGGGATCGTCCACCTGTCCCGCCCCCGGCGCTTCGGCGCGGAGACGGGCCTCGGCAGGCTCGCCCGGGCCATCGCCGAGGGGAGCCCCGAGTCCCTGGACCAGGCGGTGGCCTGGCTGGGCGGCGCGGCGGGGGAGGGGGGCCGGCCCTACCCCGACCTGCGCCTCGTGCCCCACGGGGGCGAGGGGTTCTCGGATCGGGCGCTCCGGTGGGTGGTGGAGGGCTACGGGCCCTACCTCTCGCTTCTGCGGGCCGGGCCGCGGCCGGGCCAGCCCGTCGAGTCCCACCACCTGGAGGTTCTGAGGGCTTTCGGGTCCTTCCGGGTGCTGGCGGCCCATCGCCGCGGGCCCCTGGGGGTGGAGGGCCTGAACGGGACGCTGGGGGCCGCCCTGCAAGCGGAGATCGGGGCGCCGGGGGAGCGCAGCGGGCCGCCCTCGTCCACCCGCGGGGGCCACTACGTGGGCAGACCCATCCTGGTCACCGAGAACCGCTACGACGTCGGGCGCATGAACGGCGACGTGGGGATCCTGGTGGGGGGCGCCAGGCGGGGCGAGGTCCGGGCCGTCTTCCCGGGGCGTGCCCCGGATACCGTGGAGTACCTGGACGTGGCGCGCCTTCCCCCCCACGAGACGGTCTTCGCCATGACCATCCACAAGAGCCAGGGATCCCAGTTCGCCCACCCGGTGGTGGTCCTCCCCGCGCGGGAATCCCCCCTGCTGACCCGGGAGCTGGTCTACACCGCCATCACCCGCGCCGTCTCCCGGGTGACCGTCGTCGGCGACGCCCCCCTCCTGCGCCGCGCCCTGGACGTCCGGGTGCAGCGGGCGTCGAGCCTGGGCGGGATGCTGTGGGGGTGAGGGTGGGAGCCCCCTTCCGGCAGGAAGGGCGCGGGATTCCCACCCTCCGCCCGCGTCGTGGTAGAACGCCGTCCCGCCGCGCCCCTCCCGACTCCCCCAGGAGCCCACCATGATCCGCGCCCGCCTCCTCTCCGCCTCCCTGGCCCTGACCCTCGGCCTCGCCGTCGCCGCCGCGACCGGCCTCGCCGCCGACGCCCCCGCGGGCGCGGCCGCCGATCCCGTGACGGAGACCCAGCGCTTCCTGGACTTCTACACCGCCACCGTCTCCGACCTGTACGCCGTGTCCGCCGAGGCGGCCTGGAAGGCGTCGACGGACGTGAAGGACGCCCACACGGCGGCCTCGGTGGCGGCGGACCAGGCCCTCGCCGCCCTGACGGGGAACCCCTACGTGATCCGCAGGGCCAAGGAGCTCCTGGAGCACCGGGACCGCCTCCAGCCCCTCCAGGCCCTCCAGCTCGACCGGATCCTCCTCTCCGCCGCCGAGAACCCCGGGACCCTCCCCGAGGTGGCGAAGCGGCGCATCGAGGCCGAGGGACGGCAGCGCCAGGTCCTGGACGGCTTCGAGTTCACCATGGCCGACGCCCAGGGGGCGGCGAGGAAGGTCAACCCCAACGACATCGACGAGACCCTCCAGGGCTCCACCGACCTCGCCGAGCGCCTCCGGGCCTGGGAGGCGTCCAAGGCCGTGGGGCCCGCCCTGAAGGACGGCCTGGTGGAGCTGCGGGGCCTCCGCAACCAGGTCGCCCGGGAGATGGGCCACGGCTCGTTCTTCTCGATGAAGGTCTCGGAGTACCGCGCCACCACCCCCGAGCTGATGGCGATGATGGACCGGATCCTCGAGGACGTCCGGCCCCTCTACACGCAGCTCCACTGCTACGCCAAGTACCGCCTGGCGAAGCGCTACGGCCAGCCCGTCCCGAAGCTCATCCCCGCCCACTGGATCGGCAACCGGTGGGCCCAGGAGTGGCCGGGCCTCGCCCCCGGCGTCGACCTGGACCCCCTCTTCGCCTCCATGCCCCCCGAGAAGATCGTGAAGCAGGCGGAGGCCCTCTACGTGTCCATGGGCTTCCCCCAGCTTCCGGCGAGCTTCTGGGAGAAGTCCGACCTCTGGGACCTCCCCGCCGACGCCGAGCGCAAGAAGAACCGCCACGCCAGCGCCTGGCACATGGACCTGCGGGACGACGTGCGGTCGCTGATGAGCGTGCGGTCGGACTTCGACTGGTTCCAGACCACCAACCACGAGCTGGGCCACATCTACTACTACATCGCCTACTCCACCCCCGAGGTGCCGCCACTGCTGCGGGAGGGAGCGAACCGGGCCTTCCACGAGGCCATCGGCGACCTGGTGGGCATGGCGGGGTCGAGCCCGGAGTACCTGCGCCAGATCGGGGTGCTGGACAAGAAGACCAAGATCGACCGCAACGCCTGGCTCCTGGCCGACGCCATGAACAGCGTGGTCTTCCTGCCCTTCGCCGCCGGCACCATGGCCCACTTCGAGAGGGACCTCTACGAGGAGGAGCTGCCCCCGGACCAGTTCAACGCTCGCTGGTGGGACTACGTCCGGCGCTACCAGGGGGTGGAGCCGCCCTCCCCGAGGAGCGAGGACCTGTGCGACGCCTGCACCAAGACCCACATCAACGACGACCCGGCGGGGTACTACGACTACGCCCTGGCCTCGGTGATCCGCTTCCAGCTCCACGACCACATCGCCCGCAAGATCCTCAAGAAGGACCCCCGGGACGCTTCCTACTACGGGAACGCCGAGGCGGGGGCGTTCATCCAGCGGATCCTGGCGCTGGGGGGGACCCGGGACTGGCGCGAGGTGCTGCGGGAGGCGACGGGCGAGGACCTCTCGGGACGGGCGATGCTGGAGTACTACGCGCCCCTGCAGAAGTGGCTCGAGAAGCAGAACAAGGGCTGCGACTGCTCGATCTGACGCAGCTTCAGGCCCGGCGGCAGAGGACGAACCAGTTGGGCAGGTCCTTGCCGTCCCGGGTGGCGTGGCCGATGGAGACGTGCTCCGAGACCCCCCGCATGAAGTCCTGGGTCCGGTAGTACACGAAGCGGCTGAGGCGGGCGCTGTTGGGGAGGATCGGCGGCCAGCCCCCGGGGCGGCGGGGCGGGACCTCCAGGTAGTCGATCACCACCTCCCCGTCCCCATGGGGGCGCGCCACGAAGTAGCCCGGCCCGACGGCGGTCTCCACCAGCGCGCTGCCCCGGTTGTAGCCCCAGAGCTCCGGGGCTCCCGCCCGGTCCCCGTCGGGGTGGCAGAAGACCTTCGCGAAGAGGCTGAAGGCGGGCAGGTTGTTCTTGCCGTCGTGGACGACCTCCGCCAGGGGTGGGAGGCCCGGGGGCACGAAGTGGGCGAGGTCGATCCGCCGGTAGCCCCGGGCGGCGTCGTAGAGGCGGGACTGCTCGGCGGAGCCGAGGCTCCGGACCTCGGCGAGGCGGGCCGCAGGCTCCAGGGAGTCCAGGTGGGCGGTGACCGCCGGCAGATCGGGCCGGTCGGAGGACAGCAGGCTCTTGAGGGTCGTCATCCGGGACAGGATGCACCGCCCGGGCTCGCGGATCCAGATCCCGGACGCCGGATCGCCCCGCTCTCGACTGGCACCGGACCTCAGTGGGGGCCCAAGCCCTCGATCCCGCTCAGGAACTCGAAGGTGTCCTCCCAGCAGCGGCGGGCGTTCTCGCGCCAGATCAGGGCCTGGAAGGCGTGGAGCTCCCGGGGATAGATCCGGGTCTCGCAGCGGGTCCCGAGCTTCCCGAGGGCCGCCCCGAGGCGGCGGGTGTCGTCGATGAGCGGGTCCCGGGTGCCCACCGAGGCGAAGAAGGGGGGGAGGGGGCGGTCGGGGGCCTCGCCCCCCTCCAGGATCAGCAGCGGATCCGCCAGCGCGACGTGCTCCGGGGCGGCGCCCTTGGGGAGGTAGTCGATGGCACAGGTGCGGATCTGGTCGGTCACGAAGACCGACAGCGGGCGCCTCCGGGCGAGGCGGTCGGGGTCGGTGACCTGGAGGAGGCCGCACGCGGGAAGGACGGCGCGGGGCACGACGCCCGCGTCGAAGACCGCCCGGGCGTATGGCTCGGGGCGGCGCCAGCACGTCGCCACCGCCAGGGCCGTCACCAGGTTCGCCCCCGCCGACTCCCCCGCCAGGACGATGCGGTGGGGGTCGCCGCCGTAGGCGCTGGCCTCCCGCAGGGCGAAGAGGAAGGCGTCGCAGACGTCCTCCAGGGGAGCCGGGAAGCGGTGCCTCGGGGCCAGGCGGTAGTCGACGTTCAGGACGAGGAAGCCCCGGCGCGCGAAGGCCAGGCCCATCAGCCAGTGGGTGTCCTTCGACAGGGCCCGGAACCCCCCGCCGTGGGCGTAGAGCACCACCGGGAGGGCCCGGTCGGCTCCAGCGGGCCGATAGACGTCGAGGCGGAGGTCCGATCCTCCCCCCTGCCGGTACACGACGTCCGGGATGCGCTCGACGGCGTGGCGCTCCGGGCGGGAGTGGGGCAGGGCCCCGCCGAGGCGGGCCAGCCCGTGGAACGCCCGGTCGACGGCGCGGGCGGTGACGACCCGCCGCAGGCGTGCCGGAAGGCGCTCGAGACCGTGGACGTCCACGGCGACGGAAGCGGTGCTCATGATGGGACTGTAACGGAAACCCGGCGTGGCGGCGATGGCGCGAGGTGCGTGGCGGCGGTCACGACTCCACCCATCCGGACGCCGACATGGACGCCGGTGGCCAGGGCCGCGAGGACGACTGTGACGCCGCCGGAAGTGCCGCAAGCCCGGGGGAGTCGTGTCACCACTTCCCGCGCTCGAGGTGACCGGGATGGGTCATCGGGTAGGCCGCGGGGAAGACGTACAGGACAGCGACCGCATCCGGATCCACCCGGGACGTGATGTCCCTCGATTCGTGCCCGCTCCCCTGCCCCAGCCCGTGCCCGATCTCTCGCAGATCGGGCACGGGCCTTCGGCCCTGGCCCCGTGGCTCGGGCGCGGGACCACACGAGAGAGACTTGGGGCCGAAACGATCAGGCCTCCCTCCATGACAGGCGCTCCGGACCAGGGCCCGGGAGATCCAGGCGCAGGCTTCCCCCCGAGCGGCCGGTGCCCTACACTGCGCCCCCCGGGCGGCTCGTGCCGGGATCGCGTCTCGGACGTGGTCCCGGGGGGGATCCTCGGCGTGCCGGGGGTCCTCCCGGGCCGGGGCCCGTATCCCCCGACCGCCCTCTGCGCTATCCTGGCGGGGCACGGTGACGCCGTGCCGACGGGTCCGGGACACGTCATCGGGGGGAGACCGACCGCGCGGCCCATGCCTGCCATCCTGGTCATCGAAGACGACGCGGCGCTGCGCTCCCAGCTCGAGCAGATGCTCGACCAGCCGGACTGGCACGTCGCCACCGCGGAGTCCGGGGAGGCCGCCCTGGCGCTGCTCCGGCAGCGCCGGTTCGACCTCGTGCTGACCGATCTGCGGCTCGGCGCCGAGGTCGACGGGCTGGAGCTCCTGGAGCACGTCAAGCTGCACGCTCCCGAGACCGAGGTGATCATCATGACCGCCTACGGCTCGGTGGAGACCGGCGTCTTCGCCATCCAGCACGGGGCCTACGACTACGTCATCAAGCCCTTCCGGGAGTTCGAGCTGCTGGCGGTGATGCGCCGGGCCCTGGAGAGGGGGCGGGTCGTGGGGGACGCCTCCGGCGAGCACACCCTCCGGACCGCGGGGGATGGGACCGCGACCCCCCGGCGTGGCACGGGAGTGGAGATCGTCGGGCAGTCCGCGCCGATGATCGAGGTGATGAAGGTGGTGGCCCAGGTCGCCCCCACCGACTCGACGATCCTGGTCACCGGCGAGAGTGGGACCGGCAAGGAGCTGATCGCCCGGGCCATCCACCGCCTGAGCCACCGGCGGGACCGGCCTTTCGTCGCGGTGAACTGCGCCGCGATCCCCGAGAGCCTCCAGGAGAGCGAGTTCTTCGGCCACGTGAAGGGGGCGTTCACCGGGGCGATCCAGACCAAGGAGGGGCTCTTCGCGGAGGCCAACCGCGGCACCCTGTTCCTGGACGAGATCGGCGAGACCACCCTCTCGACCCAGGTGAAGCTGCTGCGCTTCCTCCAGAGCGGCGAGGCCCGTAAGGTGGGTGACTCCCGCAACGCCACCCTCGACGTCCGCCTGGTCGCCGCCACCAACCGGGACCTGCGCCAGGCCATCGCCAGCCGGGGCTTTCGCGAGGACCTTTACTACCGCCTCAACATCATCAGCATCGAGCTGCCTCCGCTCCGGCAGCGCACGGGAGACCTTCCCCTCCTGGCGGAGTTCTTCAGGGCGCGCTACGCGCGGAAGCTCGGAGTGGACGTACGGGGGTTCAGCCCCGAGGCGATGGCGCGGCTCGCCGCCCACTCGTGGCCGGGCAACGTCCGGGAGCTGGAGAACGCCATCGAGCGGGCGGTCGCCCTCGCCCGCGGCCCCGTCGTGACCTCCGCCGACCTCCCACGGTGGCGCGAGGTGGTGCGAGCGGGCTTCACCGAGCCGGACGCCGAGGTGGGCGAGTTCCCGACCCTGGCCGACGTCGAGCGACGCCACATCCAGAGGGCGATGGACCGCTTCGACGGGAATCGGTCCCGGGCCTCGGCCGCGCTGGGGATCTCGAAGACCACGCTGTGGCGCAAGCTCAAGGAACTCAACCTGGGAGACTGAACATCACCGCGCGTTCCCGGCGCGGCGTCGCGGTGCGGGGGTCGATCTCCGGCTCCTCCGCGGCGGGCGTCCCGGGGGCCGGCGCGCGGCGCATCGAGGAGGATCCGCTTTGGAAGAGCGACTGATCGGGAAGGTCCTGTGGTACCGGCCGCAGAGCGGCCAGGGCATGGTGCGCGCGGACGACGGCCGGCGCTTCTTCTTCCGCGATGTGGCCGCCCGGCAGGTGGGTCCCGAGGAGGGACTCCGGGTGATCTTCGAGGTCGGTCGGCCCGAGGGCGGCGGCTCGGTGGAGGCCCTGAGCCTCGCCCTGGAGGGCGGCCACCGACGGCTGGAGGCGGTGATGCCCGACGCCCAGCGCCTCGAGAAGAAGAGGCAGGAGGGGGCCGCCCGGGCCAACGTGGAGCGTGGCCCCCGGGCGAAGAAGGCGCCGCCGCCCTCCCCGCGCCCCCTGCCCAACGTCGCCATGCAACCGGGGACGGCGGTGAACCACCCCATGTGGGGACCGGGCCACGTGGTGGCGGCCACCGCGACCGTGGTGTCGGTGGAGTTCCTGAGCGGGATCCGCAAGAGCTTCAAGCCCGAGGACCTGGCCGACCTCTCCGGCCCCGCCGCCCCCAAGGCGCCCGAGAAGAGGGTCCGCACCCCCGCCAGGACCGAGCCCCCCGCCGGCCAGCCGGTGCCGCTCCCGCCGCATCCGCGGATCATCCGCCGGTCCCCCGACGGGGAGAAGTGATCCCGGTGGGCGCGCGGAAGAGTGGCGGAGGCGGGTCGAAGTCCGAGGCCCTCGGAGAGGACGGGGGCGCTCCGCCCCCTCCCGGATGGGGGCGCTTCCGCTTCAAGGACAACAAGGTCTGGGCCCGGGTGGACGGAGCGGGCCGACCCGTCGTCCAGGGGGACCGGGTCGAGGTCCGGTACTCCGTAGGAGACGAGAAGGGCTACCTCGTCGCCCCGGATCGCGTCCATGGGCTCGACGAGCCCGTGGACTTCGAGGAGGGCATCCCGGAGGGGGCCGTCGTGGCCTACACCGACGGAGCGTGTACCGGCAACCCCGGCCCGGCGGGGATCGGGGTGGTGCTCCGGGCGGGCTCCCACTCCCGGGAGATCTCCGAGTACCTGGGCCTCGCCACCAACAACATCGCCGAGCTCACGGCGATCAAGCGCGCGCTCCTGGCCCTGAAGCCCCCCGTCCGCCGGCCGGTGTGGGTCCTGACCGACAGCGAGTACGCCATCGGGGTCCTGGCCAAGGGCTGGAAGGCCCAGGCGAACCGGGAGCTGGTGGAAGAGATCCGCGGCCTCGTCCGCGCGCTGCCGGAGGTGCGGTTCCGCAAGGTCCCCGGTCACGCCGGCGTGCCCGGGAACGAGCGGGCCGACGAGCTGGCGAGGCAGGCGATCGCCCAAGGGAAGAAGCAGCCGCCGGTCGCCTGAGGCGGCTCTCACCGGGGGGCCGCCCTCCCGGCGGCGGGCGCCCGTCCCCCCGGCCCGTTCCCGTTCCGTCCCACATGGAGTCCCCGAGGTCATGCGGCTCGCCCACATCTCCGACGTCCACTTCTACGCCTTCCCGGGGATCCGTGGGTCCCTCGGCAAGCGAGCCCTCGGGCTCGCCAACCTCTACGTCGGCGGCCGGCGGGGGCACTTCGGCGGGGACACCATCCCGCAGCTCGTGGAGGACGTCCTCGCCCAGCGGCCCGACGCCGTCGCCATCACCGGCGACCTCACCGCCATGGCCCACGCCGAGGAGTTCGAGATGGCGCGGGAGGCGTTCCGTCCCCTCCTCGACGCGCTGCCCGTCTGCATCGTCCCGGGCAATCACGACGCCTACACCCTCGCGGCGGTACGGGACCGGACCATGGAGAAGGTCCTTGGGCCCTGGATGGCTGGAGGGCGTTGGGACCCCACGGAGCGCCGCTGGACCGGCGCCGAACCCGGCGTGCCGCTCCGCTGGCCGGTGGTCTTCGAGGTGGGAGACGTGCGGCTCGTGGGCGTGAACCCTTGCCGCGCCACACTCTCCGCCACGGGGAGGTTCCCCAGGGGCGAGCTGGACCGGCTGGAGGGGATGCTGGCGGCGTTGTCCCGGGAACGGAAGTTCGTGTTCCTGCTGTGCCACTACCCCCTTCTGGACCGGGACGGGCGCCCCTACGCCAGGAGGGGCCACAACCTGCTGGACCTCGACGATCTGCTGGCCGTCCTGCGGCGCCAGCCCGTCGGTGCGGTGCTCCACGGCCACGAGCACCACTGGTTCACCGCGTCCCTGCCCACACCCGGGGGGCCGGTGCCCATCTTCAACTGCGGCTCCAGCGGCTATGCCCGGCGCGACCCCGAGCGGACGGCGGGCTTCTTCGTCCTCGACGTCGAGGGGGGCGAACTGGTTTCGGCCCGGCGCCGGTCCTTGCTGGAGACGGGCTTCCGGGAATACCCCGAGGGGGACACGCGGCCCCGCCCCCCCACTTGATCCTGCGGATCCTGGGCCGCCGCGCTACCGGCCCCGGTCCTTTCGGGACTTCCGCTCGGGGGCCGGGGCGGCCCGGACGGCCGGCGGGGACGGCGGAGCGGCGGCCTGGGGGCCGAGACCCCAGAAGCGGCGGAGGGCCTCGTCCGTCGGGTCCTCCACGGCGACCATCAGGTCGTCGGCGAGTCCCAGGGCGGCAGGCTCCGCTGCCTGCTTCCGGAAGGCCCGGGCATGGGCGACCACCGCCTTGCCCTCACCCGCCGCGGCCCGTTCCACCAGGGCGGCGGCGGCGTTGAACCGGACGAGGAAGGACCGGTCCCGCAGCGCCTCCGCGAGGGCAGGGAGTGCCCCGTCTCCGCCGGATCGGCCCAGGGCCCACGCGGCGACGGCCCGCACGGACTCCTTCTCGTCTCCCATCAGCATCAGCAGCGACGGCGCGGCGCGGGGCGAGGCGAGCACACCCAGGGACTCGGCCACGGCGAGGCGCAGCCGCCAGCGAGGCGAGTGGGCGCGGGAGGTCAGCGCGGCGACCGTGTCTTCGGTGTGGAGGCCGGCGACGGCGATCCAGCTCATGGGCCACCGCAGCCCGTCGTACTCGGGGGCGCCCTGGAGGTGGGCCCGGAGCGTCTGCCACGCGGACTCGCGGCCGGCCTCGTCCGTCCGCTCCAGGATCGCCTGCACGATCCTGCCGACGGTGTACTGCTCCAGCAGGTACTCCCGGGGCAGCAGCGCCAGCAGGTCCGGCAGGTAGTCGGGGCCGCGGGCGGCGAGGTCGGCGATCTGCTGGCTGGAGCGCTCCGCCCCCGCAAGCCAGTCGTTCGCCGCCATCACCTCCGCCGCCGCGGCGGGCACCGGCCCCGGGGCCGGCAGTTCCTGGCGGGGTCCGGCGGGGGGGGGCGCCGCCTGGGGCAGGCTCAGGTACATGGCCGAAGCGCCCTCGGGGGGGCCCTGCCGGTCGATGGCGATCCCGTAGATCCAGGGGCGCGCGCCGGCCGCCGTGGGCGGGGGACGGCGCTGCCCCGCCTCGTCCGCCTCGGTGTACACGTCGTCGCCCTGGAGGTCCAGGAACACCCCCACCGAGCCCATGTGCCGGCGGACCTCCCCGCCCCCCCGGGAGGTCGCCAGGGTCCGGGCGGAGTAGGCGTCGTTCCCGGCGACGTCCACGAAGAACGAGACGGCGTTGGTCAGCGATCCCCCCTGGACGGTGGAGGCTCCCTGGTAGAGGTCGTTCCCGGCGCGGTCGATCAGCCAGCCCACGGCGAGGTCGTGACTGCTGCCCTGGCCCATGTGCCCGATGGTGTACTGGTCGTCACCGGCAAGGTCGGCCAGGAGGGCCGCCGACAGGTGGATCCCGGAGCCCTGGCCGTACTGCCACGCCCTGTAGTGGTCGCTCCCCCCCACGTCGTAGAGCACGCCGGCGCTGAACCAGTAGGAGCAGCCCTGGGCGAAGAGGTCCGCGGAGTAGGAGTCGTTGCCCGAGGCGTCCGCCAGCAGGCCGATCCCGCCTCCCGCGTAGGGCCGGAAGCCGATCCCGAAGCCCTGGGACAGGCTCAGGGTGTGGTCGGGGTACCGGCTCGGGCTGTCCCCGTACGTGCCGCCGGCAGAGTACGTGTCGTTCCCGCCGAGATCGACCAGGGCGCCGTACCCCAGGGTCATGCCGAACCCCTGCCCGTAGACCCCCGCCCGGTAGTGGTCCCCGGAGTCCCCGGCGTCGACGAGCACGCCTCCGCCGAACAGGGCGGCGCCCTGGGTGAGGGCATCCCCGAGGTACGTGTCGCTCCCCCCACGATCGATGACGGCGCCGTAGCCCAGCAGTCCCGCGCCGACCGAGACCTTCCCCCCGTCGTACACGTCGTCGCCCGCTGCATCCACCAGCAGCGCCGCCCCGCCGAACGCGCCGCCCAGGGAACCGGGGAACGGCGAGCGCCACGAGTCGTCGCCCCCGAGGTCGAGGAGGAGTTGGACCTCGCCAGGATGTCGCGCCCCCCCGAGGAGGTAGCGGTCGTCTCCCCCCGGGTCCAGCACCAGGGCCGCGTCCCCGGAGTGGAGATCGGCCCGGGGCGTGCCGATGACGAAGCGCCCCGCGGGGGTGTCCAGCTCCAGCGGCTCGGTGGGCCAGCTCCCCGGGGGCAGCGCCGCGGCGACGGACTCGATCCGCCCCGCCAGCGCGGCCAGCCCTACCGCCACCGCCATCAGGCCCCCGCGGTCCACCCCATCCACGCCGGCAAGCAGGGCGAGGACCCGCTCCCTCTCCTCCGCCTCTCCCTCGTCCTCCCGGGTGCGGGGATCGATGGCCCGGAGGGCCTGCTCGCGGAAACGACTCCACTCCTCCGGGCTGGCCCCGAGCCCTCCCAGGGCGGTGCGGGCCTCGCGACGCAGGGCGTGGAGGGCTCGGACGTCCTCGATGAGCTCGGCCCTGAGGGCGGGCGCCAGGTGGTGCCACTGCTTGAGCAGGGCGCGCCCCGCCTTCCCCGGCGGAACGGGCGCGGGAGGGATCTCGATGTCCGACGACAGGGGGACGTCGGATCGGGGCAGGAAGCCTTCGGGGGGATCCATCAGGGAGAGGGCGCCGGCGGCCGCCCGCCACTGGGCGTCCAGGCCGGTGCCGGCCTGGAGGGCCGCCCGGGCGAGGGCCTGGGAGTGCCCCGGGACGTGCAGGGGGTCCCGGAGCATCTGTTCCGCCAGGGGGAGGCGCCAGGGGTCCAGGGTCGCGTCGGGTCGGTTGACGTAGTCGCGGTCCCACACGAGGTCCGAGGGGGTCAGGTGCATCTGGCCCAGGGCCTCGACCACCGCCCCCATCTCCCCGGGGCCCAGGAGCGTGGGGGGGGGCGGAGGCGAGGCCGGGGGAGCCTCCGTCGCGGGGGCGTCGGCGGGTGCCCCCGCGCCCGCAAGGAGTGCGGCGAAGACGGCGGCGGCGAGCGCGGCGCAGGGGGAGGGGAGGGCGCGGTTCTGCTTCATGCTGTAGGACGATCACCGCAGGTCCGGGCCGCGGTCACAGCGGCGCGGTCGAGAGCGGCAGCGGGACGAACGGGCCGTCCGGGCCGTAGAGGTAGCTGTAGGTCTGCCACGAACCGAGCACCCGCTCGACGTATTCCCGGGTCTGGTCGTAGGGGATCTCTTCGACGAAGGCGTCCATGGCCCAGCCCGGACGCTCTCGCATCCATCGCCGCACCGCGCCTCCCCCGGCGTTGTACCCGGCTACGCACAGGGGCACCAGCCCCCCGAGCTCGTCGTGGAGGGATTGAAAGTAGGCGGCGCCCACCTTCAGGTTGACCTCTGGCCGCTTCAGCGCCTCCCGGGAGGCCAGGGGGAGGCCCAGGCGCTTCGCCGTGGCCTGCGCCGTGGGCCACATGAGCTGGGACAGGCCGATCGCCCCCGCCCAGGATATCACGCGGGGCTGAAAGGCGCTCTCCTCCCGGACGAGCCCCTGGAACACGAGGGGGGGGAATGCCGCGCCCTCGGTGGCGACGGCGAGGGGCTCGGCGTAGGCGCGGGGGTAGGCGAGGCGCAGCGCCGTGGCGCCCCAACCGGTGGCCCGCTCGGGGTGGCGCCGCTTCAACCACAGCCTGAGGGTGTGGTGCGATCCATGCCAGTCCCCCAGGTCCTCCAGGCGGGCGGCGGCGTACATCAGCGTCCCCCCCCAGGCGCCGTCCAGGCCCGACGCCGCCACGCGGTCGTCGGCGGCCTGGCGTACCGCCCGGGCCGCGCGCTCCGTGAGGCCGAGGCCGGCCCACGCGTCGGCGGCCTCGAGCCGGGGGTCCTGGGCGAAGGCTGCCTCCACCCGCCACTCGTCGGGAAGGGCCCCGAGGGCCCGCAGGCGGCGCCTCTCCGCATCGAGTTCCAGCTCGACCGCCCGGGCCAGCTCCGGGCGGTGCCGCTGGACCAGGGCGTAAGCCATGGCCCCGTAATAAGAAAGAGGCGCATCCCGGGCGATGGCCGCGAGGGCGCCGAGGGAGGCATCCCGCTCCGCGGTGGCCACCGAGGTCCCCTCGGGTAGGGTCCATCCGACCCCTTCGGGCCAGCCCCGGGCCCGGGCCGCCCAGTACCGCGCCCGCAGGGACAGGTCCCGGTCGCGCTCCAACGGGTACTCCGCGACGATCCGGTCGAGCATGGGGACCGCGCCGGCCACGTCCCCGCGACGGTATCGGTTCCAGGCGAGGTCCCACATGGCTGGGCCGCGCATGTCGCCGTCCGGGAACCCCTCGACGAGTCGAAGCAACTCCGCCTCGGCCCCCTCGTGGTCGCCCGAGTCGTCGGCGACGGCCGCGGCGAAGAGCACGGCGTCGTCGGCGTACGAGTGGTCCGGGAACCGGGCGGCGAGGTCCAGGTAGGCGCGCCTGGCGCCGGCCTTGTCCCCGGACCGCCATCGGGCCTGGGCCAGGAGGTAGGTGGACCGCACGGCGAGGTCCCCGTCCCCGCACGTCCCCACCGCGGACTCCCAGACGGGCAGGGCCTCGCCGTACTTCCGCTCCCTCTGCAGGGCCCGGCCGAGGGCGTAGAGCCCCCGGCACCCCACCTCGCCCGCCGCCTTCAGGGCCTGCACCCGAGAGGAGAGCAGCGCCACGACGTCGTCGTTCCGCAGGGCCGCCCCGAACGCCTCGGCCCGTCCCACCCGGACCGCGAGGTCGTCGCGCCCCGGGCCATCGACCTTCCCGGCGAGGGCGTCGAGCAGATCTCCCGCCTCCCGCGCTTCCCCGTGGATGGGGAACCGGGTCCACACGTCCAGGGCCGCCTCCCACGCAGACCGCGAGTCTCCGGGGCTCCCTCGGGCCGACAGGGCCTTGGCTCGGGCCAGGATCTCCCGGGGGCCGGAGGGCTCCCCCGCCACCGCCCTCCACGCTTCCAGCGCCGCCACCGCGCGGTCCGGGCGACCGAGGAGGAGCTGGGCCTCGGCCAGGCCGACGGCGGCGAGTGCTCCATAGGGCGCGCTCGGCCCCACCTTTTCGAAGGCTCGGACGGCCTCCTCGGGGTTCCCCGCCTCCAGGAGGGCGTCCCCCAGGGTCCAAGCGACCGCGGAGCGGAGGGGGCCCGCGTCGGGCAGGGCGGAGGCGAGATCGGTCACGGCGTCCGCACGCCGACCGGCGGCGTGGGCACAGATCCCCTTCAGGAGTGCGAGACGCGGGCCGGTGAGGTCCCCACCGGGCCGGGCCCGCAACAAGGAGTCGATGGCCGCCGCGTCCCCACCGTCACATCGGCGCGCCGCGTCGGCGATCTCCGGGGGGAGGCGGGACTGGAGGGGTGGCGGGGAGGGGAGGGTGGTGAGGGTCGCCGGGGCCCCGGGGGGCCAGTCGGGGAGGGGTGGCGGCGAGTTGGGCTGGCCGGACGAGCCCGCTGGGGTCTCTGGGCCCGCGGTGGCCGAGGGGGCGCAGGCCGCGAGCAGGGTGAGGACCGCGCAGATCCATGCCGCCACCCGCGCCCGCCCGTCCGCCGTTCCGCTGCGCGCGTCCAAAGCGGTCCGGTCAGTCCTTCCTCTTGCGGTCGGACCTGCCCTTCTTGTCGTCGTCGTCGTCGTCGTCGCTGGACTTCTTCTTGGAGTCCGACTTCTTCTTCGAATCCGACTTCTTCTTCGAATCCGACTTCTTTCGGTCGTCATCCGCCTTCTTCTTGCTGCTCGATCCGGTGTTCCCGCCGCCCGAACCGGTCGTACGGCCGGTGCTGGCCCCTCCGGACTTGCCGTCCCGTCCCGTGGCGGCGCGGTCGCCGCCGGAGTCCTGATCCCTCTTGCGACCCCCATCGGCGTCGGACCTCCCCCGGTTCGGGTCCTGTCCCGGGGACGCGGCGGGGCCGCCCTGGTGTCCGCCCTGCTGGCCCCCGTGCGCGCCCCCCTGGCCGGCCTGCGGGCCCGGATGCGCGCCGTGGTCCCCTCCACTCTGCCCGTGGGAGCCCTGCTGTCCAGCCTGTCCCGGCCCGCCGCCCCCCGGGGCGCCGGCGCCTCCCTGACCCGCACCCTGCCCCTGATGTCCCGGCGGCGGGCGATCATCCCCGCCACCGTCCCGGCCGCCCCTACCACCGCCGCGTCCGCCCCTGCCACCGTCCTGGCCGTTCCTGGCACCGTCCCGACCGTCGCGGCTGCCATCCCGGACGTCGCCGTCGCCGTCCCGACCGTCGCGGCTGCCATCCCGGACGTCGCCGCCGCGGTCCCGTCCGTCGCGACCGCCATCCCGACCGTCGCGGCCATCCCGCCGATCATCGCCCCCCCCGCTGCGGCGGGGCGGCGCCGGGTGCCTGATCTCGGCCTCGACGACCCGTCCGTGCTCGTCGCGGCGGTGGTCGCTCCCACGGTACACGTGGTGGGGGTGATCCGGGCGGCGGTCGACCCGCACCGTGACGATCCGGTTGATGCGGTCCCGGTGCGTCTTCACCACGCGCCAGTAGACGGGGTCCCAGTCCGCGTTCCACACGTAGAACCCGGCGTGGAAATTGAAGAACCCGCCGTCGAAGGGGGAGAACGCGTGGGCGTGGGGTCCGTCCACGACACACCACACGCCGGGGGCGATCCGGTGGTGCCCGAAGTACCAATAAGGATCGTCATCCCAGTCGAAGGCGACGGCGTCGCCGGTGAAGTAGATCACCCCGTCCACATCCAGAGTCGGGTACTCGGCTTCGGCCAGCAGGTAGCCGTGGCTGTGCCGGCCGGAGATCCGGCACCACCCGCCGCCGGGCTCCGGGTGCCAGCCCCAGTAGGACCACGTCTGGACCACGGCCGCGTGCGGCGTCGGGGCCCGCACGTACACGGTGCAGCCCCCCAGCAGCGACAGGGCCGCGAGGGTCAGGAGGAGGGCGCGAGTCCTGGTGTACATGTAGGGGTCCCTTTCAGTGTCGCAGCGTCCGTCCCCGGAACAGTCCGGACGTCGCGATTGTTCCATGGAGACGCGACCCGGCGCAAACCGGGGGCGGTGGGAGAGGGGCAGTTGCGCGCCGGCCCGCCGTGGACTACGGATAGGGCCCAGCATGGTTTCAAGGCCGTCCCGATCCCAGGCGAGGTCCAGGTGGCGGCAAGGGACCCGTCCCCGCTCCGGGAGCCCATGACCCTTCCCAGTCCCCACCCGTCCCAGTGTCGCCGCCCGATGGCGTTCGCCGCGCTGCTGCTGGCCGCCGGCCTTGCCGCCGGTTGCGCCGCGACCCGACCGAGGGTCGAGGGGCCCACGACCGCCGACGTGGAGGTCGACCCCCGCACCGGCGCCCCGGTCCTGCGGACCCTGGAGGGGCAGCTCCTGGCGGTGCAGGCTCCCCCGGAGGTCCTGTCAGAGCTGGCCCGGCTTCCGGGGGCGCGGGTCCGGGTCGCCCCGACGCCCCGGGGCGGAGCCATCCGCGTGCCTGGCTACGTGCTCCTGGACCCTGGGGACGCGCTGCCCCCCTACGTCGGCGAGGTCGTCGCCACCGTGGACCGGGTGCTGGTGCGGGACCCCGCGACCGGGGCCGAACTGGTCCTCCAGGGACCGGTCGCCCGGGACCTCCGCCGCCTCACCGGCGCGAAGGTCTGGGTGACGGGACACCTCGTCGGGGCGGGACGCCTCGAGCCGGTCCACTACGGCATCCTCCGGCCCGCGCCCGAGCCGTGACGGCACGGCGCCCGCCCGCGGCAGTCACGCCCTCACCTCCCTTGCCGCGCCGGGCGGAGCGCCCTAACATCGCCGGCCCCCCAGTGGAGGCCGGGCGGCGTCCCCACCGGTCGCCGGCATGCCCCAGGCCCTGGAGAACCCGTGCTCCCCATCCGCCGCGCCGTCCTCTCCGTGTATCGAAAGGACGGGATCGTCGATCTCGCCCGCTTCCTCGCCGCGCGGGGAGTCGAGATCCTCAGCACCGGCGGCACCGAGAAGGCCCTCGTGGAGGCGGGCGTGCCCGTGGTCCCGGTGTCCAAGGTGACGGGCTTCCCGGAGATCCTGGACGGCCGCGTGAAGACGCTGAACCCGCGGCTGCTGGGGGGCGTGCTGGCGCGAAAGGACTCCGCCGTCCACCTCCAGACCCTGGATGCCCACGGGATCCCCGCGGTGGACCTGGTGGTCTGCAACCTCTACCCCTTCGAGGAGGCGGTCGCCGATCCCCGGTGCGACGTGGCGCGGGCCCTGGAGAACATCGACATCGGCGGTCCGACGATGATCCGGGCCGCGGCCAAGAACCACCCCTCCATCGCGGTGGTGGTCGACCCCGGAGACTACGGGCGGGTGCGGGAGCAGATGGAAGCGAACGGCGGCGCCCTGGACGCGCCGCTCCGGGAGCGCCTCGCCGCCCGGGCGTTCGCCCACACCGCCGCCTACGACGCGGCCATCGCCCGGTGGTTCGCCCGCGCCGAGCCGTTCCCCGAGCGGGTGGCGCTCCCCCTGGTGAAGGTCTCCGACCTCCGCTACGGCGAGAACCCCCACCAGCGGGCCGCCCTCTACGCCGAGCCCGGCTGGAAGGGCCCGACCCTGGCCCGGGCGGAGGTCCTGTCCGGCAAGGAGATGAGCTTCAACAACTACGCCGACGCCGAGGCCGCGGTCGCGCTGGTCCGGGAACTGGGGGGACCCGCGGCGGTCGTCGTCAAGCACGCCAACCCTTGCGGCGCCGCCATCGCCGAAGGGGGCCTGGTCCGCGCCTACGAGGCCGCCCTCGCGGGCGATCCCGTGTCGGCCTTCGGGGGGATCCTCGCCTTCAACCGCGCCGTGGACGAGGACGTCGCCGGCAGGGTCGCGGAGCGCTTCTACGAGGTGGTGCTCGCCCCCGACTTCACGCCCGAGGCCTTGGAGCGCCTGACTCGGAAGAAGAACCTGCGCCTGGTCCGCCTGCGGGAGCTGAACGAGCCCTCGTCGGGGGGGCCGGACTGGAAGCGACTGCGGGGGGCGTTCCTGGCCAGCGACTGGGACGAGGGCACCCCCGAGCAGGCGAGGGTCGTCACCCGCAGGGCGCCGACGGCCGCGGAGGCCGAGGCCCTCGCCTTCGCCCGGACGGTGTGCAAGCACGTGAGGAGCAACGCCATCGTCCTGGCGTCGGGCCAGGAGGTGGTGGGGGTCGGGGCCGGGCAGATGAGCCGCGTGGACAGCGTCGCCATCGCGATGCGGAAGGCCGGCCCGCGGGCCCCCGGCGCCGTGATGGCCAGCGACGCCTTCTTCCCCTTCGCCGACGGCCTCCTGGCGGCGGTGGAGGCGGGGGTGACCGCCGTGATCCAGCCCGGGGGATCGGTGAGGGACGACGAGGTCGTCGCCGCCGCCGACGAGAGGGGGGTGGCGATGGTGTTCACGGGGGTCCGGCACTTCCGGCATTGACGGGGGGCCTGCCCCCGGGCGTCCGCGGGTAGAATGCCCGAGGCGCGTCCCGCCGCCCCGGAAACCCTCACTTCACCATGACGTCGACCTGCCCGACCTGCCGACACTCCTGGGAGGTCCCCGCCGGTGGCGAGGGGGCGGACTGGGGCACCTGCCCCCGCTGCGGCGCGCCCGCCTCCCCGGTGCCCCCCACCGCCCCCGGGGAGTGGATGGTCCGGAAGGCCGACGGCAGAGTGTTCGGGCCCTTCCCCCGGGAGGTCCTGATCCACTGGGTCCGCACCGGGAAGATCCTCCCCGACGAGGAGGTCTCCCGGAGTGGGGGAGCGTGGCGGATCTTCGCCCGGCACGAGGAGTTCGCCGGCCACTTCCCCGGTGCGGCGCCGGCCCCGCCTGCCCCCGGCCGCGGGGGGGACCTGGACTTCCGCCGCCGACGCCCCGTCCCGCTGGCCCTGGTCCAGTCCGCGCGGGGAGCGGGGGCCGCAGCCATCGTCGCGGCCGCGAGCCTGGCGACGTGGGCGGCGATCCGGGCCGGCACCTTCGTGGTGCCCGAGTCCACCCTCGACGAGGTGGCCCGTCTCGTCGCGCGGGTGTCCGGCGGCGGCGCGCCCGACGCGGCCTCCGGCCGGGGCGCGGAGGTCGTCGCCGCGGTGGTGGCGGCCCACGACCCGGCACCCTCCGCCTCTGCGGTGGAACCGTGGCTCCGGGGGAGGGCCCACCTGCGGGAGGGCAGCCTCGCCGGAGTGCGGGCGGCGATCGCGTCGTTCGAACAGGCCGTGGCCAACGATCCCGACAGCGCCCTGGCCTTGACCGGCCTCGCCGAGGCGAGGAACCGGTTGATGGACCTGCTGCCCGGCGATGCCGAGGCCTCCGCCGCGCAGCGCGAGTCCTTCTACCTCGTGGAGGAGGCGATGGAGGCCGGGGACCACGCCGTGGAGTGCCTCAGGGCCAGGGCATGGTTCCTCATGGTCTCCGGGCTGCTCGACGAGGGGCTGGACGTCGCCCGCCGCGCCGCGTCCCTCGCCCCCGACGACGCGGAGCTGGCCCTGCTGCTGGGGACCGCGCTCCTCCGCCGGAGCGGGCGGCTGGACGCCGAGACGGAGGAGTCGCTGGAGAGGGCCCTGTCCATCGATCCTTCCCTGCACGAGGCCCGGATCCAACTCGGACTGGCGGCCCTCGCCTCGGGGGACCCGCTCCGTGCGGAGCGGGAGCTCCGGGACGTCCTCGAGGTCCAGGACCGATCTGCCCGGGCACGGTTCGGCCTGGGCCGGGCCCTGGAGGCCCGGGGGGCCCTCGCCCAGGCCGCGGCCGAGTACCGGTCCGCCGCCGCGCTGGAGCCGGAAGGGATCCGCGCCGCCCTCGCCGCCGCCGGGCTGGAGTATCGCGCCCTCGGCCGGCCGGCAGACGCCGCGGCGCTGTACGCGAGGGCCCTCGCCTCGGCCATCGGGCCGACCCCCGCCGACCGCCGGGAGGCCCTGGCCCACCGCGCCGCCGCCCTCGCGGCCGCCGGTCGCCCGGACGAGGCGGTGGCCACGGCCGACGAGGCCCTGGCGCTCGGGGGGGACGATCCCGTGGCCCTGTTCGCCGCGGGTGCGGCCCACCTCCGGGCGGGGAGGCCCGCCGAGGCCGCCGCTCGCTTCGTCCGGCTGGAGCTCGCCGCGGACGGGCTGGGTCCCCGGGACCAGGCGCGGGTCTTCTTCGCGAGGGGGGAGGCGGCCCGGCGCTCCGACGACGTGCGGGAGGCCGTGCGGGGGTACTCCCGGGCCCTGGAGAAGGACCCCTTCCTCGTGCCTGCGCACCTCGCGCTCGCGGGGACGTACGCCCGGGCGGGACAGCGGGGCGAGGCGGTCGCGGCCGCCCTCGGAGCGCTCCGGAAGGACCCCTGGTTGTGGCGCCGGAAGGCGGCGCCGGGGACCCTCCACCTGGAGGCGCCCGACCTCACCTGGGTCCCCGCGGCGCTGGAGTCCCTCCACACGCCCGGCCACTTCGACCCCGACGTCCTGGCGGCGCTGGCGGTGGCCCACCTGCTGGTGGGGGACGGCGCCGGTGCGCGGCGGGCCGCCGGGCAGGCCCTGGCGGACGACCCGGCGCACACCGCCGCCCGGGTCGTGATGGGTCTGGCCGCCCTGGAGTCCCGAGACCTGGCGGGCGCCGAGGCGGCCCTGTCCCGGGCGATGGCCGAGGGCCGGGACGCCGGGGCTGCGGCGCTGTATGCCGCGGAGACGAGGCTGGCGGCGGGGGACGACCGGGGGGCCGAAGAGGCATTGCGCCGCACCCTCGCCCGGGACCGGGCGAGCCCCTGGGCGCACCTCCGCCTCGCCCAGATCTCCCGGCGCAAGGGGGCCGACGGGGAGGCTCGGGCTTCCATCGACGAGGCCTCCCGCCTCGCCCCCCAGCTCGTCGACGTCCTGGTCGAGTCCCACGCGCTCCGTGCCGCCACCGGCGCCGGGGCCAAGGAGAGCGCAGCGAGATGAAGGTCCTCATCGTGGGAGGGGGAGGGCGGGAGCACGCCCTGGCCTGGAAGATCGGCGGAAGCCCATACGCCGACGAGGTGATCGTGGCCCCGGGCAACGCCGGGATCCGCCGCCACGCCCGGTGTGTCCCCGTCGCCGACACCGAGGTCGAGGGGCTGGTCTCCCTGGCGCGGGACGAGGGGGTGGGCCTGGTGGTGGTCGGCCCCGAGGCCCCCTTGGTGGCGGGGCTCGCGGACCGCCTGGAAGCGGAGGGGATCGCCGTGTTCGGCCCCTCCGCCGCCGCGGCGGAGATCGAGGGCAGCAAGGCGTTCGCCAAGGAGTTCATGGAGCGCCGGGGGATCCCCACGGCGTCGGCCCGCGTCCACGACGCGCTCGGCCCCCTGCTGGAGCACCTGGAGGCGTCGCCCCTGCCGGTGGTGGTCAAGGCGTCGGGCCTCGCCGCCGGGAAGGGCGTGGCGATCTGCCGCACCCGGGACGAGGCCCTCGCCGCGGGGCGGGACTTCATGGAGGGCCGGATCTTCGGCGCGGCCGGAGACCGCGTGGTGGTGGAGGAGTTCCTGGAGGGCGAGGAGGCCTCGTTCCTCGCCCTGGTGGATGGGACCCGCGTCCTGCCCCTCGCCGTGTGCCAGGACCACAAGGCCCTGCTGGACGGCGACCGCGGGCCCAACACCGGGGGGATGGGCGCGTTCACCCCCGTCCCCTCCGTCGGGGAGGACCTGGCCGCGCGGGTGACCGACGAGGTCCTGCTGCCCGCGGTGCGGGGCCTGGCGGAGGAGGGGCGCCCCTTCCGGGGCCTGCTGTACGCGGGCCTGATGTTCACGCCCCGCGGCCCCCGGGTGCTGGAGTTCAACGCCCGCTTCGGGGATCCCGAGACCCAGGCCCTCATGCTCCGCATGGGTTCCGACCTGCTGCCCCTGCTGGCGGCGGCGGCCCACGGCGACCTCGGGGGAGGGACGGTGGAGTGGCGGGAGGGGACCTCGCTGTGCGTGGTCATGGCGGCCCCGGGCTACCCGGCGAAGGCCCGCGCCGGACTGCCCATCTCCGGCCTGGACTCCGTCGAGGCGGGCCCGGACCTCCAGGTCTTCCACGCGGGGACGCGGGAGGAGGGGGGGAGGACCGTCACCGCCGGCGGGCGGGTCCTGGGGGTGACGGCCTTCGCTCCCACGGGTGCCGACGCCCGGCGGCGCGCCTACGACGCCACCCGCCGGATCCACTGGGAAGGGGTGCAGTTCCGCACGGACATCGGGGCCCGGGGGATGGCTCCGCGCTGACCGCGTCAGCCGCCGTCGTCAGGCGCGGCGGCCCGGGCCCTCAACAGGATCCGGAGCAGCCTCTCCCGGCGGGGCACGTCCTGCACCGAGGCGAGCCAGGTCGCCAGCCTCCGGGCCTGCTCGGGTGCTGGAGTCGGCGGGGGAGGGGGGCGCGGGGCCGGGGCAGCGCCGACGAGCCTCGTCTCGGCCCGCACCCGGCGCACCCGGAGGGAAGGCTCCCTCTCCCCGATCCGCGCCACCAGGACGTCGCCCAGGGCCTCGACGGCCTTGCGCCACGCCACCCCGTCGCACCCCACCACGAGGACGTCCCCTCGCAGGGCGCCGGGCCACGTGTGGCGGGCGAGGGCCTCCCCGACGAGGTCCGCCCACCCCGCCCGGAGTCGGGATGGCGCCGTGCGGTCCCGGACGCCGGCCGGGAGGGGCAGGGCGGCGAGGGTCTGGGCGACCGGAGTGGGGCGGTGGGAGGGACGCATCGGGACCACCGGAGATGGGGTGGGCATCGTACCGGGCTTCGGGGCGAAGGGCCAGGGCTGGGACGCGGGTCTGGGGCCGTCGTCGGTGGGGCTGGGGGGGCACGATCACGAGGCGCGATCACGTGGCACGCGCACGAGCCGCGATCACGTGGCACGAGCACGAGGCACGAGCACGAAGCACGAGCAGGAGGCACGGTACCGAGATCGAGGATACATCTCCATGCTCTGGCCTCCGCGAACGTGCCCGTGCCGTCGTGAACGTGTCCGTGCCGTCGTGAACGTGCTCGTGACCGTCCCCGCCCCTCGTCCCCGCCCTCCCCCGTGCACCCGGGACCGATGGCTGTTAGGATCCCCGCTCCTCCCTCTCCGGCACCGATGCGCCGCCCTCGATCCACCCGAGCCGTCCTCGCCGCCGTCCTCTCCCTTGGGGTCCTCGCGGGGGGGTGCGGCTACCGCCTTGTCGCCCGAGATGCCCGCCTTCCCGGTGGGATCTCGCGCGTGGACGTGCCCGTCGCCGCCAACCGGACCCGGGAGGCGGGGCTCGAGTCCGGGGCCACCGCGGCGGTGATCGACGCGCTGCGGCGCTACGGCAGGGCCGAGATCGGGCCCAACTCCCCCCAGGCGGTGGTCCGGATCACCCTCCTCGCCGCCGAAGGTCGCGCCCGGGCCGTCGGGGGCGGGGTCCCCGCAGCCTTCCGAGCCGTGCTGCGCCAGGAGGTCACCCTGGAGGACCCGCGGACCGGCGCCGCCCTCTGGAGATCGGGGCCGATGGAGCGAGAGCTCGACTACTCGATCCCGCCCCTCACTTCCGGCGACGAGGTGCTGGGTGCCGAGGACCTGCGCCGCCGGGCGCTGGACGCGCTGGCGGTCCGGCTCGGGGAAGAGGCCGTACACCGGATGCTGGGAGGTCCCTGACCATGGCCCCTCCGAAGCGGGACGTGTGGGATGAGGTGCGGGAGGAGCTCGCGGCGGGGAGGCTTCGACCGGTCTACCTCTTCCACGGCGCCGAGCCCTACCTGGTGGAACAGGCCTGGCGCGCCGCGGTGGAGGCGGCGGCGCCCAAGGGGCCCCGGGGCTTCAACCGCGACGTCCTGTCGGGCCCCGAGACCAGCGCCGAGGCGGTGGTCTCCGCGTGCCGGACCCTGCCGATGATGGCGCCCCGCCGCCTGGTGGTCCTCAAGGAGTGCGACAAGCTGAAGGGAGATCCGAAGCCCCTCCTCGCCTACCTGAAGGCGCCGGTGGACAGCGCAATCCTGGTGATGAGCGCTCCCCGGCAGCTCAAGGACGGGGCCGGCGCGCAGCTCTCCCGAGGAGCGGCGAAGGCGGGACCGGACGGCCGCCAGGGGGCCGCGGTGGAGTTCCGGACCCTCTACGACCGCGGGATCGTCGCCTGGATCCGGGGCGAGGTCGCCCGCAGGGGCAAGAGGATCTCGGAGGAGGGCGCGCGCTTCCTCCTGGACATGGGCGGATCGAGCCTGGGCCAGCTCGCCGGGGAGATCGAGAAGCTCTGCCTCTACTCTGCCGAACGGACCGACCTGAGCCCGGAGGACCTGGAAGCGGTGGTGGCGGACGTGAAGATGTCCACCGTCTTCGACCTGACCGACGCCATCG
The DNA here is from genome assembly GCA_023150875.1 of Myxococcota bacterium. Lineage (GTDB taxonomy): Bacteria > Myxococcota_A > UBA796 > UBA9615 > JAKLKC01 > JAKLKC01. Next base: position 81,034 of record JAKLKC010000014.1, on the reverse strand, counting down.
GCCAGCGGGACCTCCCCGGCGCGATCCTGGCCATCGACCGCGCCTTCCTCCAGGACCGCGACCCCGCCCTCCAACTCCTGGCGATGCTCGCCCGCCACCTGCGGCAGCTCATCGGCCTGCGGGAGGAGCTGCGTTCCGGCGCGGGAGACGAGCAGGCCTGCGCCGCCCAGGGGCTCAACCCCAAGATGGCGTGGAAGTACGTTCCGATGGCCAAGAGGTTCGGTGCCGAGGACCTGCGCCGGGGGCTGCTGGGGATCGACCGCGCCGAACAGGCGGTGAAGTCGTCCCGCTTGGGCGGCCGCCTCGTCATGGAGCGACTGGCCATCGACCTCTGCGGCGCACCGGCGACGGGGCGGACCGCGGCGCGCGGCCGCTGAGGCGCGGACCCCAGACGCAACCAGGCGGCCGGGTGGAACCGGGGGGGAGTCGGGCGAGGAGGGGAGGGGTGCCCCCCTCCCGGAGGATCAGGCGGCGGTCTCGGGAGCCGCGGCCTTCTGGACCGCCTGCACCAGCCTGGAGATCCTTCGCGCGGCGGTGTTGCGGTGGATCACGCCCCGGGACGACGTCTTGTCGATGACGGCCACCGCCGACGTCAGGGCGGCCTGGGCCCCGGCGACGTCGCCGGAATCCAGGGCCTTCCGCACCTTCTTGATGTAGGTGCGCATGGTGGTGCGGTGGTAGCTGTTGCGCTGACGCCGCTTCTCGGCTTGGCGTGCGCGCTTGATGGCAGAGGCGATGTTCGCCACGGATGGACCTCGCGGAGGCTGGGGAAGGGTGGATGCCCGGCGGCCCTCCACCTGATGGAGCAGCCGGCGAGCGCGCGTTTATAGACCCTCCCCCCCGGACTGTCAACCCGCTCTCCGAGCTTCCACCACCCGCCCCCCACCGCACCCGCGCTCATGATCCCGACTCCCTAGCTCCGTGCCCGAGCCCGTGCGCAAGCCCGTGCCCGTGCCCGCGCCCGTGCCCCCCCAAATTGACACCGGATGGGCTCGCCGCTACATTAGGGCCCGCTGGCGCCCGGCCGCGGCCCGGCCCCCTGAATTTCCTCGTGATTCCGAGTATTTGCCGGCCCGGATAGCGGCTCCGGGGCTGGTCGAGGCGGACAGGATGAAGATCTGCGTCGTGGGCACCGGGTACGTCGGGTTGGTTGCGGGCACATGCCTCGCCGAGTCCGGCAACGACGTGACCTGCGTGGACAAGGACGAGTCCAAGGTCGAGAGGCTGCGCCGTGGCGAGGTCCCGATCTACGAGCCCGGCCTCGAGGAGCTGATCTGGCGCAACGCCGGGGTCGGGCGCCTCCACTTCACCACGGAGCTGGCGACCTCGGTCCGGGCGGCGGAGGTGGTATTCGTCGCCGTGGGCACTCCCCCTGGCGAGAGGGGCGAGGCCGACCTCTCCGGCGTCTTCGCCGTCGCCCGGGGCATCGGCGACGCCCTGGACGGCGAGAAGATCGTGGTCATCAAGTCCACGGTCCCCGTTGGGACCGCCGACCGGGTCCGCGAGATCATCGCCGAGCGCTCCCCGCACCCCTTCGAGGTGGTCAGCAACCCCGAGTTCTTGAGGGAGGGCCAGGCCATCGGGGACTTCATGAACCCCGACCGCATCATCATCGGCGCCCGCTCCGACCGGGCCCGGTCCCGCATGGCGTTCCTGTACCAGCCCCACATCGACGAGGGGCACCCCATCCTCTACATGGACAACCGCTCCGCGGAGATGAGCAAGTACGCCGCCAACGCCTTCCTCGCCACCAAGATCAGCTTCATCAACGAGGTGGCGAACCTCTGCGAGCGCCTCGGCGCCGACATCGACGAGGTGCGCCGCGGCATCGGCTCCGACGAGCGGATCGGCCACCGCTTCCTCAGCCCCGGGGTCGGCTACGGCGGGTCGTGCTTCCCCAAGGACGTGAAGGCGATGGTGGACATGGGCGTGACCGTCCAGTACCCCATGCGGATCCTCCACGCCGTGGAGGCCGTCAACGAGGACCAGAAGCACCTCCTGGCGGAGAAGGTGCTGGCCACCCACGGCCCCGACCTCACCGGCCGCGTCTACGCCCTGTGGGGCCTGGCGTTCAAGCCCCAGACCGACGACATGCGGGAGGCGCCCTCGGTGGTGATCGTCGAGAGGCTGCTCGCCGCGGGGGCGCAGATCGCCGTCTACGACCCCGAGGCGATGGGCGAGGCCCGGAAGGAGCTCGGCGACCGCGTGCGATACGCCCCGGGGGCCTACGAGGCCCTGGAGGGAGCCGACGCGCTGCTGATCGCCACGGAGTGGAAGGAGTTCCACCGCCCCGACCTCCAGCGGGTGCGCTCCCTCCTCAGGTCCCCCGTGGTCTTCGACGGCCGGAATGTCTACGATCCCTCCCTCCTGCGCGAGGGGGGCTTCACCTACGTCAGCATCGGCCGCGGCTGAACCGGCGACTTCCGCCGGCCGGCTCGCCCCCGACCCGCCACGAGCGGGTCCGGCCGCCCCCCGTCCGTCCCCCCAGCCTCCTCCATGGCCGATCCCCACATCCGCAACTTCGCGATCATCGCCCACGTCGATCACGGCAAGTCGACCCTCGCCGACCGTTTCCTCCAGCTCACCGGCGCCCTCACCGAGCGGGAGATGCGGGACCAGTACCTCGACAAGATGGAACTGGAGCGGGAGCGGGGGATCACCATCAAGGCCCAGTGCGTCCGGCTCATGCACCGCGGCGCCGACGGGCAGGTCTACCAGCTCAACCTCATCGACACCCCCGGGCACGTGGACTTCTCCTACGAGGTCTCCCGCTCACTCGCGGCCTGCGAGGGGGCGCTGCTGGTGGTGGACGCGGCGCAGGGGGTGGAGGCCCAGACCCTCGCCAACGTGTACCTCGCCATCGACAACGACCTGGAGGTGGTGCCCGTCGTCAACAAGATCGACCTGCCCGGCGCCCAGGTCGACGAGGTACGGCGGCAGATCGAGGAGGTGATCGGGCTCTCCTGCGAAGGTCTCGTCACATGCAGCGCCAAGCAGGGGACGGGGGTCCCGGAGGTCCTCCAGGCGGTGATCGACCGGGTGCCCCCCCCCAAGGGGGACCCCGAGGCCCCCCTCCAGGCCCTGCTCTTCGACTCCTGGTTCGACAGCTACCTGGGGGTGGTCGCCCTGATCCGCGTGTACCAGGGGACCATCCAGAAGGGCATGCGGGTCCGCCTGATGTCGACGGGCACCGTGCACGAGGTCCTGAAGCTCGGCGTGCAGGTCCCCCAGCCCGTCGAGGTGCAGCGGCTGGCCGCGGGGGAGGTCGGCTTCCTCGTGGCCGGCATCAAGGACATCCACCAGACGAAGATCGGCGACACCCTCACCGAGGACAAGCGCCCCACCGACAAGGCGCTGCCAGGCTTCCGGGAGTCCAAGCCCATGGTCTTCAGCGGGATCTTCCCCGTGGACCCGGCCGACTACGGAGACCTGCGGGAGGCGCTGGAGAAGCTCCAGCTCAACGACGCCTCCTTCACCTGGGAGCCCGAGACCTCCGAGGCCCTGGGCTTCGGCTTCCGCTGCGGCTTCCTGGGGCTGCTGCACATGGAGATCGTGCAGGAGAGGCTCGAGAGGGAGTACGACCTGAGCCTGATCACCACGGCGCCCAACGTGATCTACCGCGCCCTCGTCAAGAGCGGGCAGGAGGTCCAGGTCCACAAGCCCTCGGACCTGCCGGACGGCATCAACCTGCTGGAGATCCGCGAGCCCTACATCCGCGCGTCGATCCACTGCCCGGCGGAGCACGTCGGCGCCCTGATGGCCCTGTGCAACGACAGGAGGGGGCGGCAGGTCTCCCTGGAGTACCTGAGCCCGACGAAGGTCGTCCTCCAGTACGACATCCCCTTCTCCGAGGTGATCTTCGACTTCCACGACAAGATGAAGAGCGCCACCCGGGGCTACGCCTCGATGGACTACGAGTTCCGGGACTTCGAGACGGGGGACCTCGTCAAGCTGGACATCCTGGTCAACGGCGAGCCCGTGGACGCCCTCTCCATCATCGTGCACCGGGACAAGGCGTTCCATCGGGGGCAGGACGTGTGCCGGAAGATCCGGGACAACATCCCCCGCCAGCAGTTCGAGGTCGCCGTCCAGGCCGCCATCGGCAGCCGGGTGATCGCCCGGACCACCCAGAAGGCCCTCCGCAAGAACGTCACCGCCAAGTGCTACGGCGGCGACATCACGCGGAAGCGCAAGCTCATCGAGCGCCAGAAGGAGGGCAAGAAGCGGATGAAGCAGGTCGGCAACGTCGAGATCCCCCAGGAAGCCTTCCTGGCGGTCCTGCGGGTGGAGGAGTAGCTTTCCCCCATGAGCGATGGCCCCGGTTCCCGCCCCGACCACCCCTCGGCACCCCGCCCCGACGGTGAGTCCGCCCCTCCCCGCGGCAGGCCCGCCCCCGTCCGCACTTCGGGGAAGTCGACCCTGCGGGAGTACGTCGAGGCCATCGCCATCGCCCTGCTCATCGCCCTCTTCCTGCGGTCCTTCGTCGTGGAGGCGTTCAAGATCCCGTCGGGCTCCATGATCCCCACCCTGCTGATCGGAGATCACATCTTCGTCAACAAGCTGGCCTACCGCTCGGAGATCCCCTACTCCATCCTCGGCATCCACCTCCCTTGGGGGGGCACCACACTGCACACCTGGCGGACCCCGACCCGGGGAGACGTGGTGGTCTTCCGTTACCCCAGCGAGCCCGACGTCGACTACATCAAGAGGGTGGTCGGCCTCCCCGGCGACACCGTGCAGCTCCGGGGCAACGACCTGTACGTCAACGGCGAGAAGCACCCCCGGGCGGGAGATGACGGGTACACCTACTTCGACCAGCACTGCCAGGCCGGCGAGGGCCGGATGTGGCGGGAGACGGTGGGGGACCGGGAGTACACGATCCTGCTGACGGGAGGCTCCGTCCCCTTCGAGAACTTCGGGCCGGTAAAGGTCCGGGAGGGGCACGTCTTCGTCATGGGGGACAACCGGGACAACAGCAGCGACAGCCGCGTCTGGGGACAGGTCCCCCTCGCCAACGTCAAGGGCCGGGCCATGATCACCTGGCTGAGCCTGGACCCCTGCGGGGGCGTCTCCGGCTTCATCCGCCCCTCCCGCATGTTCGACGCCATCCACTGAGCCGGGACCCTCGTCAGGGGGCTTCTGCCCGCGCCCTCCGCCCGTGTACACTGCGCCCCGCGTGACCGCGGGAGGTCCCCTTGACCGCCGACGATGCCCGGAGGGGCGAGCTGAAGCCCATCATGGACGCGGCCGCCGTCGAGAGGGCGCTGCGTCGGATGGCCACCCAGATCGCCGAGGACCTCGCCTCCCGGGGCGAGATCGCGCTGGTGGGGATCCGCGCGGGGGGCGTGCCCGTCGCCCGCCGACTGGCCCGCCTCGTCGCCGAGGCCGAGGGGGGCCCGCCGCCCCCCATCGGCGAGGTGGACATTACCCTCTACCGGGACGACCTCTACACCGGACTCGAGAAGCCCGTGCTGGGCGAGACCCGGATCCCCTTCCCCGTGGAGGGGGCGCGGATCGTCCTGGTGGACGACGTGCTCTTCACGGGGCGCACCGTCCGGGCCGCCCTGGACGAGCTCATGGACTACGGGCGCCCGCGCCTCGTCCGCCTGGCGGTGCTGGTGGACCGGGGCCACCGGGAGCTCCCCATCCAGGCGGACTACGTCGGCCGGCGGCTGGAGACGGAGCTCTCCGACCGGGTCGTCGTGGTCCACGGCGGGGACGGCGAACGGGACCCCGAGGCGAGGGTGGAGCTGGGCCGCGCCGGGCGAGGCCGCCCATGAGCTTCGCCCGCAAGGACCTGGTGGGGATCGCCGACCTCGAGGAGCACGAGATCCTCACCCTCCTGGACACCGCCGAGCGCTTCCGCGAGCTCAACGAGCGGCCCATCAAGAAGGTCCCGACCCTGAGGGGGCGGTCGGTGATCCACCTCTTCCTGGAGCCCTCCACCCGGACCCGGACCTCCTTCGACATCGCCGCAAAGCGGATGAGCGCCGACACCTTCTCGGTGGGGGGGGTGACGTCGTCGGCGGTGAAGGGGGAGACGCTGCTGGACACCGCCCGGAACCTCCATGCCATGAGGCCCGACGTCATCGTCGTGCGCCACAAGATGGCGGGGACGGCGGCGCTGCTGGCCAAGGCGCTGCCCTGCTCCGTGATCAACGCCGGCGACGGCTTCCACGAGCACCCCACCCAGGCCCTCCTGGACGCCCTGACCCTGCGCCAGCGCCTCGGGGGGTTCGAGGGGCGCACGGTCACCATCGTCGGCGACATCGCCCACTCCCGGGTGGCGCGGTCCAACGTGATCCTGCTCACGCGCCTCGGGGCGCGGGTCAGGGTGTGCGGGCCCCGGACCCTGATCCCCCCGGGCATCGAGGCCCTGGGTGCCGTGGCCTGCGATCGCCTTCGGGACGCCATCGAGGACGCGGACGTGGTGATGATGCTGCGAATACAGCAGGAGCGGATCGACCAGGGCGGGCACTACTTCCCCAACACCCGGGAGTACTCCCGCCTCTACGGCCTCAACCTCGACACGATGCGGCGGGCCCGCCCGGACGTGCTGGTGATGCATCCCGGGCCCGTCAACCGGGGGGTGGAGATCTCCCCCGAGGTCGCCGACGGGCCGTGGTCGGTGATCCTGGACCAGGTGACCAACGGCGTCGCCGTGCGCATGTCGGCGATGTACCACGTGATGGGAGCGGACCGTGCGGAAGCGGCTGTTCAGCGGGGCGCGGATCGTTGACCCCGCCCGCGGCCTCGACGCCGTGGCCGACCTGCTCGTCGGCGAGGACGGGCGCGTCCTGGATGTCGGCCCCGGGCTGAGGCGCGCCACGGGCTCCGCCGCCGGCGGCGAGGTGGAGGTCGTCCCCTGCTCCGGCTTGGTGCTGGCGCCGGGGTTCGTGGACCTCCACGTCCACCTCCGGGAACCCGGGCAGGAGTACAAGGAGACCATCGAGACCGGCGGCAGGGCGGCGGCGGCGGGGGGCTTCACCACCGTGTGCTGCATGGCCAACACCCAGCCGGTGAACGACAACGCCTCCATCACCCGCTTCATCCTGGAGCGGGCCGCGGAGGCCGGCCTCTGCCGTGTGCTCCCCATCGGCGCGGTGAGCGCGGGGATGCGGGGGGAGCGCCTGGCGGACATCGGCGAGATGCGCGCCGCCGGGGCGGTGGGCTTCAGCGACGACGGGCTGCCGGTGATGGACGCCCACCTCATGCGGCGGGCCCTGGAGTACACCCGCACCTTCGGCGCGCCGGTGATCGCCCACGAGGAGGACCGCTGCCTCGGGTGCCACTGGGCGATGCACGAGGGCGAGGTCTCGACGGCGCTGGGCCTGCCGGGCATCCCCGGTGCCGCCGAGGACGTGATGGTCGCCCGGGACATCGTGCTGGCCGAGGACACCGGGGGCTGGCTGCACGTCGCCCACGTCTCCACGGCCCGCTCCGTGGAGCTGATCCGCCGGGCCAAGGAGAGGGGGGTGAGGGTGACCACCGAGGCCACACCGCACCACTTCACCCTCACCCACGATGCCGTGCGGGGCTACGACACCTCCACCAAGATGGCGCCGCCGCTGCGGCCCCCCGGGGACGTCGCGGCGGTGGTCCGGGGCCTCGCGGACGGCACCATCGACTGCATCGCCACCGACCACGCCCCCCACTCGAGGGTCGAGAAGGAGGTGGAGTTCGAGCTCGCGGCGAACGGCGTCATCGGCCTGGAGACCGCCCTCGGCCTGACCCTGGGGCTCGTGCGCGCAGGTCACCTCGGCCTCTCCCAGGCGGTGGCACTCCTCTCCACCCGCCCGGCCGCGTGCTTCGGCATCGAAGGGGGGCGCCTCGCCCCGGGGGACCGGGCCGACCTGGTCCTCTTCGATCCCGACGCCGAACTCCTGGTGGACCCGGCACAAGGCCACTCCCGGAGCCGCAACACCCCGTTCGGTGGATGGACCCTCCCCGGCCGGGTGCGGCGCACCGTCCTGCTGGGGCGGGACACCTTCTCCGGCGTACCCGACGCCGGCGTCTGACCCGGCGAACTCCGCGCTTGACAGGGGACCTCCCGGGCCTATCATCCCGTCCCAGTGGCCGGCGCGTTCCGCCGGCCCTTTTCTATTTCGGACCCGGCCCTCGCCCCCCCAGCGGCGACGCGGCGATCCGAAGCCCCCATCGGGAGGACTGTCCCCGTGATCCAGCGTGTTCCCATGACCCCGGCCGGCCTCGAGATCCTCCGCACCGAGCTCAGGCGCTACAAGGAGGTCGAACGCCCCAAGGTGGTCCGGGACATCGAGGTCGCGCGTGCCCACGGCGACATCTCGGAGAACTCCGAGTACGAGGATGCGAAGGAGCGGCAGTCCTTCATCGAGGGCCGGATCCGCGAGCTGGAGTCGATGGTGTCGGCGGCCCAGGTGATCGATCCGACGCGACTCTCGGGCGAGAAGGTGATGTTCGGGGCCACCGTGACCCTCTGCGACACCGAGACGGAGGAGGAGTCCACCTACCAGATCGTCGGCCAGATGGAGGCGGACGTCACCGCGGGACGGATCTCTGTGAACTCCCCCATCGCCAGGGCGATCATGGGCAAGCTGGTGGGGGACGTCGTGAGGGTCCGCGTGCCCAAGGGGGAGCGCGAACTGGAGATCACCCACGTCAAGTTCGTCTGAGACGCCGGGGCCCACCGCCGCCGCTCCCCCTCCCGATCCGCCCCACCCGGGCCGGCCGGCGGCCGCGGGGACCGAACTCGCCCATCGGCTGGAGCGGCTGAGGCGCCCCCTCGACTTCGCCGCCGCCGACGACTTCGCCCGGTTGCCGCGGGTCCGGGGCCTGGAGGCGACGGTGGGCCACCTCGCCCAGGAGGCCCGCGCCCTCGCCCCTCCGGACCTCGCGCCGGCCCTGGACCGCCTCGCGGCGCTGGCGGCGGGACTGGATGGGCTGTCCGAGGCCGACCGCAGGACGAGGATCCGCGCGGTCAGGGCCGAGGTCGCCCGTCTGCAGGCCCTCGGCCCCGCGGGGAGCGCCCGCCCCGCGCCCCCCCCGGACCCCGCCCTGAGCGCCCTGTCCGCGCCGCCCGTCGTCCCCAACGGCGCCGCGGCGGGGGTGGGCCCGCGGCCCGCGCCGCCTCGCCCCACCCTCGACCCCGAGGCGCCCCTCTCGGCCCTCAAGGGGGTGGGGCCCCGCACCGTGGAACGCCTGTCCCGGCTCGGCCTCGAGACCCTCCGGGACCTGCTCCTCCACGTCCCCCGCGACTACCAGGACCGGTCCAGCGCGCCCCCCATCGCCTCGCTGGAGCTGGGTCGGGAAGGGCTCGTCGTGGGAGAGGTCACCGCGGTGAGGACCCGCGGGAGCCGGAAGGGGACGGTGCTGGAGGTGGCGGTCGCCGACGGTACGGGCTCGGCGACGGCCGTCTGGTTCCGGGCCCCGGCGCGGATGGCCCAGTCCTTCGAGGTGGGCCGCCGGGTGGGGCTCTACGGAACGGTCGACCGGATGGAGCCGGGCCCGACCCTCTTCCACCCCGACCGCCACGACCCGGAGGGCCAGGGGGTGCTGCCCATCTACCCCGCCACGGAGGGCTTCGGCCAGCGGCAGATCCGGGCGCTGGTCGCGGCGGCGCTGGACGCCGCGGCGGCGGCCCTGCCGGACCGGGTGCCCGCCTCCGTGCGGGAGGCCCGGGGCCTCCCCCCCTACGGCGAGGCCCTGCGGCGGCTGCATCGCCCGGGGCACGAGGACGACCTGGCCCTCCTGCGGGCGGGCGCGTCCCCGGCCCACCGCGCCGTCCTGTTCCAGGAGTTGTTCGGGCTCCAGCTCGCCCTGGCGATGCGCCGGCGCTCGGTGAGGGGGAGGGCGGGCCTGCGGGTGGCGCCGCGGCCGGGTCTGGTCCGTGGGGTGATGGACTCGCTGCCCTTCGACCTCACCGGCGCCCAGCGGCGCGCCGTCGAGGAAGTGCACCGCGACCTGGCCTCGGGTCGCCCAATGTGCCGCCTCCTCCAGGGGGACGTGGGCTGCGGCAAGACCCTGGTGGCCCTGCTGGGGGCGCTCCCGGTGATCGAGGCCGGCGGCCAGGTGGCCATCATGGCCCCCACGGAGATCCTGGCGGAGCAGCACCTCCACACCTTCGGCGCGCTGCTGGAGCCCCTGGGATTCCGGGCGGTCCTCCTGTCGGGGAGCCTGCGGGCCCGCCCTCGGCGGGAGGCCCTGGAGCACTGCGCCGCGGGCACGGCCCAGGTCGGCATCGGCACCCAGGCCCTGTTCCAGGGGGACGTCGCCTTCCGCAACCTGTCGATGATCGTCGTGGACGAGCAGCACCGCTTCGGCGTGGACCAGCGGGCGGCCCTGGCGGAGAAGGGCATCCATCCGTCGGGAGCCCACCCCCACCTCCTGGCGATGACCGCGACCCCCATCCCCCGCTCCCTCGCCCTGACCCTATACGGGGACCTGGACCTCACCGTGATCGACGAGCTGCCCCCCCGGGGCGAGGTGGAGACCCGGGTCCTCCCCGACGAGCGTCGGGGGGAGGCCTACGCCGAGGCCCGGCGGGCGGCGGAGGCGGGGGGCCGGGTCTTCGTGGTCTACCCCCTGGTGGAGGCCAAGGAGACCTCGGAGTACCGCGACGCGGTGTCCATGGCGGAGGAACTGGCGTCGGGGCCCCTCAGGGGAGTGCCGCTGGCCCTGCTCCATGGCCGGATGGACCCCTTCGAGAAGGAGCGGATCGTCGACGCCTTCCGGCGGGGGGACGTCCGCGTCCTGGTGACCACCACGGTGGTGGAGGTGGGCGTGGACGTGAGGGAGGCCACCTGCATGGTGGTGGAGGGGGCGGACCGCTTCGGCCTCGCCCAGCTCCACCAGCTCCGGGGTCGCATCGGCCGCAACCGCGAGAAGGGGCTCTGCCTCCTGGTGGCCCGCACCGGCAAGTCCGCGGAACGGCTGAAGATACTGGAGGCGACCCGCTCGGGCTTCGACATCGCCGAGGCGGACCTCCGCCTCCGGGGGCCCGGCGACCTCATCGGACTCCGGCAGTCGGGGCGTCCGGTCTTCGCCCTGTCCGCTTCCTCCAGCTTCTCCTCCACCCTGGCGGCGGCCCGGGCCGAGGCGTTCGCGCTCGTGGAGAGGCCCGACTTCCTGGACGACCCCACCTTCACCCCCCTCCGGGACGAGGTCCGCCGCCACTGGGGCCGGAGCCTCCACCTGCACGCCGGCTGAGGATCGGCGGCGGAGCCTTGTCGGGCACGCGCTTGCCTGCTAGTCTCCCCCGCTCGTGTCGGGCCCACTGGCCCTGTCGCGCGGAGGAGGAGACGATGGCCGGAACCCACCAGTACTCGAACCTCGTCGAGGTGCTCGAGCGGAGCGTCCAGCAGCACGGCGACCGGAACCTCTTCGGCGTGAAGGCGGGCGGGGACTGGCGCTGGCACACCTACCAGGAGTTCGGGGCCTGGGTCGACCAGTTCCGCGGGGGCCTCGCCTCCCTCGGCGTGGGCTCCGGGGACCGGGTGGCGGTGATCTCGAACAACCGGATCGAGTGGGCCGTGGGCGCGTACGCCACCTACGGCCTCCGGGCCCTCTACGTGCCCATGTACGAGGCCCAGCTCCCCAAGGAGTGGAAGTACATCCTGGAGGACTGCGGGGCGAAGATCCTGCTGGTCGCCAACCAGTCCATCGCCGAGAAGGTCAAGGACTTCCCCAAGGAGATCGCCTCCCTGGAGCGCGTCGTCGCCTTCGACGGGTCCCCCCAGGATCCCACCAGCTACGCTGGCCTGCTCGCCGCGGGGAAGGCGAAGCCACGGGCCTCCCAGCAGCCCGCCCCCGGCGATACCGCCGGGCTGATCTACACGTCGGGCACCACCGGCAAGCCCAAGGGGGTGGTGCTGAGCCACGGCAACATCGCCTCGAACATCAACGCCATCCACGCCCTCTTCCCCCTCCAGACCGACGACGTCAGCCTCTCCTTCCTCCCCTGGGCCCACAGCTTCGGCCAGACCGTGGAGCTCCACGGGATGCTGAGCATGGGGGCCTCCATGGGCATCTGCGAGGCCGTCGAGAAGCTCATCGACAACCTCGCCGAGGTCCGGCCGACGGTGCTGTTCGCGGTGCCGCGGATCTTCAACCGCATCTATGACGGCCTCAACAAGAAGATCGAGGCGGACTCGCCCTTCCGGAAGAAGCTCTTCCGGGCCGCCCTCGCCAACTCCGAGCTCCGGCGGGAGTTGGAGTCCCGGGGCCAGAGCTCGGGGTGGGCCGACTTCAAGCACGGCCTCTTCGACCGCCTCGTCTTCTCCAAGGTCAAGGCCCGCTTCGGGGGCCGGCTGAAGTACGCCATCAGCGGCGGGGCGGCCCTCTCGACGGAGGTGGCGAAGTTCATCGACAACGTGGGGATCATGGTCTTCGAGGGTTACGGCCTGACGGAGACCTCCCCCATCGCCACCGCCAATTCCCCGGGGGCGCGGCGGATCGGCTCGGTGGGCAAGGCGGTGCCGGGGGTCGAGGTGCGGATCGACCTGGGCGCCAACGAGGAGAACGACGGCCGCGTCGGCGAGGTGCAGGTGCACGGCCCCAACGTGATGCAGGGGTACTACAACCTGCCCGACGAGACCGCGAAGGTGATGACCGAGGACGGATGGTTCCGGACCGGCGACCTCGGCTACAAGGAGGCCGACGGCTTCGTCTACATCACCGGCCGCATCAAGGAGCAGTACAAGCTCGAGAACGGCAAGTACGTCGCCCCCGCTCCCCTGGAGGAGCAGCTCAAGCTCAGCGGCTTCATCGCCTCCGCCATGGTGTACGGCGCCAACCGCCCGTACAACGTGGCCCTCCTGGTGCCCGACTTCGACGCCCTCCGGGGATGGGCGAAGGCCCAGGGGATCGACAAGTCCGGGCGGGCCCTCCTGGACGACGAGAGGGTGCTGACCCTCTTCCGCGCCGAGATCGACAAGACCCTCTCGGACTCCAAGGGGTTCGAGGGGGTCCGGAAGTTCCGCCTCATCGAGGAGGACTTCACCACCGCCAACGACATGCTCACCCCCAAGATGTCGCTGAAGAGGCGGAACGTGATCAAGGCCTACGAGGGGGAGCTGAACCAGCTCTACTCTTGATCCGCCTGGGATCCGACAGGCGCACCAGCTCCCTTCACCTCTTCCTCGGCAGTACCGCCTTCACGAGGCGGTCCACCACCATCCCCGATAGGACCTCCCCCTCGATGCCCAGGGCGGGCATGGAGGCACGCCCGGCGTAGAAGGCGTTGCGGTGGGGCAGGTGCACCCCCATGCCCCCGAAGGTGGGGAGCCGCGCCGCGCCCGGATCGCCGGCGAAGACCGCCGGGGTGGCGTCCACCGGAAGGGGGTTGTCCTGCCCCACCGGCCCGGGCCTGGGGATGTGGAGCACCTCCAGGTATCGCTCCAGGAAGGGCACCAGCTCCTTCACGCGGGTGAGCATCTCCCGGGCGCGGGCGTCCAGGGCCCCCGGATCGGCGGCCTCGGCGAGGGGCAGGTCCGCCGACACGGTCATGGCACGGCACCCCTCCGGGGCGACTCCGCTCTGGTCCTCCGCCGAGAGGGAGATGAGCAGGCAGTTCACCCCCTCCACGGGCTCGTCGTCCCGGGCGCAGAAGATCGCGTGGTCCCCCATGCCGACGGGCACGACCTCCTTGCGCAGCCCGAGGTAGAGGCTGTAGCGGAACCGGGTGGGACGGAGGACGGCGGAGGCGGCCCGGTACGCGGCGCCGGCCCGCTCCGACAAGGCGGGGGCGAGGGACTCAGGGGCCATTCCGAGGATCAGCGCCGACGTGGACACGGGCTCGGGGCGGGTCGAGAAGCGCAGCTCCCGCACCCGCCGCCACCGGGCGATGACCTCTTCGGGGTCCGGCTCGGAGAGGAGGTCCACCTTCAGCCCCTCCACCCGCCGGCGGAGCATCGCCTGGAAGGCGTCGGGCTCGTCGGGATCGGTGAACCACCCATCGAACGAGGCCATCAGCGGGATGGCCGCCATGGGCAGGGGCAGGTCCCCCGGGCCCTCGACCCACGAGAAGGGACGGACCTGGGCCAGCAGGAACCGCAGGCCCTCGTCGCCCATGCCCTCCTGCCGGGCCGCCTCGACGAAGGTGGGGCCGCCGCCCGGGAGGGGCGGGCTCCAAGGCATGCGCCCCAGGCCGACGCGATGCCACCAGCGGAGCTGGCCCGCCGCCTGGGCGGAGGCCAGGAGGCGCTGGGCGTAGGCCTCGCCGGCCTCCTCGGCGCGGCTGAGGAAGCGGGCCAGGGCCGGAAGCTCCGCCGGCAGCTCCCTCTCCAGCTCGGCGTACAGGGCGTCGGCATCGGCGTGCACGTCGATGCGGTGGCGGGGGCTGATCACCTGGTAGCCCGGGCGGGCGCGGCGGAGGAGCCTCATCTCCCGGGGGTGGACCTGGAGGGCCCGGAGCACCGCCGGCAGCAGGGTCCCCCCCTCGAAGCCCATCACCGGGCGGGTGTGGCTGGGGAAGGTGTAGCGCCCCGCGGCGGGCCGCCCCTCCCGACGATCGACGGCGAGGACCTGGAGGCCGCGGGCTGCCAGCAGGGCCGCCGCGGTCAGGGAGCCCGCGGAAGGCCCGACGATGACCGCGTCATAACTTCTTGTAATCACGGCGATGATTCCCCTCGGAGCCCCGTCACGGGTACCGTGCCGCGGGGGGCGGTGCGGCCCCCTCGCCCTCGACGTGCACCCGCCCTCCTTCGATCCGGATGCGGCCCTCGGCGGCCCACCGGGCCACCCGGGGATAGAGGAGGTGCTCCTGCTCGAGCACCCGCGCGGCGAGCCGGTCCTCGTCGTCCCCTGCCAGGACGGGCACCACCGCCTGGGCCACGATGGGCCCGCCGTCGAGGGTGGCGTCCACCAGGTGCACCGTGCACCCGTGGAAGCGCACCCCCGCCGCCAGGGCCCGGCGGTGGGTGTGGAGGCCCGGGAAGGAGGGCAGGAGGGAGGGGTGGATGTTGAGGATCCGCCCCGGGAAGGCGGTCAGGAAGCGGGGACCCAGCACCCGCATGAACCCGGCCAGGAGGACCCAGTCGGGCTCGGCGGCGCGGACAGTCTCGGCGATCCGGGCGTCGAACTCGTCCCGGTCCCGGCAGCTCCGGTGGGGCACCGCAACGGCGTCGATCCCCCGCTCCCGGGACCTCGCCAGGGCCGGGGCGCCGGGGTCGTTGGACACGACCCGCACCACCCGGGCAGGCACCCGTCCGTCCTCGCACGCCCGTTGGAGGGCGTCGAGGTTCGACCCCCTGCCGGACACGAGAACGACGAAGCGGGCGGTCACGGCCTCACCAGGCGTGCCGGCCCTGGAATCGGACCGCGGTGCCCCCGTCCCGGGCGACCACGCCGCCGACGACCCGGGCGTCGTCGCCGTGGGAGCGCAGGGCGCCCACGATCGCGTCGGCGTCGGACTCTTCCACAACCAGCACCATCCCCAACCCCCCGTTGAAGGTCCGCACCATCTCGGCGTCGTCCAGCGCACCCTCCCGCTGGAGCCACCCCAAGACCGGAGCGGGGAGCCAGGACGAGCGGTCCAGCTCCACGGCGCACTCCTCGGGGAGCACCCTGGGGATGTTCCCCACGAGGCCGCCCCCGGTGATGTGGGCGCAGGCGTGCACCCGCCCCCGGGCCATCGCCGCCAGGACGCCGCGGACGTAGATCCGGGTGGGGGCGAGCAGGCAGCGGCCGAGGCTGTCGCCCATCTCCGGGAGCGGGGCGTCGAGGTCCGCGCCGGTCTCCTCCACCACCCGCCGGACGAGGGAGAAGCCGTTGCTGTGGACGCCGGTGGAGGGGAGCCCCACCACCGCCATGCCGGGCCGTACCTTGCGACCGTCGACGATGCCGTCCCGCTCCACGGCGCCGACGACGAAGCCCGCGAGGTCGAAGCCCCCTTCGGGGTATACCCCCGGCATCTCCGCGGTCTCTCCCCCCAGGAGGGCGCAGCCGGCCTGGCGGCATCCCTCGGCGATCCCCTGCACCACCTCGGCGGCCCGGTCCACGTCCAGGCGCCCGGTGGCGTAGTAGTCCAGGAAGAGCCACGGCTCCGCCCCGTGCACCACCACGTCGTTCACGCACATGGCCACCAGGTCGATGCCGAGGCCCCCGTACCACCCGACCCGCTCCGCCAGCTTCACCTTGGTGCCGACCCCGTCCGTGGACGCGATCAGCACCAGGTCCCGGAACCTCCCGGAGGGGACGGCGAACATCCCGCCGAAGGAGCCGAGGTCCGTCAGCACCTCGGGCCGGAAGGTGGAGCGGGCCATGGGCGCGATCCGGCGCACGAAAGCGTCGCCGGCCCGGATGTCGACGCCCGCCTTCAGGTAGCGGTCGGTCATGGAGGGTTCCCGGAAGGGGTCGCGGGGGAGGCCACCCGGTCTGCTCCGGGCGGGGCGGGGATCTTCCCCACCGGCGGAGCCGTTGTCAACGTCCCGCCGCCCCGGGGACGGGCGCGCGGCGGGGTGGCTCCCGTGGGGTGGCGCGGGGACGGGCCGAGGCACTATGCTGCGGCCGATGCGCTTCAATCCGTACCGTCGCGTGAAGGAGCTCGCGGGGATCGTCCCCGCGAACCTGGGCAGCCCGGGCTACTACCTGAACCGCCGGGTGGAGCGGAAGGACGACTTCCACGCCGAGGGGGAGACCGTCCTGCTGATCCACGGGTTCTGGCAGGCCCGGGTGGTGATGAACACCCTGGAGCGGCGGCTGCGGGCGGACGGCTTCCGGGTGATCTCCTTCGACCTGGGCGGGGTGCTGTGGAACTTCAACGCCCGGGGGATCCCCTACCTGGCCCAGAAGATCCACAAGAAGCTCGAGCGCCTGCGGGACCGGGGCGACTTCGGCCGCCTCCACGTCGTCGGCCACAGCAAGGGAGGCCTGATCGGGAAGCACCTGGTGGCCCGCGCCGGGGGCGACCAGTACGTCCGGTCGTTGATCACCCTCGGCACCCCCCACTACGGCACCCCACTGGCCTACGTCGGCACCCTCCTCACCGGCGTGTTGGCGACCAGCGTCTGGCAGATGTGGCCGAACTCCTCGTTCATCCAGGACCTCAACGCCACCCCGTTCCCATCGCGGGTCCGCCTCGTGTCGATCTACAGCACCCAGGACCTGCTCTGCCCCCCCAGCAGCGCCATCGTGCGCCCCCGGCCGGGGGAGGACGTCCGCAACGTCCTGGTCAAGGGGCTCGGCCACATGGACCTGGTGGAGGACCCCTGGGTCTACGGACTGGTGCTGAGGCAGCTCGCCGAGAGGACCCGCGAGCTGGCGGAGGAGGACGCGGCGGGCCTTCGCCCCCCCGCGAGCGGGGAGCGGGAGGCGGGCTGATCCGGCCGGGAGCCTGGCGTCGGGCGGAGAGGCCCGCCGGCTACTGTTCGGACACGCAGCAGCGGTAGCCGAGGTTGGCGTGGGAGAACTGGGGGCTCTCGTCGGCCAGGGCGGCGCAGCGGGTCCCCTGCTCCTCGTTGCCCTGCCCGGTGCCGCCCTTGATGATGAACCGCTCGCCCCGGCGGGTGTAGGTCCACTCCCAGAGGCCGCCCCCCATGTCCCGCACGCCGTATCCGCTCTCGCACTTCGGGAAGTCGCCGGTCAGGTAGGGCTTGCCGTCCGTCCCGAAGGGACCGGAAGGGGCGCAGCGGGCGGCGTCGAACTCCATGCCGTAGGGGTAGACGTCGAAGCCCGGGCCCTTGCATGCCTTCTCCCACTGGTCCTCGGTGCAGAGCTCCTTGCCTTGGGCCTGGCAGGCCTTGACCGCCTCGCCCCAGGTGACGTCGTTGGCGGGCGTCTGGCCGGCGGACACGGGGAGGGTCGCGTCCTCGGAGCGGTTGGGGTTCTCGAACTTGTCGATCCAGAAGCCGGGCACGGCGCGCTCGACCTCGACGTACTCGTTGGGGCTGCCCAGGCGCTCCCCGACGAACTTCCCCTTCAGGTAGTACCCCCCGGGCACGTAGATCATGTCCGGGTGCAGGGCCTGCCGCGACTTCCGCTCCGCCTCGGGCATCTCGGGGCTCTTGGCCTGGACCTGGTCGATCAGGGCCTCGCGCCTCTGGGCCTCCATCCGGGCGAGCTGCTCGGGCGTCGGACCCTTACGGATGGCGAAGTAGGTGACCGCGCCGGCGGCGAGGCACACCACGATGCCGATCACCGCCATCACCCGGTAGATCGTGCCCGTGGAACCGCCGTAGAGGTCGGCGAAGGTCAGCTTCACCGAGTCGATCATCTGCTCGGCGGACTGGAACCGGTCCTGGGGGCTGGCCGCGAGGGCAATCTCGATGAGGGTGTCGATCTTCTTCGAGAGGTTGGGGTTGACCTCCGAGGGGGGCTGGTACCGGCCCACGGGCGGCTCGCCGGCGAGCATTTCGTAGAAGATCGACCCGACGGAGTAGATGTCGGCGGGCGGCCCGGCGTCGTCCTGGTACTGGAGGAGCTCGGGGGCGAGGTACCAGGCCTGGTCGCGGCTGACGTAGGAGCTGGCGAACAGGGTGGGGGAGACCACGTGGGCGATGGCGAAGTCGGTGATCTTCACCCGCGGGCGCACGCGGCCGTCGGGGCCCTTCTCCTGGACGACCAGGATGTTCTCGGGCTTGAGGTTCCGGTGGATCGTCAGTCGGTGCGCGTACTTGAGGATCTCGAGGGTCTGGATCACCACCGCGTACATCTCTTGCGGTGTGAAGGCCTGACCGCCCTCGATCTTCTCGCGCATCATCTGGCGGAGGCTCTTGCCCTCCACCAGCTCCATCGTGAAGAACTTCACCCCCTCGTGCTCGCCGACGTCGAAGTACTTGACGATCCCGGGGTGGTTGAGCTGCTTGGCCTTCTCGATCTCCTCGGTGAACCGCTGGACGTCGACGCCCTCGTTCACCAGGTTCGGGCGCATGGCCTTGAGGGCCAGCGTCTCGCCCAGCTTGATGTGCTTGACCTTGTAGACGGCCCCGAGCATCCCGGCGCCGAGCTTCTGGAGCACGACGTACTTCCCGCCGATGACGTCGCCCGGCGGGAACTCCCGGAGCAGCTCCTGGCTGCTGGTCTGCGCGTGGGGCTCGGAAGGGGAGCTCAAGGCGACACCTCGGAGAGCGGGCCGGCCTCCTGCCGGATGCGGATCGGATCGGACGGGATCGGTGGGCCTATCGGCCGGACGGCCCCACAACCGTAGCGCGACGGTGGGGGACCCGCGCCCGGCGGCGGAGTCTTGTCGGCGGTGTTCACCTTGCCGTTGTCCGCACTCTACGGCCGGTCCTTCCCAGGGCGGCGGCGGGGGGAGACCCGCCCGGGCCCGGGCGGGCACGGCCCGACCGGTCCCCCCGCGGCACCCAGACCTCGTGTATCACGCCTGCCCCGCGCTCTGCAACCGCTCCGGCCCGGACGCCGCCGTCGCCGCCGTCCCTATCCGGGCCGGTCCCCGGCGTCCCGGTCCTTCCCAGCCCGCCGGATCAGGGCGGAGAGGATCCGCCCCACAGGGAGGGAGCGCAGCCGGTCGGCGAGCCAGAGGTCGTAGGCCAGGGCTCCCAGCAGGCCCCCCGCCGTCAGGAGGCTGCCGAGGAGGGCGACGCCCGCCAGCACCTCCGCCCAGCGGAAGCCCCGGAGCGCGCTGCCCGTGGCGATGAGGATCGCCGCGGAGACCACGAAGGCGGACACCCCCATGCCCAGGAGGAGTCGCGTCGCCGACCGCCCCACCGCCGCCGTGAGGCGGTCCACCGAGGGGGACCGCGCCGTCACCGTGAGCTTCCCCCGCTCGAGGTCCAGCAGGAGCTGGTCGAGCTGGAGGGGCAGGTCCCGGGCGAGGGAGCTCGCCTGGTAGGCCAGGTGGGCGAGGTCGGAGCCGATCCGCTCGGGGCGATATCGGTCGGCCATGAGGCGCCGTGCCCACGGCTTCACCTCCTCCATCACGTTCCAGTCGGGGACGAGGTCCCTGGCGATCCCGTCCAGGGTGACCGTGGCCCGGGCCAGGAGCGCGTACTCCCCCGGGAGGGCCAGGTGGTGCCTCGCCCCGGCCCGGACGAGGTCCAGCACCAGTTCCCCCGTCGGCTGCTCCCCGAGGGAGAGGTCGCCGTACCGGTCGATGAGGTCCCGCGCCTCCCGGGCCAGGTCCCGGAGGTTCACCCGGTCGTCGCTGGCCCCGGCGCGGTAGAGGGTCCGGGCGATCCTCTCGGGGTCGCGGAAGACCAGGGCGGTGAACAGCTCGACGAGGTGGTCCTGCATCTCCCGGGTCAGGCGCCCCACGACTCCGAAGTCCAGGTAGTGGAGGACCCCGTCGCGGTCCACGAGGAGGTTCCCCGGGTGGGGATCGCCGTGGAAAAGGCCGGCGACGAAGACCTGCTGCCAGGTCGCCGCCACGAGGCGGTCCATGATCCGGCGCAGATCCAGCCCCTCGCCCGCCGCCTGTGCCAGCTTCACGCCCTCGACGAAGTCCAGGGTGAGCACGCGGCGGGAGGTGAGGCGCCGATGCACGGCGGGGACGGCGACCCCCTCCACGCCGGCGAGGAGGCGGGCGAAGGCCTCGGCGTTCCCGGCCTCCTGGAGGAAGTCCAGCTCGCGGCTGATGGCCGTGTCGAACTCCTGGACGATCGCTTGGGGCGTGTAGAGCCCCCCCACGTCGACCGCCCCCTCCATGGCCCGGGCGAGGACGTGGAGGATGTTGAGGTCGCTGCGGATCGTCTCTGCGATCCCCGGCCTCCGGACCTTCACCGCCACCGGCGTCCCATCCGGGAGGCGGGCGCGGTGGACCTGGGCGATGGACGCCGAGGCCACCGGCTCGGGTTCGAACTGCGCGAACAGCGCGGGGAGGGGCTCGCCCAGCTCCTGCTCGATGGTCTCCCGCGCCTGCTGGAAGGGGAACGGGGGGACCCGGTCCTGGAGGGACTCGAAGGCGACGAGGAAGTCCTTGGGGAGGATGTCGGGGCGGGTGGAGAGGACCTGCCCCAGCTTCACGAAGGTGGGGCCCAGTTCCTGGAGCACCTCCAGCGCCCGCTCGGCGGCGCCGCGCCGCGCGAAGGGCGCCCCTTCGGCCTGGACGCGCCCCAGCCCCGGCACTCCCTGGAGGGGGATGCGGCTGACCACCTCGCCGAACCCGTGGCGGGCGAACACGGTCAGGATCTGGCGCGCGCGGGCGAGGTCGTGGAGCTGGTAGGTCGGCATCGGGGCGCCCCCCTCCCGGGCCGAGTCTCCCAGAGAACGCGCCGCCGCGCGACCGGAGTGGCGACGGTTGCCTGCGGGCCCGGGCGACCTTACACAGTCGCGGAGCCCCCGCCGCCGCCCCCGGGGCCCTCCCGGGGGCCGCGACGGCTCCTCCGCGGGCCAGGGGGACGACGTCTCGGACGCGCCCCGACCGGTCCCGATCGCTTGCCCTCCCACCCGATGTGATGTAAGAAGCGGCGGGCTCCCGTCCGGACACCACATCAGAACCGGCGGCTCCCGGAGCCACCGCGCGGCCGGCGATGGTCGAACAGCACAACCACTACCTACCGGTCCTGGCCCTGGTCGTCGCCGCCTTCGGCGTGGCGGCGGCGATGCTCGGGATCAACGCCCTCCTCGGACCGAAGCGCCGCGCCGCCGACGGCCCCGCCGTGAAGCTCGAGCCCTTCGAGTGCGGCTCGGTGCCGATCCAGCTCGACAACCGGCGCCGCGTCTCCGTCAAGTTCTACCTCGTCGCGATCCTCTTCGTGATGTTCGACCTGGAGGTGGTCCTCCTCTACCCCTGGGCGGTGGTTTACCGGGACCTCGGCTGGTTCGGCTTCGCCGAGCTGCTGGCGTTCATGCTCTCCGTGGTCGTCGGCCTCGCCTACGCCTGGAGGAAGGGAGGGCTCGAGTGGCGCTAGATCCCCGTCTGCTCCGGCTGCGCGGCGGACCCGCGCCCACGGGCGACCCCGCCCTGGACGCGGCCATCGGCGAGAGCGGAGGCGACTTCCACGACAAGGTCTACACCACCCGCCTGGACGCCGTGCTGGGGTGGAGCCGCAAGTTCAGCCTCTTCCAGTACCCCTTCGTCACCGCCTGCTGCGGCATGGAGTACATGGCGGCCTCGGCGAACCACTACGACACCGACCGCTTCGGCGCCGCGCTCCCCCGCTTCTCGCCCCGCCAGTCGGACATGCTCATGGTGGTGGGCACCATCACCCACAAGCAGGCCCCGGTGCTGAAGCGGGTCTACGACCAGATGTGCGAGCCCAAGTGGGTGGTGGCGGTGGGCGCGTGCGCGGTCAGCGGCGGCTTCTACCAGAACTACACGTCGGTCCCGGGCTGCGACAAGATCATCCCCGTCGACGTCTACGTCCCCGGCTGTCCGCCCCGGCCGGAGACCATCCTGGATGCCATCGTGAAGCTCCAGGAGAAGATCCAGAACCAGAAGCACGAGTTCATCTGAGGGGAGGTCCGCGGGACGACACCCCGCCGGGGGGCGTCCGCCGTCCCTCCCTCCGAACCCCTCCATCGGGAACGCGATGAGCGAGCAGGCCGAGCACCATCCGAGCGCCACCCTGAGCCGGGTCCTCGCCGTCCTCGGGGACAAGGCGGTCGGCTTCCATGACCGTCTCGGGGACGACACCGTGGCGATCCGCCCCGAGCACCTCGTCGAGGTCGCGCGGACGCTGAAGGACGATCCCCACCTGCTCTTCGACTTCCTGATGGACCAGACCGCCGTCGACTGGATCGAGGAGGAGCCCCGCTTCGAGCTGGTCTACCATCTCTTCTCCTCGAAGTACTTCCACAGGCTCCGCCTGAAGTTCCGGGTCCCCGAGTCCGATCCCTCCTGCGACAGCCTGACCCCCCTGTGGGGCTCGGCGGACTGGATGGAGCGGGAGATCTGGGACCTGTACGGGATCCGCTTCCGCGGGCACCCCCACCTCCAGCGGATCCTGCTCTACGACGAGTTCGAGGGCCACCCCCTCCGCAAGGACTACCCCAAGGACGCGGCCCAGCCCCTCTTCGAGCCCCGGTACTGGGGCTCCCGCGAGCACGAGGACCCCCGGAAGGCCCGGGGCGGCGACCTCAAGACCCTCTGAAGCCCCCCTACGGGACTCCCCCCGAGAGACGCGGCCGACCATGGCTTCCCCCCACCTGCCCGGACTGAAGGACTTCGAGGTCCGCGACGACCCCGCCTACCCTTTTCCCCACCGCTACCGGCTGGCGCGGACCGAGGAGGAGAGGGAGGAGGAGGAGCTGGACACCCGGATGATCATCAACATCGGGCCGTCGCATCCCGCGATGCACGGCACGATCAAGATGGTCGTGGAGCTGGACGGCGAGACGATCACCGCCGTGGACGTGATCCCCGGCTACCTGCACCGGGGCTTCGAGAAGGAGGCCGAGGCCCACACCTACAACCAGGTCATCCCCTACACCGATCGCCTCAACTACTGCTCGCCGCTCATCAACAACTTCGGCTATTGCGAGACCGTCGAGAAGCTGTTCGAGGTGAAGGTCCCGGAACGCTGCGAGTACGTGCGCGTGATCATGAGCGAGCTGTCCCGCATCACCGATCACCTCACCGCGGTGGGGGCCGCGCTGATGGAGCTCGGCGCGATGACCGCGTTCCTCTACATGATCGAGCAGCGGGACTACCTCTGGGAGCACATCGCCCACGTCACCGGCGCCCGCATGACCCAGTCCTACGCCCGGGTCGGCGGCCTCGCCCGGGACGTCACGCCGGATTGGCTCGAGCGCACCCGCACGCTGTTCCGGGAGCAGCTCGTCCCCCGCCTCCAGGACATCCACGGCCTCCTGGACCGCAACCGGATCTTCATCGACCGGATGCGGGGCGTCGGCATCGTTTCCCGCGAGGACGCCATCAACTACGGCTTCACCGGACCGGTGCTCCGCTCCACGGGCGTCCAGCTCGACTGCCGCCGTTACTCGCCCTACTCGATCTACGACCGCTTCGAGTTCGACGTGCCCACGGGGAAGTACGGCGACAACTACGACCGCTACTTCGTCCGCATGAGGGAGATGGAGGAGTCCATCCGCATCGTGGAGCAGGCCATCGACTCCATCCCCGGCGGCCCCATCCGGGTCGACGACGCCCGGGTGTCGCTGCCGCCCAAGGCCGAGGTCTACGGCAACATCGAAGCCCTGATGAACCACTTCAAGCTGATCATGGAGGGCCCGCGGCCCCCGGCCGGCGAGAAGTACCACGCCGTCGAGGGGGGGAACGGCGAACTGGGCTTCTACGTCGTCAGTGACGGTACCGGGCGCCCCTACAAGTGCCGGGTCCGCCCCCCCTCCTTCATCCACATGGGCGGCATCCACCTGATGCTGCTCGGCCACCAGGTCGCCGACATCGTGCCGGTGTTCGGCCAGATCAACATGATCGGCGGCGAGTGCGACCGCTGACGGTCCCCCCGGGGCCACGCCGGCCGAGGCGTGACGGAGCCCCCGGGGCCGCACCGGGGACCTGACGACCCATGACCGACCGCATCACCCAGACCACCGCCCTGGAGGGCCACGGCCACGGGACCCTCCCCGTGTGGAAGAGGACCCCCGAGCCCGACGCCGGGGTCGACGCCAGCGTCCACGCCCGCCTGGAGTTCTCCGACGCGGCCAAGGAGAGGCTGGCCTGGCTCCGCACCCGCTACCCCGACGGGTACCAGCGGGCGCTGGTCCTGCCGGTGCTCTCCATGGCCCAGAGGGAGTTCGGCTGGGTGTCACCCCAGGTGATCGCCTTCGTGGCCGACGCCATCCCCGTGCCGCGGATGTGGGTCGAGGAGGTGGCGACCTTCTACACCATGTACAACAAGCGCCCCATCGGGCGTCACCACCTCCAGGTCTGCACCAACGTCTGCTGCGCCGTGGTGGGGGGCGAGCAGCTCCTGGAGTACGTCTGCCGGAAGCTGGGGGTCCACCCCGGCGAGACCACCGCCGACGGCCGGTTCACGGTGATCGGCGCCGAGTGCCTCGGGGCGTGCGGGTACGCCCCGATGATGCAGGTCAACGACGACTACCACGAGAACCTGAGGTCCCGGGCCCAGGTGGACGCCCTGCTGGAGCGGCTCGCCGCCGAGCCCGACCGGGTCGGCACCGATCCCCACCTGGCCCTCGGGCCGGGCACCGGCCCCGGGCGCATGCTGCCGCGGAACGGCCCGGCGCTGAAGGCGGGCGGCAACGTCCACACCCCCGAGGGCGGGCACTGAGCCCCAAGGAACGAGGTCGAGAGCTCGGAATGGCCTACACCATCCTCGACGGACACAAGACCCTCCTGAACTTCCCCCGAGGGGCGGAGGGGACCTGGACCCTGGACAGCTACCGCACCCGGGGCGGCTACTCCGCGCTGGAGGCGGTCCTGAGGGAGGGGCGTTACACCCCCGCCGGACTCCTGGACCAGGTCAAGAAGTCCGGGCTCCGGGGGCGGGGCGGCGCCGGCTTCCCCACGGGCCTCAAGTGGAGCTTCCTGGCGAAGCAGAGGCCGGCCTACCTGGTGTGCAACGCCGACGAGAGCGAGCCGGGCACGTTCAAGGACCGGGTGATCCTGGAGGAGAACCCCCACCAGCTCGTGGAGGGGATGATCCTCTCGCTCTTCGCGCTGGAGGCGGAGCACGGGTACGTGTACGTCCGGGGGGAGTACGTCCACCCCCAGAAGCGGCTGGACGCCGCGATCCGCGAGGCCTACGAGGCGGGCTATCTCGGAGAGGACGTCCTGGGCGCCGGACGCGCCTATCACATCACCCTCCACTCCGGCGCCGGGGCCTACATCTGCGGCGAGGAGACCGGGCTCATCAACAGCCTGGAGGGACGCAAGGGCCAGCCCCGCCTCAAGCCCCCCTTCCCGGCGGTGATCGGCGTGTTCAACAAGCCGACCATCGTGAACAACGTCGAGACCCTGGCCTCGGTCTGCTCCATCGCCGAGTTCGGCGGCGAGGCTTACGCCCAGTGGCGGAACGAGAGCGGCAAGTCCACGGGGACGAAGCTCTTCTCGGTGTCGGGCCACGTGGAGAGGCCGGGGGTCTACGAGGTCCCCATGGGCTACCCCTTCAAGCGCCTGCTGGAGGAGGAATGCGGCGGCATGCTGAACGGCATGCCCCTCAAGGCCCTCATCGTCGGAGGCTCCTCGGTGCCGGTGGTGGACGCCGAGACGGCGATGAAGATCGACCTGGACTACGAGTCCTGCGCCGCCCACGGCACCCTGCTGGGCTCGGGGGGCGTGATCGTGATGGGGGAGGGGACCTGCATGGTCCGCTCCCTGGAGGTGCTCCTGCGCTTCTACCACCACGAGAGCTGTGGCCAGTGCACTCCCTGCCGGGAGGGGACCGGCTGGATCCACCGCATCGTCCGCCGCGTCGAGGCCGGGCAGGGCACCATGGTCGACCTGGACGAGCTGTACCGCATTGCCGACAACATGGAGGGGAAGACGATCTGCACCCTCGCCGACGCGGCGGCGTGGCCCGCCAAGAGCCACCTGCGGGTCTTCCGCCAGGAGTTCGAGCGCCACGTCCACGAGGGCCGCTGCCCCTTCGGGGGTCGCTTCCCCGATCCCTTCCACCTCGGTCCCCAGGCCTGAGCCATGTCCGAGATCAAGACGGTCACCCTCACGATCGACGGCCGCCAGGTGACGGTGCCGGCGGGGACCAGCGTCCTCGAGGCCAGCAAGGTCATCGGGGCCGAGGTCCCGCACTTCTGCTACCACCCCGGCCTGCCCGTGGACGGCAACTGCCGCATGTGCATCGTCGAGATCGACGGCGCGAGGCGCCCGCCGGTGTCGTGCGCGACGTCGTGCGCCGACGGCATGGTGGTCAGGACCGACACCGCGGCGGTGAAGGCGATCCGGGCCTCCGTGATGGAGTTCCTGCTCGTCAACCACCCCATCGATTGCCCGATCTGCGACAAGGCCGGCGAGTGCATGTTGCAGGACTACTACATGCAGCATGACCGCAAGCGGTCGGAGTTGCGGGACGAGAAGGTCCACAAGCCTCGCCTGGTGAAGTTCAGCGACCGGATCGTGTTCAACGGCGAGCGCTGCATCCTCTGCACGCGCTGCGTCCGCTTCACCGAGAACGTGACCCGGACCCACGAGCTGGGGATCGTCAACCGGGGGGACCGGGCCCTGGTGGAGGTGGCCGGGGGGGGGAGCCTCCACAACCGCTACCAGGACAACGTCGCCGACATCTGCCCGGTGGGCGCGCTGACCAAGACCGACTTCCGCTTCAAGAAGAGGGTCTGGTTCCTCAAGCACACGGACTCGATCTGCCCCGGCTGCTCCCGGGGGTGCAACGTGGTCCTGGACCACGACAAGAACGAGGTCGTCCGCGTGATGCCCCGCTTCCGGGCCGAGGTGAACGGCCACTGGATGTGCGACGAGGGCCGGGACATCCACAAGCGGATCGGGGTGGATCGGCTTCTGGCCCCGCGGGTGAAGCTGCCGGGCCGCGAGGGAGGCGCCACCCCGGAGGAGGCGCTGGAGGCCGTCGCCGAGGTCCTGGGCGAGGCCCGCAAGACCCCCGATCGCCTGGCCGCCATCGCGTCCTCCTGGGGGACCAACGAGGAGGCGTTCCTGTTCGCCAAGCTGTTCGGAGAGACGCTCCGGACGCCGCACATGGACGTGAAGAGCGACTCGGACGAGGGGTACCCCGAGGACGACGTGCTCCACACGGCGGACCACAACCCCAACCGCGCCGGCGTCGTCGCCCAGGGCGTCGTCCCCAACGACAAGAAGGGAGGCCTCGGCCTCGCGGGGATCCTGGACGCGTGCCGGCGGGGGGACATCCAGTGCCTCGTGGTGTGGGGCCCGGGCCTGAGCGGGCACCTCCCGGGGGGAGAGTCCGAGCTGGCCCTGGTCCTGTCGAAGGTCGCCCGGGTGGTGTACCTCGGGTGGAAGGACGATCCCGTCGCCCGCCTGGCCCACGTCGCCCTCCCGACCCCGGCCTGGGCCGAGAAGGACGGCTCCTACACCAACTGCGACGGGATCAAGTCCACATCCGTCCGCGCCCTCGATCCCCCCCCGGGAGTCCGTGGGGAGATCGAGGTCCTGGCGGACCTCCAGGCCCGCCTCAAGGGCCGGTCCTACGGCCGGACCTTCCGGGAGCTGGCCGCGAAGACCGGGGCGCCCCTGCCGCCCCGCCGCCCGGCCCCCGCGCTGCGCCAGCCCTCCCTGTACCGGCACGCCAGCGGCGTCGCCCGCCCCTAGGAGCCGAGCATGACCCTCGACTGGGCATTCCTGCTCATCACCGCCGTGAACCTGGTCGCGGTGATCGGCCTGCTGTTGAACCTTGGGGGAGTGCTGACCTGGGTGGAGCGCAAGCAGGCGGCGGTGATGGCGAACCGGATCGGCGCCAACCGCTGCTACATCCCGGTGCCGGTCCCGGCGAAGGCGCCAGGGGGGGGATGGAAGGTCCGCTGGTCCAAGAGGTTCACCCTGGTCGGGCTCTTCCACGCCATCGCCGACGGCATGAAGATGCTGACCAAGGAGGACTACACCCCCCCCTTCGTCAACCGCTTCATCTACAACCTCGCCCCCTTCATCGCGTTCGTGACCGTGTTCGCCACCTTCGCGGTCATCCCCTTCGGCGGCCCCGTCGAGCCGGCGCGGCTCCTGGACGGGCCGCTACTCTCGGGGATCGGCGCCCTGGACGGCGCCCGTGCGTGGCTGGCTGGCTTCTTCGGCGACGGCTCCGGCGCCGCCCGGACCTTCCGGCTCCAGCTCGCCGACCTCGACATCGGGGTCCTCTACGTGTTCGCCGTCTCCGGCACCGGGGTCTTCGCCGCCGCGCTGGCGGGCTGGTCGTCGAACAACAAGTTCTCCCTGCTGGGGGGCCTGCGGGCGAGCGCCCAGATGATCTCCTACGAGGTCGCCCTGGGGCTCAGCGTCATCGGCCTCTTCCTGATCCACGGCACCGTGGACCTCGGCCGCATCGTGGACCAGCAGCAGTCCCTCTGGATGTGGGGCATCGTCCTCCAGCCCCACATGTTCTTCCTCTTCCTCGCCGCCAACATCGCGGAGAACAAGCGGATCCCCTTCGACATGCCCGAGGGGGAGTCCGAGCTGGTGGCGGGCTACTTCACCGAGTACAGCGCCATGAAGATGGGCATGTTCATGATGAGCGAGTTCGTCGCCATCGCCGTGATCGCCGGGCTGGTGACCACCCTCTTCTTCGGCGGATACCACGTCCCGTTCCTGTACGACGACGGCTTCCACTTCGGCGAGTCCGTCGTCCCCCTGTCCCACCTGACGGTGGTGGTGCTCCGCCTGGCCTCCTTCACCCTGAAGGTGCTGGTCCTGTGCTGGTTCCAGATCCTCATCCGCTGGACCCTGCCCAAGTTCCGCTACGACCAGGTGATGCGCCTGGGCTGGAAGATGCTGCTGCCCATCAGCCTCGCCAACCTCGTGCTCACCGCCGGGATCGCCCAGATCGTCAACGCCCGCTGACCTTCACCCAGGTCCCGGGAGGCCCCCATGAACCCGCTGCTGAACCCGAAGCTCCCCGAGCCCGCCTACAAGGAGGAGTTCACGGCCGGCCGGCTCTTCACCTACCGCAACCCCTCCGACCTCACGTTGTGGGAGCGGCTCTACGTCCCCGAGGTGCTGAGGGGCCTGTCCATCACCGGCTCGATCTTCTTCAAGAACATGGGGCTGTGGCTGGTCTGGCTCGGCTACTGGGCGAGGGGACGCGCCAACGAGGCGCCGCGCGGGGCGGTGACGGTGTACTACCCCGAGGAAGAACGCCCGGACATGACGAAGGTCAACCGGGGCAAGCACATCCTCACCCAGAGGTTGAACGGCGAGCCCCAGTGCGTCGCCTGCTACATGTGCGCGACGGCGTGCCCGGCCTGGTGCATCCACATCGACGCCGGGGAGCACCCCGATCCCGCCATCGAGAAGTACCCGGTCCGCTTCGACATCGAGATCGACAAGTGCATCTTCTGCGGATACTGCGAGGAGGCGTGCCCGGTGGACGCCATCCGCCTGACCACGGACTACCACACCGTGGACTACCTGCGGGAGCGGATGGTCTACGACCGGGACTACCTGCTGTCCTGGAACCCGACCAAGGTGCAGCAGGAGCACGTCTACCCCGGCGGGGAGCCCCGGCGGGGATGACGGCGGAGCGACCGGCCCGCCGCGGCCCGAACGTTCCCGCAGGGGTGGCGTTCCGCACGGAAATCAATAGAATCGGCCCCCCAATCCGGCCCAGGACAGGCGGACCGATCCGGACGCAGGGAGCGGCTCCGCCGCCGCTCTTCCTCGACCCCAGGGCAGGGCGACGATGACCAGCAGCGCCTTCATGTACCTCTTCCTCGCCGCGGCGGTCGCCGGGGGCGTGGGGATGCTCGCCCTGCGGCACCCCATACACGCCGCGGTGAGCCTCCTGGGCACGATGCTCTGCCTCGCCGCCGCCTACGCGATGCTGGGCGCCCACCTGATGGCGGTCTTCCAGGTGATCATCTACGCCGGGGCCATCATGGTGCTGGTGGTCTACATCATCATGCTCCTGGACCTCGGCAGCGACGACGCCCGGGCGTTTCGGAGCGTGAAGGTGTTCGTCGGGATCCCCGCGGCCACCGTCCTCGTCTCGGTCCTCGCCCGCCTGGCCTGGCACCGGGCGGCCGGTACCGAGCCTCGCCCGGGTCTCCTCTCCAGCATCGGCGACCCCGCGGCGGCGGCGCTCCCCGAGGGCTTCGGCACGGTCGCCTCCATCGGACGCGATCTGCTGGGCCGCTACGTCGTCCCCTTCGAGGTCACCTCGGTCCTGCTGCTGGCGGGCATCGTGGGGGCGGTCTACCTCACCGGGCGGGACTCGGCGGGCCTCAAGGCCCAGGGGAACGCGGTGGGGGAGGGGAAGGGGACCGGCGACGGGGGCCAGGCCGAGGGCGCGCCCGCGGGCGGCGAGGAGTTCGCGGCATGATCCCCCTGGCCCACCTCGTCTTCTTCGCCTCGGTCCTCTTCGTCCTCGGCGCCCTGGCCGTGGTGCTCCGTCGCAACGTGATCGTGGTGCTGATGGGCATCGAGCTGATGCTCAACGCGGTGAACCTGAGCTTCATCGGCTTCAGCCGGTACTTCGCCGACCAGGCCGGCCACGTCTTCGTGCTGATGGTCTTCGTCGTGGCCGCCGTCGAGGTCGGCGTCGGCATCGCCATCATCGTGAGCCTGTTCAAGCTGCGGCACACCGTCAGCATCGACCAGTTCGACCAGCTCCGGAACTGAACCCCTCCGGGCCTCCCGCCCCCCTTCACGCTCCGGGAACCGATGCAAGCGTCGCCCTCCAACCTCCTGGTCCTCATCCCGCTGCTGCCCCTGGTCGGCGCCATCCTGAACGGCGTGCTGGGGAGGCGCTTCCTCAAGCCGGCTGCGGTCCACACCATCGCCTGCGGCGCCATGGCGGGGGCGGCCCTCCTCTCGTGGGCGGTCTTCTTCCAGCTCGTGGGGATGGAGCCCGAGGGGAGGGCCCTGTCCCAGGAGGTCTTCGCCTGGATCCGCATCGGGTCGTTCCACGCAGACTACGCGCTCTGGGTGGACCCCCTCTCGGCGGTGATGTGCCTCATCATCACCAACATCGGGTTCTTGATCCACCTCTACTCCGTCGGCTACATGCAGGGGGATCCGAGCTACTACCGCTTCTTCGCCTACCTGAACCTCTTCGTGTTCGCCATGCTCAACCTGGTCATGGGGGACAACCTGCTGGTGATGTTCTTCGGGTGGGAGGGGGTCGGCCTCTGCTCCTACCTGCTCATCGGCTTCTGGTTCAGCGAGGAGGCCAACGCCGTCGCGGGCAAGAAGGCCTTCGTCACCAACCGGGTCGGCGACTTCGGTTTCGCCCTCGGCACCATGCTGCTCTTCGCGGCCCTCGGGACCGTCGGCTTCCAGGAGATCAATCACCAGCTCGCCGGGGCGGCCCCGCCGTCCAAGGGCCTCCTGGAGGCGGCGGCGCTCCTCCTCTTCCTCGGCGCCTGCGGCAAGTCGGCCCAGATCCCCCTCTACGTCTGGCTCCCCGACGCCATGGCGGGGCCGACGCCGGTCTCCGCCCTCATCCACGCCGCCACCATGGTCACGGCGGGGGTCTACATGATCGCCCGCCTGAACGGCCTCTACTTCCACGCCGAGCTCGCGTCCCAGGTGGTGCTGTGGATCGGCGCGGCGACGGCCCTGTTCGCCGCGACCATCGGCCTGGTCCAGAACGACATCAAGAAGGTGCTGGCCTACTCCACGGTCAGCCAGCTCGGCTTCATGTTCGTCGCCATGGGAGCGGGGGCCTACGCCACGGGCATGTTCCACCTGATGACCCACGCCTTCTTCAAGGCCTGCCTCTTCCTCGGGTCGGGCTCGGTCATCATGGCCATGCACCACGAGCAGGACATGCGGTACTACGGCGGGCTCCGGAAGTTCATGCCGTGGACCTATCGCACCTTCCTGGTGGCCACCCTGGCCATCGCCGGCGTGCCCTTCTTCGCGGGTTTCTTCTCCAAGGACGAGATCCTGCTCTGGGCCCTGGGCAGCGAGCGGGGCCACGCCGGGGCGTGGCTCCTGGCCTCGGCGGCGGCCCTCTGCACCGCCTTCTACATGTTCCGCATCCTCCACATGACCTTCTGGGGTGAGTACCGCGGCCTGCCGCCGGAGCGCCTCCACGCCCACGGGCACGACGACCACGGCGGGGGGGGCCACGGCGGTGACGGCGGGCACGGTCACGGGGGCGGCGCCTTCGTCCCCAAGGAGAGCCCCTGGACGGTCACGGTCCCCCTGGTGGTGCTGGCGGCCCTCAGCGCCGTGGGCGGCTTCCTCGGTCTGCCCGCGGGCCTGCTCGGCCACCACGCCAACCTGCTGGAGGGCTGGTACGAGCCGATCTTCGCCCACTCCCACGTCTCTCTCCAGCACGCCTTCCACAACCCCGGCGCCGAGGCGGGCCTGATGGCCCTCAGCGTCGCCGTCGCCGCCGCGGGGATCGCCCTGTCCTTCTACCTGTACCGGACCCGGCCGGCCCTGCCTGGGGAGCTGGCGAAGCGCTTCGCCGTCCCCTACCGGGTGCTGCTCCAGAAATACTCGGTGGACGAGGCGTACGAGGCCGGGATCATCCGCCCGATCCTCGTGGGGAGCCGCGAGGTCCTGTGGAAGGTGGTGGACGTCGTCGCCATCGACGGCCTGGTGAACCTCGTCGGGGGCGGACTCAAGGCCCTCGGCCGCGGCCTCGGCCGACTCCAGACCGGGGACGCCCAGGTCTACGCGATGTGGATGACCGGCGGCCTCACCGTGGCGGTGCTGGTCACCATCGCCATCCTCTGACCACGCACGAGACGAGCAACGATGGGTTCCAACCTCCTCAACTGGGTGCTCGCCCTCCCCGCCCTCGGGGCGCTGGCGCTGATCTTCATGCCCAGGGGCCGCGTCGACCTGTACCGGACGTGGTCCCTGGGGGTGATGATCGCCGGCTTCCTGGTCAGCCTGGGGATCTGGTTCGGCTTCGACCCGGCAGACACCGGCATGCAGTTCCGCTCCCACGCCGACTGGGTACCCGCCTGGGGCCTGAACTGGGACGTGGGGGTCGACGGGCTGTCGCTGCTCCTGGTGATGCTCACCACCTTCCTGGGGCCGGTGGTGGTCCTCGGGGCCTGGAACTCCGTCGACAAGCGGCACAAGGAGTTCTTCGCCCACATCCTCCTGCTCCAGTCGGCGATGCTCGGCGCCTTCGTGGCGACCAACCTCTTCGTCTTCTACCTCTTCTGGGAGCTGATGCTGATCCCGATGTTCTTCCTCATCGGGATCTGGGGAGGGGAGCAGCGGCTCTACGCCACGGTCAAGTTCTTCCTGTACACCCTCGTCGGCTCGATGCTGATGCTGGTGGCCATCGTGTGGCTCTACCGCGAGGTCCAGGCGCAGGCGGGGATCTGGTCCCTCCAGTACGCCGACGTCTACGGGCTGGAGATCGCGCGGCGGGCCCAGATGTGGCTGTTCGCCGCCTTCGCCGTCGCCTTCGCGGTGAAGGTGCCGATGTTCCCGGTCCACACGTGGCTGCCCGACGCCCACGTCCAGGCGCCCACGGCGGGCTCGGTGATCCTGGCGGGGGTGCTCCTGAAGATGGGCACCTACGGCTTCCTTCGCCTCGCCATGCCCCTCTTCCCCCAGGCGGCCCTCGCCGCCAAGCCGCTGATCCTCACCCTGGCGGTGGTGGGCATCGTCTACGGCGCCCTGGTGGCGATGGTCCAGCCGGACATCAAGAAGCTGGTGGCCTACTCGTCGGTGAGTCACCTGGGCTACTGCATGCTGGGGCTCTTCGTCTTCAACCTCCAGGGGGCCTCGGGCTCCATCCTCCAGATGGTGAACCACGGGATCTCCACCGGGGCGCTGTTCCTCCTGGTGGGCGTGATCTACGAGCGCACCCACAGCCGGAGGATCTACGAGTACGGCGGGCTCGCCGGGATCATGCCCCTCTACGCGGTGGTGTTCCTCATCGTCACCATGAGCAGCATCGGCCTGCCCGGCACCAACGGCTTCGTCGGCGAGTTCCTGGTGCTGCTGGGGGCCTTCCTCGACGGTTACTCCCAGTGGGAGGCGGGGGGCTCCCTCCTGTCCTTCACGTTCGTCGCCGTGGCCGCCCTGGGGGTGATCTTCGGGGCGGTCTACATGCTGTGGATGGTGCAGCGGGTCTTCTTCGGCAAGCCGAACCTGAGCCGCCACACCCGCCTGCCCGACCTGAGCTGGCGCGAGATCGCGGTGTTCGCACCACTCCTCGTGGCGATCTTCTGGATCGGGATCTACCCGTCCACGTTCACGCGCAAGATGGAGCCCTCGATCCAGGCGTGGCTGCACCAGATCGAGAAGGGGCTCGAGCACACCGTAGCCTCTCCACAGCCCGAGGCGGCCTCCCTCGGGCGGCACTGACATGACGCCGAACGATCTCGACCTCCGCTGGGGCCTGATGGTCCCCGAACTGCTGGTGCTGCTGGCCGGCGTGCTCGTCCTGCTGGTGGACACGACGGTCAAGGCCCCCGACCAGGACCGCCGCGGGATCCAGACGGGGATCTCGACCCTGGCGTGCCTCGCCGCCGCGGGCTACACCGCCGTCGTCCTGGGGAGCACATCCGGGACGCGCACGGGCTTCGGCGAACTCTTCGTGGTGGACGGCCTCGCGGTGTGGTTCAAGTCCGTGGTGCTGCTCTCGGCGGCCCTGGCCTCGCTGATGAGCGAGAGGTGGCTGCGCAACCACCGGCTCACCAGCGGCGGCTTCATCGCCCTGCTCCTGTTCTCCACCGCCGGCATGCTCTACATGGTCTCGGCCGCCGACCTCGTGATGCTCTTCCTGGGCCTGGAGATCATGAGCATCCCCCTGTACGTCCTGGCCGCGAGCGAGAGGCGCAACGCCCGGGCCGTGGAGGCGGGCCTGAAGTACCTGGTGCTCGGCTCCCTGGCGACGGGGTTCCTGCTGTTCGGGATCAGCCTGCTCTACGGCTTCACCGGCCTCATGGGGCAGCCCAGCACCTGCATCGCCGACGTGGTGGCGGCGGTGCTCCGCTCCGCTCCGGACGTGCCCGCCCTCGCGGTGGGGGGGGGGATCCTCCTCTTCGTCGGCATGGTCTTCAAAGTCGGCGCGGTGCCCTTCCACATGTGGACGCCCGACGTGTACGAGGGCTCGCCCATGTCGATCACCGCCTTCATGTCGGTGGCGGTGAAGGCGACGGCCTTCGCGGCGATCCTCCGGGTGTTCGGCGGCTCCGGGGTGCTGGAGGCCCTGCGCCTCCACGACCTGCTCTTCGCGCTGTGCGCCCTCACCATGGTGGTGGGAAACGTCGCCGCCCTGGCCCAGTCCAGCGTCAAGAGGATGCTGGCCTGGTCCTCCGTCGCCCACGCCGGCTACATCCTGCTGGGCGTGCTCGCCGGCACCCAGGATGGACTGGCGGCGGTCCTCTTCTACTCCCTCGGCTACGCGGCGATGAACATCGCCGCCTTCGGCGTGCTGGTCCACCTGAGCGAGAAGGGGCACGAGGTGGAGCGCCTCGATCAGCTCCGGGGGATCGCCACCCGAGTCCCGTTGCAGGCGGCGATCCTGGCGGTCTCCATGCTCTCCCTCATGGGGATGCCCCCCCTGGTGGGCTTCTGGGGCAAGCTCTACATCTTCCGAGCCGTGGTCTTCGCGGACTTCCCCGGCCACATCGCCATCGCCGTGCTGGGCGTGCTGATGTCGGCGGTCTCCGCCTACTACTACCTGCGGGTCGTGGTGGTCTCGTACATGTCCGACGCGACCGCGCCCGCCCCCGCCCATCGACCCAGCTTCGGCAACGGCCTGGCCACGGCGACGGCGGCGGCCCTCACGGTGCTGATCGGCCTCGCCCCCGGTGCCTTCCTGGCGCTGGCCCGGGACTCGGCGGAGTCCCTGCGAGCCTCGTCGGCCGCGGTCGCACCCGCCGTGGACGCGTCCACCGCGACCGCCGTGGCCGTCTCCCCCCAGCCTCCGCGGCGCTAGTACGTCGTTCCAGAGCGAGTTCCCCAGTTTCTGAGTCCGCCTTCCAGCTCATCGGCGTCGCGGTCCCGCGAACCGGAGGCCCCGTAGGGCGGGGGCTTGTCCCCCGCCGAAGCCCCGCGGCGGGGGACAAGCCCCCGCCCTACGTTCCGGATCGGGTGGGCCTGGGAACGGAGAAACTGGGGAGGAACCTTCGGAACGTGGTACTAGGCGCCCCGCCCCCTCACTCCTGGAAGAGGTCCAGTTCGTCGATGGTCATGGACATCGACGCGGACATCTCCAGGTAGACGTTGCCGTCCCTGCGGGCGAGGTCGGCCTCCAGGGTCCGTCCCTGCTGGCGGAGCCACCGCTCCAGGCGGTCGAAGAGGGGGGCGGCGTCGTCGGACTCCGACGAGCGATAGAGGGCCACCTCGACCTCCCGGACCGCGCCGGCGAGGTCCCCCCGCTCCGCGAGGGCGTCGGCGACGGCGACCCGGGGCCCGGGGGTGGTCAGGGACTCCTCCCCCAGCAGGAAGCGCCCCAGGGGGGAGTCCCCGGGGACGATCTCCTCGGGCAGCCCGTGGCGGCGCAGCACGCCACGGAGTTCCTCCCAGTCGCTTCCCCTGCTGCCGTCGGGGATCCCGCGCCCCAGGAAGGCCCTCGCCGCGGCGATCCGGGCCCGGTGGCCGTCCCCCCGGCGCGCGCACGTGCGCGCCAGCAAGGCCCAGGCGGCGGAGTAGTCGGGCGCCGCCTCGGTGGCCCGGACGAACCACCGTTCCGCGTCGTCGAGGCGGCCCTGGTCGAAGGCGTGGAGCCCCAACCTCTTCAGCGAGCAGGCCGCCCCCGGGTCGAACTCCACCATGCGGCCGTGGAGCAGCAGTTCCCGGGCCTCCCGCTGAGGGCCCGGCAAGTCGACCCACTGGCCGATGTCGTCGAGGAGCAGCTCCTGCTCCAGGCAGATCCAGCGGAGGAGGGTACGGAACGAGGAGCCCAGGGGTTGAAGGGCGACGGCCTCCTGGTCGAAGCGGGCGACCCTCCACTCCCCGCCACCGGGGCGTTCAGGCAGGAGGAAACCGAAGAGGTTGCCGGACCCGTCGGCGGCGACGGGGAGGAGATCGACGGGCATCTCCCGGGTCCAGCGCATCTCGTCGAAGGTCCCGACGAAGGTGGGCTGGTCGTGGTGATCGAAGGAGAGGATGTCGAGGTCCGCCGGCTCGGCGTCCACGAAGAAGCGGTGGAAGGTGCCCCCGTCCGCCTGCCGTAGGAAGTCCCGATAGGAAGGGGGCAACGGGCGCCCGAGGCGGCGCTCGACCCGGGCCAGGTGGTCCTCGGACAGGGGAGGGTTGGGGTAGAAGGACCGAGGCCCCAGGTGCAGGCCCCAGACCTCCATCTCGCGCAGCAGATCCATCCGGCCTCGCTCCTTCCCCCCGTGTCGGTGAGAGCCCCTCCGGGCATCGACCGGGCTCGCCCATTCCGCCCCGGTGGCGTGGCCAGGCGGCGGCGATCAGGGTGCCGTCACCGTGCAGGTGATGGCACATCCGGCGTCCACAAGCCCGACGTCGGCGACCTGGTTGCCCCACATCGCGTTCTCGCAGGCGTCGAGCACCACGTCGGCGGAGTAGCAACCGATCCCGTACGCGGCGTTGTCGCTGACGACGTTGCCCACCACCGATCCCCGCACCCCGGCATCCAGGTGGATGCCGTCGGCGCCGCTGCCGCTGAGGGCCAGGTTGTCGTGGATGTCGACGGTGGCGTTCTGTACCCACAAGGCGTTCCCCGGCGACGCGGTCACCGAGTTCCCCCCCGCGGACAGGGTGGCGGACCCGGAGTAGTTCGTGATGGCGACGGCGCTCGAACCGACGCTCCCGCAGGCGTCGACCACGTTGTCGTCCAGGGCGAGGGCGCCCCCCACCATCGAGACGGAGATCGCCGAGCCCGCCACGCCCGCCAACTGGTTCCCGGTGACGGAGATCGCGGGCCCCGCGCCCGCGACGGTGCTGGCCTGGAGCGAGATCCCGGCGGTACCCCCGTGGACGGAGTTCTCCGCGACCACCAGGGAGCGCAGCTCGTCGAACCCGTTGAGGGATGCCGACAGGACCGTGGCCCCGGCGGTGAGGTCGTTGTCGGCGATCACGCCGCTGACGCCGCTTCCGCTGATGGCGGAGCTGGTGGCGCCCTCCATCACGTTGCGGGCGATGGTGACGTCCCCGGTGCCGGACCCGTTGTAGACATAGGCGCTGTAGGTGCGCGCGCCCGAGAACGTCGAGTCCTCGATGGTGCCCGTGAAGCTGGATCCGTAGACCCCCGCGAACCCCACCTCCCCGGTGAACTCGCAGCCGGAGATCGCCGCGTCCGAGGAGTAGGCGTAGACGTCGGCGAAGCCGTTCTCGGAGAACGTGGAGTCCTCGATGTGCACCGGGTACCCGTCGGCGCTCAGGGAAGTGGAGACCTGGATGCCGTAGTCGTCCTGCCCGGTGAACGAGGTCCGCTCCACCGTGAGGTCGGTCTGCGACGCGGCGATCCCGGTGTACTCGTTGTCCACGAAGGCGGAGTCCTCCACCTTCAGGGTGCTGTTGTATGCATAGATCCCGTACGGGTAGCTGATGTAGGTGTCCTTGCTGTCCCAGTACTCCGGCGCGGTGCCGGGCACGTTGGCCTGGAAGAGGCAGTCCTTGAAGGCCACGGTCGCCCCGTAGAGCTGGACCGCGAAGATCCGGTTGCCGGTGAAGGAGGAGCCGGTCTCGGTGCCCGAGGAGTCCTGGTACAGGAACCCGAGGAACTTGTTGCCCTCGATCACCGTCCCGCTGGACTCGAACCGCGAGCCCGCCACGAAGATCCCGGCGACGTCGCAGTCCCGGGCCTCGTTATCCTGCATCTGGA
Source organism: Myxococcota bacterium (assembly GCA_023150875.1). Taxonomy (GTDB): domain Bacteria; phylum Myxococcota_A; class UBA796; order UBA9615; family JAKLKC01; genus JAKLKC01. Next base: position 41,843 of record JAKLKC010000014.1, on the reverse strand, counting down.
GGGCCCCCTCGCCGTCGGCCACATCCGCGAGGAGGTGGCAGAAGCCGTCGCCGTAGGCACCGTCCGACAGCTCGCCGGACCAGGTGACGTGGGTGACGGCGTTGCGGTGGTACTCGAGGGTGTCCAGACCGTACACGTAGATCCCGTACAGCGTCGCGTACTCGACCGAGTTGTCCGTGGCCACGACGCTGCCGCCGCTGAACCCGTAGAGGTCGGGACCGTTGACCGCGAGCTGGATGGAGATCCCGAACTGACCGCTCCCGCTGACGCTGTTCCCCACCACCTCGGCCGACATCCCATCCCGTCCCATGGCGATCCCCGCGACGCTGGTGTCGGGGTTCAGCGCCACGGTACAACGGCGGATGTCCGCCTCCTGGTCCAGCAGGTTGATGCCTACGTAGCCGATGGCCGAGAAGCTGGAGTCCTCGATGACGGAGTGCCCGCCCTCGGCGGCGAAGATCCCGTACGTGGTCGTCTCCACCTGGGAGTTCCGCATCTCGAAGGTGGTGGTGTAGGCCAGGAAGCCGACCCTCTCGTTGGAGCGGGCGACGAGGCCATCCAGGACGACGGTCCCCGTGCCCGTCTCCACCATCACCGCGTCGCCGCCGTCCACGCCGTCCCCGGTGTCGATCCCGTACGTCCCCTGGATGGTGGAATCGACCAGGGTGAGTCCCGACGACTCGACGTGGAGCCCGAAGTTGCCGTTGTCCGAGAACGTCGAGCCGGTGATGGTCGCGGTGCTGCCCAGGGTGAAATCCGCCCCCCCGTAAGGGGCGCCGGTGATCGCCACCCCGTCGAGGGTCACGACGGCCCCGGCGACCACCAGGCCGAGTTGTCCCGGCTGGTCGATGGTCACGCCCCGGAGCGTCGCCTCGGCGCCTTCCTGCACGACGACCGCCGTGCGGGTCGACACCAGGTCCAGGCCCTCCACCACGACGCCCGCGCCGGAGATCGTCAGGGGCACCTCGTTGACGGGCGCCACGACCTGCGCCCCCTGGGCCGCCACCAGGCGGACCGGGCGGGTGAGCACGAGGGCCTCCTCCCAGGTCCCGGCGCACACCGCGACCTCGGCGCCGTCCTCCGCCGCCGCGAGGGCCTCGGCGATGGTGGCGTAACCCGGGGTGACGCCATCCACGGTGACGCAGCCCTCCTCGTGGGTGGGCGTGCTGTCGTCGTCGGTCTGGGTGTCGTCGTCCTCACCCTCCGGCTGCTCACAGCCGGCGGCCAGGAACACCAGGGCCGCGAGGAAGGGGCGGGAAGATCGGAGGTGGCGAGGCATTCGCGCTCCCTGATGTTGCGGGGCGGTCGCGGGCGGCAGCAGGGAGTCGAGGGCCCGACGAAGGGGACGGTCCGGGCACGCCGCGCCCACGACATCTGCTGAAGCGGCATGATTAGCACCGTGCCGGCCGACCCCGCAAGGCGCCGGGCGATCCGTCCCGTGTCGCCGCCGGCGGCGGCCGGGGCCGAGGAGTGACCGATGCGCCAGGAGCCGGGCCAGCTCTCCCACCCCTTCGACGTGGACCTGGGACAGGCCCGCGCCCTCCAGGAGCGCCTCGCCGGGGCCGTGCGGGCCGCGGGAGATCCGCGCCCCTTCCGCACCATCGCCGGCGCCGACTCCTCGTGCGGCCGCGGTGACCGGGACGTGTTCGCGGCCATCGTGGTGTTCTCGTGGCCGGACCTGGCGCCCGTCGAGGAGTCCTGGGCCCGGGTCCCGGTGCCGATGCCCTACGTCCCGGGGTACCTGAGCTTCCGGGAGGGACCGGGGCTCCTGAGGGCGTGGGAGGGGCTGCGCCACCACCCGGACCTGGTGCTCTTCGACGGCCAGGGGATCGCCCACCCCCGCCGCCTCGGAATCGCCGCCCACATGGGCGTGCTCCTGGAGGTCCCGTCCATCGGTGTCGCGAAGTCGGTGCTCTGCGGGACCCATGCCCCAGTCGGCCCCCGCCGGGGCGCCCGGGCCGACCTCGTCCACAGGGGCGAGGTCGTGGGCTGCGTGCTCCGGAGTCGGGACGGGGTGCGGCCCCTCGTCGTGTCCCCCGGCCACCTCGTCGGCCTGGAGGCGGCCATCGAGATCGTGCTGGACGCGGGGAGGGGCTTCCGGCTGCCAGAGCCGACGCGGGCGGCGGACGCGCTGGTGGGGAGGGCGAGGCGCGAGGGCTGGGAGACGGGAGGGCGGATGATGGAACGCGGAGGGGGGCCGGGTTGACCGGTCACGGGGACGTGGGGGAGGTCCAGGCTCGGGTCAGCACCGGGGCTCGGGGCACCAATCCGGCGCCACGACGTGGGTGGGGGTCAGCCCCTCGCCCCATTCCTCGCTGTCCAGGCGCACCTGCCCCGGCCCCGCCTCCTCGCCGGCGGTGATCACTCCCACGTCGTCGATGGTGGTGTCCGTCGGGCTGATGTCGATGTGTTGGGCGGTGTCTCCCACCAGCGGCTCGAACTCCCACGTGACCGAGGTGGGCTCAAGGAGCCGGACGACCACGTCGTCCCCCAGGCCCCGGGTGAGATCGTCGGCCTCCCCGTCGGCCCCGACGTGGACGAGGGCGGGGAGGAGGGCCCGGACGGTCTGCTCGATCCCGGTACCGGCCAGCCGAACCCAGGGATGGCAGAGCTGGTGGAGGGACGGGCTGCTGTCGTCGCACATGTTGTTGTACTCGCCGTCGGCGGGTACCGCCCCGAGGTAGATCTCCGCCGGATCGAAGTCGATGACGAGTTCGACGGCGGCTGCCGCGGAGGCGCCCGAAGCGTCGAGGGCAGCCACCGTGAACTGCCACACCCCGAAGTCGGTGGGTGTCCCTCCGATCAGTCCCCCGGAGTCCAGGGTGAGGGCGGGAGGAAGGGAGCCCTCGCCCAGGGTGAAGACCACCGGTTCGATGGCACCGCCGGTGGCGACCAGCAGTCCGGAGTAACTCTGGAGCAGGAACCCGGGGCCCACCGCGGAGGTGTCGATGGCGAACGAAGAGGCGTCGTCGTCCGCCACGTCGTCGTCGGTGCCGTCGTCGTCGGCGGCGTCGTCGTCGGCCCACGAGTCGTCATCGTCGTCGTCATCGTCGTCGCCGAATCTCCCCGAGCTCGGCTGGCAGGATGCGAGGGGGAGGAGGGCGAGGGCGGCGACGAACGCGGGGCGGAAGCGCATCGGGCTCTCCGTTCCGGAGGGGCGGGAGCGCCGGAGCGACCCCCGGCCGGGCGGGACGCGCGGCTTGGCGATTCTACGCGTTCCGAGCCCGGGATGGGAGCGGGGCCGCGCGGCGGCGGGAAGGGGCGGCGGGGGCGCGGGGCGAGGGATCAGAGGGGGCCGTCGGGCCAGAACCCGGCGTCCTCCAGCAGGACGGCGGTGGGGCCCAGCTTCAGGAAGGGCTGCCCGTCCCAGCTCGCGCTGTAGGACCCGCTCCCGAAGACGTACCAGTTCTTCCAGGCCCTCGTCTGGACGAAGCGGGTCGGCGAGGCGCCGCAGGGGTAGGCGAGCGAGAAGAGGACGAGGTCGTCCCGGGACGGCGCCTGCCCTCCCAGGACGTCGTTCCACGCGGTCTGGTTGGGGTTCGGCGAGCCCTCGCACCCCGCCTTGCGGGGCATCTCCTGGAGGTACGCGAACCAGTCCCAGTTGGAGGTGTCCGCCCTCGCGGACCGCAGTCCGGGGAGCACCGCGAGGGCGCCGAGGGCGAGAATGGCGACCACGATCCGGACCGACTGCTTGACTGCGACCATCGACCGCTCCTCCGGTTCCGCGTCCGGCGACCCGCGCCGCGCAGGGATTGGCGGCCGGAGGCGATGCTCCGGCCCGTACCCGTCGTGCCTGGGAGTCGGTGACCCGCATCGTGCGGGCAGGAGGGGCGCGGGCATCCCTGGGGATGCGTCGCGCGGCGGGAACGGCGTCGTTCGCTGGGGTCGCTTCCGGACCCGCGGAGGACCTGGTCCTCCGCCTCCCGTCCTGTCATGCCTTCCGGCCTCGGTCCGACACCGAAGATGGATCGTCCTCAGATCCGCCGGTGCGGCTTCCTCGCCGCGCGTCCGCGCCGGGCGCTTCATCCGGGGCCACCGCCGGGGAGGCGTTCTGGCCCGGGCGCACCGTCCTGGCGCTCGCGTCCGGAAGGGGGGCGGCGTCCTGCCGCGATCGGATCCATGAGCAGGGGTCGTGCCAGGTTTGACGTCCCACTCGCGGTTCCTTCCCATCTACCCGTCATCACTCAGGTAATCGAGCGGAGATCCGAACGGGACGCCTTCGAGAGCGTCCCGCACTCGACCCGACCGTCTCCATTAACAGACAGTGAGGCGCGATGTCAGCCATCGGGACCCGCCATATGTCTCTTATTTGAGACAGGCCCTCACCGGGCGGAACGGGCACGGGAACGCGGCCAGGCGAGGCCGTCACGATTCGTGGGGCCCCCACCGCCTCCGCCGCAGCGCCCGACGGCGCGTGGGGCTGTCTCTTTCATGCGACAACGCCCCCGGGGCGCGGGGCGGCGCCTCCCCCCGGGCGTGGTAGGCTGTCCCCATGGAGATGGCCGCCCCTGCCCGCCGCCCCCTGCTGCTCACCGCCTTCGGGCCCTTCTTCGACCACGCCGAGAACCCGACCGCCCTCGCGTTGCCCGGGGCGGCGGCGCTCCTCGCCGAGCGCGGCGTCGCCGTCCACGCCGAGGTCCTGCCGGTTTCGGCCGCCCGGGCCGCGGCGACGGTGCTGGGGCTGATCGCCTCCCTCAGGCCCGGGGCGGTCCTTATGACCGGTCTCGCGGCGGGCGCCGATGCGTTCCGGATCGAGGCGCTCGCCCGGAACCTCGCCGACTTCGCATCCCCCGACGTCGATGGGGCGCGACCGTCCCGCTCCCCCGTGGACCCCTCCGGCCCCGAGACCCTGGCCACCCTCGCCGACGTCCCTGCCGGCGTCCGGCTCCTGGTCGAGGCGGGCCTGCCGGCGGTCGCCTCCTACTCGGCCGGCACCTACGTATGCAACCATCTCTACTACTCGGTGTGCCTTGGCCTCGCGGGCGAGCACCCGGCCGTGCCCGCGCTGTTCCTCCACGTCCCCCCGACGTCCCGCGGGTGTGGAGGTCCGCCGCCGGCCACCGTGGGGGACTGCGGACGGGCAATGGCGCTGCTGGGGTCCTGGCTGAGGGGGCCGGGGGGAGTCGCGGCCACCGCCGACGGCGGCCGGGCGGAAAGGACCCGGGACGCCCCCGGCCGTTGATTCCACGGGGACGAGTCCTCATATTCGTCGCGGTGCCGCCTCGAACGGCCCGGCCGGGGGGTTCGTCCCCGACGGCCCCGTCCACCGACGCCCCCCGCGGGCGCGGTCGAGCCCCATGCCCGAGTTCCTGTCGACGCCCCTCAACGCGCTCCAGATGATCGTCGCCTTCGGGGCGGTGATCTTCATCCACGAGCTGGGTCACTTCATCGCCGCCAAGCGTGCCGGCGTGCGGGTGCTGAAGTTCGCCATCGGCTTCGACTTCGGCGGCCTGAAGCTGTTCAGTCGCCGGGTCGGAGAGACCGAGTACGTCGTGGGCGCCTTCCCGCTGGGCGGCTACGTCCGGATGCTGGGGCAGGAGGACGTGCCCGGGGAGGAGCCCGACGCCGCGGGCGATGTGCCCCCCGACAGCTTCCAGGCCAAGTCCGTCTGGCAGCGGATGCAGATCATCGGCGCCGGGGTGATGGCGAACTTCCTGTCCGCCTTCGTCTTCTGTTACCTGGCACTGATCAGCGGCTTCCAGATGACCGCGCCCGAGGTGGGCAGCGTCGGCTTCGACGCCCTCCAGGCGGGCCTGCGGCCCGGAGACCGCATCTCCGCCCTGGACGGCGTCGCCGTGGAGTCGTGGCAGGACGTCCAGGTCCTCTACGCCACGGCGGAGCCGGGCGGGGAGATCGCCGCCGAGGTCGTTCGCCAGGGGGAGGCCGTCGAAGTGCGGCTCCCGGTGCAGCGGGACGCCGACCTGCCGTTCAACGCGCCGGACTTCACGCCCGCCTCGGGGCTCCAGATCCGCGAGGTCGTCACCGCCACCCCCGAGGGCCCCACCGCCGCGGAGCGGGCCGGGGTGAAGCCTGGGGACGTCATCCGCGCCGTGGATGGCCGGACCGTCTCGACGTGGGAGGAGTTCAGCCGCATGGCCCGCGTCCGGGCCGGCGTACCGACCCGGCTCCAGGTGGACCGACCCCTCGACCGGCGGAGCAGCGAGTTCCAGCCGAGGGAGCTGCAGCTCACCCCGGGCCGGGTCCCGGACGAGTACACCGGCCCGTGGCTGCTGGGGGTCGAACCCGCGGAGCCCGCCCGCATCGACGCGGTGGTGCCGGGCCTCCCCGGCGACGCCGCGGGGCTCCGCGCGGGGGACCTGGTGCTCTCGGTGGGCGGGATCCCGGTGTCGACGTGGCGGGACTTCTGGCTGACGGCGGAGTACGCCCCCGAGGGCGAGCCCCTGGCGGTCGAGGTGAGGGGGCCGGAGGGGGGCACCCGCACGGCCCAGGTCGTCCCCGGAGCCGCGGACCACTGGCCGGGGCTCGGCGTGTGGGGGGTGTTCGGCATGGGCCTGGCGCACCGCGCCCCCGAGGGGGTGGAGGTGGGGAAGGTCCTGCCCGGGAGTCCCGCCGAGATGGCGGGCATCCTCCCCGGCGACCGGGTCACCGCGGTGAAAGCGATCGATCCGCCCGCCTCTTCGGGCTTCTCCGCCGACAAGCCCGTGCCGGTCCACTCCTGGAGCGGCCTCTACGCCACCCTCGCCCGCGTCCCCGCCCGTGCCGTCGACGTGAGCTGGGTCAGGGGCGGCGAGGAGAAGACCCGGCGGGTCGAGCTGGCCGAGAACCCCCACGCGCGATGGCGGGGCTTCGTGGGGATCGGCGCGGGCGAGAAGAAGGCGTGGGTGGCGCTGGGACCGGTGGAGGCCGTTTCCCGCGCCGCGCGCCAGCCCTTCATGATGCTCCAGCAGCTCTACGTCACGCTGAAGGCGCTGGTGCTGGGGCGGGTGGGCGCCGAGACCCTGAGCGGTCCCCTGGGGATCGGCCGGGCGATCTGGTACGCGGCCGAGCAGTCCGTCGGCGAGGTGCTGAACCTGGTCGCCCTCATCAGCATCAACCTCGCCGTGGTCAACTTCCTGCCCATCCCCATCACCGACGGCGGGCACTTCCTCTTCCTGGTGTACGAGAAGGTCAAGGGTCGAAAGGTCAGCGACGAGATCCAGTCCCGCCTGCAGTGGGTCGGGCTGATCTTCCTCCTCCTGGTCTTCGTCTTCGCGACCTGGAACGACATCAGTCACCTCCTCCTCAGGCGTTGACGGCGGGGGGGGCGGACCCGGCCCCAGCCCGGGGCGTCGTTGACGCTCTGGTCGCCGCTCCTCATAATGCGCCGCCCGGGAAGGGCCGCGGAGCCGCGGAGCCGCGGAGCCGCCGTCCCGGTCGCGGAGTCCTCGTGCCCTCTCATCGCAAGGAGCGGATCCAGAGCCTGCTGCTGCAGGAGATCGCGCGCATCCTGCGCGAGGAGGTCAAGGACCCTCGGGTCGGGATCTGGGTGACGGTCACCCGGGTGAAGGTCACGGACGACCTGCGGAACGCGGTGGCATTCTGGACGGTGATGGGTGGGGACGCCGGGAGGCGGGACGAGGCCCAGGAGGGGCTCCGCCGCTCCCTCGGCTTCATCCGGGGCAGGGTCGGGCAGGCGGTCCGGATGCGCTTCATCCCCGAGGTGAGCTTCCGGTACGACCAGACCTTCGACGCCGCCGTCGAAGTGACCCGCCTGATCGAGCAGGTGGCGGGGGAGCGGCCGGGCGAAGACGGGGTGGCGGGCGAGGATGTGGAGGGTGACGATGCACAGTGAACGTCCCCGGCGCCCGCGGGAGACCAACCCTCTCCTACAGGGCGTGCTCGTCCTGGACAAGCCCCCCGGCCTGACGAGCCAGCAGGCGGTCTCCCGCGCCAAGGGGGCGTTGTCGGCGGCGCGGGTGGGTCACGGGGGCACCCTGGACCCCTTCGCCACCGGGGTCCTCCCCCTCCTCCTCAACGGCGCGACGCGGATCTCCGCCCTCCTCCTGGGGGACGACAAGGTCTACCAGGGGGTGGCCCACCTGGGCGTCGTCACCGACACGCTGGACGTGACCGGGAAGGTCCTGGAGGAGAGGCCGGTGCCCTCCCTCGCCCCGGCGGAGATCCGGGTGGCCCTGGAGGGCTTCCTCGGGGAGATCGAGCAGGTCCCCCCGATGTACTCCGCGGTGAAGGTGGGGGGGCAGCGCCTCTACCGTCTCGCCCGCAAGCAGATCGAGATCGAGAGGGCGCCCAAGAAGGTGCGCATCGACGAGGTCGAGCTCTTGTCCGCGGACCTGCCGGACGTGGAGTTCCGCGTGCGCTGCTCCGGAGGCACCTACGTCCGGGCGCTGGTGGACGACCTGGGACGGAGGCTCGGCTGCGGGGCCTACCTCTCCCGGCTCCGCCGTCTCCGCAGCGGCAGCTTCCGCATCGAGGATGCCGTGTCCCTGGACCAGCTCGACGCCCTCGCCGACGCCTTCGCCTCCGAGGCCCCACCCGGCCCAGCCGCCGCGGCGGAGTGGTGGGCGCGGGAGCTGGGCGGGGCCCTCGTGCCCCTGCGCCAGGCCCTTCCCCGGATCCCCGCGGTCGGCCTCTCGGACGCCGGCCTCTCCCTGGTCGCCCAGGGAGAGCCGGTGCGGGCGGGGGATGTGAGGGAGGTGTCGGCGGACTTCGAGGCGGGGGACCCCATCCTCCTGGTGCGGGGGACGAAGGCGCTGGCCCTCGCCCGGGCGGCCTCGGCCTCCCGGCACTTCGCCGAGATCTCCCCACGGGCGGTCGTCGCCCGCGTGGAGAGGCTCCTCCGTTGATCGGGGTGGAGTGGACCTTCCTCGCATCCCCCCATTGACGGCGGTCGGAGTCCTCTCTACTATTCCGCCGCCCTCCGGGCGCGTCGCGGATCGACCGCGCGTGCCCTCGGACCAACCCCCGGAATCGCTGCGGCATGCGACCGGTCCCCCGCGGACCGGTGCGGTGCGCGCGGGAGCCGACCCGATGCTGACCCCCGAGCAGAAGACCGACCTGGTCGAGAAGTACCGCACCCACGAAGGCGACACCGGCTCGCCCGAGGTGCAGGTGGCCCTCCTCACGGCGCGGATCCAGTACCTCACCCAGCACTTCAAGACGCACCACAAGGACCACGCCGGCCGTCGGGGCCTGCTCAAGCTGGTCAGCCAGCGCCGCCGTCTCCTCGACTACCTCAAGGGCGTCGAGTACGGGCGCTACAAGAAGCTCATCGAGGACCTCGGCATCCGCAAGTAGCTACGGACCCATGCTGCCGACCGGCGACTCCCCGGGAGCCGGTCGGATCGGGGGGGAGGCGAGGCGGTGTTCGGCCCCACCCTCCCCCCCTCCGCGACGCCCTCCAGCGGGGGGGCGACAACCGCAGTTCCCCGGGATTTCTTCAGGGCTCTCCCACGGTGGGGGAGGTCAGGGGAGCTGCAAGGGGCGCCTCGCCGATCGCGGCGGTGGAGGGCCCGCAGGACGTGCTCCCCATGAAGTTCGAAGTCCACTCCCAGATCGTCGAAGTCGGCGGCAAGGCCCTCACCATCGAGACCGGCCGCTGGGCCCGCCAATCCGGTGGGTCCGTCGTGGTGCGCCTCGGTGACAGCGTCGTGCTCGTGGCGGCCAACGTCGCCGACCAGCCCCGCGAGGGGCTCGACTTCCTCCCCCTGACCTGCGACTACGTCGAGAAGACCTACTCGGCGGGCAAGATCCCCGGCGGCTTCTTCCGCCGTGAGGGCAAGCCCACCGAGAAGGAGGTCCTCAGCTCCCGGCTGATGGACCGTCCGACGCGGCCCCAGTTCCCCAAGGGCTGGCGGAACGAGACCCAGCTCATCGCCTTCGTCGTCAGCTTCGACCAGGCCCACGACACCGACGTGCTCGCCATGACCGGCACGTCGGCCGCCCTCGCCCTGAGCCCGGCCCCCTTCACCGACTACTACGGGGCGGTGCGGGTGGGGAGGGTCGACGGGCGCTTCGTCGCCAACCCCACCAAGGAGGAGAGGGAGCGGAGCGACATCGAGCTCATCGTCGCCGCCTCCCGGGACGCCATCACCATGGTGGAGGGGGGAGGCGCCGAGGTCGGCGAGGACGACATGCTGGCCGCGCTGGAGTTCGCCCACCGCGCGATCCTCCCCCTCATCGACGCCCAGGAGTCCCTGGCGCGGGTCGCTGGGAAGGAGAAGCTCCCCGTCGAGGCGCCCCCCCGGGACGAGGCCCTGTATTCCGAGGTCAAGGCGTTCGCGGCCCCGCGGATCCGCGCCGCCTACGACGAGGCGGGCAAGAAGGCGCGCCGCGTGGCGGTGAAGGCGGTCTGGGCCGAGGTCCGGGAGCGCTTCGCCCTGGCGGCGGACGCCGACGCCGCGGCGGTCAACGCCCGGGAGAAGGTGCTGCGGGGCCTCTTCGACTCCATCGAGAAGTGGACGCTCCGCAACATGATCTTCGAGGAGGGCCGCCGCATCGACGCCCGCGTCCCCGACGAGGTGCGGGACATCGATGTGCAGGTGGGCGTGCTCCCCCGGGCCCACGGCTCGGCCCTGTTCACCCGGGGCGAGACCCAGGCCCTGGTGGCCACCACGCTGGGCACCCCCATCGAGGCCCAGCGCATGGACATGCTGGAGGGGGACCTCAGCCGCAAGTTCATGCTGCACTACAACTTCCCGCCCTTCTCGGTGGGCGAGGTCCGGCCGATGCGCGGCCCGGGCCGGCGCGAGATCGGACACGGCGCGCTGGCGCACCGCTCCATCGAGCGGGTCATGCCCATCTCCGACGACTACCCCTACGTGGTGCGGGTGGTCTCCGACGTCCTGGAGAGCAACGGATCCTCGTCGATGGCGACGGTGTGCGGCGCCTCCCTGTCGCTGATGGACGCCGGCGTGCCCTTCCCGACGGCGGTGGCGGGGATCGCCATGGGACTCATCAAGGAGGGGGACAAGTTCGTGGTCCTCTCCGACATCAGCGGCGACGAGGACCACCTGGGGGACATGGACTTCAAGGTGGCCGGCACCGCCCGCGGGATCACCGGCTTCCAGATGGACATCAAGATCAAGGGCGTGAGCCGCGAGATCATGCAGAAGGCGCTGCACCAGGCCCGGGAGGGCCGCCTGCACATCCTCGACCGCATGAACGAGGCCCTGGCCGCCCCCCGCGAGGAGATGTCCCGCTGGGCGCCGCGGATCCACACGGTGATGATCAAGCCGGACAAGATCCGCGAGGTGATCGGCCCCGGAGGCAAGACCATCAAGGGGATCCAGGAGTCCACCGGCACCAAGGTCGAGGTCAACGACGCGGGCAGGGTGCTGATCGCCTCCCCGGACCTCCAGGCCTGCGAGCGCGCCATCAAGATGATCCGGGAGATCACCCAGGAGGCGGAGGTGGGCAAGCTCTACCTCGGCCTCGTGAAGAAGGTGACGGACTTCGGCGCCTTCGTGGAGATCTTCCCCGGCACCGACGGCCTGGTCCACATCAGCGAGCTCGCCAACGAGCGGGTCCGCAGCGTCACCGACGTGGTGAACGAGGGGGACGAGGTCCTGGTCCGGGTGATCAACATCGACCGCACCGGGAAGATCCGCCTGTCGCGCAAGGAGGCCCTGGGCGCCACCGAGTAGCCCGGGATTCTCGGAGGCGGCGTCCATGACGCACGTCCGTGTCCCCGTTCGCCGCCTCCGGCCGGACCTCTCCCTCCCCCTCCCCGAGTACGCGACCCCGGGCGCCGTGGGCATGGACCTCCGGGCCGCACTGGACGGCCCCCTGACCCTGGCGCCGGGGGAGAGGGCCGCAGTGCCCACTGGGCTGGCGGTGGCCGTCCCCGAAGGGTACGAGCTGCAGGTCCGCCCCCGGAGCGGCCTTGCGCTGCACCACGGCGTCACCTGCCTGAACGCGCCCGGCACGGTGGACTGCGACTACCGGGGCGAGATCCGGGTGATCCTGGCCAACCTTGGGGCTGGCCCCTTCGTCATCGCTCCGGGGGACCGGATCGCCCAGGCGGTCCTGGCGCCGGTGGCGCGGGCGGAGTGGGATCCAAGGGACCACCTTCCCCCCTCCCAGCGGGGCACGGGGGGCTTCGGACACACGGGCAGGAGCTGAGGGGGGCCGCGGGCCCCCGAAGGAGGACGTGGTGAGAGCCGTTGCGCCGTCCCTGGCCGCCCTCTTCGGCGTCGCGTGCGCCTCACCCCTCGTCCACTACGCGGCCCTGGTGGAGGAGCGCATCGCCTTCGGCGAGATCCCCTCCGGGTCGTCCGCCACCGAGACGGCCCACGTGGACAACCTCACGGACGCGGTGGCCCACGTCTACTTCCTGCCTCCGACTCCCTTCTCGGCCGCGATGGAGGACGAGACCGGGCAGGAGTATGTCCCCATCGACCTGGACGAGCACATCCCCATCGATCCGGGCGCTCGGGCGGAGATCGCCCTGACCTACACCTGCGAGCCCGGGGAGACGGGGGCGTTCGCCTCCTCGGTCTTCGTCGTCGCGGGGGACGACGACGGCGGCCCTTGGACGGCGACCCAGGAGGTGGGGGAGCTGCGCTTCGAGGGGACGTGCGCCGGCGGGTGACGGGCCGGCCCGGGCGGGCGGCAGGCCCGTCGACCCCACCGCCGTCCGTCACCACCACCTGGGACGACCTGGGCCCCGCCCCCCGGGGCTTCTCCCCGGCCATCGCGCTGGTGATGAAGCTGGGGGCGGCGTTGCACGCCCAGGGAGCGCCGGCCCACCGGGTCGAGGAGGCCCTGGATCAGCTCTGCGAACGGCTCGGGATGCAGGGCCACTTCTTCGCGACGCCGACCTATGTCCTGGCCTCCTTCGAGGCCGAAGGCGCCCGGTCGATGCGCATCGTCCGAACGGCCGCATCCTCGGTGGATCTAGGCAAGATGGCCGAGTTGGACGCGGTGATCCGCGACGTGGGCCGGGGCCTGGCGGCGGTGGAGGAGGCGGCGGCGCGGGTCGATGGCATCGTGGACCGAGCCCCGCGCTACGGCCGCGCGCTGGTGGTCCTGGCCTTCGCCCTGTCGGCGGGCGCGGCGGCCCGCTTCTTTGGCGGAGGCTGGGCCGAGATCCTGGTGGCGGCGGGGATCGGCGGGCTGGTGGGGGTCCTGTCGGAGGTGGCCTCGTGGAAGCCGGGCCTGGGGAGGGTCTTCGAGGCGACGGCGGCCTTCGCGGGGACCTTCCTGGCGACGGTGGCGGCGGGGGCGATCCAACCCCTCTCGGTGCCCATCACCACCCTCGGCGGGCTGATCTCGCTGTTCCCGGGGCTGGCGGTGACGGTGGCGATGACGGAGCTGGCGACCCGCAACCTGGTGTCGGGGACGGCGCGGCTGGCGGGGGGGATGGTGTCCTTCCTGAACATCGCCTTCGGCGTCGCCCTGGGCAGCCAGATCGGATCGCGCATGGTCCCGGCGCTGGCGGCGGGGCCTCCGGCCCCTCTGCCCGGTTGGGCGGAGCCCGCGGCCCTGCTGGTGGCCTCCCTGAGCTTCGGCGTGCTCTTCCGCTGCCAGGCCCGGGACCTGGGTTGGGCGGTCCTCGCCGGCTCCCTGGCCTTCGGCGGCGCCCGCCTGGGGACGGGCCTGCTGGGCCCCGAGCTGGGCACCTTCCTGGGGGCCCTGTCGGTGGCGCTCATGGGAAACGCCTACGCCCGCCACCTGGACCGCCCCGCCGCGGTGCCCATGGTCTCCGGGATCGTGCTGCTGGTCCCGGGAAGCCTGGGCTTCCGCAGCGTCTCCTCGCTGATGGCGAAGGACGTGATCTCGGGGGTGGAGCTGGCCTTCACCATGGCCCTCCTGGCGGCCTCCCTGGTGGCGGGCCTCCTCCTCGCCAACGTCCTGCTCCCGCCGCGGAAGGCGTTGTGAGCCCGCGCATGCTCCGCCGGCCTCCCCGCCGCGCCCGTTGACAAGCCGGCCCCCGGCCGGTATTTCCGTCCCGGGCCGCTAGCTCAACGGGTAGAGCAGCAGACTTTTAATCTGCGGGTACGGGGTTCGAGTCCCCGGCGGCTCACCAAGGTAAATTCCACAGAGGCGACGCGCACTTAACCCGTCCCCCCTCGTTCTTCGACGCCACGGCCACGCCGGTCCATCGCGCCCTCTTCGCCACCCAGCTCGGCCTCGGTCCACGCCCCGGCGAGGTGGCCGCCATGGACGGGGAGCTCATCGACTTCCGCCGAGAGCTGGCGACCGTCCCCGGCAGCAAGAACGCGACCTCGGCGGCACCCCTCCCCCTGACGGATGCGGCCGAGAGGGAACTCCTCCGGTGGTGGGAGGAGTGCGGTCAGCCGATATCCAGCCCCGCGTTCGTCTGGAAGGGGAATCGCATCGGGTCCTTGAGGATCGCGATCAAGAAGGCCGCCGGGCGGTCGGGCTTGGCAGGGGAGGCGACGACGGTCACCCCGTACAGCGGCCGGGCCACCTTAGCCACCATCGCGGCCATGAGCGGGGCCCGGCACTCGGAAGTCAGTGCCGCGATGCGCCAGACGACGAGGTCCGCGATCCTTGAACGGGTCTACATCCGCTTCCGGCCCGAGCAGATCGCCGCCGGGTTCAAGGGCCGGTTCACCTCGTTCGCCCCCCCGCCGAGGACAGCGATGCCGACCCCGCGAAATCCTGACCGACCCTCAACCCTGCGGACCGATGGAACTTCAATGGTCGTGAGCGCGAAAGTATCGAGTGAGAGGGGCTTTCGCAGGGGTGCGAACTGCGATAGGCTCAAGCAACCGATGGTAGCCTCGGCGAAGGGGCACCGCGGTATAGGGCGGCATGACGTTCTGGGAGTTCCTCAACGCCGCGGGCGTGTCCGCGATCGTGGCATCGGTCGTCTCGGGGTTCGGTGGTTTCGTATCCGCCTGGATAATCCAACGCCGGGCGGAGTGGAACTCCATCGACCAGGGCGTCGATGAGATCGTCCGCCTCGGAATCGAGTATCCCTACCTTGAAGACGACGAGTTCTGCGCGTCGTGGGATCCGGCGAGCCGAGACGAGAGGCTCCTAAGATACTCCTCCTACTGCGTCTTCGTCTTCAACGTCCTCGAACGTGCGTGGCGATATCACGACGGAGACCGGAATAAGATCGAGGAGCGGATTGGCGTGAAGGAGTTGGTGCTTCGGCACCAGGAATGGTGGAAGCATCCCGGGCATCCGGCGGAGAACATCCGAGGGTATCCGCAGGGATTCCGAAAGTTTGTCAAGGAGTACCTACAGGAGGGCTGAGATGGCTCAGGTAGCAAGGAAGGCGTACATCGTCGGTGCGGCACAGTTGTCGGGTGATGATCACCTGCCCGGAGTCAAGATCGACAAGGTGCGGATGAGGGCATTCCTGCTAAGCGATCATGGCGGAGCCTGGGAGCCGCACGAGATCGACATCCAGGAGAAGCCCTTCATTCCGAAGCACCACGGGCCGGCCCCGTCGCCGGTGTTTGACTACGTCCTCTACTTCTTCGCCGGGCACGGGTTCACTCGGTCCGATGACACGCACTTGTGTGTGAACGATCATCAGGACGTCGCACTCAACTCCCTGCTACTCTCCGCCCGGCGGCAGTTGGTGATTATCGACGCCTGCCGAACTCCGGTGCCAGAGCCACAGGTGCTCACGGAGAAGATGGCGAAGGCCGTCATCGCTGGCACCACCGACTACCACTACCGAGCTCGATGCCGCGCTCTCTACGATCAGTCCATCCTCGCGGCCGAGAAGGGCAGGACCATCGTCTTCGCCTGCTCGCCTGGTGAGAGCGCCGGGGACTCGGGAATCATCGGCGGGCACTTCACCTACAACCTCGTGACGGGCACCGAGAGCTGGATCGACCGTCAGAGACCGCCCGGTCCACACATACTCCATGTGCCGGCTGCCGTCAGGATCGCGAAGTCTCGACTCGACCCGATGCTCCAGAACCCGGTCTATGAAGGGGGACGTCGCCTATTCCACTTCCCGTTCGCGGTCGTACCCTAGACCCCGACGAGCGACTGTCCTGGCGCGGTCACCCGCCGCTATCCGCTACCGCCGCTTCCCCTTCGACGTGTTCGTCGTCGCCGCGTTGATCGCCACCGCCATCCTGAGCACCGGCTCGCGGACGACGGCGTCGGTCAACCTCCCCTCCTCCCAGCCCTGCCAGATCCAGACGAGGTCGGCCTCAAGATCTCACGGGGTGACGATCCGGCCGTCCATGAGGATGGCCGCGAGGGGGACGGCGACGCGTTGTGCCCTCTCCACTGTTCCGAGGCTGCATCGAATCGCGCCCGCTTCATTCCACCGGAGCCCGCTTCGATCCCGTTATCGAGCAGACGACCCTGTTGACGGACCCCGTCCCCACTGCGGGGCGAACAACCGCATCTCCGTCGTCAGCGTCCGTTCCGCCACCGCCGCCTCCCTGGCCGGCGCAGGGCCGACCGACTGCGGCGATCCTGCCGCACAGGAGCGGACTCGTCCATGACTTCGGTAGCGAGCCTGTGCGCCGGCTCCAGGAAGACCGGCGGCCCCGCCGAAGTGGATGACCGACCTCGTGCGGGCCCTCGGCCGCTCGGTGGACGAGCACGGTGCCTGGACCCGAGGCGTCGAGTACGACCATCAGGAGGTAGGTGCGGAGGCCCAAGGCGGCGGGGTGCGTCGTGTCCACCGGGGAGGGCGGCCGGCCACGGTGGCGTGGGACCACTTCTGGCCCAGGAAGCGCCGGTAGGCCTGGTGGGGGTCGGTGCCCCGGAGGGCCTCGGGCATGCACTGGGGGAACGGCTCCAGGGGGAGGCCGTCGGCGGGGGGTGCCGCTTCCCGGGCTGCCCACTCCAGCACTGCCCGGGCGGCGTGCTCGCGGCCGAAGCGGTGGCGGTACTCGTCGGCCAGGGCGAGCCCGTGGGCCAACGCCCAGTCCCAGTTCGCTCGCCGCCGTGACACCCACAGGACGGTGGGGTGGCGCGCGTGCGTGGGGCGCCAGGGTGCCGGGATCCCCCGCGCCCGCGCGACTGTACAGAGGATCTGTGCCGTCTCCGTGGCCATCTTCACCACGCGGCGGTCGTCGAGGGCCAACGCGGCCACCACGGGATCGGGATCCGAGGCGAAGAGGTTCATCGCCGGAATGGTGGGGGCGCGCCGGTTGGGAGGGAAGGAGGTCCGAGGATCAGGCGGCCCGCCGGCACGAGGACGGGTCGAGTCGTCGCAGCCAGGCCGGATCCGGCGGGGGCGCTCCCGGGCCCAGGCGGCACCTCAGGGAGGCGGGATCGACGGACCGGGACGGATCGGGGCCGTCGATCCCGTAGCCGGAGTCCCGGAGCTCCGCCGCGCAGGCGCGCTCCACCCTTTCCGTTATCGGCATCCCCCGTGTGGGCTTGGAGCGGGCTCGGAAGGCGCGCGGGGACAGCACCCGGGCGCGGCGGCCCGGCCCGGCGCGTGCTATCCTTCCGCCGCCCCGGGGCCTCCGCCCACCCGGGATGACGGGAACGTGTCCGAGACGCCTGCGACGCCACCGACCCTCAGCGGATGGGGCCTGCTCCCCGTGCCGGGGCGCGAGGTCCTGTCCGAGGACCTGGCCGCCCTCAGCGAGGGGGCCGTGCTCTCCCGGGGGCTGGGGCGGGCCTACGGGGACTCGGCGCTCCCGCCGCCGGGGCGCCTGGACGTCGCCTGCACCCGGCTGGGGGACCGACTGCTGGGGTTCGACGCCGAGACCGGTGTGGTGCGGGCCGAGGCGGGGCTCACCCTGGCGGAGGTCAACCGGATCTTCATGCCCCGGGGCTGGTTCCCGGCGGTGACCCCCGGCACGAAGTACGTCACCCTGGGGGGCATGGTCGCCGCCGACGTCCACGGCAAGAACCACCACGTCAACGGCTGCTTCGGGCGCCACGTCCGGGCCCTCCGGATGCGGATGGCCGACGGGCGGGTCCTGGAGTGCTCCCCCCAGGACGAGCCGGACCTCTTCAACGCCACCGTGGGGGGCATGGGGCTCACCGGGCACGTCCTGGAGGTGGAGTTCCAGCTCGAGCGGATCCCCAGCCCGTGGATCTGGGCGGAGAGCGAGCGGATCGACGACATCGACCAGTTCATGGCCGGGCTCAAGAGGGACGCGGCGGCCTGGCCCATGACCATGGGCTGGATCGACTGCCTCACCCAGGGCCGGCGCATGGGGCGTGGGATCCTCAACCGGGGGAGGTGGGCGGAGCCCTCCGAGGCGCCGGCGGCCTTCCCCCGCGAGAAGCGCAAGCTCACCGTGCCCTTCCTCTTCCCCTCCTGGGTGCTGAACCCCCTGACCGTGTGGGGCTTCAACTTCCTCTACTTCTGGGCGCACCAGCCCCGCCGGCGGCGCGGCGTGGTCCACCCCGACTCCTTCTTCTATCCCTTGGACGCGATCCTCCACTGGAACCGGATCTATGGCCGCCGCGGGTTCACCCAGTATCAGTGCGTGCTCCCCGACGCCGCCGGCCCCGGCGCGGTCCGGCGCTTCCTGGATCTGCTCACCCGACGGGGCGGCGCGTCGTTCCTGTGCGTGATCAAGGACTGCGGGCCCGAGGGGCCGGGCCTCCTGTCCTTCCCCATGCGGGGGACCTCCATCGCCCTGGACATCGCCGTCCGGGACGACACCCAGGCCCTGGTGGACGCCCTCAACGAGCAGGTCATCGCCGACGGGGGGAGGGTCTACCTCGCCAAGGACGCCTTCACCCGCCCGGAGCACTTCCGGCGCATGGAGCCCAGGCTGGACTCCTTCCTGGAGGTCCGCCGGCAGTGGGACCCCGACGGGCGGATCCTCAGCGCGCAGTGGGCGCGGCTGATGGGGGAGGGTCCGTGAAGGTCGCCATCCTCGGGGCCACCAGGGGGATGGGCCGCGCCCTGGCGCGCCTCCTCGCCGAGAGGGGCGAGACCCTGTTCCTGCTGGGCCACGAGCCCCAGGACCTGGAGCGCAGTGCGAGGGACCTGGAGGTCCGGGCGGGGAAGGGGACGGTGGGCACCGCGGGGTGCGACCTGCTCCGCGCCGAGACGTTCGCCCCGGCCCTGGAGGCGGCCGAGCGGGGGATGGGCGGGCTCGACGTCGTGGTGGTGACCGCGGGCCTCTTCGGGACCCAGGAGCGGTTGGAGGCGGACCCGGGCCTGGCCCTGCGCCTGCTGACGGCCAACTTCGCCCACACCGTCGCCTTCTGCGAAGAGGCGAGGCGGCGGCTGCTCGCCCGGGGCGGCGGCACCCTCTGCGCGTTCAGCTCCGTGGCGGGGGACCGTGGGCGGAAGCCCGTCGTGCTGTACGGCGCCACCAAGGCGGGCCTCTCCTACTACCTGGAGGCGCTGGACCACAAGTACCGGGCCCAGGGCCTCAGGACCGTCTGCGTCAAGCCCGGCTTCGTCAAGACCGGGATGACCGCCGGGCTGAAGCCGCCCCCCTTCGCGGGGGAGCCGGAGGCCGTCGCGGCCCAGGTGCTGCGCGCCATCGACCGGGGCACCCCGGTGGTCTACGCGCCCGGGATCTGGAGATGGGTGATGCTGGTGATCCGCAACCTCCCGAGGGCGGTGATGCGGCGGATCGGGTTCTGACGGCTCTGCCCGCGCCCCAAGACGCAACCCCTCAAGCCTCCCGGGATCCCACCGATGGGAGATCCGGGACTGGACGCGGATCGGGAAGGATGGGCCTCGAGGTCCGCCATGAGCAGCTCCGTTGCGCCCGTCGTCAGGCCGCCCTTCCCCCGGATGGTGGAGGGGACCGAGCTCGCTGCCAACAACGACGAGGCGGTCGAACCGTCCCGGGTGGGACACACCCACTTCATCCACAAGAGGCCGATCCTGGTGAAGCTCCTGCTCACCTCGGGCCAGGAGTGCATCGGCTTCTGCCACGTGGACTACCCCGACGGCCGCGTCAGCGACATCATCAACGACGACCGCAACTTCCTGCCCCTGACCAAGGTGAGCATCGCGGGCCATCACCTGGCCTACGACTTCTTGTCGGTCAACAAGTCGCTGGTGGCGATGGTCTACGAGATGGACCGGCAGTAGCCCGTCGGCCCGGGGGGCGCCTGGCGACAAGATGCGTGCCAGGACTCAGCACGCGGGCCGGGGTGACGAAGAGAGGCGACGGGTGGAGGGGCCGGTCGGAAACCGGCCCGGAGGCTCTCCATGACCTCGTCGTCCTCCCCCCTCCACGCCGCGGCGCGCGCCGTGGTGCTCACCGTCCCCCTCCTCGCCGCCCCGGGCTGCGAGCTGACGGAGGGACTCCTCGACTACACGGCGCCCCTCTCCGGGGCCTTCGTGCTGGTGGCGAGCGAGCCCCCCGATCTCGGCGACCTCGACTTCGACGTCCCCGCCGGAATGGCCGCGGCCGCCCGGATCGAGAGGCAGGAGCTGCCCTGGGACGACTCCGAACTGGTGAACGACGCCCAGGTGCGCCTGGTGGTGGACGGCGTCGGGGGCTACCTGCTGGATCCCGTGGGCGGCGACGGGCTCTACCGGTCCGACCTGCTGGAGGACGAGTCCCTCTTCTACGAGGAGGGCCGCCTCCACCGCGTCACCGTCGACGACGGCGAGCGCGAGGGCAACCTCCTCGTCGAGCTCCCCGTCCCCCCCGAGCTGCACCTGCCGTCCCGCACCGACGCCGGCGCGGACCTCTACGTCCGAATGGAGGGCGGGCCGTTCCCGGGCTTCGCCATCACCGTCGTCGACGAGGGGGGCAAGGTCACGTGGTCGCAGTTCCCCGACACCCTCACCGAGCTGGCGGACCTGGAGAACGACTGGCCCTCGGACTACGCCCGGATCCCCAAGGCGGCGTTCGCCGCCCCCGGAAAGCGCTACGCCGTGGGGATCGCCGGCCTGGAGCGCATGGATGACGACGCCTTCGAGATGATCGACCCTGGGTCCAGCTCCCTCTTCGTGGGCGTCACCCGGTGGGCGGTGGTGGAGGCGGTGCAGGATTGAGAGTCGAACACGAAATGCGGTCGCACACCTGGGCGACGATGCATCCCGCCTCGCGGCGTCACCCGCGCTTTCGCTCGGTCGAGATACGCTCGGTATCCCTTCCCTCGCGAAATCGCGGTGTTCCTTGCGATCCGGGCGCCTCGCCGCCGATCCGTGCGACCGCCGGTTGTCACGGCCGTTGCGAAGGCAACGCCCGCGCCAACCTATTTCGTGTCCGACTCTGAGGGCGGCCAGCCCGCCGCGCCCCACGTGACGACCTCGTGCGCGTGCCGGAGCACCGGCTCGCCCAGCGCATCGGCGGCGATGGAGGGGGCAGGGGCTGGCGGACCCTCTCGGAGGTCGGGACCCCGGTTGTCCCCCTGAGCCCCCCCGTGCGAACATCCCTGCCGGTGCCTCCTCCCGCCCCCAGGCCGCCGTCCTCCTCGCTGCCCCGGCGACCGGGACTCCCCGGGCCAGTGCAGGCGCTGCTCGTCGTCTCGACGGTGATCGCCGTCCTGGTCCCGACGCTCGGAGCGGAGTTCATCTGGGACGACCGCTGGCAGATCGTCGGCGCCGATACCCTCTCGGATCCCAGGCGGATCCCCGGCTACTTCAGCCAGAACGTCCGCTCCTCCTTCGGCTTGGAGGGGCCGAACGGCCCCGGCGTCGACCTCTACCGTCCCCTGTTCGTGACGGCCCTGGCCCTCCAGCGGATCGCCCTGGGGGGCCCGGACCCCGCGGGTTTCCACGCCTTCGCCCTCGGCTGGCACGCCCTGGCGACGGCGCTGCTGTGGGCCCTCTCCCGGCGGTGGCTGAGAAGCGACGCAGCCGCGGCGCTCGTCGCGGCGCTGTTCGCGTTCCACCCCGTCACCGCCGAGGCCTACCTCTTCGTCTCCGCCCAGTGCGAGCCGATGGCGGCTTCGGGTCTGCTCGCCGCCGCGTTGGTGCTCGACCGCCTGCCCGGGGCGGGCCGCACCCGGCAGGCCGCCGGATCCGCCGCCGCGGGCGCCCTGCTGCTCGCGGGCCTGCTCTCGAAGGAGACGGTGCTCCTCGCGCTGCCCCCCCTCTCGTACGTGTTGTGGCGACGCGGGGTCTCACCGCGCCTCCTGGCGGGGGCGTGGGCGGCCATCCCCGCCTACCTGGCCCTGCGCCTCCACGCCCTCTCGGGCCTTCAGGCGACGGGGCAGGGGACCGGCGACCGGTTGGAAGCGGCCAGGAACGCTCCGATCCTCCTGGCCGACGCCCTGCGCGCGCTGGTCGCGCAGCGGCCCATCGGGATCCGGCACCTCTCTTACGAGTACCGCGCCCTCCCGGACGCCTGGGTCTGGGGTGCGGCGGTGGCGGTCGCCGCCGCCGCTGCGGGAGTGTGGGCGGCGCGGCGAGCGGTCCCCCTGATGCCCGTGGCGGCCGCCGCGCTCGTCGGCATGCTCGCTCCCGTGACGCTGGTGACGGCCCAGGACGGTTGGGGCGGCTTCGGTCGCTACCTCTACCTTCCCTGGGGGCTGCTGGCCCTGGCCGGGGTCCAAGCGGGGCTCTCCCTGCCGGGAAGACGCCGGGCCGCCGCCCTCGTCCTCGCCCTCGTCTTCGGTGGCGTCGAGCTGGCCAGCGTGCACCGGGCTCTCGCCGCCTGGGGGACGGAGCGCGGCATGGCGGAGGCCGCCGTGACCGCGGCGCCCTCGATGTGGCGCCCCAGGGCCTTCCTCGCCGACGTCATCGCCAGCACCGGAGACGCTCGGGGAGCGATACCCCGCTACCGGGAGGCACTGTCGCTGGAGCCCGGCTACGCCCACGGCCGGCGGAACCTGGCGGCGCTGCTCCTGGCGACCGGGCGACCGGAAGAGGCGCGGGCCGAGGTGGAGATCCTCAGGCGGCGCGGGGCCACGGACGCCGTCGCCGAGGGAATCGGCGTCCGGGCGATCCTCGCCCTCGGGGACCGGGAGGGCGGCCTGGCGCGCCTCGCGGCGGCACGATCGATGTGGCCTGACGATCCCGAACTCAGAGCCCTGGAGGCGCAGGCCCTCACCCTCAACCCCGCCCCCAGCGGGGCTCCTGGGTCCGACGCTCCGACTGCCCGAGCATCAACTCCTGGGGAGTAGGGGAGGCGGTCCGGGAGGGACGGCACCGGAACCCGGCGCGGGGATCCCCGGGAGCCCCGCGAGCCTGGGGCTCAGCGCCACCTCGTCGCCGGGGGCGAAGGCGAGGCGGTGGTCCTCGCCGGGATCCCGGCCGAGGGCCTCCCGATAGAGGGCGGCGACCTCGTCCGGACTCAGGAAGCGCCAGGCGCGGCAGGGCAGGGGGCCCAGGGACAGGGATCCGATGGCCACCCGCCGGAGCTTCACCACCTGGTAGCCCACCGCCGCGCACATGCGGCGTACCTGGCGGTTCCGCCCTTCCGTCAGCACCACCTCCACCCAGGTCGCCCGGGTCCGGTAGCCCACGATCCGCGTGGGCGCCGGGCGGGTGGGGCCGTCGTGGAGGACCAGGCCCTCCCGGAAGCGGGCGAGCCCCGGATCGACCTCGTCCAGGTGTCCCCGCACCTTCACGTGGTAGGTCCGGGGGACGTGGTGGGAGGGGTGGAGGAGGCCCCGGGCGAGGGGGCCGTCGGTGGTGAGCAGCAGCGCGCCCTCGGTGTTGTAGTCCAGGCGCCCCACCGGGAAGGTCGAGGGCAGGCCCCGGTCCGGGAGCACCTCGTAGACGATGCGGCGCCCCTCGGGATCCCGGGTGGTGGTCAGGCAGCCCCGGGGCTTGTGGACCAGCAGGTAGGTGTGGGCCGTGCGGGGCTCGGCGGCGGCGCCATCCACCTCTACCCGGTCGATCCCCGGGCGCACGGGGGCGGCGACCTCGGCGACCACCTCCCCGCGCACGGTCACCCGCCCCTGGCGGATCAGCTCTTCGGCGCGGCGCTTGCCGCCGAAACCGCAGCGGGGCAGCCACTTGTGGAGGCGGACCGGAGGGGTGGCGGCGGCAGGTCCGGCGGCCGGTGGCGGGGAGGAACGCTCCAAGGATCAGTAGGCCCAGATCTCGAAGTACGTGGCCTGGTTGCACACGCGGTAGTCGTACCAGGTGCAGTAGGGGTTGGGCAGGTTCCCACCGTGGGCCCATCCGGTGGAGATGGGGCCGACGTGGGTGTAGGGCCAGATGTACCCCACGGCGCCGTCCACGTACCACCGGGTCAGCGATCCAGCGTGGCCGCTCTGGACCCAGTCCGTGGCGTCGGGACCGCTGGTGGTGCTCTGGTTGCAGACGTCGGTGGCGTTCAGCCAGCTCCCGCTCTGTAGGGTGCAGGCGCTGCGGTGGTA
The DNA here is from genome assembly GCA_023150875.1 of Myxococcota bacterium. Taxonomy (GTDB): domain Bacteria; phylum Myxococcota_A; class UBA796; order UBA9615; family JAKLKC01; genus JAKLKC01. Next base: position 17,717 of record JAKLKC010000014.1, on the reverse strand, counting down.
GGAGGGGCTGAGGACCGCGCCGTCCGCGTAAACCACCACCTTCAGGTCGTTCTCCACCGCGCCGGAGCGCAGGGCGTTGATCACGGAGTCGTCGAGCTTGTTGTTGCCGGTGCTGGTGGGGGTGATGGGCACGGCACCGATGGCGGCCGGCCCCTCGACGACACCGTTCTCGGCGACGAGGCCGTCGTTGGTGGCCCGATACACGAGGGTCCAGCCGCCGCCCGCCATGTCGCAGTGGACCTGCTCCGCACCCGTCCCGAGGGGGTCCACCCAGTAGAGGCCGTCGGGAGCGAAAGGCCAGGCGGCGAGGGCGTCGAGACAGCTCAGGGCCGGGCAGGCCGCCTCCACGCCCGGGCGCGCGTCGGCGCCGTCGCAGTCCATGTCCACGCCGTCGCACACGTCTTCCGCCGCGGGGTTGATCGACGGATCCTCGTCGTCGCAGTCCCCGGCACAGGTGGTCCAGCCGTCGCCGTCGAGGTCGAAGCCGTTGTCGACGACGGCGTCGCAGTCCTGGTCGATCCCGTCGCAGACCTCCACGGCCCCGGGGAAGACCGTGGGCTCCCCATCGTCGCAGTCCCCACCGCAGGTGGTCCAGCCTTCGCCGTCGAGGTCGAAGCCGTTGTCGACGACGTCGTCGCAGTCCTGGTCGATCCCGTCACAGTTCTCCGTCGCGCCCGGGTACGCCGCGGGATCGGCGTCGTCGCAGTCGTCGGGGGGCGCGAAGCCGTCCCCGTCCCCGTCGTCCGGCGGCGCGCCGCCGATCCCGGGGTACAGGTAGGCCGCACCCTCGTCGGTGTCACCGTCCCAGCCCGGCACACCCACGAGCAGGTCGTCGGACCAGTCGCCGTCCACGTCACCCGCGCCAGCCACCGACGCACCGAAGTGGGTGTTCGCCAGATCTCCCTGGGCGCTCCAGGCGGCGGACGCCTCGAGGCCGCCCGCCGAGCCCAGGAACAGGAATGCGGCGCCATCGTCCGAGATCTCCCCGGCGACGCGGGCCGAGGCGCCCACCAGGACGTCCGAGAATCCGTCGCCGTTCACGTCGCCCGCCGATGCCACCGCTCCACCGAGGTGCAGATCGTCCGCCTCCCCCTCGGCGCTCCACGCGGCCGATGCCGCCAGGCCCCCCGCGGAGCCGAGGAACAGGAATGCGGCGCCTCCGTTGATCGCGCCGCCGTCCCACCTCCATGCGCCCACCACGACGTCGGAATACCCATCCCAGTTCACGTCTCCGGCGGAGCCGACAGATGCGCCGAAGTCCACTTCGCTCTGGCCGCCCTCTGCCGACCACGCCGGGGTCGGGGCCAGACCGCTCGCCGACCCGCGGTAGAGGTACGCCTTTCCCTCCCGGAGCTCCCCCTCCGAGGCACTCGGCGCACCGACCACGACGTCTGCGAACCCGTCGCCGTCGACGTCCCCGGCGGAGGCCACCGACTTGCCGAAATCGTCGCTCGAATCCTCCCCCTCCGCGACCCAGGAGGGAGAAGGCCCGAGACCGCTGGGAGAGCCCAGGAAGACCCACGCGGCCCCACGGCCCCACAGACCCCCGTCCCAGCCGGTCCCCGCGACCACCAGGTCGGCGTGGCCGTCGCCATTCACGTCCCCGGCGGATGCCACCGGGTTCCCGAAGAACGCCTCCTCCTGGCCGCCCAACGCGGTCCACGCGGGCGAGGCTCCGAGCCCGCTGGCCGAGCCGAGGAACAGGAAGGCCGCGCCCTCGTCCGAAAGGTCCTCCGTCCAGTTGGGCGCCCCCACCACCACGTCGTCGTACCCGTCGCCGTTCACGTCGCCGGCAGAGGCGACCGACTTGCCGAAGAACGCGTACTGCTGGCCCCCCTCGGCGATCCAGTCGGGGGAGGTCGAGAGGCCGGTGGCCGAACCCAGGTAGAGGAACGCGGCGCCCTCGCTCGTCAGAGCCCCGTTCCAGTAGGGCGCCCCCACCACCACGTCCGCGTAGCCGTCGCCGTTGACGTCCCCGGCGGACGCCACCGAGTACCCGTAGTTGGACCCGGCCTGCCCTGACTGGCCGGTCCACTCGATGGGCCCTATCGGGCCGTCTCCGCCGCCCACCGGGGGCCGGTTGAACGCCCTCACCTCCGAGATCTCGGAGCCCTCGGCGGCCCCCGCTGTCACCCGCCAGTAACCGCCGTCCACGGCGAAGCGGGGCGCCAGGGAGGCCCAGAGGGTCTCGCCGATGGTGTACCGGCCGTTGGAGACGGCGCCGAAGTAGTAGGACGCCTCCACGGGGAAGGTCACGTCCGCGGACAGCTCCAGGTATGCACCGGTGCAGTCGGTGGCCCACACGAAGGTGGGCGCCGCGTCGATGGTGGCGCCGTCCGCGGGGCTGTCGAGGGCCACGGCGCATCCCTCCACGGGAGCGGGGGGCGGCGGCAGCGGGGCCATCGTCGTGAAGAAGGAGCGGGTCTCGGAGGCCGCGATGTCCCCGTCCAGGCCCCCCACCACGCGCCAATAGCCTGCGGTGGTGAACCGGCGTCCGATGGAGGACCAGACGGTGGCGCTCGGGGAGAACGCGTTGTCCCCCGCGACGTCGGCGAACCTGCCGAACACGTAGACGGCGTGGGCCGGGAAGGCCGGGTCCGCGCTCACCTCCACCCGGTAACCGGCGCAGTCCCCGTTCCAGATGAAGTTGGCGCCGGCCGTCAGGTCCGCCCCCTCGGCGGGGCTGACGGGAGAGGCCGTGCAGGCGGTACGGAGGGCCCGGCGCGGGCCGCCGGTCTCCACTCCCCGGGGACCGACTCCGAGTGCCGCGGCGTGGGCAGTGGCCTCCGGCCCGTCCACCGCGCCCTCGTCCACGTCGGGATCCGCCACCCCGTCACCGAGCCCGGGGGCGCACCCGGCCATCGCCCCCAACGCCCACCCGCACGCCCACCTCGCCACACCCTGCCACGACGATCGCCGCATTGCGCCCTCCGTGCCCACCGCCGATCCCCCAGCGGGACCGAAGATAGCCGCGGATCCGAGCGGTCCCAAGAGAAAAGAATCAGCCGCGGGGCATAGTCTTCTCGTCCGCGCCGGCGGCGTCGGCGGGCCGTTCCGGGGGCGCCCCACCGCGGGCCTCGTGCCGAAGCGACGGGGCGCCGCACCCGACGGCCCCGGGACCCCCTTGGCCCCCTTCCCACCGGGACGTAGAGTGGGCCCATGCGTGCCCGTCCCGCCCTCAGCCCCCGCCGTGCGACGTACGAAGACCTGGCGCGCGTGCCCGGCCACCAGGTCGCCCAGATCCTCGACGGCGAGCTGGTGGTGCTGCCCCGTCCGACCGCGGAGCACGCCGACACCCTCGCCCAGATGACCGCCGACCTGCGGGCCCGCTTTCGCCGCGGCGGAGACGGCGGCGCCGGGGGCTGGTGGATCCTGCCCGAGGTCGAGATTCACCTTGCCGAGGACGTCGTCGTGCCCGACGTGTCCGGTTGGCGTCGGTCCCGCATGCCCGAGCGGCCCAGGGGTCCGTTCCAGACCCTCCCACCCGACTGGATCTGCGAGATCCACTCGCCCCCGACCCGGGCCATCGACCGGGTCCGCAAGATGGCCCTCTACGCCCGTGAAGGTGTGGGCCACTGCTGGCTGGCCGACCCCGAGGCCCGCACCCTGGAGGTCTTCCGGCTGGAGGCGAGCCGCTGGACGCGGGTCTCGGCCTTCGAAGGCGCCGCGGTGGTGCGCGCCGAGCCCTTCGATGACGCGGAACTTGCCCTCGCCCTCTGGTGGGGTGACGAGGGGGCTGAAGAGGAGGGCGCGGGGGCGTTGGCGGAGGGCGACGGCGAGTAGCCGCTGACCCGGCTCGCACGGGGGTTTCATACTCGAACCCGCACCGGGGGAGCCACATGTGAAGGCGGATGGGGGGCCGCTCACGTCGCTGGCGGGCCCGGTGGAGCCGGGGCGACGCGCACCCGGGCGTCCACCGCCGCGGAAACGCCCGCCTCGGGATGGGCCATGAAGGGGTTGAGGTCCATCTCGGCGATCTGGGGGAAGTCCTCCACCAGGCGGGAGAGGCGGAGGAGGACGTCCTCCAGGAGGGAGACGTCCACCGGCGGCTCCCCCCGCAGCCCCGAGAGCAGCGGGAAGCCCCGGATCTCCCGCACCATCTCCCGGGCGTCCTGGTCGGTGATGGGTAGGAGGCGGAAGACCACGTCCTTCATCAGCTCGACGTATACGCCACCCAGGCCGAAGGCCAGGAGGTGCCCGAAGGTGGGGTCGGAGGCGATCCCCATGATCACCTCGCGCCCGCCCCGCACCATCCGCTGGACCCGGTGGCGGTAGGGGACGCCCCGGGCCCCGAAGCCGTGGGCGATGTCCCAGAAGGCGCCCTTGATCTCCCTGGGGTTCCGCAGGTCCACCTGGACGCCGCCCACGTCGGACTTGTGCAGGAGTCCCTCGGCCTCCACCTTCAGGACCACGGGGTAGCCGTGCTCCTCGGCGAAGGCCACGGCCTCCTCCGGCGAGGAGACGAGGCGGGAGGGGACCACGGGGATCCCGTAGGCCTCCAGCAGGGCCTGGGCCTCGCCGGAGTCGAGCCACTCCTGGCCACCGCCCGCGGCGCCGGAGAGGATCCGCGCCGCCGCCTCGCGGTCCACGTCCAGCTCGGGGGCCACCCCCTCGGGGCGGTCGATCCAGCGGCGGAAGCGCGCCATCGCCGCCAGGGCCTGGGCGGCGGCCTCGGGGAAGGCGTAGACGGGGATCCCCCCCTCCCTGAGGCGCTGCTCCGCCTCGGCCCCGTGGGCCCGGCCCATGAAGCAGGAGAGGATCGGCTTGCCCTCGCCCCCCCGGGCCCGGCCGGCGACGACCCCGTCCAGGACGGCGGCGGCGACGGTGCGGGAGTCGATGACCACCGGGGAGACGAACACCACGATCAGCGCGTCCACGCCGGGGTCCGCGAGCAGCGCCTCGGTGCAGGCGCGGTACTTCGGCGCGTCCGCGGAGGCGATCATGTCCACGGGGTTGGCGGTGCTCGCCTCGGGGGGGAGCACCGCCGCCATCGCCTCCCGGGTCGCCGGCAGCAGCTCGGCCACGTCCAGGCCGTAGGTCACGAGGGCGTCGGTGGCCATGATCCCCGGGCCGCCCGCGTTGGTGAGGATGGCGATCCGGGACCCCCGGGGGATGGGCTGGGTGGCGAAGGCCATCGCCATGCTGAACAGCTCCTCCACTTTGTCCGCGCGGATCACGCCGCACTGCCCCAGCAGGGAGGAGGCGGCGGCGTCGAGCCCGGCGAGGGAGCCGGTGTGGGAGGAGGCGGCCCGGGCTCCGGGTCCGGTGCGACCGGCCTTCACCGCCAGGACCGGCTTGCCGGCCCGGGTGATCCGGCGGGCGTTCCGGGCGAAGTTCCGCGGGTTGCCGAAGGACTCCAGGTAGAGCAGCACGACCTGGGTGCGGGGGTCCTCCGCCCAGTGCTCCAGCAGGTCGTTTCCGCTGATGTCGGTCTTGTTGCCCAGGGAGACGAACTGGGAGAGGCCGAGGCCGAGCTGGCGGGCGGTGGCGAGGATGGCCTCCCCCAGGGCCCCGGACTGGCTGGCGAAGGCGACGTTGCCCGGGAGGGGGAGGGTGGCGGCGAAGGAGGCGTCCAGGCGGACCTCGGGATCGGTGTTGACGATCCCCATGCAGTTGGGGCCCACCATCCGCATGCCCGACTCCCGCACGAGCCGGGCCAGCTCGGCCTCCAGGGCCAAGCCCTCGCCGCCGACCTCCTTGAAGCCGGCGGTGATGACGACCAGGGCCTTGACCCCCTTCCTCGCGCACTCGCCCACCGCCTCCAGGACCGCGTCCCGGGGCACCACCAGGACGGCCAGGTCCACCGGATCGGGCACGTCGAGGACGCTCCGGTGGCAGCGGATCCCGTGGATCGACGAGGCGTTGCGGTTGATGGGGTAGACGGGCCCCTGGAAGTCGAAGGCCAGGAGGTTCTGGAGGAGCTCCCGCCCGATGGAGCCCCGGTCGCGGCTGGCGCCGATCACGGCAACGGAGGTGGGGCGGAAGACGACGTCGAGGGGGCTGAGTGCATCGCTCATGGGGGCGGGAAGATAGCGCAGGGGAGGCACGGACGGCCACGGGAGGCCGCGGAGAGGAGGGCGGGAGCGGTGGGGGCCGGCGTTGACAACGGGGGGGAGCGCACACAGTCTGTTGCGCGCCCGAGCCCGCGTCCCCCGCGCCGCGGGAGGCCCGGGGGCAGGAGGTCGCGGTGTTCTGGAACAAGAAGGGCAACGGCCAGCCCGAGGCGCCGGAGGGCGTCCCCCCGGGCGGGGCTCCCGCCCCCGGGGTGGCGGAGCGCGAAGTGGCCACCGATCCCCGCCGGGACGAGGTGCTCGCCGCCCTGCGGACGGTGGACGATCCGGAGCTCCACCGGGACCTCGTCAGCCTGGGAATGGTCAAGGACCTGGTGGTGGGGGAGGACCGGATCTCCCTGACCATCGTGCTGACCACCCCCGCCTGCCCCCTCAAGGAGACCATCGCCCGGGACGTCACGGCCGCCATCGGCCGGGTGTGCCCGGGGGTGCCGGTGGACATCGCCTGGGGGGCCCAGGTGCGCTCGTCCCAGGCGGCGGGGGCGGCGGGCAAGGGCCCCCCCCTGGTCCCCGGCGTCCGGAACGTCGTCCTCGTCGCCAGCGGCAAGGGGGGGGTGGGCAAGTCGACGGTGGCGGCGAACCTCGCCACCGCCCTCGCCGCCGACGGGGCCCGGGTGGGGCTCCTGGACGCCGACATCTACGGGCCCTCCATCCCCACCATGTTCCGGGTGGAGGCACGGCCCGAGAGCCGGGACGGCAAGAGCATCGAGCCCATCCCGGTCTACGGCATCACCCTCATGTCCATCGGCTTCTTCGTCCCCCCCGAGAAGGCGGTGGTGTGGCGCGGCCCGATGGTCTCCGGGGCGATCCTCCAGTTCCTCAGGGACGTGACCTGGGGGGAGCTGGACTACCTGGTGTGCGACCTGCCCCCCGGCACCGGCGACGCCCAGCTCACCTTCGCCCAGCAGCTCCAGGTCACGGGCGCGGTGATCGTCTCGACCCCCCAGGACGTGGCCCTGACCGACGTGGTGCGGGCCAAGGGCATGTTCGACACGGTCCACGTGCCGGTCCTGGGCATGGTGGAGAACATGTCGTTCTTCGAGTGCGACGGCTGCGGGAAGAGGCACGAGATCTTCAGCCACGGCGGGGCTCGGGCGGCGGCGGAGCGCTTCGGCGTGCCCTTCCTCGGGGAGGTCCCCATCGAGCTCGCCGTGCGAGAGACCGGGGATGCGGGGTGCCCGGTGGTGGTGTCCCGCCCCGACACCCCCGCGGCCCGGGCCTTCCGGGAGGTGGCGCGCAAGGTGGCGGCGCGGATCTCCGTCCTTCACGCCGAGGCGGCGGAGAAGGCCCAGACGTTGCTCCGGGAAGCGGCCCGGGGAGCGGCCGGAGGCGCGCCCGGAGATCCGGCGAAGCCCCGCGGCCTGCCCGTCATCGCCGGGTGACGCGGCCGGTGACGGACGCGGACCCTCCCGGCGGACCGGGGACGGGCGGCGACCCCGGTCCCGGAGTCGCGGTCCCGCCCCAGCCCGCGTCCAGTCCTCCATGGGGGGTCGGCGCCGCCGCGGCCGGGGAGGGCGTGCACTTCCTGCTGGAACTGGCACTCGGCGCCCTGGCCGCGGCGGTGCTGATGGGGGGCTTTCGCGGCTTCCCCGAGCGGGCCTGGCAGGTGCTGCCGTCGGCGGTCCTCGCCTGGGCCGCGCTGCTGCTGGGAGGGAGGGCACTGCTCCGCGCCCGCGGCGTCGATCCCGCCCCCTGGATCCCGCTGCGCCCCTCCCGGCCGCTGCCCCGCGGGTTCATGGTGCTGGCCGTCGTGGTCGTCGCAGGGCTGATCCCCCTGATCTCGCTGCCCGACGCCGTCCACGACACGCCGCTGTTCCGGCTGATCCAGGGGCCTGCCGACCGGATCTCCCTGGCGCTCTTCGCCCTGACCGTCGCCCCGGTTGCCGAGGAGCTCTGGTACCGGGGCTTCGTCTACGCCGGGGTCCGACGGAGCCTCGGCCCTGGGGTGGCCGTGGTGGCCGTAGGGCTGTGGTTCGGCCTCATCCACGCCCCGGAGTACGCGGGTGCCCCCTTCGGGATCCTGTCCCTCTGCGCCATGGGGGTCGCCACCACCTGGATCCGGGAGAGGACGGGGGCGGTGGGGCCCTGCATCGTGGTGCACCTCGCTCACAATGCCGTGGGCGTGCTGGGGTTGTTCCTGGGGGAGTAGCGGGGGCCCGGGGTCGGCCGGGGGGCCCCAGCGTTTGACTTGGAGGGGGCCGTCGGCTACGTTCGGCCCCCGCCTAAGGAACGGAGCGCGTCGGAATGCTCGAGGTCCCCAGGAAGTTCATCGGCATGCAGGTGAAGCTGGCCCGCTTCGTGGCGGACCGCGTCGCCGGCCGCGGCGCCGACGCGCACGCCCCGGCCCCCACCGCGGCGGCGGATCCCGGGCCCGCTCCGGCGGAAGGGGGGCGGGCCGCCCCGCCGGACTCGGCGAGGGCCAACGAGCCCGGGGGCCGAGCCGGGATCGTCTTCGAGGGGCTCGGGCCGGAGCGAGAGGTCCAGCCCGGCACGACCGTGCTCGAGGCGGCCATCGCCGCCGACGTCCACCTGAACCACTACTGCGGGGGCATGGCTTCGTGTGGCTCCTGCCGGATCGAGGTGGTGGCCGGGGTCGAGAACCTGAGCCCGCTGGACGCCTTCGAGATGTCCACGCTGGACATGGTCAAGGAGGACCCCGACGACCGCCTGGGGTGCCAGGCCCGCGTCCTCGGGCCTTGCACCGTCCGGATCCCACCCCAGGAGTAGGCGGACCCCGCCTCATCCGTCCCGCGAGCGGGCGGCGCCACACCCTCGGACCGGCCGAGGGGGAGGAGCGTGGCACGGAACCCGCACCCTCCAGGAGCCTGGAGGGTCCGGATGGACATTCGGGACTCACGGGTGACGGCGGGGAGGCTGAGGGCGCGGGACCCGGATCGAGGGCTCGACTTCGAGACCACCGCGGGCCTCGGTGGAAGGGAGGCGTCGGCGCGGGTGGCCCTGGAGTGCCAGCCCCGGGCGGTCGCCGCCTTCCGAGCCGCCCTCGCTGACCGGGACCCGGGCTTCAACGTGTACTGCCTGGGGTCCGACGGGCTCGCCCGCGCCGACATCGTCCTCGCCGTGCTGAGGGAGGAGGCGGCCCGGCGCCCCGCCCCCGCGGACATCGCCTACGTCCACAACTTCGAGGACGAGGACCGCCCCCTGGCGCTGAGCCTGAAGGCGGGGGAGGGGAGGGTCCTCGCCCGGCGGCTCGACGAGATCGTGGAGAGGGCCCGGGACGTCCTGGCCGTCGCCTTCGCGGGGAGCGAGTACCAGGACCGCCGCAGGGGCGCCGAGGAGGACGCCCGGGTCCGGCGCGCCGAGATCCTGGAGCGGCTCAAGGCCGGGGTCGAGTCCCGGGGCTTCGCCCTGCAGCAGCTCGGGCCCGGGATCGCCACGGTACCCGCACGGGACGGGGTGCCCATGGGGGACGACGAGCTGTCCTCGCTCCCCGAGCCGGAGCGGGAGCGCATGCTCCGAACCCAGCGCGAGGTGCGGGACACCGTGCAGGCGCGGATCCGGGAGCTCGACCAGCTCGAGAAGCAGGTGAAGTCCCGGGTGGAGCTCCTGGACCGGGAGGTCGCCCGTGCCGCCGTCGTCCCTCTGTTCGAGGGGCTCCGCGCCCGCTACGCGCGTCATCGGGCGGTGAGGCGCTGGCTGGACGCCGCCCGGGACGACATGGTCGAGCAGCTCGAGCACTTCCGGGACGAGGAGTCCGACCCGTCGGAGAACTCGCCCCATCCCGGCCTGGTGGTGCGGCTCGGGGGCGAGCCCGAGGCCGATCCCCTGCTGCGATACCGGGTCAACGTGGTGGTCGACCACTCGGGCAGCCGGGGGGCGCCCGTGGAGCTGGAGGCCCACCCCACCTACCCCAACCTCTTCGGGCGAATCGAGCGGAGGGCGAGGCTGGGCGCGCTGATCACGGATCACACCAAGATCCGAGCCGGCGCCCTCCACCGGGCCTCGGGCGGGTTCCTGGTGATGTTCGCCGAGGACCTGCTCCGCCAGGCGGTGAGCTACGACGCCCTCAAGAAGGCGCTGCGGGGTCGGGAGGTGCGGATCGAGGAGCTTCCCGCCCATCTCGGCCTCGCCGCCGCCGAGACCCTCAGCCCCGAGCCTAGCCCCCTGGACGTGCGCGTCGTGCTCATCGGAGACGCCGGGACCTACGCGCTCCTGCACGCGGCCGACGCCGGCTTCCGACGATTGTTCAAGATCCGCGCGGACTTCGACGACCGCATGGACGCCGACGACGGCGCGCGCCGGAGGTACGCCCGCTTCGTCGCCGCCCTTTGCCGCGAGGAGGGGCTCCGGCCCTTCTCCCGCGCGGCGGTGGCCCGGATCGTCGAGGAGGGCAGCCGCAGGGCGGAGGACCGGCACCGCCTGACCGCGGCGCTGGAGGGGATCCGCGACCTGGCGTGCGAGGCGGAGCGGGAGGCGAGCCTGGCCCGGGTGAAGGTGGTGGGGCCCGAGCACGTGGACGCCGCCCTGGAGCACGCCCGAGACCGCGAGGGGCTCGTCGAGGCCCGCCTGAGGGAGATGATCGTCCGGGGGGAGATCCTGGTCTCCACCCGGGGCGAGGTGGTGGGGCAGGTGAACTGCCTGGCGGTCAGCAACCTCGGCGACACCCTGATCGTCCAGCCCTCCCGAGTCACCGCGGCCCTCGGGGCGGGGCGGAGGGGGATCGTCGACATCGAGAGGCAGGCACACCTGTCGGGGCCCATCCACTCGAAGGGCGTGCTGATCCTGAGCGGCTACCTGGAACAGCGGTTCGGGCGGGAGCTGCCCCTGTCCATCGCCGCCACCCTCTGCTTCGAGCAGACCTACGGCCCCGTGGACGGCGACTCCGCCTCGGCGGCGGAGCTGGTCGCCCTGGTCAGCGCCCTGTCCGAGGTGCCGATCACGCAGCAGCGCGCCATCACAGGGGCGGTCAGCCAGCGGGGAGAGCTCCAGCCAGTGGGCGCGATCCCCAGGAAGATCGAGGGGTTCTTCGACCTGTGCGCCCGGGCGGGGCTGACCGGCCAGCAGGGGGTGATCGTGCCCCGCACCGCCCTGGACCACCTCGTGCTCCGCCCCGACGTGGTGGAGGCGGTCCGTCGCCGCCGCTTCCACGTCCACGCGGCGTCCCACGTGGACGAGGCGCTGGAGCTGCTCACGGGAGTGCCCGCCGTGGAGGTGGAGAGGAGGGCCCTCGCCCGGGCCCGGGAGCTGGCCCTGTCGGTCCGCTCGGTGGAGTCGGGGGTGACGGGAGACGCCTTCGGGAGCTTGCTGGAAAACGAGGCCCGGGCCACCCCCGGCAGGGCAACCCGCCCCCGGACCTCAGGCCGTCGCAGGCGTCCCGAGGGGGAGGGCGGCGGGGCGTCCTGACCGCGTCAGGTCCTCAGGGCGAGTCGGCGGGGAGGTCGACCTCCACGTCCAGGGCCCGGACCAGGAAGGACCACTTGTCGGCGACCTCCTCGATGACCTTGGCGGTGGGCTTGCCCGCGCCGTGTCCCGCCTTCACGTCGATGCGGATGAGGGTGGGAGCCGGGCCGGTCTGGGCGGCCTGGAGGGCGGCGGCGAACTTGAAGCTGTGGGCCGGCACCACCCGGTCGTCGTGGTCGGCGGTGGTCACCAGGGTCGCGGGGTAGCGGGTCCCCGGCCTCAGGTTGTGCAGGGGGGAGTACGCGTGGAGGGCCTTGAACTGCGCGGGGTCGTCTGCGGACCCGTAGTCCGGCACCCAGGCCCAGCCGATGGTGAAGCGGTGGAAACGGAGCATGTCCATCACCCCCACCGCCGGCAGCGCGGCCCCGAAGAGCTCGGGCCGCTGGGTCATGCAGGCGCCCACCAGCAGCCCGCCGTTGCTCCCCCCCATGATCGCCAGCTTCTCCGGGCGCGTGTAGCCCTGGGCGACCAGCCACTCCGCGGCGGCGACGAAGTCGTCGAAGACGTTCTGCTTGCGGAGCTGGGTGCCCGCCTGGTGCCACTCTTCACCGTACTCGCCCCCTCCCCGAAGGTTGGGGACGGCCAGGACGCCTCCCATCTCCATCCAGACCAGGTTGGCGA
>JAKLKC010000014.1:0-5597 GCA_023150875.1 Myxococcota bacterium | reverse complement strand
CGATGGAGAAGAAGGGGGTCAGGTTCACGTTGAACCCGCCGTACCCATAGAGCAGCGTGGGGTTCGCGCCGGTCAGGGCCATCCCCTTGCGGTGGGTGACGAACATCGGCACGCGGGTACCGTCGCGGCTGGTGACGAACACCTGCCGCGTCTCGAAGGAGGAGGGATCGAAGTCCACCTTGGGGTCCCGGAAGACCTGGCTCTCGCCCCGCTCGAAGTCGTGGCGCCACACCGAGGTGGGGGTGGTGAAGCTGGTGAAGGAGTAGAAGGTCTCCCGGTCGTCGCGCCGGCCCGAGAAGCCGACGGCGGTGCCGATGCCGGGGAGGGGGATCTCCCCCATGGCCGCACCGTCGAGGGCGAAGGTCCGAACCACCGATCGGGCGTCCTTCAGGTACAGGGCGACGAAGCGCTCGGCGATGACCCGGAGATCCGAGAGGTTGTCCTCCCCCTCGGGGATCAGCTCCTTCCACGACTCCCGGGCGGGGGAGCGGGTGTCGAGGGCGATCACGCGGTGGCGGGGCGCGCCGTCGTCGGTGTGGAACCAGAAGACCGGGCCGTCGTTCCCGACGAAGTTGTAGGCCGCCTGGAAGCCGGTCAGCAGCTCGACGATGGGTGAACCCGGCCGGGACAGGTCCCGGTGGAACACCTGGGTCTTGTCCTCGGCGCCCTTCCACACGGTGATGACGAGCCAGCGCCCGTCCTCGCTGACCTGGGTGGCGAAGCCCCACTCCTTCTGGTCCCGCCGCTCGTAGACCAGCTCGTCCTCGGCCTGGGACGTGCCGATCCGGTGGAAGTAGAGCTTCTGGTAGTAGTTCACGTCCTCCAGGCGGGTCTCCTCGCTGGGCTGGTCGTAGCGGGCGTACCAGAAGCCCGTCCCCTCGCGGTTCCACGTGGCCCCGGAGAACTTGATCCACTTGAGATGGTCGGCGAGGTCCCGGCCCGTCTGGACGTCCCGGACCTTCCACTCCTGCCAGTCGGATCCCGACGTGGACAGCCCGTAGGCGAGGAGGCGGCCATCCTCGCTCGCCGACAGCCCCGAGAGGGCCACGGTGCCGTCGGCGGAGAGGGTGTTGGGGTCCAGCAGCACCCGGGGCTCGGCGTCCAGGGCGTCCATGACGTAGAGCACGGCCTGGTTCTGGAGCCCGTCGTTGCGGCTGTAGAAGTACCTCCCACCCATCTCGAAGGGGGTGTCGTAGCGCTCGTAATCCCACACCCGGGTCAGGCGGGCGCGGATCGCCTCCCGCGCGGGGACCTGGGCGAGCCAGGCCGAGGTGAGGCGGTTCTGCGCCTCGACCCACGCGCGAGTCTCCTCGGAGTCGGGGTCCTCGAGCCAGCGATAGGGGTCGGCGACGGGAGTCCCGTGGTAATCGTCCACGACGTCGCCTCTCCGGGCCTCGGGGTAAGCGAGCCGTGTCGGCTCGGTGGGGGTCGCGGTCTCGGTCATGCGTGGGGCTCCCGGGCCGTGGGCGCACCCGCCGGCGAGGGTCGCGGCGGCGGCGAGGGCGCCGAGGCTCTTCCTGAGGGACATGGCGATCTCCGGGGGGCGGCGCGGGGGAGGGCGAGCCCGGCTCGACGCCGGCCCGCGCTAGGGAAACGCCAGTCTATAACACCACGGTCCCCGGGTTGCAGCCCTCGAGACGGAGAGTGGGGAGGGGCGGCCCTGGGTGCACGGGGGTCGACGCCCTGTTGAGCGTGGCTGTCCCGGCAGAGGCGGGCGTCACGGGTCCAGCGGGTCGACGCCGAAGTGCCCCAGCAAGGTCACGAGGCGGATCAGGGGCAGGCCGACGATGGCGGTGTCGTCCTCGCCGGCCACGGCGGAGAAGAGGGAGATCCCCAGCCCCTCGATCTTGTAGGCGCCGGCGCAGTCCAGGGGGAGGTCGCGCTCGACGTAGCGCCGGATGGCCTCCCGGCCGAGGGGGCGCATGGTCAGCCGGTGGACCGCCACATCGTACATCGTGCGGCCTGTCGCCGGTTCGTGGACCGCCACTCCGGTGTGCAGCTCGTGGGAGCGACCCTGCAGGCCCATGAGCTGGGCCACCGCCCCGTCCCGGGTGCCGGGCTTGCCCAGGACCCGTTCCCCCAGGACGACGACCTGATCCGATCCTACGAGCAGGGCGCCGGGGTGGCGGGGGGCGAGGGCCTCGGCCTTGGCGCGGGAGAGGGCCTCCACCAGCGCTGGGGGAGGCAGCCCCCGGGCCTTCACCGCCTCCTCGTCCACCCCCGGCGCTTCCGCTTCGAAGGGGATCCCCAGGCGTGAGAGCAGGCCGCGGCGGTGGGGGGATGTGGAGGCGAGGACGAGGGGGCGGCGGAGGGGCATGGCGGGGTCCCATCTCGGAGCGATCACGCGGGGAGGGCCCGGCATGATAGCCTGCACGGGACGGCGGGCGGCCCTCCCGGAGCGATCCGCCTTCGTCGACACGGGGAGGCATGGGCGATGAAGACCGTGGAGGTCCCCGCGGGCGCGGAGCTGGAGGTGGAGGTCGACCTCCACGCCTTCCGTGCCCAGGTCTACGTCCACTACGACGGGGCGCAGGTGCTCGTCGGGGACGGAGGATCGGGCCCCGTCCGGGCCCCCCTGCGGGCTCCCGACGCCGAGGACGGGCGCCTGGTGCAGTGGACAGTCAACCAGAGCGGAGGCGGCGTCTGGCGCTTCGAGGTGAGGCTGCTGCGGGACGGATCCCCCATCGCCCTCCTGGACGAACGCATGGGGGACGCGTCGGCGCTGACGACGTCGGGACTCGCGTTGCTGGTCGGGACGCCAGGGGCGGCGGCCCTGGAGTTAGTCCCGGGCGGGCGCGCCAGCTCCGTCGCGCCGGGGAGGAGCGGGGATCGGGAAGGGGGGAGGGATCCTTGACCGAACGCCGCCCATCGCGGGTCCGGTCCCACCTGTGGGGCCTCGCCCTGCTCGCCGCGCTGCACGCGACGTCCGCGCGGGCCGGTCCCGGACCGGAGGGGGGGGAGGCGGGTGTCGCCGCCCCTGGAAGGGCACCCGCCCCCGCCGCCGACGCCGCGCCCGCCCTGGAGATGGAGGCCGCCGCCCGGGACGCCGCGGACTCGCCCCGGGACCCCGGCCCCACCAGCGTCGATCCCACGGCGGGGAGCAAGGTGGAGGGCGCGGGGGTCGTGCCCTTCTTCGGCCTCCTGCTGAACCAGGACATCACGTTGGACAGCGCCGCGGCCGGCCTCACGGTCCTGGTCAACCCTTTCGGGCTCGGGGCCGACCTCTTCATGCGTTCCCTGGACGAGTACCAGCGGTACCCCGCGGCCCTGAGGCGCGCCCAGTTCTCCATCACCCTGCCCATCTCCGAGGCCAGCCTGGCGGCGGGGAACCCCGCGGTGGACCGACTGACCGTGCAGGTCAAGGCCGAGGCGCTGGGGCGGACCGACCGGCGGGCGCGCATGTGGAACGAGCGCTACGCCCGGCTCCGGGACGAGGCCGCCGCGAAGGTCGCCGCCGTCCACGCCCAGGAGGAGGCCGAGCTCCTGCGGATCGGCCTGGAGCAGTGGAAGATCCGCCGGCAGATCGCGGACTTGTCCGCGGAGGGGGACCCGAGCCGAGCCGAGCTGGAGGCGCGGCTCAAGGAGCTGGAGGCCCAGGAGAGCAAGATCTCCACGCGGCAGGCGGAGAAGCTGCGTGGGCTCTTCGCCGAGTCCGCCCACCAGGGGTTCCGGGACCTCCACGCCGAGATCGCCCGCCAGCCCGAGCTCTCCCTGTCCGTGGCGGGGAGCTGGCGCTTCCTGGACCCCGAGACCCGCGAGGAGTCCCGGGGCTTCGTGTTCGGCGCTTCGGCGGCGGGCCGGTGGCAGCTCGTGGGGGACGTGCCCGTCGACCTCAGCGCCAGCGCCGGGCTGGCCTGGTCGCGGCAGTTCGCCAGCGAGAGGGCGCTGACCCTGGCAGCGGCCTTCGAGGTCCGCCTGGGGGGAAAGCGGATCCCGTACGGGCCCATCGGGATCGGCATCCAGGTCGCCACCGACTACCGGCCGGAGCCTTCCGAGGAGAGGCCGACCTTCTCGTGGTCCCTGACCGAGGTCGTCACCCTCCCGCTCCAGAAGGACCGCTTCCTGAGGCTCGCCCTCAGCCAGGTCCGGGGCGGCGAGGCGGTGGGGTTCACGGTGGGGTACACCTGGGTCCCCGCCAGCGCCGGCGGCGCGCCGCCCCTGGCGGCCCCGGGCGCCCCTGGGACTGCGGGGGCGGGGAGCGCGTCGCCGACCCCGTCGAGCCCGACCCCCTCGCCGACCACCGCCCCCGTCCCGGCGACCGGCGGGATCCCTGCCCCCCGAGGTCTGTCGCCGTCGTGAGCGAACGGAAGAGCGCGCGGGCGGACACGGTCGTGACCGACATGGGCCTCCGATCGGCTTGATTCCCGCCCCGATTGACCTATCATGCGCGTGCTGTCGTCTCCGGCACCCGCGCCTCCCTGCGCCCCGCCGGGGACAGGCTCAGGGGTCCCATGAGCAGCCGCGACAAGCCCGCCCGCATCCCGCGCCGTCCCTCCGCACCGGCACGCCCGGAGGTGGAGAGCGAGGAGGACGGGGACGACGCCCCCTACACGCCGGGGGTCTTCCGCTTCTTCCTGGCCTGGATGGGGATCCCCTTCGTCGTCGCCGTCGGCTACGTCCTGTTCATCGAAGCGCGGGGACTCTAGAACTCCTGTCCAGGCTCGCCGGGAGCCTGGGCTCCCCCGCCGTCGCGATGCCCGCCGCCCCGGCTCCGGCGGGCCCCTTCCGGCCGCCCACCGGCGGTCCCGTGCGGAGTGTGGAGTCATGTCGTCCCGAGTCGCCGCCCGCCTGCTCGCCCTGGCCGCCCTCCCCCTGACCCTCGCGGCGTGCGGGGCTACGGTCGCCTCGCTGGAGCCCAATCCACAGGAGGTGAGGATCACCTCCGCGGACCAGAGCCCCACGATCCAGGTCACCCCCAAGGACGAGAAGGGCGACCCGATCAACCCCCCGCCCACCTACACCTGGGCCTCGTCGGACGAAGCGGTGGCCACGGTGGACGCCTCCGGCACCATCACCGCCAAAGCGACGGGGGACGCGCAGGTCACCGTCGCGGAGCCCGGGGGCAAGACCGCGACGCTGAAGGTCATGGTGACCTTCCCCGAGAGGCTGGTGATCGTCTCCGGCGCCGAGCCCCAGCTCAAGGTGGGTGAGGCGCGGAAGCTGGCCGCCGAGGTCAAGGACGCCCTGGACCGGACCGTGGACGGCCACGGGGTCGAGTGGACCAGCGCCGACGCCGCCCTGGCGTCCGTAGCCGGCGGCACCCTCACCGGTGTCGCTCCCGGGAAGGTCCGCGTCGAGGCCCGGTCGGGGAGCCTGACCACCGGCTTCGACCTCGAGGTCCTGCCCGCCGAGCCGGTCGCCGCCGCCCGCTGATCCCGTCGCCTCGCTTCCCCCTCGCGGTCCAGCCCGCGGCGGATCCGCTCGGGGATCCGCCAGGACAGATCGCGTGGGCGGCTAAGCTGATCAGTGTCGGGATAGAAGAGACCATGCCTATCCGGTTGCCACCCAGCGTCCCTCAAATCGTGCCCGAGCCCGTGCCCCAGCCCGCGCCCGAGCGCTTGCAGATCGGGCACGGGCCTTCGGCCCTGGCACGGGCA
>JAKLKC010000149.1:273-778 GCA_023150875.1 Myxococcota bacterium | reverse complement strand
ACGATTGGGCACGGCTGGTGCGAGCCACGGACACGCTGTCCAAGCTCCCGATCTGGATCGATGACAAGCCGATGATGACCGTGCAGGAGATTCGCTCCAAGGTCAGGCGACTTCAGCGCCAGCTTGTAACGGAGGAAAACAAGTTTGGGTGCAAGAAACTAGGCCTGGTGGTCGTGGACTACTTGCAGCTCATGAAGGGCATCCGAGAGAAAGGGGACTCGCGCGAGCGTGAGGTAGCCAGTATCTCGCAAGGCCTCAAGAACCTCGCCAAGAACCTCGGTGTGCCCGTGCTGGCGCTTTCGCAGCTCAACCGATCGGTGGAGCGCAAAGGAAGCGACAAGCGACCCACCATGAGCGACCTGCGCGAGTCGGGGGCCATCGAGCAGGACGCTGACGCGATCTGGTTGCTCTATCGAGACAGCTACTACCAGAAGGACGCTGGTCCGGAAGTCGAGGTGGACATCGCGAAGCAGCGCAACGGTCCAACCGGAGTCGTGAAGCTACA
>JAKLKC010000149.1:0-263 GCA_023150875.1 Myxococcota bacterium | reverse complement strand
CATTTCGAACCGACGACGATGAGCTACTACAACGCCGAAACGCACGATGACTACGGAGACATCACCGGCGCGAGCGAGTGGGATGCCAATGTGTGAAAGGAACCTCATGTCACAAGAAGAATCGTTTATCTGGATCCTTGAAGGTAACCATCTTCTGCTCAAGTGCGGGAACCCGGACCAGATCCCGAGTGCGACCCAAATCGCGCACAGCCTGAGTCAGATCAATCGGTGGACCGGGTGGGCGAGGTACCCGATCAGCGTGG
>JAKLKC010000148.1 GCA_023150875.1 Myxococcota bacterium | reverse complement strand
CTCGTCGGACCAGGTCGTCACCTTGGAGAAGGGCTCCAGGGTCGTCACCGGCGTGTCTGCGATCACCAGGGTCCCCATCGACCTCAGGCGAGACAAGGCGCTGAGGTCGGTCAACAGGTCGTTGCTCTCAATCCACAGGTAGCCAATGTCTGTGAAGTTTTCCAAGCCACCGAGGGACTGGAGTGCCTCGTTTCGCTTGAGAATGACCGAACCGCGGACAGTCGATTCCGAAGCGAAACCGCAAACACAGGAGAGGAACTCGAGATCGCGGAGGCCCCGGGTGTTCTCGATCTCGATCCCCTCCACGGCATCCCACTCTTCGTCACTACACAGCTCCAAGTACTCTGCGATGTCTCCTTCTCGATCGATGTTCACGTAGTCGTGATATGGCGAGTCTACCACACACGCATCGACGCCGTCGCAGTCCTGGTCGATGCCGTCTTCTGGCGTGTCCTTCGCGCCGGGGTGCATGCTGGGGTCGGTGTCGTCGCAGTCGCCTTCTTCGACGCTCCAGCCGTCCCCGTCCGCGTCGACCCCCGGCGTCTCTGTCGACGTGTCTGCCGGTGGACACTCGGCCGGCTCGGTGGGCGTGTCGGTGGGCGTGTCGGTGGGCGTGTCGGTGGGCGTGTCGGTGGGCGTGCAGGCGGTGTCGTCTTCGCAGGGACCCCCGCCCGGCTTGCCCGGGTCCATACACGAGAGCAGCGCAAGGATCAGGATCATATCCACCTCCCGAAGCGTGAGACCAGCTCGGCGTGGGAGCCGTTGAAGGCCGTGTAGAACAAGCGGGGACTCCCGGCCGTGGCGACCGCGCAGGGGTAGCGCGTTGCGTACTCCTTGATCCATGCC
>JAKLKC010000147.1 GCA_023150875.1 Myxococcota bacterium | reverse complement strand
AAGGTCGGGTCGTACCAGTGCAACGGCGGCGTCCTCCTGTGCGTGGGCGCCATCGATCCGCAGGCCGAGACGTGCGACGGCATCGACAACAACTGCAACGGCATGGTCGACGACGCCGCCTCCGGGACCGGCGTCGCGTGCGGCCAGAGCAACGTCGCGCCCTGCGCGCTCGGCACGACCCAGTGCCAAAACGGCATGATCGCCTGCGTCGGCGCGATCAATCCGCAGGCCGAGGCGTGTGACAACATCGACAACGACTGCAACGGCTTCATCGACGACAACGCGAGCGGCACCGGCGCGAGCTGCGGCCAGAGCAACGTCGCTCCCTGCCAGCTCGGCACCATCCAATGCCAGGGCGGCTCGCTCACGTGCGTCGGCGCGGTCGACCCGCAATCCGAGGCGTGCAACGGCGTCGACGACGACTGCGACGGCATGATCGACGACAGCCCGAGCGGCGTCGGCGGCACGTGCGGCCAGACCAACGTGGGCCCGTGCGAGTTCGGCACCATCCAGTGCCAGGCCGGACAGCTCCTGTGCATCGGGGAGATCGCTCCGCAGTCCGAGACGTGCAACGGCGTCGACGACGACTGCGACGGCGCGATCGACGACAGCCCGAGCGGCACCGGCGCGACGTGCGGCCAGACCAGCGTGGGCCCGTGCGAGCTCGGCACCATCCAGTGCCAGGCCGGACAGCTCTCGTGCGTCGGCGCGGTGAACCCCGCGCAGGAGACGTGCAACGGCATCGACGACGACTGCAACGGCGTGGTCGACGACAACGTGACCGGCGCCGGCGTGGCGTGCGGCCAGAACAACACGTTCCCCTGCTCGTTCGGGACCATGCAGTGCCAGGGCGGCGCGCTCACGTGCATCGGCG
>JAKLKC010000146.1 GCA_023150875.1 Myxococcota bacterium | reverse complement strand
CCGCGGATCTCCCTCAGCGACGGCGACAACGACGGCTACCTCCAGTCCAACCGCTTCTCCGAGATCGGCCTCTACACCGACTGCGCCGACTCCAACACCTGGGTCTACCTCGGCGCCACCGAGATCTGTTCCAACGGGATCGACGAGGACTGCGACGAGCTGGGGTCCTACGACCCCGACGGCCTGGCCTCCGACGAGGTGGACTGCACCCCCCCCGAGGACGCCGAGTGCCCCCAGTGGCGGGACCTGGACGGGGATGGGTTCGGAGACGCCGCCTTCCTGCTGATGCCCCAGGACCCGAGCTGCCGGGTGCGCTCGGGCTTTGCCCCCAACGCCACCGACTGCGACGACGGCCGGGACGACGTGAACGCCGACGCCGTCGAGGCGTGCGACGGGTTCGACTCCGACTGCGACGGGGTGGTGGACGATGGCTGCCCCGACGGCGACGGGGACGGCGTTCCCGACGCGCTGGACATCGACTCCGACGGCGACGGCGTGGAGGACCTGTTGGACTGTGCCCCGAGGGATCCGCGGATCTCCCCCCTGGCGTGGGACGTGCCCTGCGACGGCCTGGACGCCGACTGCGACGGCGATCCCTTCGAGGGGTACCCGGACCTGGACGCCGACGGCTACGCCTCTCCCCACTGCCCGGACGCGGCCGTGCCCGACGACTGCTCCGACACGGACCCCGAGACGTGGCCCGCTCGTCCCGGGGGGGACGTGGTGGGTTCCCAGGCGTGGGACGGGGTGGACAACGACTGCGACGGCATGGCGGACGAGGGTCGCTACCTGTGCGGGGCGGCGCTCCCAGGGGCGGCGGGTCTGC
Source organism: Myxococcota bacterium (assembly GCA_023150875.1). Classification (GTDB taxonomy): domain Bacteria; phylum Myxococcota_A; class UBA796; order UBA9615; family JAKLKC01; genus JAKLKC01. The sequence goes on along the minus strand of JAKLKC010000146.1, from coordinate 50 downwards.
CGTCGGAGCTGGTGCCCTCGGGGCTGGCCTTCACCGAGGTCCACCTGGTG
>JAKLKC010000145.1 GCA_023150875.1 Myxococcota bacterium | reverse complement strand
GAGCCAGGGCCGGCGAGGAGCCGATCATCCCCCCCGCCCGGAACACCGAGTGGGGCGGCGGCGCGGACGCGGCGCTCGGCATCTGAAGATCCATGCGGAGGGGCTTGACTCCTGGGCACTGGTCGCATGTGATGAGGCCATGCCGCCGCCGCGCACCATCGCTGTCCCCCTCCCCTGTCTCCTTTCGGCGAGGGGTGTGGTGGCGGATGAGGTGCGGACCGTCACCCCCGCGCCCGAGCACCCCCCGGGAGCGAGCCGAGGGTGGATGAAGGTCGCGGGCCTGGTCCTCACCCTCGCCCTGTCCGGGTGCAGCGACACCCACATCGGCCCGGGGGTGGACGATGACGCCGGGGACGACGACTCGTCTCCGTCCGACGACGACTCCTCCCCCGGGGACGACGACCTCCCCGACGACGACTCCTCCCCCGAGGACGACGACGTCACGCCGGATGACGACGACGATCCCTCGGGGTGCCCGGAGCCCGCGAAACCGGATTGCGGCGACCCGCTGGACGCGGACTGCGACGGGACCTCGGACGCGGAGGACTGTGCCCCGACGGACCCATGGATCCACCCCGGGGCACTGGAGGCATGCGGGAACCTGGAGGACGAGGACTGCGACGGGCTGTCGCTTCCCTGCCGGCGGGAGGGGGAGGTGCTGCTCCACCTCGACCATCCAGAGGGCTTCGACGCGGCGTTCACGCGGTCGACGCCATTCGCGGGGGTAGGAGGGATCGCATCGTTCATCGGGGACCACGACGGGGACGGGTGGGGGGATGTCCTCATCGGCGGCTCGGTGTCCCCCGCGTGGACGTGCGTGCTGTCCGGACCGTTCACGGGCGTCCTTGACCTCGACGTCACGCCCGAGGCGTGTGTGGCGCGGTTCGAGGGGCT
>JAKLKC010000144.1 GCA_023150875.1 Myxococcota bacterium | reverse complement strand
CAGGGGGGCGCTGCCCCCCTCCCAATCCCTGTCTGGATTGGGCCCCTCCCCCCGTCGGGGGCCCTGAACGGTTACCATGGCATCACCTCCCCTGGAACCCTTCGGGGACGGGATCTTCACCACCCACCGCCCCCAGCGTTTCCTCGGAATCGAGTGCGGCACGCGCATGACGGTGGTGCGCCTGTCGGGGGGTGGCCTGTTCGTCCATAGCCCCGTCGCCCTCGACCCGGACACCCGCGCCGCGGTGGACGCCCTGGGCCCCGTGGTCGCCGTCGCCGCCCCCAGCCTCTACCACCACCTGTACGTGGGGGAGTGGCGGGAAGCCTACCCGGGCGCCGAGTTCTGGGCCTGCCCCGGCCTCGAACGAAAGCGCCCCGACGTGGCCTGGACGGGGACCCTGGGGGACGCGCCGCCCGACTCCATCCTGCCGGACCTGGACCTGGCGCCGCTCACCGCCCGGTTCGAGCGGGAGGTCGTCTTCTTCCACCGTCCCACCCGGACGATGGTCTGCGCCGACGCCCTCATCCACCTGGGGCGCCACCCCTCGCGGACCACCCGGCTGGTCGCGGCGCTGATGGGGAACGACGGTCCGGGGAAGGGTTACCTGGAGCGGGTGGCCGTGAGGGACCGCCGCCTGGCCCGGCGCCAGGTGGACCACATCGCCGAGTGGGACATCGAGGGCATCGTCCTCGCACACGGGGACGTGGTCCCGTCGGGCGGCCGGGAGACGCTCCTGGCGGCCTACGCGTGGGTGAAGGCCGGGTGAGGGGCCGCGCGGACACGACCTGGCGGCAGGACCCGTGCCAGAGGGAGGGCACGCTCCAGGGGCGGAGAAGACCGCGGAGCGGCGTGCGGTAGCGTCACAGCCTCCCTTTGCCCCGTCCCAAGAACCAGACGTTGCGCACGGCGGGCGGCGGCTCGATGGTGCCGATGTCACACCGGGCACCGGGACCGCCTATCCTGTGAAGGTCCGAGACGCCCCGCCCTTGCCCCGAGGTATCTGTTCAGGGGGGTCTCGCGACCCCCCTCGCGGCCGAAGTGAATTCGGCCGCTTCAACCCCCCGCGGGGCAT
>JAKLKC010000143.1 GCA_023150875.1 Myxococcota bacterium | reverse complement strand
ACCACGGCACGTCGGTCGCCGGCGCGGGAGACGTGGACGGCGACGGAAAGGCGGACGTCGTCGTGGGGGCCCCGGAGTGGAGCGGCCCCCTGGGAGCCGAGGGGAGGGTGGCCCTCTACCTGGGCGGGGGGATCTGCAACGTCCTCGACTGGTACGCCGACGCGGACTTGGACGGGTTCGGCGATCCGGGGACGATCGCTTCGGCGTGCGTGGTCCCCGCGGGGTACGTGGCCGACGACACCGACTGCGACGACGCGGACCCCGGGATCTATCCCGGCGCTCCCGAGGTGTGCGGCGACGGGGTGGACGGGGACTGCCTGGGAGCGGCCAGCGGCTGCGTCCTGGAGGGGGATCTCTCGGCCTCGGCCGCCGACGTGTACCTGGTCGGGGAGCAGGGCGGGGACCGGGCGGGGCACGCCGTCGCCCACGCGGACCTGGACGGCGATGGGTACCAGGACCTGCTGGTGGGGGCGCCCGGCTACCCCGGGGGGCTCTCGGCCGGCGCGCTGTACGTGGTGTACGGGCCGGTGTGGGGGACCATCGACCTCTCCCTGGCGGACGCGCGGATCGAGGGCGAGGCGGCGGGGGACTTGGCGGGGTACTCGGTGTCGGGCGCCGGGGACCTGGACGGGGACGGCAACGAGGACGTGCTGGTGGGCGCCCCCGGAGTGGGTGTGGTCGGCGGGAAGGAGGGGGCGGCCTACGTGCTGTACGGCCCCCTCACGGGGACCGGGAGCCTCGCCACGGCGGGCGCCAAGATGACGGGGGAGGCGATGGGCGACGGGGCGGGGACGGCGGTGGCCGCCGCCGGGGACGTGAACGGCGACGGGAGCCCCGACCTGGCGGTGGGCGCCCCCTTCTACGACGGGCGCGGTGTGGACTCGGGGGCGGCCTACCTGGTGCTGGGGCCGGTGTGGGGGGTGATGGACCTCTCGCTGGCGGACGCCACCCTCATGGGCCCGCGGCGGGGCGAGCAGGCGGGCTGGTCGCTGGCCGGCGGCGACTTCGACGGGGACGGCCGCGGGGACCTGCTGGTGGGGGCCCCGGGCTCCCGGGCGGGCGGCCCGGGCTCGGGGGCGGCCTACCTGGCGCGGGGGCCGGTGCTGGGGAGGCGGAACCTGGGCACCGTCGCCGCGGCGACCCTGGTGGGGGAGGGGCCCCAGGACCAGGCGGGCTGGTCGGTGGCGAGCGCGGGGGACGTGGACGGCGACGGCGCGGACGACGTGCTGGTGGGGGCGCGCCGCTTCGACGGCGGAGGCACCGACGCCGGGGCAGCCTACCTGCTGGCGGGGAGCCCCACCGGCACCATCGACCTGTCCCTGGCGGACGCCTCCCTGACCGGCTACGTGTCTTTGGACCTGGCGGGAGCGGCGGTGGGCGGCGGCGGGGACG
>JAKLKC010000142.1 GCA_023150875.1 Myxococcota bacterium | reverse complement strand
AAGTCGAAGGGCAAGCCGCCGTTCCCGTGATCTGCCAAGCAGGAGGTCTTCCTCCGTGACCTTACGGCCCTTCGTGGCGAGTTCAGCCCGAGCCTGGTGACGGGGACGGGGACGTGGGGATGGCGTCCAGGATGAACGTGGGGGCTCTGGTACGGGGGATGGCCTATAGACGAGGGGGCTGGTCACGACGCACCCACTTCGGCCTGGTCATGCCGCCCGGAGAGTCCTCCACAAGCATCCTGTCCCAGAGGGCAACTGCCGGGATCTCGCGGTGGGCGCCCCAGTGTTGAAGCGCGTCCCTGCAGTTCCTCAGGGTGTGCAGGACGAACTGCCCGAGGGAGTCCCTAGCCTCCCACGACGGGGTAAGACCCCAGGGGCGCCGCTGAATGACCGCACCGGGAAGGGTGGCGCAGTGACTCGAACCGGACAGGAGTCCGTAGAACCAAAGGTGCGTGGACTCGAGCCCCACCTCCTTGGCCATCGAGAACGGCTGGACCTCAACCTTGTTGGGGTCGCCATGCTGGCGCTTCTTGTCGAGCGGCTCTTCTTCCAGGAACACGTCGATCGGCTTCTGCCACTCGTGCCTCGTTACCCCGTCCATCCTGTTGCCACCGGGCAGAGCGAGGATCCGGTTGCCCAGCCTTCCCCATTCGAAGTCGTTCCTCCGGGCAAAGGTCCGCGCATGCTCGGTGGAGCGCAGCGACCTGAACAGGATTAGCTGGGTCTCATACATCGCCCTGACCACGGGGATGGCAGCCTCGGAGTTGCCCGTGAAGGTGAGCACGAAGTAGGCGTCCGCGAGCTTGATGACGCGGCCGGAGAGGAGCCCAGCTATCTCGTCCCTCAACCGATCCCCGCCCGCCTTCGCCTGCAACTCGCCGGCATAGGCCTGCCACTCCCTGGCGAAATCCAGCACTTCCAGGCGAAGGTCGCGAGCGAGGACATCAGCCGCTGCAACCACGATGATCGGTGTCGTCATGTGCCCTCCCGAGCGAGGAGGGAGACTACCAGTCTGCTGAACGGAATTCCAGTGCAAGTGGCTCGTCCCTACCGCAAGGGCTAGCTTCCATGAAGGACAAGAAGAGGGCGCGCACCTTGGTCGCCGTCAGCAAGGTAGTCACGGTGGGCCGAGCCTCGCCGCTCACCGGAATAGGACCGGGGCTGCTCACGAGAAGCGGTACCGGCGCGTGTTGGCGCGCGCCAACAAGCACAGATCTCCCCGGACCACCCACAAGAGCAGTCTAATGGAGCGCATCCTGGCGTGTCAAGGGTCGCCGCAGGCCATGAGCGTCTCGTCGGCTGATGCCAAGGTGAGGGAGCACTTGTTGGTTCTCGGCGTCCGCGACCAGCCGGATGATTCTCGTAATCGTCGGCTCGGCATCCACATGGGCGCCGGCGAGAACGGCAGCGACGTCATCCTTGTTCGACATGCACATCTGATTATCACTCCCATGGACCACCGTCAAGTGCTGTGTGCGGCACCCTGGTGGACGCGGAGTGGCGCTCTCGGTCGGGGGGATCGAGGTGCGGACGGGGGTGGAGGTGACGGATCCCGAGGCCCTGGAGCGGGAGTACGACGCGGTGTTCGT
>JAKLKC010000141.1 GCA_023150875.1 Myxococcota bacterium | reverse complement strand
GGGTGCGGCTCTTCTCGGTCGACGCGAGGTGGAACCGGACCGTGGGGGAGGGGAGTCGGTGGATGAAGGGAGCGCCGTAGGCAGCGAATCGGAAGAGTTGCTGACCGGTGACGGGACAGCAAGTCGTTGTGGAATCAAGGAGTTGCGAGGCGGGAGGGGTGGGATACGGGGGGCGATCCGGGGTATGTAGGGGTTGCGAGACCAACCACACACTCCCGGAGGCCCCCCGTGGCTCAAGTCTATAGCACGTCTTCCGCCGACGCTTCCCTCTTCGCAGCGGCGGATGCTCAGTACGCCCGGATCAAGGAGGAGCTGGTGTGCTCGGGCTTCCGCGAGAAGCCGGAAGCGGAGATCGAGCGGTGGCTGGCCGTCGAGCAGCGAGCGCTGATGCGCTGCCTGCTTCAGTCCCACGTGACCCTGCGGGGTGAGGAGCAGGCGGTGGGTCCGGTGATCGGGGAGGACGGGGTGGAGCGCACCCACGTGCGGCCGGGCCGGGTCCGGCACCTGGAGACGGTGTTCGGTACGGTGGAGGTGGCCCGCACGGCGCACGCGGGCCGTGGGCAGTCGGCGCTGTACCCGGTGGACGCGAGGCTCAACTTGCCTGAGCACCGGTACTCGCTGGAAGTGGCGCGCCAGGTGGCCCAGGGGGCGGCCCGCCTGTCCTACGACGCCACCTTGGGCCTGCTCCAGTCCATGACCGGGGCGCGGGTGCCCAAGCGCCAGGCCGAGGAACTGGTCCGGCGGGCCGCCGAGGACTTCGACGACTTCTACGCCACCACCACCCTCGACCCCCAGGCGCCGACCGGCCCGCTGCTGCTCCTGTCCCTCGACCAGAAGGGCGTGGTGCTGCTGCCCGAGGACCTCCATCCGCGGACGCAGAAGGCCGCGGCGGAGGCGCCCCGCAAGCTGGAGACCCGGTGGTGCAAGGGGGAAGCCGCGCGCGGGCGCAAGCGCATGGCGATGGTGGCCGCGGTGTACACCGTGGCGCCGCACGTGCGCAGTCCGACCGAGGTGATCGCAGGGCTTCGGCATGTCCGCCCGGCGGACCCCTCGCCGCGCCCTCGACCGGAATACAAGCGCGTGTGGGCCAGCCTGTCCCGCAGCCCACAGGACGTCATCCACGACGCCTTCACCGAAGCGGAGACGCGCGATCCCCACCACCAGAAGCAGTGGATCGTGCTGGTCGATGGCGACAACAAGCTCACCCGGTGGGTCCAGGCCGAGGCCCAAAGGCGCGGCATCTCGGTGACCCTGGTGCTCGACTTCATCCATGCGCTGGAGTACCTGTGGCGGGCGGCCCACGTCTTCCACGACGAAGGGACGAAGGAGGGCGAGGCGTTCGTCCTGGAGCGCCTGGAGCGGATGCTGGAGGGCAAGACCAGCCACGTGGTGGCCGGCTTGCGGCGGATGGCGACACAACGGGGCCTGAGCCCCGCCGCCCGAGCCCCGGTCGACAAGGCCGCCCAGTATCTGCTCAAGCGCACGGCGATGATGCGCTACGACACCCTGCTGGCGACCGGCGCGCCCATCGCCACCGGCGTCATCGAGGGCGCCTGTCGCCACTTGATCAACGACCGACTCGACGTCACGGGCGCCCGGTGGCGGATCCGCGGCGCCGAGGCGGTCCTGCGCCTCCGGTCCCTCCTCGCCAGCGGTGACTTCGACGACTACTGGCGCTTCCACGAAGGAGCCGAGGCCTTCCGCAACCACGAATCACGCTATGCGGACTGCACCGTGCCCCAGCTCACCTCCACCCGACCGGGACGCCACCTCCGCCTCGTCACCCCCGTCGACTGAAAGGAGCCGCACCC
>JAKLKC010000140.1 GCA_023150875.1 Myxococcota bacterium | reverse complement strand
CCCTGATCGTCGGCTCTGATCGTCCGCCTCGCAGGGATTTCGAGTAGCCCGTAGGGCGGCGAGGGGGGCGGGGCTGAAGTCGTGCGACCACCCGCTGGGTGAACCTGCGACCGACTCGGGGCCTCGCGCGCGAACGCACGCGCGCGCGCGCGAAAAAATGCACTCCCCGGGTTCCCGACCATTCGGGAACCCGGTATGAGGGAGTTGCTCAACGGCCTCGGAGTGCACCCATGACGATAGCGGCTGGCATCCTCCCCTTCAAGCTGGTCCTGGTCGATTCCCGTCCCGACGTCACCGCCCATGCGGGCCTGCCCCTGGTGCTCGAAGCCCTGAGGGTGGCGGTGGGCACCAAGTCCCCCTACCGGAAGCTGGCGCGGGCCCTGGGGTACGACAGCTACAAGGCCGTCCGCCGGCACCTCGAGAGTCTCGTCCTCCTCATCGCCTCGGGGGGGGAGTGCCTCGACGACCTGAACACCCTCCGGGGAGACGAGGGGCTGGGCCGACTGCTCGGATTCGTGCCGTCCAGCCCCACCCAGGCCAAGGACTTCCTCTACCGCTTCCACCAGGCCGAGGACGGGCGCGCCCTCACCAACGACGACGACGATCAGCTCAGCGTGGCCGGCAAGGCCCAGATCCGGCAGGAAGGACCGGGGCTGCGGACCCTCTCGGACCTGATGGCCCCGGTCCTGAAGGCCGTGCAGGAACACCGCACCACGCCCCGAGTGACCCTGGACGTGGACGCGACGATCATCGAGGCGGAGAAGGAGCGGGCGCTGAAGACCTACGAGGGAGAGCGGGGTTACCAGCCGCAGATGGCGTGGTGGGCGGAGCAGGAGGTGTGGGTCCTGGACGAGTTCCGCGACGGCAACGTGCCCGCGGCGATGGGCATCGTGGGCTTCCTCAAGCGATCCTTCGCCAAGGTGCCGGGGCACGGCGCCCGGTTCCTGCGCGGAGACAGTGCCCTGTACGACGAGGCGGGTCTGACCTGGCTGGACGAGCACGACATCGGGTTCGTGGTGTCGGCGGACATGAGCGAGTCCCTCCGGGCCCGGGTGAAGGCGATCCCTCCCCAGGAATGGCAGCCGTACCGGGCCCATGCCTCGGAAACCCTCTCGGCAACCGAGGAGCGTGAGTGGGCGGAGGTGGTGGACTTCATCCCCGGCTGGGCCCGCAACGTCAAGAAGGGCACCACCCCGTTCCGATACATCGCCATCCGGGTCCGGCCCCGGCAGCGGGACCTGCTGCTCCCGGACGAGGAACAGTGGCGCCACTTCGCGGTGGTGACCAACCGCCACCAGGTGCCCGGCGAGCAACTCCTGCGCTGGCATCGCCAGAAGCAGGGCACGGTCGAACAAGGGCATCGCGTGATGAAGGACGAGCTGGCCGGGGGGACCCTGCCGTGCGGGCGCTTCGGGGCGAACGCGGCCTGGTGGCGCCTGAACGCGCTCGTGCACAACCTGCTCCAGTTCCTCAAGGTGGCCGCGCTCCCCCAGAACATGACCGCCTACCGGCCCAAGGCCCTGCGCTTCCGCCTGTTCCACCTCGCCGGCCGCCTCGTCAGCCACGGCCGCGCCCTCCTGCTCAAGGTCTCCCTCTGCCTGCCCATCGCCACCGTCCTGGCCTCGGCGCGGCGAGCACTCCTCGCCCTGGCGACCCCAAGCTGGCTGGGGCCACCCGCCCCGGCCTGAGCCCCCCTCCGCGTCCACCTGGCTCTCTCTGCACCACCGCCGCCCCCGGCGGAACGGGCCCAGGTCCGCCCGAACCCGGGCGGCCGGGCCCTCGGCGCGCCCAACGACCGGCGTCGAGGGCTCTTCGGCCCGTCCGATCCGCCCCCCACGCCCCCCTTCGACCCCCGCCAGGTTCCGGCCTACCCCCGATCTGTGCCAAAAGCCACATGGGGTAGGCCCTATGGCAAATCGTCGGCGCGACGCGCCCGACGATTTGGGCC
>JAKLKC010000013.1 GCA_023150875.1 Myxococcota bacterium | reverse complement strand
CCGCCGCCCCCGCGCCCGAGGTGTCCCGGGGGGCGCGGAAGGCCGCGCCGCCGCCCGCCGCCGATGTCGCCCGGACCCGGGGCCGTCCCCGGGTGGCCGAGGAGTCCTGCAAGGTGCCCACCTGCGATCGCCCGGTGCGCTCCAAGGGGTTCTGCGCCGCCCACTACCAGACCTGGCGCCGGGGGCGCCTCGACCGCTTCGTCAGCCCCGACGGGGTGCTGCGCTTCGACGACAGCCAGCTCGCGGTGGGGAGCAAGCTCGCCGGGGAGATGGCCAGCGTCGCCCGGGACGGCGACGAGGTGGTCATCGAGGTCGGCGGCAAGACCATCCGCAAGCGCGCCGACGGCCGTTCCCCCCGGCGTCGCGGCGGGCAGGACGAGGCCTGATCCCAGCGTCTCCCACCGCCCGGGGGCCTTCCTCCGGGCGGGCGGGGACCGTCCCTCCCCGCGACGGTCGACCTTCCCTCACGTCACCAGCTCGAACACCACCTCCGCCAGCGCCCGAACCCCGAAGTGGAACCCCTCCACGGGGATCCGCTCGTCGTTCCCGTGGAACCAGCGGGCGAAGCTGTCCTCGGGGGCCAGGCGGACCGGCGAGAATCCCCAGCACTTCATCCCCAACTGGCTGTAAGCCTTGGCGTCGGTGAAGCCCGGGGCCAGGTAGGGCAGGACCAGGGCCCCGGGATCGTGGCGGGCGATGGCCCTCCCGATCACCCCGGCCAGGGGGTCGTCGAAGCTCCCCTCGGTGGGGGGCATGGTCTGGTCCACCTGGATGTCGTAGCCGCTCCCCAGCAGCGCCCGGAGCTCGGCGATCAGGGTCTCCGGCGACTGTCCCGGCAGGGTCCGGCCGTCGACCCGCAGGAACGCCTCGCCGGGGACGACGTTGATCTTGTCGCCCCCACCGATGGACGTGGGGTTCGCGGTGTTGTGCAGGGCCGCCCGGAAGGAGTTGGCCAGGGACTCGTCCGGCATCAGGCGGTCCAGGATCAGGTCGCTCAGCCGGGGGTTGAGGAGCTGCTTCAGCACCATGCGCTTCAGGGCCGGCTGGCGCGACGCGAGGCCCTCGACGAAGCCATCGACCACCTCGGTGCGGTGCATCGGCAGCATCTTCAGGCCCAGCGCCTGGGCCGCCTTGCCGATGTGGATCAGCGGGTTGTCGCGGTTGGGGAGGCTGCCGTGACCCGGCGTGCCCCGGGCCTTCACCGTGAGCCAGCAGATCCCCTTCTCGGCGATCTGCACGGGGTAGTAGCGGGCGCGGCCCACGTTGAGGGTGAAGCCGCCGATCTCCGAGATCGCATACTCCCCGCGGATCGTCTCGGGGTGGTGCTCCGCCAGCCACAGCGAGCCGAGGCGGCAGCCCGCCTCCTCGTCGGCGACCCCGGCGAACAGCAGGTCCCGGCGCAGGGGGATGCGGGACCGCCGGGCGGCGAGGAGGCAGGCGACCTCCATCGCCGCCATGTTCTTCATGTCGATGGCGCCGCGCCCCCACACGTAGCCCCCGTGCACCTCCGCGGCGAAGGGGGGGTGGGTCCAGGTCCGGGGATCGGCCGCCACCACGTCGAGGTGGGCCGAGAGGAGGACCGGGGGCGCCTCCCCGGAGGAGCCCAGGCGGGCGACGATGTTCCCCCGCCCCGGCGCCGACTCGAACACGTCGTAGTCGATGCGTTCCCGCTGGAAGATCGCCGCGAGGTAGTGGCAGGCGGAGATCTCCCCACCCGGGGGATTGGTGGTGTCGATGCGGATGAGGTCCCGGAGGATCTGGAGGGACTCCCTTCGGATCTCGTCCCAGTCGAGGGCGTCCAGGATCGCGGCGGCGGGGGCCGAGGTGCCGGTCTCGGAGGCGGACACGTCCACTCCTTGCCTCCCCGGGGGGGGAACGGGGCCCGCCGATCCTACCACGCCCGCGGTCCCCGCCCGGCGCCACCCGGCGGGGAGGCGTGCACGAGGTTCACGGGCGTGCACGTACTGTCCGTTCCCCCCGTGCACGGTCATGGGAAGTCCGCGCCGAGTGCGGCGCGGCGAGGCCCGGGGCGCCGCCCTCCGGCCATCCCGGCTTGGCACCGGCCTTGCGGAAGGGGCCGATGGCACGGGGGCGGCGGCGGGTGCGGCGCGGCGAAGAGCAACAGGCGGTCGGGGATCCGTCGCTGGCGATCACCCAGCCGACGGTGGAGGACGGGCGCGGCGTGGCGCCGCCGAGCCTGCCGGAGGCCGGCGAGCTGGTCGGCGGGCGATATCGGGTGGTCCGCCAGATCGGACGGGGGGGCGTGGGGGTGGTGTTCCGGGCGATGGACGAGCCCGAGGACGTCCCCATCGCCCTGAAGGTGCTCACCCGCGTCGGGGAGCGGGACATCGTCCGCTTCCAGCGGGAACACATGGCGCTGCGGGCCCTGCGGACCCCCCACGTGGTGGCCCTCCACGGCACCGGCTACCACCGGGGGGCCCCCTGGCTGGCCATGGAGCTGGTGGACGGGCTGCCGTTGGACCTGGTGGCGCGGCGGGGTCGCGGCGAAGGGCCCGTGGCGTGGCCCGAGATCGCCCCCTACGCGGTGCAGCTCCTCTCGGCCCTCCAGCAGATCCACGGCGAGGGGATCGTCCACCGGGACCTCAAGCCAGGCAACGTGTTCGTCGACCGGAGGGGGGTGGTGCGCCTGCTCGACTTCGGGCTGGCGTGGCGCCTGGGGGCGGACGCGGCGACGGACGCCGGCACGGCGGTGGGCACGGTGCGCTACATGGCGCCCGAGCAGGTCAGCGGCGAGGAGGTGGACCTGCGCTCCGACCTGTACTCGGTGGGGATCCTCCTGTACGAGCTGGTCACGGGGGACTACCCCTACCCCGACGGGCCGGCGCCGGTGCTGATGCACCAGCACCTCTTCGCGCGCCCCCGGGACCCGCGCCTGGAGGTGCCGGACCTGGACGAAGGTCTCGCCCAGCTCCTCCTGCACCTGCTGGAGAAGCGCAAGGAGCGGCGCCCCGCCGACGCGGGGGAGGTGCTCCAACGCCTGGGCAGCCTGGCTCCCCCCACATCCGGGGACGGGACGGGAGCGGCGGGCTCCCCCTCGTTCCCCGGGACGACGGCGTCGCTGCCGCTGGTGGGGCGGGGAGCGGAGCGGGCGCGGATCGAGAGGGCGCTGGACGACGTGGGCCGCGGGCGATCCCGGGTGGTCTGTGTCGTCGGGGAGGCGGGCACCGGCAAGACCCGCATCGTGGCCGAGGCGTGCCGCCTGGCCCGGCGCCGCGGGATCCGGTGCGTGGAGGCCCGGCCGGGGGAGTGGGCGAGCGGGTCGTACTCGGCGGCGCTGCCGGTGCTGGGGGAGCTCTTCGGCGCCGGAGCCCACCCCGTCGGCCCCGCCGAAGCGGAGCTGCTGAAGGTCCTGCTCGCCGGCCGGACCTCGGGATCGGGGGCCGGCGCCCGGGACGATGCGCCCCGGGGGACCCACACCCTGGCCGAGGCTCGGGCCCACAGGGAGGCGGCGTTCGAAGAGCTGGTGGTGCACATGATCCTCGCCGCCGCCGAGGGGCCCCTCGCCCTGGTCTTCGACGACCTCGACCGGGCGGATCGGGCCAGCCGGGACCTGGTGGTCCGGCTGGCCACCCGGGCGGTGCCCGCACCCCAGGGGGACCTGCCCCTCCTGATCGTGGTCAGCGCCCGGGACGAGCGGCTGGTCCGCCGGATGAGCGCCGCCTCGGGGCCGGTGGGGGTGCGCCCGATCCCCCTGCGCCCGCTGCGGCCGGGGGAGCTGGCGGAGTGGTTCGAGCCGTCCCCGGAGGGCGCGGCGGCGGCCTGGCACCTCCACGCCCGGAGCGGCGGTCTGCCCCGGGACGCGCTGGAGGGCGTCCGGGAGTGGCTCCGGCGGGGGCGGCTCCGCATGGGGGTGGCCGGCAGGCTGGCGCCGGTGGAAGGGTGGGAAGCGGCCGCGCCGGAGCCCGGCAGCGAGGACGGGGCGCCGGCATGGGGGGGGACGGGATCCGGGCTCAAGAGGACGGAGAGGATGCGGCTGCTGCGCCTGCCCCCGGACGTGCAGCGGACCCTGCGAGCGGCGTCCCTGCTGGGGCCGCGTTTCTCCTTCGAGCTGTTGGCGGTCGCCACGGGGGAGGACCCGTGGACCCTGCTGGACCACCTGGAGCAGGCGGAGGAGGGGGGCGTGGTGGAGGAGAGGCGGGGGCCGGACGCGGAGTGCGCGGGCTTCCGCGACGAGGGGCTCGCCGAGCGCCTGCGGGGCACCCTGGCTCCCGCGGAGCTGGAGCGGGTGCGGGGGCGGGTGGTGCGGGCCCTGCTGGACGACGCGGGCGGCGAGGGACGGGTGGAGGGGCGGACCGCGGACATCGACCCCCGCTGGGCGGCGCGCCTGCTGTCGGAGGCGGGGGAGCACCGGAGCGCGGGGCGCTACTGGCGCCGCGCGGCGGCGTCGCTCCGCCGCATGGGGGACCGGCGGGGGGCCGAGGAGTGCGCGCTGCTGGGGGTGGAGGCGGCGCGGATCGCCGGCGATGCCCTGGGGGAGGCCCGGGCGATGGACCTGCTCTTCGAGCTGGGCGGCCTCGGCCTGGCGTGAGGGCCGGGGAGCGGGCGGCCCCCACCGGCGCCTCGCCCGGCGCGATGGGTGATATCGTGCCCCCATGGTCGCGGTTCTGGAGGACGGGTGACGGCCCCGGGGCGGGAAGCGGGAGGCGGGGGGCCGCGGCGGCGGCCCGGTCCCCAGGGGGGACGGCGGGAGACCAACCGCCGCCGGAGGACCGAGTCCCTGAGCGCCGCGGCGACGGCCCTCTTCCTGGACCGAGGGATCGAGGCGGTGACCATCGGCGAGATCGCCGCCGCGGCGGGGATCGCCAAGGGCTCGTTCTACCGATACTTTTCGGGGAAGGACGCCCTGGTGGCCTCTCTGTTCGCCCGGGTGGGGAGGGAGGTCGGGGGAGCGTTCGCGCGGTGCGGTGAGGCCCTCGGGGCGGCGGGGGCGCCCGGGGACCTGAGGGCCGCGTACGAGGGGCTGGCCGCGGACCTCGCCCGGGCGCTGGCGGCGGAGCCCGATCTCGTGCGCCTCTACCTCCAGGAGGGTCGCGGGCCCTCCCGGGGCGCCCGGCGGCCCGTGCGGGAGCTCTCCGACGCGGTGACGCGGGAGGCCGTGGAGCTGACCCGGGTGGCCCACCGCCACGGCCTGCTGCGCCCCCTGGACCCGCGGGTCAGCGCCCTGGCGGTGATAGGCGCGGTGGAGCGGCTCGCCTTCGCCATCCTCTCCGAGGAGTCGGACCTGTCCCCCCTGGCGGTCCCGGGAGAGCTGATCTCCATGGTCCTGGAAGGGCTGCGGGCGGACGGAGGGCGGCCGGGCTAGGCCGCTCCGGTCCCAGCCGTCGGTCCCGGGCCCGGAAGGCCCCTCACCTCCACCTCGAACCGGGTGCCACCCCCGTCCCGGGGGAGGCAGCGGGCGGCGCCCCCGTGGCGCGAGGCGACCTCCCGCACCAGGGCCAGGCCCAGCCCCACCCCACCGTCGGCCCCCTCCCGGTGGCCGGCGGGACGGTAGAACGGTTCGAAGATCCGCTCCCTCTCCTGCGCCGGCACTCCCGGTCCGCGGTCGGCGACCACGACGCGGAACCCCCCACCGGGCAAGGACTCCACCGACGCCTCGATCCCCTGCCCGCCCCCGTGGCGGGCCGCGTTCTCCAGGAGGTTCCGGACCATGCGCCGCAGGGCCCGGGGATCTCCTCGCACCGGCGAGGGCTCCCCCGACACGTCCGCCCCCACCCGGGCCGCCTCCTCGGCCAGCAGCGCGTGGAGGTCGACGGTCGCCGCCTCGCCCCCGGGGCCCTGCGCCTCCAGGCGGGCGGCCAGCAGCAGGTCGCCGATGAGGGCGTCCAGCTCGGCGACGTCCCGCTCCGCCTCGTCCCCCAGGCGTCGGCGCCGGGCGGCGGCTTCGGGATCGGGGCGGGCCCCTGCGTCTTCGTCGGCCAGCATCTCCAGGGCGATCCGCAGGCGGGCCAGGGGGGAGCGCAGCTCGTGGGAGGCCGAGGCCAGCACCCGGCGCTGGGCCTCCACCAGGCGCTGGATCCGGTCGGCGGCGGCGTTGAAGCTCCGGGCCAGGTCGGCGACCTCGTCCCGGCCCTCCACGGGGACCCTGCGGTCCAGGGCCCCCGCTCCCAGGTCCTCCACCCCCGCCCGCAGGGCCTCCAGGCGGCGGGTGATCCGCCGGGCCAGGGGCCAGCAGCCGGCGGCGACGACGGCGGCGACCACCAGCAGGGCGACGTGGAAGCGGCCCTTGCGATGGGTGCGCCACGCCGACCAGGCCGGGGAGGCCTGGAGCCACCGCCCGTCGGGGAGGGGCACGGAGACGGCGGTGCTCCGGTGGTCGTGGACCCAGTGGGCGGTCCCGCCGGGGGCGGCGACGAAGGGGAGGGGGGCGCCGGCCGCGGCGAGGAGGCGCCCGCGGCGATCCCGCACGGTGAGGCGCAACCCGAGGTCGCCGGCCCGGGCTTGGAGCGCCCGTTCGAGGGTCCCCCGCGGCGCATCGGCGGAGGGGAGGGTGTCCCCCAGCAGGACCGCCGCCCGGGTGAGGGGACGCGGCACCTCGCCGTCGGCCCAGCGATCCCCGAACCGGGCGAACACCACGGCCCCGCTCACCACGCAAAGCACCGCGATCCCCAGGAAGGCGAAGTAGATCTGGGCGAAGAGGCGGGGGCGCATCAGCCCCCCTCGGGGTCGCGGGTGAACAGGTAGCCCACGCCCCGGAGGGTGAGGATCCGCCGGGGGTGGCGGGGATCGTCCTCGATCTCGGCGCGGATCCGCGAGACGTGGACGTCGATGCTCCGGTCGAAGGCGGCGAGGGCGTCCCCCCGCACCTTCTCCATGAGCTGGTCGCGGCTCAGCGCGCGGCCGGCGCTCTCGGCGAGGGCCAGCAGCAGGTCGAACTGGTGGCCGGTGAGGTCCCGGGGCCGACCGTCCAGCCGGGCGACCCGGGCGTCCCGGTCGATCTCCAGGCGGCCGAAGCGGAGCACGGCGGGGCGCCCCTCGGTCCCCGGGCGCGCGCGCCGGAGCACCGCCCGCAGTCGGGCGAGGAGCTCGCGGGGGTTGAAGGGCTTGGGCAGGTAGTCGTCGGCGCCCAGCTCCAGGCCGACGATCCGGTCGGTCTCTTCCCCCCGGGCGGTGAGCATCAGCACCGGCACGTCCGAGGTCGCCCTTAGGCGGCGCAGCACCTCGAACCCGTCGAGATCGGGGAGCATCACGTCGAGGACGACGGCGTCGTAGGGACCGCGGCGCAGGGCGGCCAGGCCCCCGTGGCCGTCGCCGCGGCGGTCCACGGCGATCCCGCGGGCGGTGAGGTACTCCGCGAGCAGCGCCGCCAGCCGGTCGTCGTCGTCGATGATCAGGATCCGCTGGTTGGACATGGGGCCCCGACGCGGGACGCCGCCCGCGGGCGGGAGGCTAACCCATCCCGGGGCCGCCGTCGGCCCCCGGGGACCGACGGCGGGCACGGCGAGGGGACTCAGCGGTGGAACCGCCGGGCCTGCTCGGCGAGGTCGGCGCGCTGCTCGGGGGTGAGGGTGCCGGCGATCCGCACGAGCCGGGGCAGGGCGTCCCGGGAGGCGTCGTCGGCGAGGGAGAGGGCCTCGGCCCTGAGCTTCTCCAGCTCGGCGGGGTCCACCCGGTCGGCGGTCAGGGCGTCCCGGAGGGCGTCCCGCAGGCGGTCGCGGTCGTCGCGACGGGCGAGCACGTCGTCCGCCAGGGCGTCCACCTCCGCCAGCACGGCGTCGCGCTGGGCGTCGGTGGCGTCGATCCGGTCCAGGGCCCAGCCGGCGCCACGGCCGATGTGCCGCTTCACCGCCTCCGGGTCCTTGTCGCCACGGGCGCAGTGGCCCCCGAAGAAGCCCGGTCCCCCGTCGGCGATGACGCTCCCCACGGCGCCGAGGGCGGTGGCGCAGGCGAAGCCCGCCACCGCGGCCAGCATCACGGCGGGCAGGCCGAAGCGGCGGCGGCGACCGCCGGGGCAGGGGCGTCCGGGGTGGGGGGAAGTCTCGTCGCTGGGGTGGGCTCCGGTGGTGTCGGCGTCGCTCATCGTTCGTCCTCCTCGGGGAGGCGGCGTCCGTCGCCGCGCTCCGATGGGATGGAGGATGGGGCGCCGTTCTTTCCGGAGTTCTTCGCGGACGTGAAGAAGTGTGAAGCCGGGCCAGGCGGTCAGAGGGCGTCGCCCGCCCCCGCCTCCTCGGCGTCGTCCTCGCCGGGCCCGCCACCTGCGGCGAGGCGGGCCTCCTCGCCCTCGGGGAGCTTCTCCATCCAGGCCCGCAGCCGCGCCGCGTCGCCGTAGCGCGACAGGACGCCCTGGGCCCCCAGGAGGGCCAGGGTGACGGCCCGGCCGTCCCCGAGGCGGGTCCGCATGACGAGGCAGGAGCCGGCGACGTCGGTGTAGCCGGTCTTGGACGCCAGCACGGACCACGAGCCCCCCCGGGCGAGGCGGTTCGAGGAGCGGGCGGTGATGAACACGCCCTCTTTATCGAGGCGGGAGTAGCGGTGCTCCACCGCGGCGAGCACCGGGGCGAGGCGGGGGTGCCGCGCCGCTGCGTGGAGGAGCAGCGCCGCGTCCCGCGCGGAGGCGACGTTCCCGGGGTCGAGGCCGCTCGGGTCCCCGAACCGGGCCGAGTCCAGACCGAGGGCCCGGGCGCGCCGCTCCATCGCCCAGGCGAACCACCGCCGGTCGAGGCCGGTGGAACGCATGAGGGCCGCGGTGGCCCGGTTGTCGGAGCTGAGCAGCGCCGAGTGGAGCAGGTCGCCGGCCCTGTAGGTCCCCCCGACCCGGAGCCGGGAGCGGGTGATCTGGATGAACTCCTTGTCTTCCCTCAGGATCTCGACGGGCGTGTCGTCGGCCACCCCGGCGTCCGCCCACACCATCGCCGCCATGAGCTTGGTGATGGAGGCGATGGGGAGGGGCGTGCCGGCGTCCCGGGCGCCGAGCACCTTCCCCGTCGCCTCCTCCACGACGTACCACGCCCGGGAGCGCATCTTCGGGCCGCCCCCCGGCGGCACGTCGGCTTCGGGGACCTCCCAGGCGGGCAAGGGGGTCCGGGAGGCGTCGGCGTCGGCCCGGGCGAGGTGGAGCAGGGTGGACCGGGACGCCTCGGGCACGCCCGGGGGCAGGTCGGCGGGGGCGGAGGAAGCCTCGCCGCCGGTCCCGGGGGAGGCCCCGGGGGAGCCCGCGGGGGCGTCGGGCCCGCAGCCGGCGAGGAGGAGCAGGGCGGCGAGGAGGGGGAGGCCGAGCATGACCGCCCGAGTCTATGGCCCCGACCGCCGGGGGAGCAATGCGGACCGGCTCGGGGGCGCGGTGCCCCGATCGTGGCGCCGTCCGACCGCCGCCCCTGGCCAGCCCGCCCGCGCTTGAATAGGATGACCGTCCCGTTCCGCGCCGCGGGACCCATCACAGGAGGCTCCCATGCGCTTCTCCGGAAGAGTCGCCATCGTCACCGGTGCCAGCCGCGGGGTGGGACGGAACGTCGCCCTCGCCCTCGCCCGGGAGGGCTGCCACGTCGTCGTCGCCGCCAAGACCGTCGAGGCCGATCCCCGCCTGCCCGGCACCATCTACGACGCCGCGGAGGAGGTCCGGGCCCTGGGCGTCCGCGCCCTGCCCTTCCAGCTCGACGTACGGGACGACGCCAACGTGGAGGCGATGGCCGAGCGCACCATGGCGGAGTTCGGCCGGATCGACTTCCTGGTGAACAACGCCGGCGCCCTGTTCTGGAAGGACATGCTCAGCACCCCCATGAAGCGTTTCGACCTGGTGATGGGGGTGAACGCCCGGGGCGCCTTCTCGTGTACCCGCGCGGTGCTCCCCCACATGGTGGAGCAGGGCTACGGCCACATCCTGATGATGTCCCCGCCGGTCCTTCCCGAGGTCGCCGGGTTCAAGATCGCCTACATGATCTCCAAGTTCGGCATGACGCTGATCGCCCACGGCCTCGCCGCCGAGGTCGCCGAGCGGAACGTCGCCTGCAACGCCCTGTGGCCGGCGACGATGATCGAGTCCTACGCCACCATCAACTGGGGCCTCGGTGGGCCGGCCATGTGGCGCAAGTCCGACATCCTGGCCGACGCCGCGGTGGGGATCTTCTCGAAGGAGCCCCGCTCCTTCACCGGCCACGCCCTCATCGACGAGGACTTCCTGCGCTCCGAGGGGGTGACGGACTTCACCGGCTACCGCTGCGACCCCGAGAGCGAGCCCCCCCGGATCCCCATGGAGGGGTGGGCGAACGTCGGAAAGAGCTGAACCGGGGGGCCGGGGCCCGGCCCGCCGCGGAGGCGGGCGGTGCGGGAGAACGATTGCGGCGGCTGGACTTCCAGGAGCTGGACGCCCGTTCGGCGGAGTTCGACGGCGCGGCGCTGATCTCGCCCCGCATCGACCGGTTCTGCTCGTCCACGGACTGGATCCTGCCCTTCCAGGCCGCCTTCGCCCCCGACGCGGAGCCGGTGATCCTGGAGCTCTCTGGAGGCTTCGTCGCCCTGATGGCCGTGCGGGGGGAGAGGGGCGCGCCCATCCTCGTCCCCCTGGAGTCCGGCTGGGGCCTCGCCTGCCCCCTGGTGGGACCCGAGCCCCTGGCCCTGGTGGCGACCCTGACGCGGCTGCTGGAGACCGGGGAGATCCCCTGGGAGGGCCTGGTCCTCTCCGGCGCCGAGGACGGCGGCCTGGTCCACACCGCCCTGGTCCAGGCGTTCTCGGGCCGCCACCCCATCCTGCGGGGCCCCACCTGCGGGCGGCGGGTCGCCTCGCTGGAGGGGGGGGAGGACGGGTTCCTGTCGCGGCGCTCCCCGGCGTTCCGGGCCAGCCTGAGGCGCACCCGCCGCCGGGCCGCCCGGGAGGGTCTCGCCCTGGAGTACATCCGGGAGGCCACCCCCGAGCAGGCCCGGGCCCTGCACGACCGGGTCCTGGGGGTGGAGGGGCGGAGCTGGAAGGGGGCGAGCGGCCACGGAATCGACCACGGGCCCACGCTGCCCTTCTACCGGGAGATGATGCGGCGCCTCGCCGCCCGGGGGGCCCTGCGGGTCCTGTTCGCGAGCCGGGACGGCGAGGACGTGGCCTACGTGTTCGGCGGCCTGCTGGGGGAGACCTACCGCGGCCTCCAGGTCAGCTTCGACGCGCGCTTCGCCGCGGAGTCCCTGGGGAACCTGGTCCAGGTCGAGATGATCGCCCGCCTGTGCCAGGAGGGGATCCGCGGGTACGACCTGGGCACCGAGATGGCCTACAAGCACCACTGGGCGGAGCCCGGGCTGGACACCGTCACCTTGTACGTGCTGCGGCGTCCCCGGCGCTGAACGGGCCAGCCCCGGGGGCGCGGCCGGCGGTCACGGTCTCACCACCCTTCGCCGAGCACGGGGAGGCGTCCCCCCGGAGGGGGCCCGCCGCCCGGGTCCGCCGCCCCCTCGGGGGCCATGGACGCCCCCGCCCAGTCGGCGAGGCCGAGGCCCCGGTCCCGGTCCCCGGGCTCCTCCCGGGCCACCGGCAGTCCCAGCCCGCGCCAGATCTTCGGGTCCAGCAGGTGCGAGGGGCGCACGTTGCCCAGGGCGGCGAGCATGGAGCGCTTGAGGTCCGGGTGGAGGCGCTGGAGGTCCCCGAGCATCGCCTTGATCGCCTGCCGCTGCATGTTCGGCTGGGAGCCGCAGAGGTTGCAGGGGAGGATGGGGAACCCCTGCTCGGCGGCGAGGGCGGCCAGGTCCTCCTCGGCGGCGTACACCAGCGGGCGGATCACCACGTTGCGCCCGTCGTCGGACACCAGCTTGGGGGGCATCGCCTTGAGCTGCCCGGAGAACACCAGGTTGAGCATCAGGGTCTCGATGGTGTCGTCCCGGTGGTGCCCCAGCGCCAGCTTGTTGCAGCCGAGGTCCAGGCAGGCGTCGTAGAGGATCCCCCGGCGCATCCGGGAGCACATGGAGCAGTAGGTCCCGCCGGGGGCGATCTTCTCGACGACGACGGAGTAGGTGTCCCGGCGCACCACGTGGTGGGGGATCTCCCGGGCCTCCAGCCAGCGCAGCAGGGGGGTGCCGTCGTAGCCCGGCTGGCCCTGGTCCAGGTGGAGGGCCACCAGGTCGAACCGCACCGGGGCCCGCCCCCGGAGCAGCCCCAGCAGGTGCATCAGCCCGTAGGAGTCCTTCCCCCCCGAGAGGGCGACGGCGATGCGGTCCCCATCCGCGATGAGGCCGAAGTCCTCGATGGCACGCCCGACCTGCTTCAGCAGCCGGCGCTCGATGGGGGTCGCACGGGACATGGCGCCCGAAGATAGCCCCCCCCCGCCCCCCGCGCAACGCAGCGACGGTGACCCAGGGTGACCCAGGGTGTCAGGCACCAACAGTTTTACATTTCCGCGCCTCCGTCCTCCCCCCGCCGCCGCCCCGTGGCCCCCCCATTGCACTCTGCCTCCCCCGGGAGGAGGCCCACCGATGACCGGTCCCGACGTTGGCAACGCCCGCTTTCGGGCCGCCCATCCGCGCCCCGTCCGCGGCGCCGCCGGGCAGGTCGTGCGCACTCGGTGCACCGGGGAATCCCGGGTCCGACGGGCCCGGCCGCGGGCGGTCCGGGGATGAGGGCCCGTCCCCCCCGCGAGAGGGCCGGCAGCGCGCCCCCCGAGCCCCCCGCCCCGGAGGCCATCGTCTTCCCCAACGCCCGGGCCCTGGCGACCGCCGTGGCCAGCCGCCTGATCCACCGCCTGGCGCGGGCCCAGGGGGAGAGGGGCGAGGCGTCGTGGGTGCTCACCGGCGGTCCCTTGGGGATCGCGTGCGCCGCCGCCGTGGCCGTGGACGCGGGGCGGTTCGCGGTGGACTGGAGCCGTGTGGACCTGTGGTGGAGCGACGAGCGCTTCCTGCCCGGGGGCGATCCCCTGCGGAACGAGACCCAGGCCCGCCAGGCCTGCCTGGACCGCCTGCCCCTCGACGAGGGAAGGGTGCGCCCCATCCCCGGCCCGGGGGGGCCCTGGGGCGCCGATCCCGAAGGCGCCGCCGAGGAATACGCGCGGATCCTGGACGCGGCGTCGGGACCCGGAGTCCCCCTCCCGCGCTTCGACGTGATGTGGCTGGGCGTGGGGGACGACGGTCACGTCGGCTCCCTCCCCCCTGGCTCGCCCTGGCTCCACGACACCCGCACCGCGGTGGGGCTGCGGGACTTCCCCTGGGAGCCCCGCCCCCGCGTCACCCTGACCCTGCCGTCGATGTCCTGGGCGGACGAGGTGTGGATGATCGTGGCGGGAGACCACAAGGCCGATCTCGTCGCCCGCGCCCTCGCGGGTGCCGATCCCGACGCGCTGCCCGCAGCCGGCGTCCACGGCCGCCACGGGACCCTCTGGCTCCTGGACGCTGAGGCCGCCTCCCTCCTCCCCCGGCGCGCCCGGCGCGGCGCCCTGCCGGTGTAGGAGGTTCACGCCCGCCCCCGTCTCCACCGCGGGACTTTGGTAGGATCCCGCCCGGCGCGGGGTCGTCGAGGCGGCCCGGCGCCCCCGAGGTCCCATGATCCCCGTCCCCCGTCCCCGGAGCCTCCCCGGATCCGCCCCGCCTCTCCCGAAGGGCGCCCTCGTCCTCGCGGCCCTCTCCCTCGCCGCCCTGGCGTCCCAGGCGGGCTGCGCCAAGGAGGGCTGCCTCGCCGGGGACGACCCCGACTGCGTCGTGCCCTCCCCCTGCGCCTCCCTCGACTTCGGGTGCCAGGGTTCGGGCTCGGTGGAGGTGAAGGTCGTCGAGTCCCTGGACGACGTCCCCTCGGGCACCGCCGCCAACGCCGCCCTGGGTGACATCCTGCTGCGGAACGACCAGGTCTACGCCGTCATCGACGCCCTGGACCACCCCCACTTCCTCGCCCCCACCGGGGGCTCCATCGTCGACCTGGGGAGGGTGGGGCGCCCCGACGGCTCCCTGAACAACCTCTTCCAGGCCGTGGGCCTCCTCCCCGACGACGCCGCGTACTACGACACGGTGAAGACCCTCACCGGCGACGGCTTCGCCGCCGTCCAGCTCAACGGCCACCTGGACGGGCGCCCCGACCTGAAGATCGCCACCCGCTACGAGGTCCGGGCCTGCGAGCCCGGCGTGCGGATCCGCACCGAGGTCGTCAACATGGAGCCCGAGCCCCGCTCGTGGTTCCTCACCGACGCCTGGTACTGGGGCGGGCGGGGCAAGCTCGCCTTCACCCCCAGCCCCGGCGCGGGCTTCCTGCACCCCTCCTTCGGCCTCTCGGACGTGCTCGACGCCTTCCGGGACGTCCCCTTCATGGCCGCCGGCCACGCCGGGGACGAGGTGTCCTACTCCGTCGTCGCCTGCGACCGGGAGCAGCTCGCCGGCTTCCAGAGCGAGGACGTCTCGGCCATGGGCACGCCGGTGCGCGTGTCCATGCCCCGAGACTACGAGGTCTTCGAGCGCTTCGTCGCCGTCTCGGAGGGGCCCTCGATCTCCGGCGCCGCCGACCTCGCCCTGGACGTCCGCAAGCGGCTCTGGGGCGAGGAGTACGCCGTGCTGACCGGTCGGGTCGCCGCGGAGGGGAGCACCGCCCCCCTCCCCCCGGGTCTCGGAGCCGCCGTCCTGGTCTCCGAGGGGACCGCCGCCACCCCGGACGAGGAGCGGATCCCCTGGACCCACGCCCTCCCCGCCGCCGACGGCTCCTTCGCGGTCCGGGTGCCCGCGGGGCGCGACTACGTCGTGGAGGTCGAGTCCTACGGGCGCGCGGTCGCCGAGGCCGAGGTCCAGGTGGGCGCGGGCGGAGCCGACGCCGGCACCCTCGCCATCCCCACCGTGGGACGCCTGGAAGTCTCCGCCACCGTGGACGGCGTCCCCGACCTGGTGCTCGCCTTCGTCCGCCCCGCCGACGACGCCACCCACGAGGCGGTGCGGGGACAGATGTACGGGGCGTTCGACGAGTGCGCCCCCCTGCTAGGCAATCCCCACACCGGATCCCCCGCCTGTGACCGCCTGCTGGTGGACGGCGCCGCGGGGGTGGAGGTCCCCGCCGGAGTGTACGACGTCTTCGGCACCGCCGGCCCCTTCGCCACCCTCGCCCTCGCCCCGGCGGTGGAGATCGCCCCCGGCGGGGTGGCCCAGGCCGCCCTGGACCTCCACACCCTTCCCCTCCAACCCGAAGGGACCCTGTCCGCCGACTTCCACGTCCACGGCGGCGCCTCCTTCGACTCGGTGGTCCCCGACGAGGACCGGGTCCGCGCCTTCCTCGCCGCCCGCATGGAGGTGATCGCCGCCACCGACCACGACGTCATGGGCAACTACGCCGCCGCCATGGAGTCCCTGGCGGCCTCCGACCGCCTCCACCTGGAGGTCGGGGTGGAGACGACGGGGCACGTCCTGTGGAAGATGTACCCCGACGCCCCCTACCCCCAGGTGATCGGCCACTGGAACTTCTGGCCCGTGCCCTTCGACCCCGTCGGCCCCTGGCGGGGCGCCGCCTGGGACGAGAAGGTCCACCCCGGCGAGCTGTTCACCCGCATGGCCGACGCCGGCTGGCCCGCCGACACCGGCGTCGCCCAGCTCAACCACCCCGTCTCGGAGCTGGACTTCGGCCGGGACTACGGCTACGGCAGCGCCCTGGGGATCGACGCCACCCTGCCCCTGCCCACCGAGTTCGACGGCACCGCCCAGAGCCTGTTCCTGTATCACCCCGAGGGCTCGGACTTCGCGAACTCCGACTACCACGCCCAGGAGGTGATGAACGGCACCAACAACGACCGCCTCCTGAGCTACCGCGCCTTCTGGTTCTACCTGCTGAACCAGGGGATCCTGAGGGCCGGCACCGCCAACTCCGACTCCCACGGGCTCACCGACAACGTCCTGGGGACGCCCCGGAACCTGGTGTGGACCGACTCGACCCTGGCGTCCTTCGACTCCGTGGAGTTCAACGCCGCGGTGCGCCGGGGCCGGATGATCGGCACCAACGGCCCGGTGATCCAGGCGAGCACCACCGACGCGGCGGGCGGCGAGAGGGGTCCGTCCTTGGACCCCTTCACCCCCGCGGCCGACGCCCGCCTGCGGATCCGCGTGGACGCCGCCCCCTGGATCCCGGTGGAGGAGGTGCGGATCGTCGTGGACGGCGAGGTCGTCCGCACCCTGACCACCGAGCTCTCCCACCCCCAGGACCCCTTCGGCACCGATGGGCTGGCGCGCCTGGACGCGGAGATCCCCCTGTCGGAGCTGCTCCCCGGCGACCGGGACTCCTGGCTGGTGGTGGAGGCCGGCTGGCCCCTCCAACCCAACGCCGACCTGGACTGCGACGGGATGCCCGACACCGGAGACAACAACGGCGACGGCGCCATCGACTGGCGCGACGTCGAGGGCCTGGAGGAGGAGCCCGGCGAGGCGTGCTACGACAGCTCGGGCCCCCTGGCGGAGCCGCCGGCACCGGAGTCCCGGGACGAGCCCCTGGCCTGGTTCCGCGCCGCGGTGCCCGGGGGCTACCCCGCCGCCTTCACCAACCCCCTGGTCCTCGACGTCGACGGGGACGGCTTCGAGGAGGTGGGACCGTGAGACATCGACACATCGCCGCCGCCGCCCTCGCCCTGCCCGGGGCCCTGCTGGCCTCCCCGCCCGCCCACGCCGATCCCTGCGACGCATACGCCTACGGGATCCCCCAGGGGCCGGTGGTCGCGGGGCTCCAGGAGGGCGACCTCGGCCGGGGTCGGCGGGTGTGCGAGCGCACCGAGTTCGGCGTGGGCGGAGGCGGCGCCCTCATCGCCGACCTGGCCAACTTCTACGGCGACCTGTCGGCGGGGATCACCCTGGACGGCTCCCTCGCCCTGGGCCGGGGCGAGCTCTTCGCCTTCTTCCAGGCGTTCCGTTACGAGCTGGTGCTGGAGGACCTCGCCGCGTCCGCGGTGGGCCTCGGGGAGACCGCCCTGGGCGGGGGCTACCGGTTCCTGGCCACCGACCGCTTCACCCTCGGCGTCAACGGGAAGGTCGTCCTGCCCACCGCCGCGGGGATCTACCAGAACACCTGGCCCTTCGGCTGGGACGTGGGCCTGTCCGGGCTGGTGGAGGTCCACCCCCGGGTCCACCTCCACGGCCACGCGGGGGTCCTGGCGTCGGCGGCGGCCAGCAAGGGCCCCACCCAGCCCCGGGTGGGGGGCGTGGTGACGGTGGGCGCCGACCTGCGCCCCGCCCCGGGCTTCGCCCTGGTGCTGGACCTCCACGGCGACTTCGGCTACACCGCCCCCCTGGACGTCCTCGCCGGGGGGATCGGCCTGCGCTTCAGCGACCGCAAGCGCTTCGGCTTCGAGGTGGGCGCGACCCTGCCCCTGGCCGGCCGGGACCCCACCGCGGTGAGCCTGGACCTGCGGGCCTCGGTGCTGCTGGGGGCCTACGCCTCCCCGGCACCCCGCGTGGCGTCCCGCTGAGGGGCGTGCTCTCCCGCCCGCGGCGTGAGTTACAGTGTCCCACCCCCGGGAGCCGCCCATGCCCGCCCACCGCCCCGCCGCCCTCGTCGCCTGCCTGCTCCTCCTCCCCTCCTGCTCGGACTACCTGCTGGGCGGCCCGCCCGGGGACGGGGATCCCGACGACGACTCCGCCCCCGACGACGACACCGGCCTCCCGGGCGACGACGACGACGGCGAGGACGAGGGGACCCTGACCCCCACCGAGTGTCACACCGAGGACTCCACCGTCGGCACCTTCGACCCCGCGGTGGAGTGGCACTGGCCCCACCTGTCGTGGGATCCCACCTACGCCCAGGTCATCGCCACCCCCATCGTGACCCACCTGACCGACGACGACGGGGACGGCGACTACGACGGGGACGACATGCCCACCATCGTGGTGCCGGTGGTGCGGCTGAACCTGTTCGACGTGGACCCCGGCGGCGGCCTGGTGGCGCTGCGGGGGGACGGCACCGAGCTGTGGTGGTACAGCACCGGCGACGACGTCAACGCCTACACGGCACCCGCGGCGGGGGACCTGGACGGCGACGGAGACATCGAGCTGGTGGTGGGCCTGACGGGCAAGCGCCTCGCGGTGATCGACCACGAGGGCCAGAAGGTCGCCGAGTCGGGGGCCCTCTCCAGCGGCTTCCCCTGGACGCCCGTGCCCGCCCTCGCCGACCTGGACGGCGACGGCACCCCCGAGGTGATCGCCGGTCGCAACGTGCTGCACGCGGACCTGTCCCTCCGGTGGTCCAAGGTGTTCGGCTCCGAGGGGGCCAACGCCTGGGTCTCCATCTCGGCGGTGGCCGACCTGGACATGGACGGGAGCCCCGACGTGGTCGCCGGGAACACCGCCTACCGCGCCGACGGCTCCACGCTCTGGACCAGCGCCGCCCCCGACGGCTTCCCCGCCATCGGCGACTTCGACCTGGACGGGGATCCCGAGGTGGTCCTGGTGAGCAACTCCCAGGTCTACCTGGTGGACGGCGCCGACGGCTCGGTGATCTGGGGGCCGAAGGCCATCGACGGCTACGGCGGCGCCCCCACCGTGGCCGACGTGGACGGCGACGGCGAGCCGGAGATCGGCGTGGCGGGCCTGGCGTGGTTCTGGTGCCTGGAGACCGACGGATCCACCAAGTGGAGGAGCGCCCAGCAGGACCTCTCCAGCGCCGCCACGGGCTCGTCGGTCTTCGACTTCGAGGGGGACGGCAGGGCCGAGCTGGTGTACGGCGACGAGCTCCGGGTGCGGATCTTCGACGGCTCCGACGGGAGCGTCCGGTACGAGATCGACAACCCCAACGGCACGGCGTGGGAGAACCCCACCATCGCCGACGTCGACCGGGACGGCAACGCCGAGGTGGTGATCGTCGCCTCCACCTACCAGAGCGGCACCACCACCGGGGTCCGGGTGATCGGCGACCTGAACGACTCCTGGGTCCCCACCCGCAGCGTCTGGAACCAGCACACCTACCACGTCGGCAACACCCTCGAAGACGGCACCATTCCCTCCCACGAGGACCCCTCCTGGGTCGTCCACAACTCGTACCGCCTGAACCAGCTCGGCGAGGGCGGCGACGTGTTCGTGCCCCTGCCCGACCTGGTGGTGATGGACGTGGACCTGGACGCCTCGGACTGTCCCGAGGCCGCGGCGCTGCGGGTCCAGGTGGGCAACCAGGGGGAGGCCGAGGCGCCGGCGGGGGTCCCGGTGACGGTCTACCTGGGCCCCACCCCCGATCCCCTCCAGGTCCTGGCCACCGGCCAGACCGTCTCGCCGCTGGAGCCCATGGGTTGGGAGTGGCTGTACCTGCCCTTCGCGCCGGGGATGGTGTCCGGGGGCGCCGAGCTCACCGCCGTCGTCGACGACGTCGGGAACGGCACGGGCGTCGTCACCGAGTGCAACGAGAAGAACAACGCCCGCTGGGAGTCGGTCGCCGGCTGCCCCTGAGGCGGGCCCGGTGTTTCGAAAGAGGGCCCCGCGAGGGAGTACGACCGGATGGCCGGAAGCAGCCTGCTCGCCCTGATCGACGACATCGCCTCGATCCTCGACGACGTCTCGGTGATGACCAAGGTGGCCGCCAAGAAAACGGCGGGGGTGCTGGGGGACGACCTGGCCCTCAACGCGCAGCAGGTCGCCGGGGTCATGGCGGAGCGGGAGCTGCCGGTGGTGTGGGCGGTGGCCAAGGGCTCCACCCTCAACAAGGTGATCCTGGTCCCCGCGGCCCTGGCCATCAGCGCCTTCGCCCCCGGGCTGGTCCTGCCCCTGCTCATGCTCGGCGGCGCCTACCTGTGCTTCGAGGGCTTCGAGAAGGTCCTCCACCGGTTCCTCCACCCGAAGGAGGCGGCCGAGCACCACGCCGAGCTGGCCGACGCCCTCGCCGACCCCTCCGTCGACGTGGTCGCCCTCGAGAAGGGGAAGATCCGCGGCGCGGTCCGCACCGACTTCATCCTCTCGGCGGAGATCGTGGTGATCGCCCTGGGCACCGTCGCGGGCGAGCCGTTCTCGCGCCAGGTCGGGGTCCTGGTCGCCGTGGCGGTCCTGATGACCGTGGGCGTCTACGGCCTCGTCGCGGGCATCGTGAAGCTGGACGACGCCGGCCTGTACCTGATGCGCCAGGCCGGCCGGCTCCGACGCGGGGTGGGCCGCGGCATCGTCGCCGCCGCCCCCTGGCTGATGAAGGGCCTCGGCATCGCCGGCACCGCGGCGATGTTCCTGGTGGGCGGCGGCATCGTCGCCCACGGGATCGCCCCCCTGGAGGCGGCGATCCACCACGCCGCCGAGGCCACCGGCCCCCTGGGCCTCCTCGTCTCCACCGCCGCCAACGCCCTGGTGGGAATCGCCGTGGGCGCCCTGGTGCTCGCGGCGGTCAGCGCGGTGAAGCGGGTGGTCCGGCCGGTGCGGAGGTGACCGGAGCTCGCCGGGGTGCCGCCCGGGCCCCGGGCTACCACGCGCAGAGGCCGGCCATGGCCCCGGTCCCCCAGACGGCAAACTGCGAGCGGCCCGCGGCGATCTGCCGGTTCATCCACGCCTCGGGCGCCTTCAGCGGGTCCGCCGGGCTCTTGATGAAGTAGAACTGCTCGCACTCGGCCGTCCGCGGCTGCTCGGCCCAGGAGGGACGGGCGAGGACCGCTCCCAGGGCGAACGCGGCCAGCACCAGGCAGAAGATGGATGCGACGAGGAGCGCCGTGCGCGGGTTCAGGTCGGACATGGGGACCTCCATCGAGCCCCCGGGGCAGGGCACCCCGTCCCACCCCGCGGGTCGGGGAGGAGGCTACACCACTCCGGCCCCGCGCCCCTACCCCCCTCCGCCCACCACCTCCGCCAGGTCGTCCGCGAGCCGCTCCAGGGACTCGTGGGTGAAGCCCTGGGGGATCCGCTCCCGGCGCCCCGCCTCGGGGCGGTACTCGTAGCGCTCCACCTCGGCCTCGCGGCCGCCCCGCAGGCGCACCTCGGTGTAGCGGCGGCCGCGGACCTCCTCGGGTCGGGAGCGCAGGATGCCCACGCCGACGCCGGGGTCGACCTCGTGCACCTTGAGGCGCTCGGGGAGGCCGGGGCTCCGCTCGGCCAGGCGCTCGGCCTGGCGGCGCAGGACGCCCCCGCGCTCCTCGGGCGGCACGGGTCGCCCGGGAGCGGTGACGCGGACGTGGTCGATGGCGCAGCCGTAGCGGTCCGCCCCGCGGACCGTGGCGCGCACCTTCACTCCGTCCCTCTCGACCTCCACCGGCCGCGCCTCGACGCCTTCCGCCGGCGCCCCGCGGATCTTCTCGATCAGGTCCTTTCCTATCGTCATCGAAGGAGCCGCTCCCTGCCCCCCGTCCGCCGTTGCCTCCTCGGTCCCGGCCCCGGCCGCCGCACCGCCGGGGACTCCAGCAGAGGCGCGCCGCCGCGCCTCAGCCCACGAACTTCTGCGAGTACTCCTTGCCGTCGTGCCGGTAGAGCACCTTCTTGCCGTCCAGCACCGTCTCCAGGTTCACCGGGCGCCGCCACAGCCGCGCCACGTTGCCGAGGGTGGTGATCGCCCAGTCGCGCTTCAGCTCGATCCCCTCGTGCAGGTGTTTCATGTACAGCTCGCCCCGGTTGGCGTGGTTGCCGTCGGTCACCACCAGGCGGGGCTGGCCGGCGTTGGTGAGCATGAACAGCAGCTTCTGCTTCACCTTCTGGAAGTCACGGCTCTCGATCTCGTACAGGTTCGACGTCTTGTTGAACCCGTAGGTGAAGAAGCCCTGCCGCCGGCAGAAGTCCTCGGTGAGGAAGGTGTCGATGAACAGGAGGTCGTTGTAGACCTTGCGGACTTCGAAGACCTTCTGCAAGCCCGCCATGTCCCCGGTGTCCCAGTGTCCGCGGCGCACCGCGTCGTCGCACTCCTCCCACTCCTTGCCGTGCCGACCCTTGTTCCACCGCTCCTCCACGTCCCGGAGCAGCTCCACCCCCAGCTTGTAGGGGTTCAGGCTGCCCGGGCTCATGGCGACCGTTCCGGAGTGGTGGTCGGCGTAGTCCACGATCTCCGCCCCGGTGGCCAGCTTGCCGGTCATCATCCGGGTGTGCCAGAAGGTGGCCCAGCCCTCGTTCATGATCTTGGTCTGGGCCTGGGGCGCGAAGTACAGGGCCTCCTTGCGGACGATCTCCAGGACGTCCTGCTCCCACCCCCGCAGCGGCGCGTTCTCCAGGATGAACCGCAGCACGTCCCGCTCCGGCGCTTCGGGGAAGCCGGGCGGCTCCTGGGACGCCTTCCACGCCTCCTCCTGCTGCTTCAGGATGATCCCGGGGGGGTTGATGTAGGAGTCCATGTAGGACCGCTCGGACCTGAGCTTGAACCCCGCCGCCTGGGGGAGGTCCGTCTCGCCGTCGTCGTCGCCGTCCTCCCCGTCCTCCCGGGGGACCGGGGGATCGGTGCGATCGGGCCTGCGGCGGATCGCCGAGCCGTGGGGGTCGATGAGGTTCTCGACGGAGAGGCAGGTGTCGATGAACGACTCCACCTTCTCCTGGCCGTAGCGGTCGACGTATCGCCTCACCCGCGTCGCGTGGTTCGCCATCTCGTCGATCATGCGACGGTTGGTGTGGGCGAAGAAGAGGTTGTTCTTGAAGAAGTCGCAGTGGGCGTAGACGTGCGCCATCACGAGCTTCTGGTCGGTCATCATGTTGCAGTTGAGCAGGTAGGCGTAGCACGGATCGGTGTTGATCACCATCTCGTAGATCTTCTGGAGCCCGTACGCATACCCCTTGCTGAGCTGCTCGTACTCCATGCCGAACCGCCAGTGGGGGTAGCGGGTCGGGAAGCCGCCGTAGGCGGCGAGCATGCTCATCTCCTGGTAGTCCAGCAGCTCGAAGACCACCTCGAAGAAGTCGAGGCCCACCTCCTTGGCGTGGGCCCGCACCTCGGCCTGGAGCGCCTTCAGCTCGCCCGGGAGCCCACGCCGGTAGCGGATGTCGAACAGGTCCTGCCCCATTCCGGCCATGTCAGCGCCCCTTCCCCAAGAAGTCCTTGATCGACTGGTAGATCGCGTCCCGGTCCTCGATCTTCGATGTCGCCACCCTCTCGTCGTGGGCGAAGTGGGCGAGGATGTCGTTGATGAACTGGCCGCTGCCGTACTCGCTCTCCACCTGCCCGTAGGCGAACAGGTTGACCGCCGGGAGCAGCCGGTCCTTGAGGAGGGCCATGCACTCCCGGGTGTCCGACCCCGACCAGTTGTCGCCGTCGGAGAAGTGGAAGACGTAGATGTTCCACTCCGACGGCTCGTAGTTCTCCTCGATGATGCGGTTGCAGAGCTTGTAGGCGCTGGAGATCAGCGTGCCGCCGCTCTCGCGGGTGTGGAAGAAGGTCTCCCGGTCGACCTCCCGGGCGGAGGCGTCGTGGATCACGTAGCGGGTGTCGAGCCCCTCGTACTGGTGCGACAGCCATGTGTCGATCCAGAACGCCTCCGACCGCACGATCTCCTTCTGCTCGTCGCCCATGGAGCCCGACACGTCCATGACGTACAGGATCACGGCGTTTCGCTCGGGCCTCTTGACGGTCTTCCACGACCGGTAGCGCATGTCCGCCTTGATGGGCACGACGCTGGGGTCCCGGGGGTTGTACACGCCGGTGGCGATCTGCCGCTGGAGGGCGCGCCGGTAGGTCCTGCGGAAGTGGCGGAGCGAGTCCGGCCCCTCGGTGGAGATCCCGGTGTAGCGGTCCTTCTCCGCCACCACGTTCTTCTGGCCCTTGGGCTGGATCCGCGGCAGGGCCAGCTCCTCGCCCATGATCTCCGCCAGCTCGGCGAGGGAGACGTCCACCTCCAGGATGTGCTCGCCGGGGTTGTTGCCCGCCTTGCCCTTGCCGTCCTCGTCCCCCTGTCCGATGGGATCGCCGGGATCCCCCTCCCCCGCGCCCACGCCGCCCGTCTGGTTGCGGCCGTAGCGGAACCTGGGGATGTCGATCTGGGGCAGGGGGATGGAGACGAAGTCCTTCCCCTTTCGCCCGATCAGCTCCCCCGAGGACATGTATCGGCGGAGGTCGTCCCGGATCCTCCCGCGGACGATGCCCTTGAACCGATTCAGGTCGCTCTCGATGTTGAGGATGGCCATCGCCACCTTCCTCGGCGACCCCGGGCCGGCCGTCCGCCCGGGTGTCGCCGTGTCAGGGTCGTCTCACGACACCGGCCGCCTCACTTCGCATCGCCGCGGGCGAAGATGCTGGCGACGTAGTTCAGGATGTCGCCCGCGCAGATCGTGCAGTACCCGTAGTCCTTGATGAGACGGGTCTTGACGACCTCGATCTTCTCCTGGGTGTCCTTGTCCATGACGTTCGACACCAGCGAGGTCAGCTTGATGCTGTCCTTCTGGTCCTCGAAGAGCTTGAGCTCCAGGGCGCGGTGCAGGCGCTCGTTGGTGCGATAGGCGAACTGCTTGCCCTCCACCGCCAGGGCGCCGATGTAGTTCATGATCTCCCGGCGAAAGTCGTCCTTGCGGCTCTCGGGGATGTCGATCTTGTCCTCGATGGAGCGCATGAGCCTCTCGTCGGGCTCCTCGTACTGGCCGGTGAACTTGTTCCGCACCCTCTCCTTCTGGGTGTACGCCTTCACGTTGTCGATGTAGTTGGCGCAGAGGCGGGTGATGGCCTCCTCGTCGGCGCTGATGGCCTTCTGCACCTCGTTCTTGGCGATGTTCTCGTACTCCTTCTTCACGTCGCCCAGCAGCTCGCGGTACTTCTTCTTGAGGTCCTCGTCCGCGATCAGGGAGTGGTGCTTCAGGCCCGAGTCCAGCTCGTTGAGCACCATGAAGGGGTTGATGCACTCCACCTCGTCGTTCACGAGGGCGTTGGAGAGCTTGTCCTGCACGTAGCGGGGGCTGATCCCCTCCATGCCCTCCCGGACCCCCTCCTTGCGGAGCTCCTTCACGTTGTCCTCGGTGAAGCCGGCCAGGGTCTTGCCGTTGTACAGCTTCAGCTTCTGGAGCAGCGTGAGCTGGGCCTTCTTGGGCTCCTGGAGGCGGGTGAGGATCGCCCACATGGCCGCCATCTCGATGGTGTGGGGGGCGATGTGCTTGTTGACCCGGGTGATGCCGTAGTCCTTCTCGTAGATCTTCACCTCGTCCCGCAGGCGGGTGATGTAGGGCACGTCGATCTTCACGGTACGGTCCCGGAGCGCCTCCATGAACTCGTTGTTCTGGAGCTTGCGGTACTCCGGCTCGTTGGTGTGACCCAGGATCACCTCGTCGATGTCGCACTGGGCGAACTTCTTGGGCTTGATCTTGTGCTCCTGGGACGCGGTCAGGAGGTCGTACAGGAACGCGACGTCGAGCTTCAGCACCTCGATGAACTCGACGATGCCGCGGTTGGCGATGTTGAACTCGCCGTCGAAGTTGAAGGCGCGGGGGTCCGAGTCGGACCCATAGACCGCGATCTTCCGGTAGTTCACGTCGCCGGTGAGCTCGGTGGAGTCCTGGTTCTTCTCGTCCTTGGGCTGGAAGGTGCCGATCCCCACCCGGTCCTTCTCGGACAGCACGAGCCGCTTCACGCGCACGTTCTCGATCATGCGCGTCCAGTCGCCGTCACTCCGTCGCATGTACTCGCGGTAGTAGAACCGGCACACGGGGTCGAGCTCGCCCTCGATGCGCACCTGGAAGTCCGGGGACGAGAGCTGCTCCCCGACCCGGTCCCGGAACTCCGGGGGGACGAGCTTCAGGGGATCCTCGTGCATGGGGCAGGGCACCCACTCGGTGTCGCCGTCGAGGCCGCGCCACTCGTAGGTGTACAGGGCCCCCTCGGGGGTGCGGGAGTAGGCCTCGATGCCCTTCTTGAGCAGGCGGGCGATGGTGCTCTTGGCGGAACCGACCGGACCGTGCAGCAGGAGCACGCGGCGATCGGTGCCGTAGCCCTGGGCCGCCGACTTGAAGGCGCTCACCAGGCGCATGAGGTGCACGTCGATCCCGAACACCGCGTCCCGGCCGCCCTCCATGGGGTCGTCGAAGAACCGGTAGCGGGTGATGCGCTTCTTGAACTCGGTGTATTCGTCCTTGCCGTGGCTCACGATCATGTCGTAGAGCCGCTGGTAGGCCTTGCGGGCGACCTTGGGGTCCTGCTTCACCAGGTCGAGGTACTCGGTGTACGTGCCGGTCCAGTGGAGCTGCCGGAACTCCGAGACGTCCTGGAGGCCCTGGATGAGGGTGACGATGTGGCTGGCGGTGGACATGGGGTAACCTCCTCCCTGGTCTGGCGAGCGCAAATTGCGCTCGCGGTTTCTCGGGAAGGTCCCCGCGCGGCCGGTTCGTCCGGAAGGCCGCCGTCCACCCGCGCCCGGGGGGGCGAGGGTGGCCTTCCCCCTGAAGACGCCAAAGACCGGCCGGACCGCCATGCCGCCATGGCGCGGGCCGTGGCCCCTCCCAGGGCCTGAGCCGGGGCGAATGCTCGCCACCGCTCAGCCGTTCGGACGCGAGCCGTGGATCTTGACTCTCGAAGAGAGTGATTTGTTCCGGTGGCCGGAAGGGGAGGGGGGCAGCGGGGATTTCTGCGGGGGAGCCCTGCGAGGAGCCGGCGGTGTGACTTCCGGAGGGACTGGGGTCGAGCGGGGACCTCTCTATTCAGTTACCAAAGAGCGTCGGCTGCCCTCTCGGGGTCCCAGGAGCGCACGGCCTACCAGCGGAGGCGTGCGGACGGAAAGGAAGTTGCGCGTGCTGGTGCGGAAGGAGCGCGGACCGTGCCATCGGGCCGGGTCGGATCGGACCCGGAACGGCGGCAGCCCGTGGGCGGTCGGCGCGAGCCCCCACGAACCGGCGGCGCCGGGGCGCGCCGGAAGGCTGGGACTCTGTTCACGTCGTCGCCACCCACGAGAACAAGGATACACATCTCGCTCCGCTCGCGCACCCCGAAGTGCGACAACTGGGGGTGGGCGGGCCGGGCCGGGTTCCCTCGATGCCGCGCCAGGCCTTGTCCGGGGCCGGATCTGGTGGATCCGCCCTGGGCGATCTAGAGTGGTGCCGCCCGCCGGCGCGTGTCCGGAGCGAGGGCTTGCACGCAGGGTGCCAGGCATGGTCTTCGAGGAGTCTCCGGTCAAGGACCTGTACCGTGTCGCCGTGTGGTGGGGGCTTCGCCACGCCGTCCGCGCCCTGCCCCACGGGGCGGAGTTCCAGGTCTACAGGGGGATGGGCGAGCTGGCCTTCCGGCTGCCCACCTCGACCCGGCGGAAGGCCCTCCAGAACATCCGGCGCCTCCACCCGGACGAGGACCGGGCCCGGCGGATCGCCCGGGAGGCCTTCGGCACCCACTTCATCGAGAAGTACCTGAACTTCTCGTTCCCCCGCATCGATGCCGTCAACCTGCCCCGCTACGTGGTGGTGGAGGGGCTCCAGAACCTGGAACGCGCCACCCGGGGCGGGAGGGGGGCCGTGCTGGGCCATCCCCACATGGGGGCCGCCCAGCTCCCCCACTTCGAGCTGTCCGCCCGCGGCTACCGGATGATGCAGATCGGGGGCGGACGGGCCGCCGTGGAGCCGTCCCCCATGGGCCGTCGGGTGCAGGCCATCCGGGGCCGCATGGAGGGCCTCATGCCCGCCACCGTCGTGGACGGTCGGGCCTTCCTGCGGCCGGTCGTCAAGCACTTGCGTGAGGGGGGAGTGCTCCTCACCGCCATCGACGGCACCGGGGGTGGCGAGGAGATGGGGAGGCGGGCGGAGCGGGTCCTGGCGACG
Organism: Myxococcota bacterium; assembly: GCA_023150875.1. Taxonomy (GTDB): domain Bacteria; phylum Myxococcota_A; class UBA796; order UBA9615; family JAKLKC01; genus JAKLKC01. The sequence continues at coordinate 94,785 of JAKLKC010000013.1, read as the reverse complement.
GGACTCCGGCTCCGGGTGCCCATGGGGGCGGCGTTCCTGGCCAGCCGCGCCGGGGCGGCCCTGCTGCCCCTGGTGACGGTGCGGAACGGTGCCGGGTGGGGCTTCCGGTCGATCATCGGCGAGGAGATCCCCCTGCCCGCCGACCGGGAGGCGGCGGTGGAGGTGGGGACCGACGGGCTCACCGCCTTCCTGGAGCGCTGCCTCATGGAGCATCCCGGGGAGTGGCACTTCTGGGACCACTTCGTGCCCGGGGAGCTGCTGGCCGCGGGAGGGGACTGACCCCATCATCCCGTCGGTGGAAGCCTCCCTTCCCGACGTCATTGCCGCCCTCGACGGCCAGCCCCCTTGGGCCGGGCTGCTCCTGGTGGCGGCCGTGGCGGCCCTCGAGAACCTCTTCCCGGTGATCCCGGCGGACGTGGTGGTCCTGGCCGCGGCGGTGCTGGCCGCCAGCGCCGGGGGGGATCCGGTGCTGCTGGCGGTGGTCGCCGGGATCTCCAACGCCGCGGGGGCGTTCGGGATCTACTGGGTGGTCCGGCGGCAGGGTCCCCGCTTCCTGGGGAGCCGGCTGGGCCGGATGGTGCTGCGGCCGACGCACCTGCGCCTGCTGCGGAGGGTGGCCGAGCGCCACGGGTGGTGGGCGGTGGGGGCCGCCCGCGCCCTGCCGGGGATCCGGTCGATGGTGCCGGTGGTGGCGGGGCTGGGGGGAGTGCGGGCCCTGCCGGTGATGCTCCCCACCCTGGCGATCTCCTCGCTCTGGTACGGGACCATCGCCTGGCTCGGGGGCAGGGCGGGGGCCGACCTGTCGGCGACCCTGGGCCTGCTGTCTCGGGTGGGCGGGGCGCTGACCCTGCTGGCCCTGGCGGGGGCGGCCGCGGTCCTGTGGGCCTGGTGGCGCTTCCGGCGCGAGGCGGAGGTCCCGTCGGAGGCGGCGGGGGTTCCTCAGCCCCCGCCCTCCTCGCCGCCCCCCTCCGGCTCGCCCTCGGACCCCTCCTCACCCAGGTAGCCCAGCGCCCGGAGCTGGCTCGCGGTGTCGGCGTCCAGGACGGCGCCGCCGGCCTCTCCCGGCGGGACCGCGGGCACGACTCCGGCGGGGGTGGTGACCACGTCCTCGGGGTCGCGCCGCAGGGGGGAGCGGACGGGGACGGCCCGCTCCCACCCCTCCAGGGAGGCGATCAGGGGCGGGGCGGCGGCGGCCTCCCTCTCGTACACGTCGGACTTCTTGGGGTCCTCGGGGACGCCACCGCCGACCCGGTACAGCTCCTCGCGGGGGACGACGGTGAGCAGGCGGCGCTCGGAGTCGGCCAGGGTCCGGCCCTCGAAGGTCCCGTCGGCCTGGTAGGCGCGGCTGTCGTCGTTGCGGATGTACTTGTGGGAGCCGGTGCGGACCGCCACCTTCCGGTTCACCCTCCAGTCGGTCTCGGCGAAGATCCGATCGGGCAGTCCGGGCACGGGGCCGGCGCCCAGGGCGAGGGGGGCCAGGGAGCGGCCCGGCAGCTCCCCCTCCGCCACGGAGATCCCGAGGAGCCCCAGCAGGGTGGGGACGAAGTCGATGGAGGAGACGAGGTCGTCCACCACCTTCCCCCGGGGAAGGGCGGGGTGGTGGAGGATCATGGGGACGTGCAGCGCCGAGTCGTAGAGGATGCTGCCGTGGGTGGAGCTGTGGGGGACGCTGGGGTGGTCCTTCAGGCCCTCGCCGTGGTCCGAGGTGACCACCACCAGGGTGTCCTCCATCACCCCCCGCTCCCGGAGCCCCTCCAGCAGGCGGCCGACCTCGCGGTCGGCGAAGCGGACCTCGCCGTCGTAGTCGGCCAGGTCCGAGCCCGCGACGGCCTCCCGGTCCGCGTCCGGCGGGACGTAGGGCCAGTGGGGGTCGATGTAGAGGGCCTGGAGGAAGAAGGGGCCCGCCTTCAGGGCGGCGCGGTGGCGGTCCACCACCTGGAGGGCGCGGTCGGTGAGGGAGTCGGCGGTCTCCATGTCGGTCTTGCCGCGGCGGAAGGCCCGCTCGCCGCGGTCCTTGGGCATCCACTTCCACACCACCCCGCAGTCGCCGTAGGCGTCGAAGCCCTGGTCGAAGCCGAACCAGGCGTTGACGTTGGGGTTCGCCGTGACCCCGAGGGTGGTGTAGCCCCGGGCCTTCAGACGCTCGGCCAGGGTGGTCAGGTCCGGGGAGAGGGCGTCGAACTTCTCCTCGAAGATCCCGGTGGTGCGGGGGTAGAGCCCGGTGAGCAGGGTCGCCATGCCGGGCCGGGTCCAGGGGGAGTTCGAGAACCAGCGCGAGAAGCGCACCCCCTCGGCGGCGAGGCGGTCCAGGACCGGCGAGGTGGGGTGGGGGTAGCCCCAGGCCCCGAGGTGGTCGGCCCTCAGGGTGTCCACCACGATCAGGACCACGTTGGTCTCCCCGGCGGCCAGGCGGGCGGGACCGGGGGAGCGGCGGCAGACGGCGGCGAGCAGCGGGACGGAGAGGAGGAGGACGCCCAGGGCCAGGACCCGGGCGCCCCGGGCGCTGTTGGGGCTCATTCGCGGGGTCCGGGGGAGGGGCCTCCCGGGAGGGGGGCGAGGGTCGTCGGCGGATCGGACACGGCGGCAGGATACCACCGCCCGCGGGGCGCCGGGTCGGGCGGCTCAGCCCCCGCTGGCCTCCACGACCTGGCGGGCGGCCGCGCGGACGTCCTCGGGGGCGGCGGGGTTCTCGGCCTGGCGCCGGACCAGGGGCATTCCCTCTTCCCCTCGCCCGAGCCGGCGCAGGAGGTCCCCGATCAGGTACTCGGTGCGCGCCCGATCCGCGTCGTCCCCGCCACGACGGGCCAGGGAGATCCGGAGCTGGGCCAGGGCCCGCTCCAGGTAGCGATGCTCCAGGGCGATCCAGTCCCGGATCCGGGCCACCCGGTCCAGCACGGAGTCCGAGACGCCCTTCGCCGCGAGGATCCGGGAGAGGTAGCCGTCCGCCCGGCTCGTCAGCCCCCCCCTCCAGGCGGCCCGGTGCATGTCGAGGTGCGCGCCGGCCCAGCGGTCCCGGTCCGTGAGGGTCTCCGCCTTGGGCTCCAGCTCGTCGAGGGTCCGGGCGATCTCCTGGGGCCCGCTCACCCGGGGCAGGAACCCCACGATCCGGTCCCGGACCGTCCACGCCCCCTCCAGGTAGAGGTGGCCGATGGCGCCGGGATCCTTGCCCAGGATCGCCGCGGTGGTGGCCGCGAGCTCGTAGCGCTGCCAGGGGGGGATCCTCTCGGTGTCCTCTACGGTGGCGAGGAAGGGCGCCAGGGCCTGGCGCACCGCGTCCCGGGCGGGGCCGTCCAGGGGGGCCCCGAACCGCGCCACGCGGGAGGAGTAGAGGCAACTCGGGCAGGTGGCGATCTCGTGCTCCCGCGCCTGCACGCCGCTGGAGTAGGGACAGAAGTCGGAGTCGATCCCCCCCAGCAGGTTGCTGGCCACCACCCGGCGGACGTGGACCACGGCGCCGTCCACGGGACAGCGCAGGTCGTCGGGGAGGGTCGGCTGGGCGAGGGCGGGGACCGCCGGGAGCAGGAGGACCAGCGCGGCCAGGAGGACGAGGGCGGGACGCAGGGCGAGGAGGTAGCGCAAGTACCCGTCCTACTTATGACTTTCGAGCCACTCCGGCGTGAACATCGCGTCGGGGAGCTCCGACGCCGGCACGTTTACCCGGTAGCGGTCGATCTTGATCACCGTGCGGGTGCCCTTCTGGAGGTGGCGCATCTCCGTCTCCAGGGGCAGGACCACGCCCCCCTCCCGGGCGAGCTTCAGCACGGTCATGCGCTTGACCTCGTTGCCCCGGGTGTCGAAGAGGGAGATCTGCCGGGGCACGAAGCCGTCCCGGGAGATCCAGGTGACCACCCGGCCGTACTGGGAGCGGAGCTCGGGCTTCGGGATGCTCTCGATCTTCCAGGACGGGATCGACTGGCCTCCCACGGTGACGGGCTCCTCGCCGACCAGGGTGTGGGTCGCGTCCTCCTCGCGCCCGAGCTCCATGTCCTCGTAGCTGAAGTCCGAGCCGAGGAAGGAACCCCTCTTGCTGCCGCCCGAGATCCGGCTGACCCCGGCGCCCGGGAAGGACACGTACTGCTCGGTAGGGCCCCCCTCGGTCTGGACGGTCAGGAACTGGACCCCCGCCTTGTCCGCGGGAGCGATCAGCCGCGCGTAGGACCGCACGCCGCCGTCCGCCTGCTTGATGCGGCTCTCCAGGACCTGGGTCCGGGGGGTCCCGGCGCGGTCGTACAGGGTCATGGAGATGGTCTGGGTGGAGTTCTCGACGCGGCGGCTGTCCTCGGCGCGGGCGATGATCTCCGACGCCGTCTCCGCCGAGGCGGGAGCCCGGAAGGAGGCGGCGAGGGGGAGCACGAGGGACAGGACCGCGATGAGGATGCGCGGCTGGGTCAAGATCTCTCTCCGTCGAGGCGGGGTGGGCCCGCGGGGTCGGGGGCGAGCGCGGCACGGACGTTCTATTCGGAAGATCCCTTCAGGTCCAGGATCTCCGTGGCGCCCACGTATGCGCGGGTGGAGAAGCGGGTGATCCCGCCGATCCGGCGCACGATGGCGGCCATGCGGTCGGCCTCGCGGGAGATCCCCTGCCAGAGGGGACGGGACTCCGGGGGGACGGTCCCCCGCATCTCGGCCAGCTCCAGCATGCCCATGATGGCGGTGAGGGGCTGGTTCAGCTCGTGGGCCGCGGCACCTGCCAGGGCCACGAGGGCGGCGGTCTTCTCGGTCTCCACCAGCAGGTCGGTGGTGTCACGGAGCTGCTTCTCGATCTCCCGCTTCTCGCGCAGGTCGTGGAAGATCCCGACGGTGGCGACCACCGCGCCCCGGTCGTCGAAGAGCATCGCCGCCGAGAGGCTCACCGGGATCCGGGTGCCGTCCCGGGCGACGATCTCGAACTCGAGGCCGTCCACGTGCCCTCGGCCGCCCGCTCCACCCCCCGAGCGCATGCGCCGCATCACTTCGCGGGCTCCCCCCTGGGGGTAGAGACGCTCGACGGAGGCGGCCCCCACCACCTCGTCCGCGGCCCAGCCGAAGAGGCGCGCCGCGGCGTCGTTGAACACCCGGATCCTGCCCGCGCGGTCGGCCACGACGATGGCGTCGGGGGAGCGCTGGATGAGGTTCTCGAGGAACACGGTGGTCCGCCGCAGCTCCTCCTGCTGGAACGCCTGGTCGGTGACGTCCTGGAACACCGCGATCCGCGCCGTCGCCTCGTCCGGGGAGGCGGTGAAGGCGATCCGGGCCAGGCGGGCCGGGGGCCCCGGGAGGGCCAGGGGCAGGTCCTCGGATCCGTCGGACTCGTCCCAGAGGCGGTCCAGGGCGCCGCGGGCCTCGGCGGCGAAGAGGGCGGCGACGGGAACCCCCTCCAGGCGCTCCCCGGCCCGCCCCAGCAGGGCGGCGCCGGTGGCGTTGACGAACCGGATGGAGCGGGCGGAGTCGACGGCGGCGAGGCCGACGGGGGCGCCGTCGAGGGCGGTGATGACCAGGCGCTGCCGCTCCAGACGCCGCTCCGCCTCCGCCCGCAGCTCCCGCTCCCGCGCAGACTCGTCCCGGGCGTCCCGGAGGAGGCGGGCGTTCCTCAGCGGAGGAGCGATGGCGTTGGCGACGATCTGTCCGAAGTTGGCCTCCCGCTCGGAGAACCCCCGCCCTCCCCGAGCGTCGCGGACGAAGAGGGCCCCCACGGCGTGCCCGTGGTCCAGGATGGGGAAGAGCATCGCCGCGTCGTGGGGGGCGCCCCGCAGGCTCGTGGCCACGGGACGCAGAAGCTCGGCGGCCCGGACGTCGGGCAGGACCAGGGGGCGGGCGCTCTGCAGCACCTCGCGCACCTCGGGGTACAGGTCCAGGTCCAGCCGGAGCCCCCGGGCGGCGGGGGAGTCGGAGGTGGCGGCGAGCACCACCCACCCCGGGTGTTCCTCGTCCACGAGGAGGATCGAGCAGCGCCACACCGACAGGGCCTCGGCGAGGCGCCCCGCGGCGGCGTCGAGCATGGCGTCGACGTCGGGGGAGCCGGCGAGGACGTGGCTGAGCTCGACCAGGATCTCCTGCTCCCTCTTCTCGCGCAGCAGGGCGAGGCGGTCGGCGCGGGCGCGGATCTGGGCCTCCACGCGGGCGATGAGCTCGATCTCGCGGGGGGGCTTGACGAGGTAGTCGTCCACTCCCGCCCCGTAAGCGTCGTCCACGTCCCGGCGGCCGTCGAGGGCGCTGACGGCGATGACGGGCGGCGCCCGCTCGGGCCCCCCCGCCTTGAACTGCCGGCAGACCTCCACGCCGTCGAGATCGGGCAGCATCATGTCCAGCAGGACGAGGTCCGGCGCGCGGATCCGGGCCTGGGCCAGGCCGTCTTCGCCGGTGGTGGCCTCGTCGACGGCGAACCCGTGGGCGCGGAGCAGGTCGCCGACCACTGCCCGGAAGAGGGCGTCGTCGTCGACGACGAGGACGCGGAGGCCCGGATGGGCCTCAGCGGCGGCCATCGCCGCCCTCCCGGGGAGGGACCGGGGCGGACAGGGCCGCCTCGGGGTCCAGGGAGTCGGCGGCGACCACGGCGGCGCGGTGCACCTCGCGCACGGGGACGCCGCGGGCGCGGGCCAGGGCGAGGCAGTCGTCGAACTCGGGGGCGCGGTTCCACCCCACTCCGGCCCGCCCGCTGAGCTTCACGCGGACGGGGCCGTACGGCGTCTCCACACGGGCCAGGGCCCGGGGCAGGACCTCGCGGGTGGCGGCGGCGCAGCGCACGCCGAGGGTGGTGGTCTCGCGGAGGATCGCCGCGGCCACGGCCCCGCGGCGGTCGGGTGCCACCAGGGCGGAGACCAGAGATCCCGGGCGGCCCTTCTTCATGTGGATCGGGGCGATCCAGGCGTCGAGGGCGCCTTCGGAGAGCAGCACGTCGATGAGGGGGCCGAGGAGTTGGGGGCTCATGTCGTCGATGTTCGCGGAGAGGATGAACACCTGCTCCTCCCCGGGATTCCCTTCCCGCCGCTCCCCCAGCAACACGCGCACGGCGTTGGGGACGGGCCCCAGCCTCCTCCCACCGAGCCCGGTGCCCACGCCGCGCAGCGTCATCTCGGGTGGGGGGCCGAAGGCGCTCGCCAGTCCGACCGCCAGGGCCGCCCCGGTGGGGGTGACCAGCTCCCCCCGCACCCCCGGCGGAGCGGGCCCCACCGGGACACCCAACAGGAGCCGGAGCGTCGCGGGCACCGGCACGGGGATCCGGCCGTGGGCGCAGTCGACGAACCCGTCCCCGAGGGGAAGGGCGGAGCAGTGGACCTCGTCGACGGCGAGGAGGTGGAGCGCGAGCACCGAGCCCACGACATCGACGATGGAGTCCACGGCCCCGACCTCGTGGAAGGGCACCTCGTCGGCGGGCAGCCCATGGACCGCCCCCTCCGCCGCGGCGAGCCGCGAGAACACGTGGACCGCCCGGGCCACCACCGACGCCGGAAGGGGCGACCCCTCCAGCAACCCCCGAATGTCCCGGAACGTCCGATAAGGCTGCCCCGGATGCGCCCCGAGCCCCCCCACCCAACCCCCCTCACCACCGTGCCAGTGCCCGTGTTCGTGCCCGTGCCCGTGATCGTGCTCGCGTTCGTGATCGTGATCGTGCTCGTGTTCGTGTTCGTGCTCGTGCCCGTGTTCGCGCTCGTGCCCGCGCCCGTGTGCGTGCCCGTCCCCCCACCCCTCACCCACATCCCGCCCCTCCCCATCCAGCAGCTCCACCCTCAGCGCCACCCCCCCCACCCGCGGATCTCCCCCCGCCGGGTCGATCCGCAGGCGCCACCCCGAGATCGGGAGGACGCGCAGCCCCGCCTCGATGGCGTCCGGCGAGACGCCGAGGTCCACCAGCGCGCCGAGGAGCATGTCTCCGGCGATCCCGGTCGGGCAGTCGAAGTAGGCGATCCGCGTCATCGGTCCCCGGGCTCCGCCCCCCCGTGGCCCGCCACCCCCATCGTCGGCCCAGCCGGGGACGGAGGCAAGCGGCACGCCCAGGGCCGCCGCCGGGGCGTGCTACCATCGGCCGGATGCGTCGTCCCTCCCACCGAACCCGGCCCCTCGCCCTCCTCTGCCTCTTCTTGTTGGGAGCCACCCCCGCGGCGGCGCCGCAGGGCGAGGCGAGCGCGGAGAAGATCCCGGCGGACATGCTCGCCGAGGCGCTCTCCACCATCGAGGCCTACTACTGGCGCCCCGAGGAGGTGGATCGGGCCGAACTCTTCGTCTCGGGAGTGCAGCGCCTGGAGGTGCTCGGGGACGACGTTCTGGTCACCGGACCCGATGGCGCGGGGCGGGTGAGGGTGCGGGCGGGGGAGGAGGAGGCGACCTTCGAGTCCCGGGGCATCGAGTCGATGGCGGCGCTGCGCTCCCGGTTCGGCGAGGCGGTGGACTTCGTGCGGCGGCACCACCGCGCCTCTCCCGACGACCCCGTCGGCAAGGACGCCGAGATCGAGCTGCTCCGAGGGGTGCTCCGGCCCCTGGACCGCCACTGCCGCGTCATCGACGCCCGGCGGATCACCGACTTCCAAGCCCGCTACCACGGCACCCTGTCGGGCATCGGGGCCCGGATCGGTCGGGAGGGGGAGGACATCGTCGTCCGCCAGCCCTACCCGGGGACTCCATCCGAGCGGGCCGGACTACAGCCTGGGGACGTCCTGACCCACGTCGACGGCGTCTCGACGACCCAGATGAGCGTCGACGAGGCGGTGGACCGGATCCGCGGCGTCGAGGGGACCCTGGTGGTCCTGACGGTGAGGCGGCCCGGCGAGGACGGCCCCCGCGTCTTCCCGGTCCGGCGGGAGCAGGTGCGGGTGCCGTCGCTGGAGTCCCGCCTGCTGGAGCCGGGGATCGGCTACGTCCGGATCGACCACTTCAGCAAGCAGTCCTCGGCGGAGTTCACCGAGCACGTCGCGGCGCTGGAGAAGCCCGCCGGCGAGCCCTCGCCCCTGCGGGGCCTGGTGCTGGACCTCCGGGGGAACACCGGCGGATCCCTGGTGCACGCCTCGCTGATCGTCCAGCACCTGGTGTCGTCGGGGACCATCGTCTCGACGCAGGGGCCCGACGGCGGGCCGGTCCAGGGCCTCGTCCACCGCATCGCCGCCCGGCCGGGGGACGACCTGCCTCCGATCCCCGTCGTGGTCCTGGTCGATCACCGCACCGCCTCGGGATCGGAGATCGTGGCGGGCGCCCTGAAGTTCCTGGGGCGGGCGCTGGTGGTGGGCGAGGAGACCTTCGGCAAGGGGACGGTCCAGAAGGTGTTCAAGTTCCGGGAGGACGTGGAGCTGAAGATCACCGTCGCCCGCTACCTGGTCGCCGACGGGATCTGGATCGACCAGGTGGGCGTCGTACCCGACGTGGCGGTGGCGGTGGCCCGGGGAGGGGGCGACGGTCTGAGCATCCCCGACCGGCTGCCGGTCTATGCGCCGAAGGAGCCCGGCCGGCTCGGGGCGGGCTGGGAGCCGACGACGGGGGCTCCCAACGACGCGCCCTCGCTGCGAGTGCTCACCGCGGCGCCGGAAGGTGCGAAAGAGGGGTTCGATCCGGAGCTGGACCTGGCGGTCCGGGTGATCCGGGCCGCCCCCGCCGAGGCGGATCGGGCGAAGCTGATCGAGGTGGCCCGCCCCCTGGTGGAGGCCGCCCGGGCCGAGGGGGCGAAGCGGATCGCGGCCCTCGCGGCCCCTTCCGGAGCGCGCTGGGGAGAGGATCCCGGGGACTGGTCGGACCGGTCGCCCGCCACGGTGACTCGACAGCGGGAGGCGCTGGTCCGCCCCCCTCCCCCGGACGTCCGGACCACCCTGGCGGTGGACGGCGGGCGCCTCACGGCCGGGGGCAAGGCGAAGCTGCGGCTGGCGGTGGTCAACGGGGGCCGGGTGGCGCTCCCCCGGCTGCGCGCCCGGCTCCGGAGCGACTTGCGGGCCCTGGACGGTCTGGACTTCACGTTCGGCGACGTGCCCCCGGGGGGGACGATGGAGCGCTCCCTGGAGGTGGAGGTGCCCTCCCGCCTGCCCGCCCAGGTGGACTCGGTGCGGGTCTACCTGGTCGCCGATGGCAGGCTGCTGGGGGGACCGACGGAGACGCGGATCGCCGTCGACGGGGCGGCGTGGCCGAGGTTCGCGCTGAGGTGGGCCGCGGAACGGGCCGAGGTGGAGGGGCGGGTGCTCCTGACGCTGCCCGTCGAGGTGAGGAACGACGGCGAGGGGCCGTCGGGACGGGTGGTGGTGCGCCTGGACAACCCCCCGATCCCCGGAGTGGAGCTGACCCGAGGGAGGGTGGAGGTGGCGTCCCTCGCGCCGGGGCAGGTGGAGTCGGTGCGGCTGGAGATGGCGCTGTCGGTGGGGGCGGCGGCGGGCCCGCTTCGGATCCGGCTGGTGGTGGACGACCGGGACTTCGGGGCCTCCACCCGCCATTCCTTCGACCTCGACCCGGCGCGGTCCTCCCCGCCGGGGCCGTGGCGGGCGCCCCCCCGCATCGAGCTGGCGACGGACTCCTCGGGGGCCCTCTCGGGGGGCGGCACCTTCCGGCTGACGGGGGAGGCCCGTGACGACACGGGAGTGGTGCGGGTGCTCGCCTCGAGGGGGGGAGACCGGGTCTTCGCGGCAACGCCGAAGGGGGGATCGGCGCCGAGCCTTCCCTTCAGCACGGAGGTGCCCATCGAGGGCGGCGCCAACGCGATCTCGGTGGAAGCCGTCGACGCCGAGGGCCTGCGCTCGTTCCGTCGCGTACAGGTCCTGGGGAGCGGGGTCAGGGAGGGCGAGGACGACGCGGCCCGGGAGGACCCGGGAGCCGACTAGATCTCGTCCTCGTCGTCGTAGTGGGGGTTCGCCATGGTCAGGCGCTTCCCCGTCGACACCGCCACCTGGATCTCGTCCATGGACAGCTTCTTGAGGGGGAAGGTGGCCTTCTTGATGCGGGCGCCCCGCAGGCTGACGCCGTCGAGGTTGCTGAAGTCCAGGTCGGCTCCCTCGAGGTTGGCGTGGTCGAAGACCGCGTTCTTCAGGTTGGCGTGCCACAGGCTGGCGCCGGAGAGGTCCGCGCCGCTGAAGTTGACCTGGAACAGGTTCGCGTCGCCCAGCTTGGCGTTTCGCAGGGTCGCCCCGGCCAGGTTCATGCCGGAGAGATCGGAGCCGCGCAGGTCGACGCTCTCGAGGCTGTAGCCCCTGCGGAACAGGTCGTCGACTTCCTCTCTCGAAAGTGCACGCGGAGAAGGCATGCTCACCTCTTGCCGTCGGGCGGGCCGGGGAGGGTGGCCCGCGCGCCGAAGTCCGTCCTGGCCGCCGCTCCTGGGCGGGCAGCGGTGGGGGGAACACCGACACCGGCCCGAGCATTCCCGGCGGCGGTGGTCGGTGGAGGGGCGAGGATCCGGTCCGATCCGGCGGTCCTTACACCCCACAGGGCCGCGATGGATACAGGAGGGCCCCGGGCAAGTCAAGGACAATCGCCCGCGTGCGCGGGGCGAAAAGTCTCGTGATCGCCTGGAGATGGGGGCTCCGATGTCGGCGGGGACGGTTGCCCGGGGAGCGGGCAGCCGAACATCTGGACTGCCCCGTTTTCGAGCAACCCGCGCCACCGTCGCCCCAGGATGCGCAGCCCGGGCGGGCGCCGACGACCTGGCACGCTCCTTGCCGAAGGGCGTCGCGGCTGGTGACCTCGCCCGGAGCGGGAGGGGGAGCCGGCCTCCCCGGGCCCATGAAGAAGATCGAAGCCATCATCAAGCCCTTCAAGCTGGACGACGTCCGGGACAACCTGGCCGACATCGGTGTCAACGGTCTGACCGTGACGGAGGTCAAGGGCTTCGGCCGGCAGAAGGGCCACACGGAGCTTTACGAGGGCGCCGAGTACGTCGTCGACTTCCTGCCCAAGGTGAAGATCGAGGTCGTCGTCGAGAGCGGCCGCGTCGAGGAGGTGATCCAGGCGATCGCCCGGGGCGCGTACACCGGCCGCATCGGCGACGGCAAGGTCTTCGTCACCCCGGTGGAGGAGGCGGTCCGCATCCGCACGGGGGAGCGCGGACCCCACGCGCTGTAGGGTCGCGTCCCCGCAACCCCTCAACCCCGCATCCCCCGCGTCCCGGCGCCGCGCCAGGCGCCCCCACGACCTGACGAGCCGCCCCGGGAGGGGCAACAGGAGCCGAGCGAGCCATGAGCAACGACCGGAAGATCGCCGAGGTCATCACCCGGGCGAAGGAGGACGGGGTCCGCTTCGTGGACCTGAAGTTCATCGACCTGCCGGGGGTGTGGCAGCACCTGACCGTCCCGGTGTCGGAGCTGAACGAGGACCTCTTCGTGGACGGCCACGGCTTCGACGGCTCGTCGATCCGGGGGTTCCGGTCCATCGAGTCCTCGGACATGGTCCTGGTGCCCGACGCCGAGACGGCCGTAGTCGATCCCTTCATCGACGTCCCGACCCTCTCGTTGCTCTGCGACGTGCGGGATCCCGTGACGGGCCTGGCCTACGACCGGGATCCGAGGGGCGTGGCGCGCCGGGCGGAGGCCTTCCTGCAGCGCACGGGGGCGGGGGACACGGCGTACTTCGGACCCGAGGCGGAGTTCTTCGTCTTCGACGACGTCCGCGCGGAGCAGACGGTCAACGGCGGCTTCTACCGCGTGGACAGCGACGAAGGCTCCTGGAACAGCGGCCGGGAGGAGGCGCCGAACCTCGGGTACAAGCCGCGCCTCAAGGGCGGCTACTTCCCTGTCGCTCCCGTCGACTCCCACCACGGCCTCCGGGACGAGATGTGTCTCAAGATGGAGGAGGTGGGGATCCAGGTGGAGACGCACCACCACGAGGTCGCCACGGGAGGCCAGGGCGAGATCGACATGCGCTTCGACACGATGCTCCGCATGGCGGACAAGCTCATGTGGTTCAAGTACATCGTGAAGAACGTGGCCCGCGCCTACGGAAAGTCCGCGACCTTCATGCCCAAGCCCCTCTACGGCGACAACGGCTCGGGCATGCACACCCACATGTCTCTCTGGCGCGGCGGCCGCCCCACCTTCGCGGGCGAGCTCTACGGCGGCCTGAGCCAGAACGCCCTCTACTACATCGGCGGCATCCTGAAGCACGCCCCGGCCCTGTGCGCCCTCACCAACCCCACCACCAACAGCTACCGTCGCCTGGTCCCGGGCTACGAGGCCCCGAACAAGCTGGCCTACTCCAGCCGCAATCGCTCCGCTGCGGTCCGGATCCCCATGTACTCCTCCTCCCCCAAGGCCCGCCGCCTGGAGTACCGCACCCCCGACCCGAGCTGCAACCCCTACCTCGCCTTCGCCGCCATGCTGATGGCGGGCCTGGACGGCATCGAGAACCAGATCGACCCCGGCCAGCCCCTGGACAAGAACATCTACAACCTCCCCCCCGAGGAGCTCTCGAAGGTCCAGTCCGCCCCGGGCAGCCTGGACGAGGCCCTCGCGGCCCTCCAGTCCGACCACTCCTTCCTCCTCAAGGGCGACGTCTTCACCGAGGACCTCCTCTCCGCCTGGATCGACCTCAAGCATACCGACGAGATCGCCCCCTCCCGCCTCCGCCCGACCCCCTTCGAGTTCCTGACGTACTTCGACTGCTGACACCCTCCCCACCTCACCCCGACCCCCACCCGGCGGTCCGCCGCCCCCCACCCCAGCCACGCCCCCACCCTTGCGCATCCGGTCCTTGACAACCCACCCCCATCCTCCATAATGACGCCCCGTCGCGCCCCGAACCGGGGCCCGCCACCCATGCTCCGCAGTAGCTCAGCCGGTAGAGCAGGCGGCTGTTAACCGCCGGGTCGGGGGTTCGAGTCCCTCCTGCGGAGCCAAATCGGTCCAGATGGATACTCGGGACGTCCTCGCCCGCTGGGTGGTTGACATCCCGGTCCCCCAGGATCTCGGCGCCGACTCCTCCCGCCCCCCTGGCACCGCCCCGAGGAAGAGAGGCCCCGCTCCCCGCGAGCGCGTGGGTACCGGCCTCGGCGTGCGAGGCAGCACGGCGCGGCCACCTCGGGCGGGCCTGGGCTGCGGCAACCAGCCGGACCGGCGCGGAGCATCCGGCGACCCCGACGCCCCAGGGCGCCCATGGGGCCTCCGCGACCACCTGGCCCGAGCCCGCCGCTGGGAAGCCCAGCTCGCCACCGGGCGGGTGGCCAGCCGCGCCGAGATCGCCCGCGCCGAGGGCCTGACCCGTGCCCGGGTCACCCAGGTGATGAACCTCCTCAAGCTCGCCCCCGAGGTCCTTGCGGTCATGGAGGCGGCGCCCGAGCAGGTGGCAGCGCTGGGCGAGCGAGCGATCCGCGACCTGGTCCAGTTGGGGAGTCCCGAGCGTCAGGTCGAGCGGTTCCGGTTGCTCCTCGCACGGCGGCCGGGGGCGGGCGCGCCCTGTCCTCCCGACCCTGTTGACGTGGCCCCCGGTGCCGTCTGATCGGGCGGGGCCCGGGGCAGGGGTGGAAGGACGACGACGACCGTCTCGGGGTTGAGTCGGTAGCCCCGGCGGTCCGGGGCGGTCTCGACGACCTCGTTGGGGTCCAGGACGCGCCCCGTCGCGACGACGTAGGCGTCCCTCAGGCGGTCACGCAGCCGCGCGACGTACTTGCGGATCGTCTCGGGGTCCGCGGTCTCGACGTGCTCGACGCGCCGGAGGTCCGCGAGAATCGCCTCGACGCCCCAGAACTCGTGCTGGCCCTCGGGGTCGCGCCGGTAGACGCTCTCCGCCCACCGGCGCACGAAGAACCGCAAGACCGCGACCCACTGGGGATGATCGGCGCCGACGACTTCGACGCCGTCGAGCGTCGCGGCGCTGTCCACGATGGTCAACTGGTGCTTGCCTTCGACAACTGGGGCGAGCGGTTCCGGCGGCCCCTCCCGGGCTCTGTACGCGTCGGGGATGGCCATGGCCAGCAAGCAGTCCGGCGGCAGGCTGCCGGCAAGGAGGGCGCCGAGGTGCTCGTGCAAGGCAGCCTCGACGACGGCGACCACGTCGCCGGCTTGCCGGGCCACCAGGTCGAGCACCATCGAGGCCGCGTGGTCCGCGGGTCCGGGCAAGTGGCGCACCACATGGTTGGCCTCCGGGTGGCGAGCGAAGTACTCCGGCGCCGACGTCCGGGCGGTTTCCGCCGCCTGGCGGTAGTAGGTCTCGACCAGGGTCCGGTGCCCCTCGCTGGAGTGGTGGCCCGTCAGGGGGTCGACGGCGTACAACGACACCGGATCGTCGTCTGCCACCCCCGACGCCAGCGTCGCGAACCGCCGGTCGAAGCAGGCCACGCACTCTCCGCAATGGGTGCAGCCCCGCGCGCTCGCCGGCGGGCGCGGGCAACTCAACGTGTGGCGGATGAGGTCGACGCATCCGTGGTCGCGGATGCTCCGAACCTGATCGGCAGGGGTGCGCCACCGAGATCGGACCTCCAACTCCACCAGCCCGGGCAAAAGGGCCGAGAAGAGGCGACGGAGCGCGGCAACGACCAGCGGGTGGGCGGGGTGGGCGGCGCTGGTGACGGCATCGCCCTCGCCGAATGCCAGTCCCAGGCTCAGGAGTCCCGCGGCGGGGATGCCGATGGCCAAGCATCCGGCCACGCGCGCCAACAGGACTCCGAGCGCCACGATGAGGAGAGGACGCGAACGGCACGGTCGGCCATCGTCGCGGGCTCGGCCAGCGGTCACCCAGGCCGGGACGTAGCGGACCTGCCCGGGTGGGCACCGCGAAGCCAACTCGCGGGCGAGCGTTCGGTGCCGTTCGTCGATCCTGGGGGTCGTGCGTTGGTCGACGAGCACCGCGCGCACACCGCGGTCGCGGACGGCGACCAGCGTCGCCTCCAGGGAGGCGAGGTCCCCGGTGAAGACGATGACCTCGTCGGCCTCCACTTCCCCCAGGGGCGTGGACGCGGTCCGGACGTACTGGGAAAGAGGCCGTGCATCCGGCAGGTCGCGGAACTCGACCCGGTAGTTGTCGTCGCCGAACACGATCTCCAGGAACTCGGTGAGAGCCCCCATGACCGGCGCCGACGACCAGAGGTCCGACCGCCGGACGGGAACCAGTACCCGGACCCGCTGCCGCTCAACTTCGATTCGTTCGCTCCCGGGGCCTATACGAGGAGGGCAACTCTGGTCCGCACCGAACAGGTAGCAGGCAACCTCCACAAGGTCGGCCACGACGTCCGGCAGGGCGTCGACGGCGGTCGGCGCGACGTCCTGGACCTCCAGGTGCAAGGAGGGCTTGGGCCCACCCAGGTTGAGATACGTCGCCCGCCGCCCCGCGAGACCCGCCGCTGCGGCCTCTCCGCAGATCACCACCCGCTCCGTGCCCATCGTCCCCGACCCCCTTGCCGCCCTCCTCCTTGAACCGCCGGATGGGGCCCGGGACGAAGGTGCCGGCATGGTGGACACGCGAGGGGCGTCCGAGGGTGTACGGGTGCGATGCCCCGGGTGTCGGAGGGCGGGTTGGGCTCTACGCGTCCGAGAGCGTCAGGGAGCGCCGTGGCGCAAGCGCAGGCCGACGAGCCGCCGCACCAGCACGTCCCCATCTCGAACGCCGCGTGCGCCCCGACACGAGGGCCCTGCGGCCGTCGTCGAGGACAACGGCGGGCCAGCATCTCTCGCCGCCGCAGTTCACCGTGTGGCGACGGGTGCAACGAGGAATGGTCCAGGCTTCCGCCTTACGGCAGAGGTCTTGGCTGCTCAAGCGCGAGTGGTGGCCGAGCACGAAGTCGACCGCGGCGCCGCACAGCACTCCCACAACCTCCTCCATTACGTGATCTGGGAAGCGGCTCGCCAGTTCCCGTAGCCAGTTCCTGTGCACGCGCAGCTCGACTACGTTCCCAACGTGCCACCGCGCACCACCAGGACCGTCCCAGCCATCGAGTCCGCCCATGGTAGGATTGGTCTCGCAAGACGCCTTCTCGGAGTACCCGATGGCCCGCGTTAAGGCCCGCCCCGTCGGTGTGATGCGGCCCTCCGCTGCACGCATGTTGAACAGGCTCCTCCAGAAGCGGGTGAACGAGATCGTGCGTCTCGGCACTGAGGCTTCGGAGCAGGCTCGGTGACGAAGGCCAAGAAGCACAGCAAGGGGCCCCGCAAGCCTAAGGTCGGCGAAGCCTACGAGTTGTTCGCCTACGAGAAGTTCAGAAGGCTCTTCCCCGACGCGACCGTGGCGCAGGACGAGCACGTCGTCGGTATTCTGAGTGGCGAGGATCGTCAGATCGACGTTTCGGTGCGCTTTCGCGACGGCACCTTGATCGCGGTCTCGTGCAAGGACAGGACTCGCAAGGCCACTCTCCCCTCGATTGACGATTTCGCCGGGTTCATGCGCGACGTGGGGGCAGCGAAGGGGTTCCTGATGTCCGCACCGGGCTTCGCGAAGACGACCCACAGGTACGCACGGGCAATCCGCATCGAGTTGATCACCATCGAGGACATGAAGCATCCAAAGTGGACGGCCCGCGTGAAGATCCCTGTTCGTCTGAACGACTGGCGGCATGCCCAGGTCCGGATGGAAATGGACCTTGTTGTGAGCGAAGAGTTGGCGGCTGTAGCGAAGGGGCGTGACGATCACTTCACGCTCACGTTAGAGACACCGGCCAGCACGGATCGCGGGCGGACACGGACTACGCTCGGCACCTTGTTTGAGAACGAGAGACGTCGGAGCGGGCTAACCTTCCGCACACCGGGCCAGGTGACGCTAACTGACCTCTACATCAGCATCTTCGACGTTTGGACGAAGGTCCAGCTGGACTGTACCTGGATCCCGACACCGAAGGTCTTCTTCAAGGAAGTCACCCCGGAGGAGTATACTCACCTGATAAACCACGGTCGGGGTATCCTGCTCCCGTTGCGGGTGAGGATGACCGTGGATCCTGATGACGGATGGGTAGAAGTAGACCCTGCTACTCCGGACGCTTTTCCAGGCGTACACGTCATCATCGACAAGGATGCCTCACCGTGAGCGTCCGCTACGCCTACACGACTGGCCAGTTGGGGTTCAAGTGTCGAGCCCGATCACGGTCCCCCGTCGTTGCCGAGGACCCCCTGGTGCATCTCCGCCCACGCGAGCAGGAACCGCGCCGCCTCGCGCGGGCCGACGACCTCCGGGTGTTCCCCAGCCAGGGCGGAGAGCGCCAGGCGCCCGAAGGCACCCCCCTCGATGTACCGGGGGAGGGAGCCGAGGGCGGCCATGAGTTCCCCGCCCGCCTCGCCAATGACCAGGTCGGCCTCGTCGTCGGTCAGCCCGGCGGAAAGGCACCAGGCGCGAAGGTCGGCGGGGTCGGCGGGCAGCTTGGCCAGTTCCGCCTCCAAGGCGGCGACGGCGAGATCCTCGGCGGGGCTGGCGGCGGCGGCCACCACCGCCTGGGCGGTCCTCGACTGGCCGAGGGTGGCGCAGCCCGGGAGGGCGAGGGCGGCGAGGGACAGGGCGAGCGCGAACAGGGAACGGATCATGGCGGCGGTCCTCCTCATCGAGAGGTGGGGGTGGCGGGCGCGTAGGTCCGGGGGGTGGCGTCGGGGAAGCCGCCCCAGGCGGCGATGCCGCGGGCCAGGGCGGTGCCGAGCGTCTCGGCCTGGGCGACCAGGACCCGGCGGTGGTCCTCCACCGGGTCGTCGACGAAGCCGGGCTCGAAGCAGAGGGCGACGGCGCGGACGCCCTGGATGGTGTTGAAGGCGCGGTCGCCGGCGACGGTGGGGCGGGGGAGCACCGGCCAGGGGACGACCTTCCGCAGTTCGTCGGCGACGGCCGTGGCGAGGGCGGGGCCGCGGGCGCTGCGGGCGTCGTAGTAGACGGTGCCGCGGTCGCCGCCGCCCCCGTCGACGTGGCAGGCGACGTAGACGAGGGCGCCGTAGGCGTCGGCGCGGGCCCAGCGGTCGGCGTAGTGGCCGTCGGCGAGGACGCAGCAGTCCCAGCCGGCGGCCCGGAGCACCTTGTCGGCGGCGAGGGCGTAGCGGTGGGTGAGGTCCACCTCCTCCACTCCGAAGGCGACGGCGCCGCGGTCGGCCCACCGGCCGGGCTTCCCGCGGTGCTGGACGTCCAAGACGGCGAGGGGCATGGGCTACTCCGCCGCCTCGACGCCCAGTTCGCCGAGGGTGCCGAGGGGGAGGGACTTGCGGGAGCCGGGGCGCAGGCGGACCCAGAAGTCGGCGACGGCGGCGCTGCCGGAGAGGGCCTCGCGGCGGACGGGGCCGGCGGTGACGGCGTCGCCGAGCTGCCGGGCGGCCCAGCCCGCCATGGGCACCGGGACGGAGAGCACCAGGGTGCCGGCGTCGTTGCGGAAGGCGACCTCCCCCAGGTGGCCGAGGGGGATGGACATCCCCTCGCCCTCGGGCAGGGCCAGTGGGTACACCTCCACTGCCACCCCCGACGCCGACGGGCGGCGGCCCACGGGGGCGCGGAGCAGGGGGGCGAGGAGGTCGGCCACGGGGGCCCCCACCAGGGCCCGCACCGGGTCGAAGGAGAACGCCCCGATGCCCATTCGGGTGATGGGGAGGGTCAGGTCCACCCGGACGGAGCGGTCGGGGGCGAGGGGAACTACCGCGATGTTCACGCGGCCCTGCCTTCCTGGTCGAACGGGGTGGCGTCCTCGGGGTCCAGCACCTCGACCTCGACGGCGGGTTCCGGAGCGGCGGCGGGCGCGGCCGGGGGCACGGGGGGCTCGGGGCGCGGGCTGGCGCCAGCCTGGGGCACGACAGGCCCGGGGCGCGGGCCGGCGCCGGCCGACGCGGCGGGGGCGGGCTCGCCCTCTTCCTCTTCGTCGTCGTCCTCGTCCCCGGGGCCGTCGAAGCCCGCCACGGCGTCGGCGACGGAATCGAGGCCCGCGACCACCTTCTCCAGCAACCGCTGGGTGCTGCGGTGGGCGAGGAGGTTCAGGTACAGCAGCCGCCCGACGGTGAAGGTCTGCTCGTCGACGGACAGCTCGCTCCAGTCGTCGAGCGCGACGCCGAGGGCCTTCGGGCTCCGGGCGCCGAAGGTCTCGCCGTAGGCGTCCCGGGCCGCCTCCAGCCAGGGCGGGGCGGGGCGAGCGCGGGGGGTGTCGTTCGCGGTGGCGGGCACGGGGGCTCCTTCGGCCGGGCCGGTCAGGCGGCGGTGGCCTCGGTAGGGGTGGGTTCGGGGCCGGGGGTGCTCGCGGCTGCGCGGGCGGCCTGCGCCTGGTCGCCCGCGGCCTTGAGCATCTGGGCGAGGCCGCGCAGGTTCGCGGGGTCCTTCATCAGGGCTCGCACCGCGGGGTCGCGCAGGGAGGTCATCAGCTCGGGGCTGGTGCCGAGGGTGCCGAACACCTCAGCCAGGTCGGGCGGCAGGCCCCGGGCCAGCATGAACGCCTGGGCGGCGTCCCCGAGTTGCTTGATCGCCTGGCGGGCCAGCTCGGTGCGGGCGTCCTGGTGGTGCTCGTCGGTCTTCCGCTGCTCCTGGGCCTCCACCTGGGCGGCGCGGAACTCCAGGATGGAGGCGACGAGCTGCTCGACCTGGTCTTGGGCCTCCCGGAGCTGGCGGTGCTGCCGGGAGTGCATCGAGTTGTTGAGGCCCTGGAACTGGCCCACGGTTGCCATGACCAGCTTCATGAACTGGGCGTAGCCGTCGCCGAGGGCTCGCAGCGGCTTCATCGCCGCGTCGGTGATCGCCTGGTCCCACGACGGCGACGGCATGTCGGGCAGCCGCAACGGGGGGCCGGCTTCGTCCTCGGCCTCGTCCTGGTTGTGGCAGACGAAGGTGGCGGAGAAGAGGAAGTCGAGCCCCTTGGGGCCGAACACCCGCACTCGGAACCGCCGCGAGGGCTCCCCCACGGTGTTGTTCGCCGCCGTCTCCCGCAGCCAGCGGCCCGCGGCGGTTGCGAGGTCGTCGGGGGTGATGTCGGGTCCGGGCTCCCCCACGTCGGGGAGGTCGTCTTCGGGGTCCGCCGCTCCCTCGTCCACCGGGGGCGCCGGGTTCAGGTACGGGGCGGCGTCCCGCTCGTCGAAGTCGAAGCGGCCGACGGGCTCGTCGGCGCCGCGGACGGTGCGGTCCTGGAGGCTGAGGTAGCCGATCTTGCGGGCGTCCTTGCGGAGCCGCTGTTCGATGAGGTCGAGGCCGGTGAAGGCGAAGGCATCGGCGTCCACGCACCTCCTTCCGCTGTCGCCACGTCAGGATGCGAGCGGCGGCCTCCGCGGGCAACGGAAAGCACTGACCACGCGAGCGGAGCGTGGTCAGAGCCGCTGACCCCGTTCCTGACCGCGCCTCCCCCCGCCGCTGACCGCGTGCTTCCGCGCACCTGACCACGCTCCTCCCGGTCGCTGACCCCGCTTCCGCAACCATCCCCCGCCCCGCGGTGGTCAGCGGATCCGCTGGTCCGGCGCGGGGTTGGGTCGCTACCGTCAGGGGGAACGACGGCCGCCGGACCTTCCGCCGGGGCCTCCACCCGAACCGCGAGGCACGTTCATGGGAACCGCACTGGAGACCGCGATGAAGGGCGGGAAGGTGCCGGACACGAAGGCGAAGGGGGCCCTCTCCCAGGCGGTCGACAAGATCGCCAGCCTGACCCGGCGCGCGGACAGGACCAAGGAGGCGGTCGCCGAGACCGGAGCCCTGGTCGTGCACACCGCCGAGACCCAGGGGAGCCTGTTCCTGGCGTCCCTGGCCGAGGGCTACTTCGGCGCCGACAAGCTCAAGCTGGGCGGCGTCGACCTGCGCGCCCCCGCCGCCATCCTCGCCCAGGGGTACGGACTGTACGAGTCCATCTCCGGGAAGGGCGGCGAGCACGCCCTGTCGCTGGGCAACGGGATCATGGGGTCCTGGCTCGCCTCGGTCGCCGTGTCCGCGGGCCGCACCCTGGCGGACAAGGCGGGCAAGCCGGCCGCCGCCCCCGCCGCCGGCCCCGCCATCCGCGGGGAGATCGGCGCCCCCATCCGCGAGGTGCTGCTGACCCCCGAGCCCACCACCCGCGGGGACGAGGAGGAGCGGCGCCGCCCCCTCCACGCCCGGCCCCGCCCCGACAACCGCTTCGCCCGCGCCCGCGCGGCCTGAACACCTGAGGAGAGGACACGACGATGAGCAAGCTCGACTACCTGGGCACCGGGCGCGTGTACGGCGACCGCGGGACCCGTGAGCTGGTGGTGGACACCGACTCCATCCGCCGGGGTGAGTTCGGAGGCGACGAGGAGTTCTCCGGCCGGGACGACGACTGGGACGACGAGGACGACGAGGAGTTCGGCGAGGAGGTGGAGGGCGACGACGACGACTTCGGGGAGGAGGGCGACTTCGGCGACGAGGTCGAGGGCGACGACGAGGTCGGCGAGGAGGTGGAGGGCGAGGGCGACTTCGGCGCCACCCGCAAGCGGCGGAAGGGCAAGGGCAAGGGCCACGGCCGGAAGCGCACCTCCAGCCGCAAGTGGGCCCAGACCCTGGTCAACGGCGTCGCGTCGGTGGTGTTCGCCGGCGCCGGGACCTCGCCCTTCTCCATGGCCATCCGCCTGCAGCACGACTTCAAGGCGCAGGACCTCAAGGTGACCCTGGCGACCACCGCCGGCACCATCAGCGGCACGGTCACCAGCGTCTTCTTCGGGGACCGGCTGATCTTCAGCGACCCGAACGGGGTGGACGCCAGCCTGTTCGGGGCCACCGCCTTCACCAAGGACCTGGTGAAGGGCCAGAACCTGGGCGGGGGCCGCGACATCCTGGTCGCCGGCAACCTGACCGCCAGCGCCGCCGCGACGGCCACCGCCCGGGCGGCGTTCATCGGCCAGAAGCCCGCGCCCAAGTGCTGAGCCTCCCCGCGGGGGTCCGATCGGTCGGAAACCGGCCGGGCCCTCGCGCGGGAGCCGTCGTCCGCCCTGGAGCCCCCGTGTCCCCCTGACCCCGACAGGAGTCCGCCGTGGTCCCCACCCTCTGCCGCCTCTCGACGACCAGCGACGTGAAGCGGCTCGCCGCGGCGGTGCCCACCACCGCGGGGACGCCGGGGACAGGAGAAACCGTCCCGGTGCTCACCGGCGAGGCGGGCGGGACCTGGCCCCGGCTGGTGGAGTTGCTGGGTGGGGCCCCGTTCGACGCGCTCATCGCCTGGTCGGGCGGGGGCGGCAAGGCCAACGCCGTGGCCGTCTCCGTGGCCCGGAGCACCCGGGTCTGCGTCATCGCCCGCGCCGTCAACGTCTCGGTGGTCAACCGCTCCTCCAAGGAGAACGAGGTGACGGTGTGCATCGCCGACGAGTACGCCACCACCCGCAACCAGTTCGAGGTCCAGGTGACGACTGGGGCGTCCCTGGTCGCAGTGCCCAACTTCGCCCAGACCCTCCAGGCCGTCTCCAGCCTGACCAACACCGTGGCCGTCGTCGAGCTGATCAACGGCTTCGGGACCGCCAAGAGCCGCCATGCCGTCTCTTCGCTGAGCGGCCGATTCGTCTACGTCGGCACTGCGGACACGGTGAACGTCACCGGGCTCGCGGCCGGCGAGATCGTCACCCTCACCTTCGGGCTGGGGGTCTGACCATGCGGATCACCGTCAAGCTCAGCTTCCACGAGAGGGCGGCGCTCCGGCTGCTGAACTGGCTGGCCCGGGAGAACGCCCGCATCCTGCGCGGCCGTCCCGACCTGCCGGGGCTGTACCAGGCCGGCGTTGTGTACCGCCGCGAGGTGGACGAGACCTGGTGCGACTACATCAACCTGCTGGCCCAGGGGCACGAGGACTGCGACGGGCTGGCGGCGGCGCGGGCGGGCGAGCTGCTGGCGCGGGGTTGGAAGGCGCTCCGGCCTGGGGACGGCGGGTACGCCGAGGCGCAGCGGGCGCGGCCGGCGTGCATCGAGGCCGAGGTGATGCTGCGGACCCGGAGCCCGGCGAACCGGCCGGGTCTCTACCACTGCATCGTCCGCTACCGGGTGGGCGGCCGGTGGTACCGCGACGACCCCAGCGCCCGGCTGGGCATGAACCGCGAGCGGCGGCGGCAGCCTGCGCGCCCGCTCGGGAGGGCGGCGTGACGAGGCTGCGGAAGGCGATCTCCATGAGCGAGTACCGGCGACGACACCGAGAGCGGGGGTTCGGGGCGGAGGGGCGTCCGCGTCCCCGCCCGCGCCGGCCTGGTGGGGTCCCGCGGCGGTCCCCCGTACCCGCGACGCCCGCAGCGACCCACCCGGCCCCGGCTCCGTCGTGGGGTCCGTCGCTGCCGGTGGGGGAACACATCCAGGTCCGCGCGCAGACCGGATACCGGGCGGCGGTGCTGGAACTGCGGCCTGGGCTGTACCTGGTGGGCGAGGTCCCCGCGGACGCCGTGGCCGCGGGCGGCGCCACCGGGCGCCTCGCCCGGGCGATGGTGAAGGGGGCGACCGCGTCCCTGGTGGTGTCGGTGAACGCCCGGGGCCAGGGCCGCGTATCGGCGCGGTCTGGGGGTGGTGCTCCCGGTGCGGGCTTCCCGTCCCGTCCCGGGCTCCCCGCCCTTCCCGCACCCCCTGCGCCTCCCGCTCTGCCCAGGATGCCCCGGTTCCCTGGGCCTCGCGGCGAAGCGCGCGCCTCCCTGGACGTGGACGCCGAAGCAGAGGTCGACGTGGAGGGGGACGACCTGGACGACCTGTTCGGCTGCGACCGCTGCGGCGGCCGGTGCCGGGACTGACCCATGGCGACCTGGGCCGAGGCGATGGCTTCGTGGGGAGGGTCCTGGCGGACCTGGCTGGATGACCAGGTGCGCCGGCTGGGCGACGCTGTCGCCCGCGACCCCGAGGCCCACCGCGCCAGCGCGTCGAGGTCCCTGGAGAACCTCGCCGTCGCCCGAGGGCACCTGGACGCCATCAAGCTCGGTCTCCGGGACCTGGAGGGGACCCCCGACCACTCCCCCGCGGTGGCGAACTTCAACCAGCTCAACGCGCGGTGGTGGGACCTCGCCACCCCGGTGTACGGGAACTCCGACCAGGCTGGCGCCGCCACCTTCGGGGTGCTCCCGGTGGTGGTGCTGGTCATCGGCGCCATCGGCCTCACGGTGGCAGGCGTCGTCGCAGCGGTGGCCGCCCTCAACTACACCACCAACCTGCGCGAGCAGACCGCCCTCCAACTCGAAGACCTGCGCGCCCGGGTGGAGGCGTCCCGGGAGGGCCGTGCCCTCCAGGACAGCACCCTCCCCCCGCCTCCTTCGGAGAGCAGCGGCGCCGGGTGGTGGGTGCTCGGGGGCCTGGCCCTGGTCGCGGGGGCGCTCACCCTCCCCGTGCTGTGGAAGAAGGGAGCCTGACCATGACCAGCGTCGTCCAGCACGGGTGGCGGGACGAGAAGCCCGCCGAGGGGAAGAAGCCCCGACACTTCGCCCTGAACATCCTCGGGGCGAACGACGACTGGCCCCGCATGGTCCGCGCCTACGGCCGCGCATGCGGGGGCGAGTTCGCCCTGGTGATGCGCCCCCGTGAGGGCCGGGCCATCCTTGTCCACATCGCCAAGGAGGGGGCGCGGGTGTGGACCGCGAACGGCGGATCCGACTGCCCCTTGGCCCCGGCCACCGAGACCACCCCCGCTGAGGCAGTAGCGGCGGCCAAGGCCGAGCAGCGGGACCCCCCGAAGGAGGGCCCGGCGACGATGCGGGGCTCGTGGCGGGGTCGGCTGTACTGCGACGACCACCAGCCCCGGGTGGTGCTGGAACGGCGGCTAGCGACCTACGGGACGCTGCGCCTGGAGAGCCACCCCGGCGAGGGCTGGTCGTGGGCCTTCGCCCGGGGGGAGCGGTGGTTCAGCACCCCCGAGGAGTCCCGGGGGTCCGGGCTCCCCACCCTCTCTGCCGCCATCGAGGCGGGCCTCCTCGGCGCCCTGCAACTGGTCAAGGAGGCGTGCTCCTTCCGCGACACCAGGCGGCGGGCCGCGGTGGACGCCGCCTACGCCGCCGAGCACCCCGTCCGTCCGGAGCGGGAGAAGAAGGACCCCGTGGACCGGCTGAAGGAGCGGGCGCCGCGCGACAAGAACAAGAAGGACGCGCACGCGCCCGAGGCTCCCACTCCGGCTCCGACCGCCGCCGTGGAGGCGGGGATCGCCTCGGCCTTCGGGCTGACGGGGATGCCGGGGGTGACGGTGGTGCCGCCCCCGGTGGACGCCGACCCCCTGCCCGAGTCTCCCGACTGCCCGAAGGAGCTGAAGCGGATCGCGGACATCACCCGCAAGGACGCCCAGGCCCTCGCTGGGCTGACCGAGTGGGAGAAGGGGTGGAAGTCCACCGCCGAGGCGGGCCTCCACCTCCAGCGGGCGCGGGCCCTCATCCGCCACGGGCAGGCCCTGGTGCGCTCCCCCCTTTGCCAGGGCCGGGAGAGGGACGAGGCGACGGCCGCCCTGCGTCGGGCCACGGAAGCCTACGAAGCCGCCCGCAAGGCCCTTGCCGCGGGACGGACCTGGGACGCCGCCCGCGAGGTCCGCCACGTCGGGGAGAAGGTGGCCCTCGCCGCCGCCCGCGCCGCCAAGGCGTGCGCCGCCGGGCAGACCTCGCTCGGGCTGACGGGGACCTGCCGCCACGATCCGGTGCCGCCGCCGGCCCCGGCCCCGACCCCGAAGGCACCCTCCCGCGCGGGCAAGCCGGGGAAGGGGCGGGACACCGAGCCGCCCCGCCGGCCGCGCGCCCCGGTGCCGTCGCCGGCCCCCGCCGCGGTGGCCTCGGCCGAACCGGACCCCGAGAAGGACAAGGCCCTGCTCGACGCCTTCGCCGCCGCCATCCAGGCCGCGCTGGCGGGAAAGGCGGCGGCGTGACCCGCCCCTTCTTCTATCTGATCAGTCCCCTGCTGCTGTTGGCGTCGGGGCTCGTGGCGTTCGCCGCCGACGGGTCGGTCCCCGCCCCGGCGCCGGGGGCCGGCCCGGGAGCGGGGCTCGACTACCTCCTCACCCTCGGCCCCTACGGCGCGCTGGCCTGGGGGGCGTACCTGCTCGGCCGGGGGGTCAAGCTGACCATCCAGGTTGAGTTGAGCGAGCGCGACCGGGAGTGGCTGGAGCGCCTGGCCCGGGGAGGGACCCCGTGACCGCCGCCGCCGAAGCCCTGGTCGACCGCATCGCCCAGGTGGTGCGGACCCGCCTCCCCGGCGGCGTCACCCCCGCCTACCTGGATGGGTTCCTCGGGCGACACCGCGGCACCCTGGTGGCGATCCTGGACCAGCACCTCGGGAGCCGCGCCGCCAACGACGACGCCCTGCCCCCCGAGGAGTGGACGGCGGCGAAGCGTACCCGCGCCAACCTCGACGCCATGCGGGTGGCGGCGGCGAAGCACCCCGAGGCCATGACTGACGCCGACCGGCGGATCCTGGCCGGGTACTCGGGGTGGGGCGGCCTGTCCATCGAGGCCGCCGCGTCCCAGTTCCCCGCCGGGTTCCCCGTCCCCGAGGCCCGGGGCCTCATCCACGAGTACTACACCCCGACCCGGGTGACCGGCGAGGTCGCCCGGGTGGTCAAGCCGCTCCTGCCCGGGCTCGCCGCCCTTCCCGGCGCCTCGGGGAGGGTTCTGGCCCTGGAACCGTCCGCGGGCATCGGCCGGTTCGTGCGCGCCTTCTCCGGTCCCGGGTTCGCCGAACTGGAGTGGATGGCCGTCGAGTACTCCGAGCTGTCCGCCCGGATGCTCGCCGCCATCCGCGGGGACCTCGCGCTCAACACCGGTCCCTTCGAGCGGTGGGTCCGCGAACACGGCCCCGAGTACCAGGGCCGGGTACAGCTCGTGGTGTCCAACCCGCCCTACGGCCAGCGGGGGGCGTCCGTCGCCGAGGACCCCGACCGGAGCTACCGGGAGAAGCAAGCCTACGCCTACTTCATGCGCCGGGGCCTGGACCTGCTGGTCCCGGGCGGCCTCGGGGTCTACCTCGTCCCCTACGGCTTCATGACGGGCCGAGCCGAGCGGAACCTCTCCTTGCGCGAGAAGGTGCTGAAGCGCCACCACCTCGCCGCCGCCTACCGGCTCCCCTCCAAGCTGTTCCCCGGGGCCCTGCTGGTGACGGACCTGCTGTTCTTCCGCGCCCGGGGCGGCACCCTCACCGAGGTCGCCGAGGAGGACCGCTTCGTCCTGGAGGGGCGGTACTTTGAGGAGTTCCCCGAGCACATCCTCGGCCGCGAGGTGGGCAAGGACGCCGGGGACGACGACCAGACCACCAAGCCCCGCTTCGGCTACCAGGTCGAGGGCGAGTTCACCCGACTGCCCGACTTGGTGGAGCGCCCCGTCTGCGGCGCCTGCGTCCTCGCCCCGGTGGAGGTCCCCCGGGCGGTCCGCGGCGGGCGGGTCGGGGTGACCCGTCACCTGGGCGCCGACACCGAGGGCCTGCCCGAGGAACTGGCGTCCGCCGTCCACCTGGGCCTGCGCGTGGACGCCTTCCTCGCCGGCCTCGCCGCCGAGGACTCCGAGGAGCCGTCCCTCCTCTGGCCCGAGTTGCACGAGGCGCTGCTGGCGTGGGCCCGAGCGAACGGGAACCCGTGGGCCAAGATCGACCTGCAGCGCCTCGCCAAGCAGGGGACGACCGGCGCCGAGCGGTTCCTCTCCGCGTTCGACCGGGCCGGGAAGCTCATCCGGGCCCTGGAGACGAAGCCGGTCTTCCGCCCTCGCTACCGCGGTCGGCCCGACGACGTGGTCGCCCAGGCGGAGATGTTGTACCGGCAGGCCCGCGTGCTCCCTTTGGACCGGCTCCTCGCCTTCCACCGCAAGGCCGGCGGGGCGATGGAGCCCGAGGCGGCTGTCGCCACCCTCGTCGCCGCGGGCTGGTGCCGGGACGGCGACGCCTGGGACCAGATCGTCCCCGCCGAGCACTACTACACCGGCCACCTCTGGCCCCGGTACGACCGGGCGAAGGAGCGAGCCGAGCACGGAGACGAGGTCGCCGCCGCCCAGGCCCGCGCCCTCCTCCAGGCCATCGCCCCCGCGGTGTTCGACGACATCGGCGGCGTCTCCCCCCGCCAGGGCTGGATCCCCCTCGACCTGGTCGAGGGCTGGCTCTCCGAGACCCTGAACCAGTACTACGGCCCGGTGAAGCTCTCGCGCGAGGGCGGCCTCGTCGTCCCGCACGGCGTCGAGTACGCCGACATCGAGGAGGGAGGCTCCGACCTCGGCGCCGAGACCATCTGGTGCCTGGGGTGGATCAACCACGACAAGACGGTCTTCTCCCCGAAGAAGAAGAAGGACGAGAACATCGACGAGGTCCGCCTCCAGAAGGCGACCGAGTGGGAGCAGTCGTTCCGGGCGTGGATCGGCGCCGACGAGGGGCGGCGGACCCGCGTCGAGACCGCCTACAACCGCTCCTTCCTCGGCTTCAAGGCCCCCGCCTATGCCGCGGAGCCGCTCTCCATCGCCCGCTGGGCCAAGGACGGGCCGCGCCTCCACCCCCACCAGGTCTCAGGCGCCCGCCGCGTGCTCGCCAACCGCGGGGGCCTCGTCGCCTTCGACGTGGGGGTCGGCAAGACCTACACCGGGATCGCCGTCGTCGCCCGCGCCCGCCAGGAGGGCTGGTGCCGCCGCCCGGTCCTGCTGGTCCCCAACTCCATCGTGTGGAAGTGGGAGGCCGACTTCCGCCGCGTCCTCCCCGACTACCGCATCGCCGTCATCGGCTCCAAGCGGAAGGTCATCGCCCGCGGCGAGCGCAAGGGCCTGGTCACCTCGGACACCGACACCCCCCAGGAGCGGGCCGAGAAGTGGACCCGCTTCCAGGGCGGGGAGTTCGACGTCGTCCTCCTCACCTACTCCGCCCTGGAGCGGACGCGGATGAACGAGGCCGCCGTGCGGGCCTACGCCGAGCAGACCGAGGCCATCCAGCGGGAGGTGAAGCTCCGCCAGCGCAACGCCATGCAGATGAAGACCCTGACCGAGCGCCAGCGCGCCATCCTCAAGGAGGGCGTGTCGGCGTGGGTCGCCGAGGCGATGGAGATCCGCGAGGGCTGGGAGTACGACCCCGGCATCGCCTGGGACGACATCGGCATCGACCTGCTGGTGGTCGACGAGGCGCAGAATTTCAAGAACCTCTACCTCCCCGAGGCCCGCGAGGGCGGCGTCCCCCGCTTCATGGGCAACGCCGGGGAGGGTTCCAACCGCGCCTGGCAGCTCGACTTCCGGTGCGCCGCGGTGCGCCGCAAGACGGGAGGGGCGGGGATCGTCCTCCTCTCCGCCACCCCGGCCAAGAACAGCCCCCTGGAGTTCTACAACCTCATCCAGTACGTGGACCACGAGGCGTGGTCCCGGATGGGGATCCGCGACCCCGAGCAGTTCATCGACCGCTACCTGCGCATCGAGCTGAAGCCGGTGGTGAACACCAAGATGGAGGTCGAGGAACGGAGCGCGGTCACCGGGTTCCAGAACCTCCACGAGTTGCGGGACACCATCTTCCGCTACGGGGAGTTCAAGACCGCCGAGGAGGTCGGCCTCAAGCTCCCCGAGCCCCGCGTCCAGGTCGTCGAAGTCGACATGGATGCCGCCCAGGACGCCAAGTACGACCTGTACGTGGCGAAGATCGAGCAGGCCCTCTCCTCGACCTCCCTCCAGGACAAGTCGGTGATCCTGGGCCTGCTCGCCCGCATGGCCCTGGTCGCCATCCACGCGAACCTCGACGAGGGGTACGACTGGGGCTCGGCGGCGACGGCGGACGCCAACCCGCACTCCCCGAAGTTCGACGCCCTGGCCCGCAAGGTCGCCGCCAACCGGACCTGCGGGCACATCGTGTTCGTCGACAACCTCGCCGCCCACCGCTGGGTCAAGGCAGTGCTGGTGGAGGCGGGGATCGCCGAGGAGCGCATCGCCGTCTTGAACGGCATCACTGCGAAGGCCTCGGCGGACCGCCAGCGCATCGCCCGGGAGTTCAACGGGGTGCCCGAGGAGGGCCTGGCCCCCCTGTACGACGTGGTCATCGCCAACGCCATCGCCTACGAGGGGATCGACCTCCAGACCCGCACCTGCGCCATCCACCACCTGGACCTGCCCTGGGAGCCGGCGACCTTGCAGCAGCGCAACGGCCGCGGGGTCCGCCAGGGCAACACCCTCCAGACCATCGAGATCGACTACTACTTCGCCCGGCGCTCCCAGGACGGGCTGAGGTTCAACCTCATCCAGGGGAAGCTCGGGTGGATGACCGAACTGCTGTCCTCCCAGGCCCGGGACACCAACAACCCCGGCGCCCAGATGGAGCTGGGGCCCGAGGAGATCCTGCTCCTCATCTCCCGGGACCCGGAGAAGACCGCCCGCCGCCTCGCCGAGGTCCGCGCTCGGCGCGAGGCGGACGCCCGCAAGAAGGTCGCCGCCGACGCCGCCCGCCTCCTCAAGTCGGCCAACGCCCGGTTCCGCAAGGCGGAGACCGCCGCCGACCCCACCGAGGCCGCCCGCCTGCGCCTGGAGGGGGAAGAGCGCCTGAAGGACCTCGCCCGGGTGGACCCCGCCGCCTGGCCCTGGGCGGAGTGGATGTACGCCGTCCGCGACACCGACGTGCTGGTCCCCCAAGACGGGCAGGCCCCGGTATATGAGGGCCTGCGGGTGGGAATGCCCTCCCCCTTCAACCCCGACCGGGTCAACTACGCAGAGTTCGGCAAGGTGCGGGGCACGGAGATCGCCGCCCGGGAGGCGGGCTCGGGCACCTGGTCGTCGCAGAAGGTGGAGCAGGTGGCGGGGATGGGGATCCAGCCCGAGCACCTGTCCCCGACCTGGCCCGAGGACGACGACGGCCGTACCGAGCAGGCCCTCGCCGCCCGCGTCGACCGCGACCTGCGCCGGTGGGGCAACTGGCCGACCCTCGGGTGGTCCCTCGCCTCCGACGCCTGGGTGGAGAAGTGGTGGCCGCGGATGGCGGGCCGGATCGTGCGGTCGATGGCCGAGGCCAGCCCCTACTACGTGGACGACCAGAAGGTCCCGGTGGTGGTGGCCGGCAAGCTGACCGTGGCCCGCGGTCCGGGCCTCGCCAGTGGGGACGTGCTGCCGCCCACCGCCGCCGGGTGGCGGGCCTTCCTGGACCTCGCCCCCGCGTCCGGCCTCAAGTTCGGCGAGCTGGAGGCGGCAGGCGACTACTGGTGGGGACGGAAGATCCCCCGCGACCTGCTCGCCGCTGCCCGCAAGGCCGCCGAGGCCGGCGAGGCTTCCGCCCCCGCCGCTCCGAGGGCCGCCTGATGGCCGCCGCCAAGGGACTGCTCCTCCTCGGCGGCGCCGGGGCTGTGGGTGTGCTCGCCCTCGCCGCCGCCGCGGGACGCCGGGAGGCCCCCACGTCCCAGCCCGGGGGCTCTCCTACCCCGGACGGCGCGGTCATCCCTCCCGTTCCCACCCCCTCCCTCCTCGACGCCGCCGTGGCGGTCCCCGGCCAGGTCGCCGACGTAGTGACCGACGCCGCCCACGCCGCGACGGACCTGGTGAGCCGCATGACCTGGGTCCCGCGAGTCATCGCCCGCGTGATGCGCCACGAGGGCGGGTACGACGCCGTCAACCCCAACCGCGACGGCGCCGGCCTCTCCTTCGGCATCCTCCAGTGGAACCGGGCGGGCCTCTACCGCCTGCTCGGCGCCATGTACGGCCTCGACGCCCCCGCCTTTCAGCGGGTCTTCGGCCCCTCCTGGCCGAAGCTCCTCCAGGCCGCGGGCGGGGGCGCCACCGCCTCCGTCGATGGCCGCCGCCTGTGGGAGGAGCCCTGGCTGTCCCGCTTCCGCGCCGCCGGCAAGCACCCGCCCTTCCAGGAGGCCCAGGACCGCCTCGCCCGGGAGGGCGAGCACCTCCAGGCCGCCGAGGCAGTCGCCCGGAGGCTGAACGTCCCCACCGAGCGGGCCCTCGCCCTCTTCTTCGACACCGCCGTCCAGCAGGGCGCCGGAGCCGCCGACCAGGTCGCCGCCCGGATGAAGGCCGCTTACACCGCCGCCGGCCAAGCCGTCACCGTCCCCTACCGCGACCTCCTCGCCGCCTATGCCCAGGGCGCCGCCGACCGCGCCCGGCGCACCACCGCCCCGGACTCCCCCTCGTCGGGCCGCCTGCGGTGGGTGGCGGTGGGCCCCGAGTGGCACCTGCACGCCGGCTCCCTCGACCTGTACCGGGACATCCTGTCCCGGCGCACCGCCATCCTGAAGGACCCCCAGCTCGGGGACGCCCCCGTCCGCCTGGCCTGACCGGGCGCGGAGACCGCCATGCCCTACTCCAAGCTCATCCCCGAGACCGTCCCCCAGGTCTACCGCAGCGCTGGGAATGGCGCTGCCGCCCAGACCGCCGTCGGCCCCCTGTCCTGGCTGTCCCCGCCCCGGGTCCGCATCGTGCTCCCGCTGACCGCCCG
This sequence comes from Myxococcota bacterium, assembly GCA_023150875.1. Taxonomy (GTDB): domain Bacteria; phylum Myxococcota_A; class UBA796; order UBA9615; family JAKLKC01; genus JAKLKC01. The sequence goes on along the minus strand of JAKLKC010000013.1, from coordinate 61,695 downwards.
GGACCCCAACTGCGACATCCAGGCCCAGCTCCAGCACGGCCCTTCCGCGTCCGGCCCCTGGGCCAACGTGGGCGCGGCGGCGCAGATCAACGACACCACCGACGCCGTCGCCCTGCTCTCGGGCGCCGCCAGCGTCCGCAGCGCCGGCATCCTCCTGCCCTTCCTCAGGGTGCTGCTCACGGTGTCGAGCCGACTCGGCGGCGGCAACCCCCAGGTGACCTTCACCGCCCTGCCGATGCTGGCCTGGGAGACCTACAGCCAGCCCGGCCAGGCCCCCTCCCTCCAGCAACTCGTGGCGGGTGCCGTCCTGGCGTCCAACGCCGACGGCTCGCGCAAGGAGTATGTCTTCCCCGTCCCCATGGACTTCGACGGCGCCCAGGTGAGGGCCGCCCTCGACGTCACCGCCCGGGCCCTGAACGCCAACCTCGACTGCCGCATCGACCACGCCATCGGCGGCGCCGGACCCTGGGCCAACGCCGGGGCCGGCAACCTGTTCACCGACACCACCGACAACCTCGGCCTGCTCACCGGCTACCTCGACGAGGCCGTGGTCGGCCCCATCCTCCCCCGCCTACGGCTGGTCGTCGGCATCGCCCACCGCCTCGGCGCCGGCAACCCCCAGGTGACCGCCACCGCGACCGTCTACGCCCTGATGGACGCCCAGCCCGACGCCCCGCCCGCTACCCGGGCCGCCGGCACCGGGATCTCCCTGGGCAACACCGCCGCCGCCGGCACCCTCGACAACCAGACCCCCGCCATCGCCGCCGCGGTGCTGACGATGGCCCAGGACCTCGGGACCCCTTCGGCCCCCAGCACCACCGATGTCCATGCCGCCTACGCCGGCAACCAGGCGTCCCCGAACTTCCCCGGGCCGTTCACCAACCCCGGCACGCCCCGCAACCTCCAGGTCGCCTTCGGCGCCACCTGGGACGGCGGCAACGTCAACGTGGTCGGTACCGACCAGTTCGACCAGGCGGTCAACGAGACCTTCGTCGCCAACCCCGGCAACACCGTGGTCGGGACCAAGGTCTTCAAGACCGTCACCTCCGCGACCAAGGCCGCGGCGGGCGCCGACGCCGCCACCGCCAGCATCGGCGCCGGCAGCAAGCTGGGTGTGGGCTCCGCGGCGATCCCCCGGGTCAAGGACTTCAGCACCCGGGGCGTCGGCGAGCTGTCCGTGAACGGCGCGACCGAAGCGAGCACCTGGGACGGCACCAACTCGGCGGTGACCCCCACCACCGCCCCCAACGGCGCCCGCCGCTTTGTCGCCGTCTACGCCGCCGACCGGACCCTGACCCAGGCGGCCCACACCCACACCTTCACCGGGATCGCCCATTCCCACGCGGTCACCGACCCGCAGCACCAGCACCTCGGGTAGACCCCGTCTGCCCAGGCGAACGTCGAGGACGCCATGCCCGAGCTCATCCCTCCCCCCGGCGCGATGAAGTGCCCTCGGTGCGGCGCCCGCCGCAGGGCGCTCGCGTTCTGTCCCGGCTGTGGCACCCCTCTGTGGGAGCTGTCTCCCGACGCGCTCGCCTCCGCCCGGGCAGCCATGGAGGCGGAAGGCGCCGAGGCCCTGCGTCGGGAGGCGGACCGGCGCAGGCACAGGTGATGCGGCCGGGCCGGACGAGGGCTCATCTTGTGGGCTGCGCATGCCAAGCGACCCTTCTCGCCCGGCAGGGTGCGCCGAAGGCCGCCGCCCGCCTCCGCATCGACCACGCCGCCCTGCGCGCCGCCCTCGGGGGCCGTGCCGAGGTGGTCGAGGCGATGGAGGCCAAGGCCACCGGCCGTCCCGGCGTCAACGTCGCCCGCATCTGGTCCTTCATGACCACCAGCGTCTACCAGTCCGGGGACCTGCCCGTGCTGGCGACGCGCGAGGGGCTTCAGAACGGGATCGATGCCATCCGCGCCGCGATCCGCGCCCGCAAGACCCGGGCGGGCGAGGGCCGGTTCGCCGTGACCTGGGACCCGGGCCGCCGCGCCCTCTCGTTCGAGGACAACGGCATCGGCATGGACGCGACCACGATCCTGACGAAGTTCCTCTCCCTCGGGGACTCGGGCAAGCGGGACGCGGGCGACAGTGAGGAGGCGGCCGGCGGGTTCGGAGTCGCGAAGGCGGTGATCCTCGGGACCTCGCGCACGTTCCGATGGGAGATGCACACCCGAGACAACCTCGCGCTGAGCACGGGCGCCGACGCCGAGGTCCAGGTCTTCGACGCCCCGTACCTCCAGGGCACCCGCATCACCGTGTTCGACGTGCCCGAGGACTTCGATTCCACCTGGGACGACGCCCGCCGGGCCTACGTCGTCCTGCCCGACCGCCTGCGCGAGCTGCTCGCCGCCAACGACCTCCCCGGCCTCACGCTGGTGCTCGACGGCGAAGAGGTCCGCCCCATGTTCAGCCGGCGCGGGGGCGCGAAGGTCGCCGTGGACGGCTCGTGGGGCCAGGGCACCACCGCGACGGTGAAGGCGTTCCGCCGCCCGCCCGGGGACCGGCAGGGGGCCTACTACCTCCGGCTCGGCGGCCTCTTCCAGCACAAGGTGCCGAGCCAGCGGGGCAACCTGAAGGCCGACGTGGTGGTGGACCTCCTGACCACCGTTCGCCCTGGTACGGCCGGCTACCCCTTCAACGCCGCCCGCGACGCCCTCCAGGACCACGCCCGCTGGGCCTTCCGCGACCTGGTCGAGGAGGTGGAGCGCGAGAACGAGAGCGTCGGCCGCTCCCAGGAGGACGAGGTCTACGACCCCGACTCCGACGACGAAGCCGAGCGCCGGGGCGCCGCCGAGCTGGCCGACCTCGCCGCCGAGGCGTTCGGGGACGCCGCCTTCCAGAAGGCCATGGCCGAGGCCGCGGGCGGGATCGCCGACTTCTATGCCGAGCGGGCGAAGGACCCGGGGGTGGAGTCCCCGGTGGCGAGCCTCGCCCCTCCGGGCACCCGGGCGCCTCAAGGCGGCGACGGCCCGACCCGCTCCGCCGTGCTGCCGCCGGGGGTGCAGCTCGCCGCGACGGCGACGCCGGTCGAGCCGGACGTGGCCTGCCCCGGCGGTCCCGCGAGCGCCGTCCGCCAGCTCCGCGACGTGCTCCAGTCCGCCGACGACGCCGTGATCGCCGCCGGGGGCGGCTATCCCTTCCTCGTCTTGACCTCCGAGGTGCAGGACGCGCTCGACCGCGCCGAGGCCGGCGAGGCCCTGGGCGAGCACGACGTGGTCCTCCTCCAGGGCGCCATTGCCCGCGCCGCCGACGCTGCCACCGGTCCTTCGGGTGGGGGTCTGCTCCAGGCCGCCACCCTGACCCGGGCCGGGGACGTTGCCCTCGCAGCCCTCACCACCGACGAGGCGGGCGAACGCCGCCGTAGGGTCAAGCGCAACCCCTTCGGCCGACTCGCCGGTCTGCGGATCTCCAAGAAGAACTACGACCGCCAGCGCGCCTACCGCTTCCGCAAGGGGTTCGCCCGGTGGATCCCCCACCTGACTGCCTGGGACGCGACGCTCCGGCTCATCGCCGCCGAAGCCCGGATCCGCCGCCGGTTCAAGCCGGGGTTCGTGCTGGACGACGAGTTGCTGGGGCTCACGACCAGCACGCCGTCGGGCGGGAACGTGGTCTACATCCACCCCGACCGCCTGGACCAGGTCGTCCGGGCGCACCGCGAGCGCCCCCTCGCCATCGCTGCCTACCTGCACGGGGTCGCCTGCCACGAACTGACGCATCTGGACGGGAGGATGGGCCAGGGCCACAGCGAGGAGTACGTCGCCGCGAGGGAGGACCTCGGGCACGCCACGGGCCACCTGCTGCCCGCCATCGCCATCCTCGTCGAGGGCGTCCTGCGGCTGCCGGTGAAGGTGACCGAGGAGCAGAAGCGGATCGCCGCCCTGGAGCGCCAACTTGCCCGCGCCCGCGCCGCCCGGCTGGAGGAGCGCCGCTCCGCCACCGAGGTCGCGCGCCTCCAGGCGGCCCTCGACGACGCCCGCGCCGCCCTCGCCGAGGCGGAGGCCGAGAGCGCCCGGGTACGGGTCGCCAGCGAGGCCCGCTGTCCGACCTGCGGGTGCGCCGATCCCGCCGCCCTCGTGCTCGATGCCGCCGCCGCGGCGGTCGCCGCCCGCCCGCCGGCCGGCGTGGACGCCGCCTACGTCGCCGCCTTCGTCGGCCGGCACCGCGACCGCCTGGTTGCCCTCGTGCGCGCGGGCCTCGCCCGCCCCGGAATCGGGGCATCCTCATGAGCCGGCCCGTCCTCGCCGCCCTCTACGCCCGCGTGTCCACCCGTGCCCAGGCCGACAAGCACGGTGTCGCCTACCAGCTCGCCGCCCTGCGCCAGATGGCCGAGGCTCGGGGGTGGGTCGTCGTGCGGGAGGACGTCGACGAGGGATGGTCGGGGCGCCTCGCGAGTCGACCGGGCCTCGACGCGATGATGACCGCGATCCGCAGGCGCGAGGTCGATGTCGTCGCGGTGTGGCGGTTCGATCGCCTGGCGCGTTCGGTCTCGCATCTCGTGGGGTTCTTGTCGGAGCTGCGCTCCCTGGGCCTGTCGTTCGTCAGCCATCAGGAGGCCCTGGACACCAACACCCCGCTCGGGATGGCGATGTTCCAGATCGCGGCGGCCATGGCGGAGCTGGAAGCCTCGCTCGCCCGGGAGCGGGTCCAGGCCGGCGTCGACGCCGCTCGCGCCCGAGGCGTACGCCTGGGGCGTCCCCGGGCGGGGCTCTCCCCGGCCAAGGCCGCCGCCGCCCTCACCGAGCACGGCAGCATTCGCAAGGCGGCGAAGGCCCTCGGGGTCTCACCCACGCTCCTCGCCCGCCGCGCCCGCGAGCACGCACCGCCGCTCGCCGCCTGAGCCGCCCCCCGGTCCCAGCCCTCGGGGGCCTGTGTCGGAATCCCCCTCGGAGAGGCCCCGACGGAGCCAGCAACGGCGCGGGTCCGGGATCCCACCGGACGCCGTGCCGAAATCAGGTGGATTCGCCTCAGCCGTCCCCCTCGTCGCCGTCGCCCTCCTCCCCTTCCGCTTCCTCCCACGCCTCCCGTCCCTCCCGCACCAGGAACGGGATCATCGCCAGCGCCGCGACCGGATCCGCCCACCACCACCCGAACAGGGCGTTCGCCCCGAGCCCGAGCAGGAGGGTGAAGGACAGCCAGGCGCAGGCGAACGTCTCCTTGGAGTCCGCGACGAGGGCGGCGCTCCCGAGCGCGCGGCCCGCCCGGAGCTTGGCGAAGGCCAGACCCGGCATCACGGCGAGCGAGAACACCGAGAGCCCGATCCCAACCGGGCTGGCCTCGGGCGCCTCGCGCTGGAGGAGCGCCGTGGCCGCCTCGAACGCGACGTAGGCGGCGAGGACGAAGAACGTCACCGCGACCACCCGCAGCGCCCGCCGCTCCGCCGCCTCGTTCTCCTCGCGTCCCTGGGCCTCGGCCCGCAGGCGCACGTAGAGCGCGGAAGCGGCGATGACCTCGATGATGCTGTCCAGGCCGAAGCCCACGAGGGCGATGCTCCCGGCGGCGATGCCGGCGCCCACGGCGACCACCGCCTCGATGACGTTCCAGGCGATGGTCGCCTGCTCCAGGTGGATGGCCCTGCTCAGCAAGGGCGCACGGGTGTCCATCATGCTGCTGTCCGCCTCGGCCTGCATCGCATCACCTCCGCCGCGTCCTTTGCGCCCCACCGTTGGGTCGGCAGGCGAGGGATCTGGCCGACAGGGCGCGCCAATGCCGTCGCGCCAGGCTGTCGCCCGGGAGATCGCGGGCCCTGCTTGCACCGGGTCCCGCCGTAACTCCGCCGTCGAGCGGGCAGGGTGCGGGGTCTCAGAGGCACCCTCGACGTGGACCTACGGATCGACCCGCACGACCTCGTTCGCCGCCGCGTCCACGAACCAGAGCTTCCCGTCGGGGCCCACGGTGATGCCCATGATTCCCTCGGCCTCGGTGTGGATGCGGCCCAGCTCGCCCCCATCCAGGGCATAGGCGACGATCTCACCGGTCGCGTAGTCGGACACGAACAGGCGGCCGTCTTGGAGGGCGATGCCCGAGGGCTGCTGCAAGCCCTCGGCGAAGACTTCGACCACCGCGCCTTCCACCTTGGAGTACTCCTCCAGAGGCTCCATGACCTCGGCCAGGCTCCCCGTGACCTTCCCGGTCGCGGTGTCGAGCCGCCTCACCTTGCCTTTGGCGGTGTTCACGAAGTAGAGCCATCCGCTGTCGGGGTCGAGCACCAGGTGGCTGGGGACGCCTTCCACCCGCTCGACGTTCACGTCGACGTACCGGCGCACGATGCCGTCGGAGTGGTCGTCGTAGCCCGGCCCGTGGTCCTCCTGGAAGTCGTACCGGACGATGTCCTCGTTCTTGCCGTCGAAGACCCAGTACACGTTGTCGTAATCGTGGGCGATCCCCATGCAGTACGGGCTCTCGTGCTGCATGTCGAGGTGACTCCCCAGCAGGTCGCTGTGGGCGCCCTGGTTCACGGCGGCGAAGACGTCGAGGTCCGCCGACCACAGCGCGGGGCCCATGAAGTCGTTGGGCATGTACTCGTCGTTGTAGGTGTTCCGCGACTCCTGGCAGGTGGCGAAGGTCTCCGGGGCCCCGAAGGCCATCGAGCTGACCTCCTCCATGAAGTGGTTGCCCATGACGTCGATCCGGACCTCGGACACCTGGTCCTGCGTCCCCGCGTCGAAGAAGATCACCACGCCGTCGCTGCCGCGGTTGACGGTCCAGAGCTGGTCGGGGTGTTCGGGATCGAACCCGAGGTCCCTGGGCACGTCGAGGCCATCGGCGGCGGTGCCGATGACGGTGAAGGTCGGCGCTCCGCCTGCCCCAAACTCGGGCACGGCGACCTCGACATCGCTGTCATCGTCCTGGGAGTCGTCGTCGGACGGGTCCCCGTCCGCCGGTCCCTCCACGCAGGCGACCAGGACCAGGAGCGGCAGCAGGCACAGGGTCGGGCAGCGTGGCATACCGGGGCCCTCTCGCGGCGGCGCAGCTTGGCAGACCATCAGGGGCTGACTTCGAACATGAAGTCCACCAGGTACGGCTCGTCCGGTGCGCCCGCTCGGACGAACTGCACCCACATCTTGTACACCCCGGCCGCATCGAAGGCGTACCGGAATGGGAGATCGGGCCCATCGTACTCGTGGGACATCTCGTGGCTCGGGGGCACGTTCTCCATGCCCGGGAACCAGGCATGGGTGTGGCCGGCGAAGGCCAGGTCGTCGCTGACCAGCGCCGCGTGCCCGTCGGCCCCGAGGTACTGGACCAGGTCCGTCACCTCCTGACCTCCTTCGGCCTCGGTCAGGTGAAGCGACCAGGACGCTTCGTAGCCGGCGATGGCGGGACCGTCCCACGTCAGCTCGGCCCGGACGTCACCCGCCACCCGCTCCGTCGCCAGGTCCACGACCGGTTCCGGCAACTGCGGGGTGTCCCCGTCGACGACGAACCACACCGGCCGGGGGTAGTAGAGGTTGCCATGGGCGAAGTCGAACAGGAGGAGGAAGTCGCCGGAATACGGGAAGGTCAGGGGGAAGTGGAAGGTCGCCTCGCGGAGGTCGTCCGCGCTGAGGTCGTAGAAGTCCTCGTGGTGGCGATGCTGGAACGAGGTGAGGTCCGCGCTGATGATGAAGGTGTGGACCATCCGGTCGTGGTTGATCTGCAGGTCGTCGACGGGATCGCCGCCCTGGTCCAGGATCCGGAACCACAGTTCCACCTCGTCGCCGCCGACGGGGGGCTCGGGGTCGGTCCATGCGTCCACGACGAATTCAACGTGGGGGTCCGGCGCCGTGTCGTCGTCCGAAGCGGTCTCGCCGTCGCAGCCTGCCCAGGAGGGCGCGAGCGCGCCGACGACCAGACACGCGAGCACTCGATCCCTCACGTCCCGTCCTCCGCTGTGAACCCGACCTGGACCTTGACTGGGGGGTCGAGCGGGTCGCCGTCGGCGTACACCAGCTCCGCCTCCAGGGCGTGCTGCCCCGCCTCCACGCCGGTGACCTGCCCTTGGGTGGAGGTCAGGGTGGCAACCTCCACCCCATCGAGGCGCAGCACGCAGTGGCCTTCCGGGAACTCCTCGCCCCCGTGGGCGTAGGCGGCGCGGCCCGGGAGCAGGGCGTCGGCCCATTGGGCCAGACGGCTGGGTGCATGCCGGGCTCGGAGGGCGGCCTCCAGCTCGACGAGGGTGAAGTGCTCGATGACCAGCGAGACGTCGACCGTCCCAGACGCCACGGTCGACCCATCCTGAGGGGCCAGGAACTCCACTTCGGGGGGCTCGGCCTCCTCCTCGCATCCCGGGGGAAGCAGCAGGCAGGCCCCGACGAGGGCGCCGCCGGCCAGACGCATGAGGTTCATGGAGAATCCCATCCTTTCAGTCCCCGCAGGCATCCGCCGAGACGGTGACGTAGATCAGGTCGCTGGTGTAAGGCTCAACCGGCGAGTGGTTGGCGTTGGCCAGCTCGGCCTTCACCTGGTACTCCCCGTCCGGAACCGGATCGGGGAGGTCGAACTCTTCCTGGCTCTCCTGTACGGCCTCCTGGCCGTTGAGGAAGATGTGGACGTGCCCCGTGCCGTCGGGCGCGGCGTAGGGGTCCGCTTCTTCCTCCACCAACTCGAAGTTCTCCACTTCGACGGCGACCTCTAAGGGGTCGCCACAGACGATGGCCCCATCCGCCGGGGTCAGGATCTGCACCGAGGGATTTCCCGCCGTGGGCGGCTCGCAGGCGGATGCCAATGCCGCCACGAGTGCCACCGCGACGAGCGTGCCCGACCTCAGGGGGAGGCGACGCCCACGGCGACGCCGGAGTGCGAACGCTGCGGATCCCAGTGTCCCGACCATAGGCAGGAACCCTCCCGGTCGACCAGCGTGCGCGCACCCCCCACACCCCGGGTCCGCGTCCGCCGTCGACACGTCCTCGGCCGGGACCTCAGCGTCCAGGCCCGAATACTCCTTGGTCGACTCCCACAGGGGGCCGCAGACTTCCTGGGTCTCGCTTCCGTCGGGGCAGTCCTCGACCCCATGCACGTCGCCGAACTCCAACACGGCTTCGCCCTCCGTCGCTCCCGCCGGTGCCACGGCCACCGCTGCCCCGTCCGCCCAGTTGTTCTGGCAAAGGTACCAGTCGTCGCCGTGGGGGATGACGCAACCCGCCTCCGGTTCCGGGTCGGGTCCATCCCAGCTCTGCCCGTCGTCGGTGGAATGGTACCAGCCGACGTTCCTCCCGCCGGCCCAGATCTCCCCGTCCGCGGGCCCGGTGGCGAAGGCCGTCACGTCGTCCGCCACGTCCAGCAGCACCGCAAGGCTCCCTTCCGCCGTGATCCGCACCAGGGAATCCCCGTAGTAGCCGTGGAACTCGACATAGGCGCGCGAAGAGTCTTGGGAATCGATGCCCAGGGGGTAGATCGAGTGCCCCTCGGGCAATGCGTCGATGAGGTGCTCCGTCCAGTCCTCCCCGTCGGCCGAGTGCCAGAGCCAGGGCAGTTGATCCCGCCAGCCGAACACGTACCAAGGGACCCCGTCGCTCCCTTGCAGGAAACCTCGGATCATGGCTCCCGTCCCGAAGGTCGCGTAGGCGGCGAAGGAGTCCCCGCCGTCGTCCGAGCGCCACAGGGCGTTGTCCCGGTCCCCGTTCGAGGTCGCTGCCCAGACCCGATCCGGGTCGACAGCGTCCCGCTGGACCTGAGTGACGAACCGCCCGTCGAGGTCTCCCGGCACCGCCTGCCAGCGGCACCGGTCATCGGAGTACCACAGCCCGTAGAAGGTCCCGAGGAACCAGCGGCCGGACGGGAGCGCCGCGAAGGAGGTGACTGAGGTCTCGCCCGTCACCTCTTCGCAGACCCAGGTCCAGTCGTCCGCCTTGCGAGGGGCGAGGATCCCGAAGGACGTCACGACGAGGGGCAGGGGGTCGGCGTCACGCTCGAAGACCACCCCCGTGGCCTCGGGGAACTCGCCGTGGGCCCATACGGTGCGCTGGCAGGCGAGCAGCAGCAGGATCCCTGCCCCGGCCCCGAGGAAAGTCCTCGGCCCCCCGTTCGTCATGGTCCCTCGGCGCCGGTCGCGATCCAGTCGCTGATGGCCTGGATGTTGCGCTCGCAGATGCCTCCGGCCGGTGGAGGCATGGGTTCGGTGTCCGGGTACTCGGGGTTGGCCTCGATGCCCTGCCCCTTGAGCTTGACCATCAGGTAGCTGCGACCCGGGTCACCCGGCGCCACCCGGACCCAGTCGCTGGTGGTGGTTTCGGCAGCCGCGCCCACGAGGGAGGCGAAGGCGGCTTCGACCGTGGACAGGTCGAGGCCAGCCTGGGGTGCAGCCCCGGAGTGGCACGAACTGAAGGCACAGCTGTTGTCGAAAACGCGCTCCTGGATGTCGGTCAGGTCCGGCTGCGCGACGCCGAAGCTGCCGCACGCTTCGGCGTCGGAGTCGCAACCGGCCGACGCCAAGGACACGAAGACGATCATCGCGGCGGTCGGGTACGACAAAGGAAACATGCAGCACACAGGCTACCAGGCCGCTGTTGCCGGGAGTCGCGGGAACTCTAGCCGACCCCCACCGTGGCGGACAAGCAGGCGGCTGACCACCCGACCATCGCTCCGAGCTGGCGAGGGCGGGCTTGCACCCCGAACCGCATCGCCCTATATCCTAGCGCCGTGGCTCGCTTGCTCCTCATCGCCATGATGGTCTTCAGCCTCTGCCCCGCCCTCGGGGAGGTGGTCGAGGCCGTCGCGCACCGGGTGACGACGGGGCACTTCGCCCACTCGGTCCCGGAAGAGGACGACCTCCCGGGGGGCGACGAGCACGGCTGCACCCCCATCGCCCACCACTGCGGGTGCTGCGCCAGCCAGCCCGTCTCACCTCCGGTGGCGGAGCGCGCCCAGACCGCCTCGGTCCGGAGCGCCGAGACCCGTCCCGCCTTCCAGGCGGACGAAGCCTCTCCCCGCGACGGCTTCCGTCACCAGCCCTTCCGCCCTCCGATCTCCTGACGTCGCCCTGGGCAAGGTCTCCTCTAACTCCCTGAGACCCAGGGGGCCGCAGGGGGCTGCGACTCCGTCCGCGACCAAGGAGATCATCGATGCTGCGTGGAGCGATCCGCGCGGGGCTCGCCCTATGGGCGATCGCCGCTGCTTCGCCCGTACCTGCCTCCGCGCGCGAGCTGACGCGCGGCGAGGCAGTCGCACGGGCACTGGAAGAAAACCCCGAGATCCAGTCCCTCAGGGCCGAGGTCGACGCCGCGAGGGCCACCCTCAACGCCGCCCGGATCCCCTTCCGCTTCAACCCCCAGGCTGAGGGAGCGGTCGGACCCCGGCGGAGCCCCGAGGGCCGGACCCTGGACTTCGAGGTGGGGGTCTCGCAGGAGCTTGAGGTGGCGGGCCAGCCGGTGCACCGCGCCGCCGCCGCCCGGGCCGCGCTCTCCGCCGCCGAAGCGAGGCTGGCGGCGCGACGGGCCGACCTCTCGGCGCAGGTCCGAGCCGCCTTTGGAGCCTTGCAGGCCGCGGAGCAGAGGGTGCGGCTCGCGGCCGAGGCCCGCGAGCTGGCGGAGGATGCGCTCCGGGCCGCAGAGGAGCGGTACAGGGCGGGAGAGGCGGCGCGCATCGAGGTCAACACGGCTCGCGCCGAAGTCGGTCGTTCCGCCCGGGACATGGCCCACACCCAGCGCGAGCAGGCGGCGGCCCTGGCCGAGCTGAAGCTCCTGCTGGCCCTACCCCCGGACGAGGACCTGAATACGGCAGGCGACCTGGCTCCGGCCCCGGGCGCCCCCGCGCCCCGCCTGGAGGACCTGCTCGCCCAGGCCACCACCCGCGCCGACCTCGCGGCCGCCCGGGCGGAGAGGGACGCGGCGCTGGCGGGCCGGCGACTCGCGGCGGCCGAGGGGGCGCCCAACCCCACGGTCGGGGTCACCTATGGACAGGAGGAGGGCGCCACCACGGTGCAGGCGGGGCTGACCCTGCCCCTCCCCCTGTTCGATCGGAACCAGACGGGCCGGGGAGAGGCCCGCGCCCGGGCCACCCAAGCGGAGCTGGCCCTCGCCACGGCGGAGCGCCGCGTGCAGCAGGAGGTGCGGCTCGCCCTGGCCCGGTACCAGGCGGCAGTGGCCGCCGCGCAGGCGTTCGGGGACGAGGTGCTCTCGGCCCTGGAGGAGAACCTGCGAATCGTCAACGAGGCCTACCGGGCGGGGGAGATCGACTTCTTGCAGCTTCTGCTCGTCCGCCGCGAGACGCTGGAAGGCCAGCGAGCCTGGATCGATGCCCTGGAGGAGCTGAACCGCGCGCAGGCCGAGCTGGACCGCGCGATCGGGAGGACGGAATGACGCGCGCACAAATCGGTCTTCTGGGCCTCGTCGTCGCGCTCGCGGGCTGCGGGGCGGGAACGGAGGGCCATCTCCCCCCCGGAGCCGATCACGCCGGGGAGAAGGGCGAGCCCCACGCCGGCCCCGGCGAAGACGCAGGGCACCCGGAAGCACACGGAGAGGGGCACGAGCGGGAAGAGGTGGCGCTCACCCCCGAAGCCATGCGCTCGGCGGAGATCCGCCTGGTGACCGCGGAGCGCCGGCCGCTGTCGGGCACGCTCACCGTGCCGGCGCGGTTCGCGTTCACCCAGGACGGGGTGGTCAAGGTGGGCGCGCGGGTCGCCGGCCGGGTCGCCGAGATCCCGGTCCGCCTGGGCCAGGACGTGCGCCGGGGCCAGGTGCTGGCCCTCATGGAGAGCCCGGAGCTGGGCCAGGCCCGGGCCGAGTACCTGGCCGCCGCCAAGCGGGCCCAGGTCGCCGAGACGAACCTCGACCGGGCGAGGGGCCTCGTCGACAAGGGGATCAGCGCCGCCCGGGACGTCCGGGAGGCGGAGGCTGACCTGGCCGAGGCCCAGGCCGCCGTCGATACCGCGGATGCCCGCCTGCACGCCCTTGGCCTGTCCGAGGCCGAGGTGAAGGCGCTCAAGGCCGACGAGCACTTCAGCTCCCAGTTCCCGCTGCGTTCGCCGCTCACCGGGACGGTCGTACAGGTGGACGCCACCCTCGGGGAGTCGGTGGAGGGCGCTTCCCACCTCTTCACCGTGGGAGACCTGTCCCGACTGTGGGCCATCCTGGAGATCGCCGAGTCGGACGTCGCCCGGGTGCGGCCGGGGCAGCCGGTGGCGTTGACCGTCGGCTCCCTGCCCGAAGCCCGCTTCGAAGGGAAGGTCGACTACGTAGGCGACGTGGTCGAGGAGCAGAGCCGCACCGTCGAGGTCCGGGTGGCGGTGGGGAACCCCGAGCGCGCCCTCAAGCCGGGCATGTTCGCCACCGCCGAGATCGCGGTCGGGGGCGCGCCCGAAGCTCCGACGGGGGCACCGTCCGCGGTAGTGATCCCTCGCGAGGCGGTCCAGGCGGTCGGCGGGGAAGCGGTGGTCTTCGTAGCCGTGGGCCCGAACCGCTTCCGACCCGTGGAGGTCGAGGTCGGCGCCACTACCGCCTCCGAGGCGGAGGTGCGGATCGGGCTCACCGGCGGGGAGACCGTGGTGGCCCGGGGCGCCTTCATCCTGAAGTCCGAGCTCTCCAAGGAGAGCATGGGCGACCACGACCACTAGGAGGGCCGGCCCATGTTCGACCGCCTGATCCGGTTCTCCATCGAGCAGCGCTTCCTGGTCCTGGCCCTGGCCCTGCTCCTCGTCGGCGCGGGGCTCCAGGCGCTGCGCCAACTGCCCATCGACGCCGTGCCCGACGTCACCAACGTCCAGGTGCAGGTCCTCACCTCCAGCCCGGCCTTGGGACCGGTGGAGGTGGAGCGCTTCATCACCTTCCCCGTCGAGATGGCCATGACCGGCCTGCCGGGCCTGGAGGAGGTGCGGTCCGTCTCCAAGTTCGGGCTGTCCGTCGTCACCGTCGTCTTCGAGGACGGCACCGACATCTACTTCGCCCGCCAACTCGTCCAGGAGCGGCTGACGACGGCGAAGGAGGAGATCCCGGAGGGGTACGGGTCCCCCGAGATGGGCCCCATCTCCACGGGTCTCGGGGAGATCTACCAGTTCGAGGTGAGGGGCGAAGGGTACTCGCCCATGGACCTGAGGAGCATCCTGGAGTGGCAGGTGGCACCGCGGCTCCGCCAGGTGCCGGGGGTCATCGAGGTCAACAGCTTCGGGGGGGAGCTGAAGACCTACGAGGTCCAGGTGGATCCGGCCCGCCTCGGGGCCTACCGGCTGTCCCTCGACCAGGTGTTCGACGCCCTCGCGGCCAACAACGCCAACACCGGCGGCGCATACATCGCCCGCGCCCAGGAGCAGGTGCTGGTACGCGGCGAGGGGCTGGTCGAGGACCTCGACGACATCGGGAACATCGTGCTGGCGACGTCGGGCGAGGGCACCCCGGTCTATGTCCGGGACGTGGGGAAGGTGGCGTTCGCCCCCATGGTCCGCCAGGGCGCGGTCACCCGGGACGGTCGGGGCGAGGCGGTCACCGGCATCGTGATGATGCTCATGGGCGCCAACTCCCGGGAGGTGGTCGAAGGGGTGAAGGAGGCCGTGGCGCAGATCGGTCCCGCCCTCCCCAAGGGGGTCACCATCGACCCCTTCTACGACCGCACCGAGCTGGTCTGGAAGACGATCCACACCGTCGCCCGCAACCTCATCGAGGGCGGGGTGCTGGTGATCGCCGTCTTGTTCCTCACACTACGGAACCTGCGCGCGGGCGTCGTGGTGGCCAGCGCCATCCCTCTGTCGATGCTGTTCGCGTTCCTGGGCATGAGGGCGTTCGGCGTGTCGGGCAACCTGATGTCCCTCGGCGCCATCGACTTCGGCCTCATCGTCGACGGCGCAGTGATCATCGTCGAGAACGCGATGCGCCGGATCGCGGAGCAGGGCCACGCCCTCCACCGTCCCCTGGACCGCTCCGAGCGGGACGAGGTGGTGTACCGCTCGGCGGTGGAGATGCGGGGCGCCACCGTCTTCGGGATCCTCATCATCACCGTGGTCTACGTCCCCATCCTCGCCCTCACCGGGATCGAGGGGAAGATGTTCCGGCCGATGGCCATCACCGTGATCTGCGCCCTGGCGGGGGCGCTGGTGCTGGCCCTGACCTTCGTGCCGGCCCTGGCCTCGCTCCTGCTGCCGCTCGGGGCCCGCGAGGAGGAGAGCTTCCTCGTCCGGGGGGCGCGGAAGGTCTACGAGCCCGCCCTTGCCTGGTGCCTCGGGCACCGCAGGCGGACGGTGGGGATTGCAGTGGCCTGCCTGGTGGGGAGCCTGGCGGTGATCCCCTTCCTGGGTGCGGAGTTCGTCCCCCGGCTGGACGAGGGCGCCATCGCGCTCCAGACGTGGCGGGTCCCGTCGGTCTCCCTGGAGGAGTCGGTCCGCCAGTCGGGGCTGGTCGAGCGGGTGCTCAAGCGGTTCCCCGAGGTCACCACGGTGGTCTCCAAGACCGGCCGCGCCGAGATCGCCACCGACCCCATGGGCGTGGAGATCAGCGACGTCTTCGTGATGCTCAAGCCCCGGGAGGAGTGGAAGACCGCCGGAGACCGGGAGGGGCTGATCTCCGCCTTCGACGACGCGCTGAAACGCGAGGTCCCCGGGAGCCTGTTCTCATACTCTCAGCCGATCGAGCTGCGGGTGAGCGAGCTGATCGCGGGGGTCCGTTCCGATGTGGCGCTGAAGCTCTACGGCGAGGACCTGGACACCCTCAAGCGCCTCGGGGACCGCCTGGTCGCCGCGCTGGGCAAGGTCCCGGGAGCCGCGGACGTCAAGGCGGAGCAGGTGGCAGGTCTCCCCGTGGCTCGGGTGCGGATCGACCGGGACGCCATCGCCCGCTACGGCATCAACGCCAGCGAGGTCCTGGAGGCGGTGGAGGCGGTCGGCGGCAAGCAGGTCGGGACGGTGCTGGAAGGGCAGAAGCGCTTCGCCCTCCAAGTCCGGATCGCGCCCGATGCCCGCCAGAGCGTCGAGCAGATCGCCGGCATCCGCATCCAGGGCCCAGGCGGCCAGCTCGTCCCCCTGTCCCAGCTCGCCCGCATCGACGTCGAGGAAGGCCCGGCGCAGGTGAGCCGGGAGAACGCCCAGCGGCGCCTCACCATCGAGGCGAACGTGCGGGGCCGGGACCTCAAGGGGTTCGTGGACGAGGCCCGGGCGGCCATTGGGAGTCAGGTCGAGCTACCCGCTGGCTACTGGATCGATTGGGGCGGGCAGTTCGAGAACCTCACCGCCGCGTCCCGCCGCCTCGGGCTGGTGGTCCCCCTGACCCTGGGCATCATCTTCCTGCTGCTCTACACCACCTTCGGTGCCTTCCGTCCCGCGTTGCTCATCTACCTCAACATCCCCTTCGCGGTCACGGGGGGAGTGCTGGCCCTCGGGGTCCGGGGCATGCCCTTGAGCATCTCGGCGGGGGTGGGCTTCATCGCCCTGTTCGGCGTGGCGGTGCTCAACGGGCTGGTCCTGGTCTCCACCATCCGCCACCTGCGCGAGGACGGGCTGTCCCCGGAGCGGGCCGCCCATGACGCCGCGCACCTGCGGCTCCGTCCCGTGCTGACCACGGCGCTGGTGGCGTCGCTGGGCTTCATCCCCATGGCGCTGGCCCACGGCGCTGGAGCCGAGGTGCAGAAGCCGCTCGCCACCGTGGTCATCGGGGGCCTTGTGACCGCCACCCTCCTGACCCTCCTGGTCCTTCCGACCCTGTACCCGTGGTTCGACCGAGGCAACGCCCGCCGGGGCGAGCCCGCCGACGGAGGAGAAGATGAAGCTGGTGCTCGCCATACTTCAGCCGTCGCGGCTAAGTGACGTGGTCGACGCCCTCCAGGCGCTGCCTGGGGTGGGGGCGATCACCGTGACGGACTGTCGCGGATACGGGCGCCGCCGGGGACCGGACCGCTTGGGCGAGGTCCGCGCCCCGGGCTCGGTGCACGCCGTGGATCGTGTAAAGCTGGAGCTGGTCGTGCCCGACGGGCAGGTCGGTGCGGTGCTCCAGGCCGTCCACCAGCACGCCCGCACAGGCAGGGTCGGTGACGGGAAGGTGTTCGTCCTCCCTGTTGAAGACGCGCTCCGCATCCGCACGGGGGACCGCGGTGAGGCGGCGCTTTGATGGGGGCGGGCCCCGGGCTTGGCTCACCTCGGGCGACGCGCCCGACGGCGGGTGGATCCGGGTGCCCGTGCTGAGCGCGGAAGGGAACGAGGCGTGATGGCGCACGACCACTCGCACGAGCACGGGCACGGACACCTCGTGCAGGGGGAGTCCGAGAGCGCCAGCGGACGGGCTTTCGCGTGGGCGGTCGTCCTCAACCTGACCTTCGTGGCGGTCGAGGTGTTCGCGGGCGTGTGGGCGGGCTCCATGGCCCTACTCGCCGACGCCGGGCACAACCTCGGGGACGTCGCCGGGGTCGCCCTGGCGGGCGTCGCGGCGCACTTCGCCCGTGCTCCCCGCACGGTCCGCCGCACCTACGGCTATCAACGGGCCACCATCCTCGCCGCCCTGGCGAACGCCGTCCTGGTCCTGGTGGCAGTAGGGGGTATCGCCTGGGAATCGGTGCGCCGCTTGGGCACCGTCGGGGAGGTCGCCGGGGGGACGGTGATGGCCGTCGCCGCCGTGGGGGTCGCCGTCAACGGGCTGAGCGCGGCCCTGTTCGCCGTCGGGCGGAAGCACGACCTCAACGTCCGAGCCGCCTTCCTGCACCTCGCGAGCGACGCGGCGGTCTCCCTGGGAGTCGTCGGGGCGGGCCTCGCAATGCGGCTGACCGGTCACTCCTGGATCGACCCCGCCACCAGCCTGCTCATCTCCGCGGCGGTCCTGGTCCAGACCTGGCCGGTCCTGCGAGGTGCCTTCGACCTGGCCATGGACGTCGTCCCCGAGCACGTCGACCCCGACGCCGTGTCCGCCTACCTGCGCAGCCTCCCGGGCATCGTGTCGGTCCACGACCTCCACATCTGGCCCCTCGGGACCCGTCGCACCGCCCTGACCGCGCACCTGGTCGCCCAGGGCCGGCTCACGGACGAGCAGCTCCGCGCGATCACCTCCGCCCTCGCGGACCGGTTCGGCATCGGGCACGCCACACTCCAGGTCGAGGGCGAGCATGCGGCGGAGTCCTGCGATCAGGCGAATGGGGGGTGTCCGTGAGCGCCGTGTCCGTAAGCCCGGGCTGAGCTGAAGGTCGTCCGGGCGGGGGCTGGTGGGGCCACAAGCCGGGTAGGGACCCTGGCCGAAATCTGATGGTACTCGCTCCATGATCGTCCCGAAGATCGTCCTAAAGTCACTCCCATCCTCCTCCGACGCCTCCCACTCCTCCAGCACCAGGAACGGGACTATCGCCAGCGTTGCTGCGAACGGGTCCGCTCAACACCGCCCCAGCATGGCGCTCGCCGCGTGCCCGAGCGGCAAGGTGACGGACAGCCAGGCACAGGCGACCGTCTCCCCGTCTCCCTGGAGTCCGCGACCGGTACGACACCCCCAAGGACGCGGCCCGCGTGGCGCTTTGCGAACAGCGAACTCCGGCCCCGGCATTGCTGCGAACGAGGGCATGGAAAGCCCGATCCCTACCGGACTCGCCCAGGCCCAGGGCCAGCCGACGGCCAAGGCGGCCCTGGCGTTCGCGCTGTCCGCACGATAGGATGGCGCATGCGCCGCCTCCTTCCAGCCGCCGCTCATGCCGAACTCGTCCGCCTCGGCTTTGCCCATACCCTTCGGCGACAAGACCGGACCGCCTACTTGACCGTTTCCGGGTGGACACCCATCGGCAGCGGTTACTGGTGGCAGCCACCGGTAGGAGTGGAGCGCGAGGTCGAGTACGCGGTGGAACTCCAGCAGATGCGGGACGCAGTGAGCTACCTAGAGTCCCGATCCTGGGTGGTAGTCGACGCTTGGGGGAAGCCTGGCTCTTGGAGCGATGTCAAGAAGATTCGGGATCCAGTGGCGCAAAGGGACTATTCGTGGCGATCCGCCACCATGCGGCAACTGGCCCGCGAGGATGGCGGTCATGAGGTCCGGACCCCAAGCGTCGACAGACCCAAGCGCCACTCGCCATCCGACGACGACCGGTGGGAATCACTGATGGCGCAACGCTGGTGCATCGACGCACCAAGGGTGCGACTCAGCGGAGATCCCCCTCCTTCTCACCCACGGTCTGACGCAAGCCGCCTACAGCCGTTCCTGCCCGGCATGCCGGCTGCATTGGTCTGGGTCACAGCCAGGTCCGCGGCAACCTACCGCCGTGCGGTCGAGCAGTGCGCCATGTACTTCCAAAGAGAGTTTCACTTCGACTTCGTCCAGTACGCGCGCGACGACCACGGCAGCGATTCAGAAGCCTTCCTTTGGGTCAACCGAGGCGACGCCAGCACCGTCGTCGGCGCATGCCTCTTCGTAGACCGAGCCGGGGCGGGCTTGCCGTCCCAACAGAGCGAGTGGGGACTATCATGGGTCTGGTTTCATCCCTTCGCGCGGCGCTGTGGGAACCTGAGTCGGGCGTGGGGTTTCTTCGAGCAAGTCTTCGTGGGGTTTCGCCCAGAGCCCCCGCTATCCTCTGCGATGGAGGCGTTCCTGGCAAGGCGACGGGCGTCCTTGCCGACTGGATGAGACGGTCCATTCCGTCGCCCAGAGTAGAGGTTCTACAGCTTGTCCTCCTCAACCGTCCTCGACGGCTACCCCCAGGGCAGCCCCCTCACTCTGGGTCAGGACTGCCGAGGCAAGCATGCGCGGATGGGGCCGGGACCCGAAGGAACAGATGATGGAGCCGAAGATCGCGACCGTTTGGCTGATGCAGCGATTCCTTCGATTCCGGATGGATCTCGCAATAGGGGGAGGGTCCCCAGGAATCAGGTGTTGGGATAC
The DNA here is from genome assembly GCA_023150875.1 of Myxococcota bacterium. GTDB lineage: Bacteria > Myxococcota_A > UBA796 > UBA9615 > JAKLKC01 > JAKLKC01. Next base: position 41,967 of record JAKLKC010000013.1, on the reverse strand, counting down.
ACAAGGCGACCCGATGATCCCCTATGGCCTTCTCGACGACCGCCATGGCGTGCTGGACGTCTCCGTCCATGACATAACCGACCATGCCGCCGTGACGCTGTGCGCGAGCGTAAGGGCCTGTGACGAACCGCACCATCCCCCCCTGAACGTACTTGCTGGCCTGAACGTCAATCTTGCCGTCAGCCCCCTGGACGTTCAGCCGCTTGCACTCCAGGGCAAAGAACACTTCTTCATCGAAACCTGCCGAAACGCAGATGTCGATGCGCCCCTCGACTTCGCCGGTTTCCAGTTCCATAACCTGATACTGCGGGTCTATCCGAAACATCGACCTGCGAATCCTCTTCTCGGCCCGCATGGCCGCGACGAGGCGATTTGTGATGGGGTCTTCCTTCGTCACTGGGGATAACGGGAGAAGGTTCGGCCAACAGGAGACCAACACGGCGAGCACTTCTTCGATCAGGCTTGGCGGAAACGTACCCGCCCACAAGGACAGGTCGCCTTGGATCACGTCCTCTCCTGAGCGCCGAGGATGGCACCTGCAACTTCGTCGGCATCCGCAAGCGCGAGGGACGGCAACCAGGATCGCCGCCGCAGGGGCTTTACCATGTATAGGTGCCCGTCGTCGAAGATCTTCAATCCGCGCTCGACCTGCGTCGCCTTCCCGACGGTGGTTGTCAACCGACGCAACCGGTTCAGGATCACCCGCAACTCAGCAGACTCCATCCCGTTCGTCGTGGCCGGTGCTGTCCGATCGACGCGCTCAAGAATCACCAATCCCAGTCCCGCCTGAAGGGACGCGAAGGATCTCGCGTCAAATCGCCACTTGTCAGAAGCCCATCCGGTGAGCGTGGTTGCTAGCACTTCGCAGTAGCTCCTCCTCTGCCCCTCTGAAGGGACATCGAGTGCCGGAATCTGGTCCGTCCCCCTGGTCGGCGTGGCACTTGGTATCAGCACGGTGCAAGCGTCTTCCACCAGCACGCGCTCCTGGGCGTCGATGTCAAAGTACTTGTAGACCAATTCATCGATGGACGTCCTGGCCAGAGCCACATCGGGGTGCACCATTGGGTGCCGGAGCAGTTCTTCAAGGCGTCGGTGGGCATCTGCGATCTGCCTGAAAACCCCCTCGCGTCCCTCGGTGTCGGGGGCGGGAAACGGAAATCGGCCGTACTCGTCGAGATGGATCTTGGCTCGCTCAACACCGAAATTCGCCGAGGTATGGAAGAGGAGGTAACGGGCAAGCGGTGATGCCAGCACACACGCTAAGAGTCGCAGGAGATCGGAGTCATGCTTAGGACCGCAGATGGCCCGAGTCGTATGCGTGAATGTGCACGCGACCGAGCAGAAGCCGGCGCGGATCCGGTCGTTTCTCCTCGGAGCACCGTGAGGAAGCAGCACATGAGGCGCCGCGAACAGCTCGGCGCGGCACATGAACGCTGGCGCTGTCGTGGGAGGCATCGCGGCGGGATCCAGCGCCTCCACCAAGTGAGCCTGCAACTGGCCCGGAAGCCGGTGAGGCAGCTCAGACAGGATGGACTGATCCAGACGCCGACCCTTGCCACCCGGGTTAAACCCTTCGCCCCACAACCATCCCTTTCTCCCCGCAATGAAGGCAGCGAGCGACGGGTATCCATGGAGCCTGTCAAGAAGGCGCCGATCTCGACCCGTGGCCCGCATGGACACCTTCCACGCGCGCTGCGGCTCCAGACCCTTGTCTCCCTCAACCGGGAGGACCGTTGCCATCGAAACCCGACGGACATCGTCGCTGCCGATGACCACCCGATCCGCACATAGGGCCTCCGCGGTAACCTGGGGCGAGATCACCTCGACTCGGTGCCCTGTCGGCGGCTCGACGGGGCGGAAGCAGACGATTGATGCCGGGCGATCTGCGTTCTCGAAGAGCAGGAAGCAGAAGTCGGCAAGATGCACGACCCGCTCGATCGTGACGGCGCTCATCCACGCCCGAGCAAATTTGAGTGCCGGACCCTGGTGGTTCAACAGAATCCCAGCGGGCAGTACCAGGGAAACCCGGCCCGAGGGCCTGATGTGGCGCACCGCCTTCAAGATGAAGGCGCAAGCGATCTGGCGCCTCGGAACTTCCAGGCCTTCCCCTAGCCACCACCGCTCGGCTGGACCTCCTTTGGCGGCAGTGCCCCAGGGGGGGTTTCCGATGACCACATCGAAGTCGTTGGGGAGCTCTCTGGCTTCGAAGAACTCCCCCGGAAAGATGTTGCCTCCCGCCTCCCCAGGTCTCATCAGCAACCTGGGCAGCATCGCCCCGGAACACTGAAGCTGCTGGATGTCCCTGGGATCAAGTGCGTCCAGCCACGCAAGATAGAGTCCGAGCGCGGTTATCCGGCAGGCCGTCTCACTCTGATCGACCCCGAACAGGCACCGAGTGAGAACTTGGCGCAGCGCGACCGCCCGCTCCATCGCAGTCGCGTGTGGGTTGGCTCGGCTCCATGATTCCGCGAGGCGATGGAACAGCGCAACCAGGAAGACGCCGGACCCGCATGCCGGGTCAAGATAGCGATGCTCTGTCGAGACCGCTGTGCTCGTCCCTACGTCGAGCAGCAATTCGGCGACGTGGCGTGGCGTGTAGTAGGCCCCCGATTCGCGCTGGCTACCCGGGTCCTCGGCGGCGAGGAATTCTTCATAGACGACGCTGAGCGTCTCGATGGGGATAACCCGGAAATCGTACGGCCAGAACCCCAGCGACAATTGCTGTGTGTCGAGGGAATCACCCCGAAGCAGCTCACTCAGGACTACCAGGTGGCCTAAGCCAAGGTGTTCGGCGGTTTCGGCACCGAAGACGTCCCCGTTGAAGTCCCGATGCAACTGCCCGAGCACGGCCTGGAGGGCACTACACGCGTCGCCCTGGTGCTCGAAGACGTGGCGAAGTTCGCGCACACCCGGGATCTCCAGGGCGGCGAACCAATCCGGGCCGATGACTTCACGGTCTTCGAGATAGCACGCAAAGATGACCTGAGCCAGGAGCAGGTGTGCCTGGCGCAGGTCGATCCCGCCGGCAGCCACGAGCCTGGAACCGGCGGCCAGCAGGTTCCGCACGAGGTAACGGTCGACTCTATCCGTGTGGTCGAACCGTTCCCGATGGACCTGGAAGAACGCACCCGACACGATGGCGTCAGGAAGGTCGGCCAGCTCCAGTGCATCCGCAACCAAGCTCAGGGTTCGGACCACGCTGTTCCGGGTCAGCTGCTGGAAGTCCTTCCGCGGGGCTGCAACCGTCGAGAGCACCCGGACATCTGTGGAGTCTACCAGGATCAGCAGAGGGGCCACGCCCTGATTCCAGGCCCGCCGATGCAGTTCAAACGTGTCTTCGGCCGAGAGAGTCCCCACTCGGAAGTAGGCCAGAGGTGCTCCATCCGAGCAGAGGGCACCGTCAAGCTGCATTGCCTCCCAGGCCCGCCTGACCAAGTGGGCCGCCGGAAATGGGGGCGAGAGATGGTCCAGCTCGTCGAGGGAGCGGATGAAGCTCGACGCAGGTCGGTCGGACAACCCGAGTCGGGTCTGCCAGTCGGGGGGACCATGGCGCGGCGGGGCCGGCTGGGACGTGGTGTGGGGCACCTGCGATTCCCGTCAGCTTTCGATCGTGCGGTAGAGGTGGCCGCCGGAGCGCGTTCGCGCGACAAGACAGGCGCAGCTTACCATACGATCTACTCTCAAGGCAATCGAACGGAGCATTTTTCTGGTGCTCCCGCTCCTCCCCCCACGGTACGCGTGCAGACCTCGCAGACCTCCGCAGACCTCGGGTTCGGCGAGGTCTGCCTGCTGTAAGTCCTTGTCCTGCAAGGTTGATCTACCCCCTTGCAGACCTCGCAGACCTCTTCTCTGCCCTCTACGCGCGAGGAGATCTCTCCGAGCAGGAGGTGATCGGCCTCTGCGAGGCGGGGCACCGAGATCATCAGATCGCCATGGGGGGCAGGATCGAGGTCTGCGAGGTCTGCGAGGTCTTCAACTGTGCGCTAGGACAGGGAAATCCGCGCCGACCCCGGAAAAACGCGAGGTCTGCCGAGGTCTGCGAGGTCTGCGGGGAATCGTGGCAGCCCAGCCCCACACCCCGAGGGAGGCCCATTCCTCCCTCGGGGTGCCCGGCGCCGGCCCAGGGGCTCGCCGGAGGGGCCGGTCCCGCCGCTGGCGAAGGGTCGACAGCTCGACAGCGGTAGGAGCCCGGCAGGTGACGGGGCCAGGGGGCGGCGCTACGGCACTACCTCCTGGAAGCGGTAGGTGGGCTTGTGGTTGGCGCCCTCGGGGTACTCACGGACGAGGCGGTAGCTCTTGCCCTCGACCGGGAATGCCGTGTCCAGGTACTCGGCGAACAGGCTGGCGACGACGTTCGCCTTCGCCCGGGGCGACTTGGGATGGCCGCCCCTGTCGGTGAAGCGGTCGGCGAGGGCGCCGCCCTCCAGCAGTTCGACCCATCGCGCCGCTGGGGCGGGAGGGCGGTGGTGGTGCTGCTCGACGATCTCCAGCATCACCGCGTAGCGGGGGTCGAAGGCGTGCTCGGACTGCTGGAAGTTGCTGAGGAACCCCCGGAAGCCCGAGCCCCGCAGGATGGCGTCCACCGTCGCTGCCCAGGTCTGGCTGGTGCTGTGGCGGGCGGGTTCCTCGCAAGGGGGACGGCCGGCGGCGACCCACCGCTGCACCATTCCCGCCAGCTCGGCAAGCAGGGCCAGGCGGTGCTCCAGGACGTGGCCGACCAGGTCGCCGACCTTGAAGATCGCCGCCCGCACGTTGGCGTCCAGGTCCAGGTTGACCGGGAGGGCCCGGCGGCGCAGGTCCGGGCCCATCTGGGTCAGGTTCATCGTCAGGACGAAGAGGACGTCGTTCTGGGGGCGGCTGATGGCGGTGTTGCTGCCCAGGCGGCGGAAGTTCAGGCGGGTGTCGGTGATGCTCCGCTCCAGGACGGCGCTCTCCACGGGGCGAGAGGTCTTGGCGTTGTCGATGACCAGGACGCGGTCGCCGGCCTCGATGCGGGTGGCGAGCTGCTTCTCGAACTCGGCGTCGTCGGGGACGAAGGAGATGGAGTGGGGCTCGGTGCCCTCGACCAGGACGCCGAGGACCCGGGCGAGCGTGCTCTTGCCCACACCCGGCTTGTTGCCGTTGATGGCGAGGAAGGGGTGGCCCCGGCCCCAGTGGGGCATGGTGATGGCGGTCACCAACGCCCCCATGAAGTTCACCCAGTCGGCGTCATCCTTCCAGGCGAAGTCGACAAGGGCCTCGCACAGGCGGGTCACCTCGGTGCCCGGGACCACCTCGGGGCCGTCGTAGTAGATGCCGCTCTGCTCGTGGTAGCCGGGGGTGCCGACGAAGCGCCACGCCCGGTCGAACAGCGGGGCCCGGGCGTACATCGACAGCACCGGGAGGCGCGCGAGGACGCGGGGGGAGGCGACGAAGGCCCGCGCCAGGTCCGAGGGGAGCACGTCGTACCGCTGGAAGACGGGCCCGTCGTCGGTGTCGGTCAGGAACCGCAGCTCGACGTGGGCGGACAGCAGGCCGGGAAGGGTCCGGTCGGTCACTCCCGCCGGGCCGAAGCCGTCGCGCACGTAGACCAGGTCCCCGTCGGAGCGGAAGAAGCGCCGGGCGGGGGCCACCGCGGCGACCAGGGCCTCGAAGAGGTCCACCACCGTGTCCCGGTTGTGGACGAAGTCGACCACCGGGAGCCCGGGGCGGGGCGCCGGTTCGGTGCTGGCCCGCTCCACCCGGGCGGCGCGACGGGCGTCGGCGAGGGCGGCCCGGAACGCGCGGGGCGCCAAGCCGGCGAGGCGACGCACCTCGTCCAGGGCGGGCTCGCGCTCCAGGGCGGGGAGGGCGAGCAGGGCCACCAGGGTCCGCCGGAGCAGGGCGGTGCGGGCGTCGGGATCGGGGTCGGCGTCCCAGGCGGACCGGAAGGCCGCCACGCCCGGGGCGGCTCGGGACCTGGGCGCCGGGAGCGGTACCCCGGACAGCTCCGCCACCCGGGCGCAGGCGGAGCGGAAGTCGGCAGCGCGTCCCTGGCGGATGAGGAAGTCGAACACGCTGACGGTGCGGCCGGTGCGGAAGGAGTGGAAGGCCCCGCGCTCGGCCTCCCCCGTCCCGTCGGAGACTCCGGCCGAGGGGTTCCGGTCGCCGCTCTCGGACTCGGGGTCCCGGCACTCCAGCCATGCCCCGGTGGCGCGGCCCGTGAGGAGGTCCCCGTACACCGCCGCCAGGTCGAGGGCGGCCAGGGCACGCGCGCGCCACGCCTTCCAGTCGGCCTCGGGCGAGGGGGTCGGCGGGGCCGCGGCGGGCGACGTGACCGGCGACGGCGGTGCCGGCGGCGGCGGGCTGATGGAGGGCGCCTCGGGAAGCGGCGGCGGCGGCCGAGCCGGTACCGGCGCCGAGACGGCGCGCCGGCCCTGCCCTGCCGCCCGATCCTCCTGGAACCAGTGCAGCTCGTCACCGAGCCGGGCGAACAGGTCGACGTCCCGCGGGAGGTCGTCGACGTCCACCACGGCCACCCGGTGGGGCCGGTCCGTGGTCGCCTCCCCCTTCACCGCGGTCGTGCCGTACAGCTTCAGGATCCGCGACGGGTTGAAGATCGAGGTGTCCACCTTCGCGCCCGACGTGGAAAATCGGGCGTCGAGCAGGTCGAGGAGCACATGGGCATCCGCCGATGCCCGCCCGACGTCGCCTTCCAGGTAGGCCCGGGTGGGGACCAGCAGGTGGTACCCGTTCCCGCTGTCCGCCCACGCCGACGCGATCCCCCGCTCCTTCAACCACCCCTGCACCCGCTCGGCGACGGCCCGCGCCTCGGCCTTCTCGGCGTCCGTGGCCGACGAGTCCTTGGGGTTCCGCTCGGGGTCCACGTCCACGGCGAACAGGGTGTAGGCGCGGATGTCCCGGTCGCGCGTGGTGGTGCGCACCCGGTGGAGGCGGCCCCGGCCCCCCTCGGCGAACGAGGGGTCCACCGCCTGCATCGAGAAGTAGAAGTTGGCCTCCCCGTCCCGGGGGTGGTCGCCGCCGGGGATCGTGGATCGCGGGCGCGGCAAGGTCGGCGCCAGGGCCTCGACCAGGGCGTCCACGTCGCCGGGACCGAAGTATCCGGACCAGATCCCCCGGTCCGGCCCCCGGCGGATGACGCGGACTTCGGTGATGCCGTCCAGGCCGGCGTGGCGAGCGGTGATCCAGTCGAGGAACGGGCGCAGGCAGCGGGCGGCGGGCTCGGAGGCCAGCCACGCGCGCCCGGCCGGGGACACGGGCGCGCAGGTGTCCATACGGCGGCACTCCGGCAGCGGGGAGCGAGGAGCGACAGCAAGGTCTGGGTCAGCGGCGCGGCTTCGGCGGCTTGTGGAGCGCGGCCAGGGCCTCGTCGATGCGGCGGACGGCTTCGGGGCTGTACAGGTAGCTGGTCGTGGTCCAGTTGTGGCCGGGTGCTTTGGTGTGGACGACGCGCGCCAGGCCCGGGACCTCGGCCCGGAGCCCCAGGGCGGTGATGACGCGGCCCACGAGTTGCGGGGTCGCGCCCAGCCGAGTGGCGATGCGGGACGGCGGCAGCCAGTCGTCGGCGGGCGCCCCGCGCAGGTCCGGCAGGTCGGTGCGCAGCGCGATCTCCGAGGCCCGGATCTCGTAGGCGGCGACCGTGTCGTCGTCGATCCGTCCCAGGGCCTTCAGGGTGCGCACCGTCCGGCGGAGCGAGCTGGCCTGGAAGCGCCGGTCCCTCAGTTCGAGCTGGCGGGCGAGGCGGGCCTCCCGGTCCCGCCACAGGTCGCCGGTGGGGGTGTCGACGAGCTCACCCCCGACCAGGGTCCGCTCGGGTGCGTATCGGCCATCGCGGACGAGCTGGGGGAGCACGTCGTCCACCAGGAACCGGCGCAGCCTCACCCCGACCGGCTTGCGCGTCTTGGCGAGCACCAGGTGCAGGCCGGACTCGAACAGGATGAGGATCCCCGAGCGGGCCATGGCCGGAACACAATCGGTTCCGACACCGTCGAGCGTCTTGAGGGCCATCAGCTCGGGCCCGGTCAGCAGGTCGTAGTCCGAGCCCAGCACGAACTCGTCCGACCACTCGCCGGCGACGGTGTTGGGCAGGCGCTTGCCCCCGTGGCTGTAGCCGATGGCGGCGCCGACCTGGCGGGCGATCCACGCCGGCTGGCCGCGGACGATGAGGGTGGCGAGGGGGGTGCCCTCGAAGGTGGACGTGAGGCGAATGAAGGAAGCAGGGCGCACGGTGGTTCTCCACGCGGGAATGATGCGACAAGAGGAGGGGGCCGGCCGGAACCGGCCCCCAGGGTCAGCAACGGGGCGGTGGTGGTCCTCGGGGGCAGGCGCCCCCCGCGACGGGCCGTCGTGGCGCCCAGGCGGTCATGGCTCGCGGTCTCCGGGGAGGCGGCCAACGACGCCCTCGACGCGGGCCTCGGTGGCGAACCGCCGGTGCTCCAGGTCGATGGTCTCCTCCGGGACGTCGCGCTCCTCCGCCACCTCGGCCCGGGCCGCGGCGATGATCTGCTCGGCCAGGGCGTCGGCCAGCAGGTCGAGCGCGGCATCGGCGTCCGCCGCTGCTTCGGGGCGGGCGACGAAGCGGACCTCGGCGCGGAGGGAACTGCGCAAAGAAGGAGTCTCCGGTCTGCCGTGGGCAGACGTGTGCCACCCTGGCCGGAGCCAGCGGAGGTGAGGGGACGCCGCGGCGGGGAGGTGGACCCGGTCCGCCGAGGCGGTGCGCGTCGTGGACGGGCAGGACTCTGGCAGCCGGCCCGGGCCGCTTCCAGGACAGCGGGGGACGGTCCAGGACAGAGACCGGGCAGCCCCCGGGCCGGGTGTCGGACGGGCTCCGAGCAGGTACCGCGCGGGCCGCAGTTCGCCGGGCGTGGACAAGGAATCCGAGTTATGTCAACAGCTTACCCCGGCCCCGGGCGATGGCCGGACCCCCGGCCTCCCGGACCCCCGCCCCGACGATGACGGAACCGCGCGACCCCCCGAACGCCGCCCCGACGCCCCCGAAGGGCGGCATCCGCTGTCCGACAGGCCCGTCCGTTGTCTTGGAGGAGGGGGGCGGCTCTTGGGGCCCAAGGTGTTTCGGGACCCTCGTGCCCGCGGTGCGGGCGCTCCCCGATGCCGCCCTCGTTCGGGGCCACGCGGATCCGGCCCGTCCCCATCTACCCCATCCCTGAGGATCCCCCCATGCCCCAGGTCGTCACCTACTGCCGCGTCTCCTCTGACGAGCAGGCCCAGCGCGACATCTCCATCCCCGCCCAGCGGAAGGCGCTACGGCACTGGGTGGACGAGCGCCCCGACCACCACCTCGTCGAGGAGTTCGTCGACGAGGGCGAGTCCGCCTACGCCCCCGCCGACAAGCGGCCCGGCTTCTGCCAGATGATCGCCTATTGCCGGAAGCACAAGGTGGACTTCATCCTGGTCCACAAGCTCGACCGGTTCAGCCGCAACCGGGAGGAGTCCATCCTCTTCAAGTCCCTGCTCCGCAAGCACGGGGTGCAGGTGAAGTCGATCACCGAGCACTACGACCCCGAGACCCCCCAGGGGTTCCTCTACGAGGGGATGATCGAGGTCATCAACCAGTTCTACTCCATGAACCTCGCCACCGAGACCATGAAGGGGATGAAGGAGACCGCCGCCCGCGGGTACTGCAACGGCGGGCGCGTCCCCTACGGGTACCGCCTCGCCCGCGTGGCCGACGCCAGCGGGCGCGAGCACTCGAAGCTGGTGCCGGGGCCCGACCACGAGGTCGCCCTCGTACGCGAGATCTTCGACCTCGCGGGCAACCAGGGCCTGGGGGCGAAGTCCATCGTCAGCCGCCTCAACGCCCGGGGGGTGCCCGGGCCCTTCTCGCGGCGGTGGAACCACTCCTCCCTCGACTCCCTGCTCAACAACTGCGCCTACGTGGGCGACCGGATGTGGAACAAGCGGGGCAAGGGCAAGCGGTTCAACGACGAGAGCCAGTGGATCCTGGTGCCCAACACCCACGAGCCCCTGGTGGACCGGGACCTGTTCGAGCGGCGGCGGGAGCAGGCGCGGGGCCGGACCTTCCTCGACCGGGCCACGCCCCGCAAGCCGGTCCGCTACCTGCTGGCCCGGCTCATCCGGTGCGCCCACTGCGGCAACAACTTCGTGGGCCGCCGGCAGAAGTACACCAGCCGCAGCGGAGAGAGCTGGGACATCTACCGCTACTACTGCAACGGCTACCTGAGCCAGGGCACCAGCGTGTGCAAGGCGCTCGGCATCCACCGCGACTGGGTGGAGGCCGCCGTCCTGGAGGCGGTGCGGGCGCGGGTGTGCACCCCCGACAGCCTCGCCAGCCTGGAGGCCCGCGTCCGGGCGAAGATCGAGGCCCGGCGCCGGACCTACGGGCAGAACCCCAAGGCCATCGACCAGAAGCTCGCCGCCATCGACCGGCGCATCGAGAACTACTACCGGGCCATCGGCGACGGCCTCGATCCCGCGGTCTGCCGCCAGCACATCGCCGAGCTTCAGGAGGAGAAGGGCAAGCTGTCCGAGGAGGCGGCGACCCTGCGCCGGGAGGACTACTACGACCGGGCGCTGGCCCGGAACGTGGAGGAGCTACGGCGCTTCAGCCAGTCCTTCGATACAGAAATCCGCGCCCTGCCCTTCACCGTCCAGCGCCAGGTGATCCTGCGTTTCGTGGAGAGCATCGTGTTGGAAGACCGGAGCGTGGTCCGGGTGACGATCAAGGTCCCCTTCGACAACGAGGGCATCCGGGCCCTCACGGACGAGGTCGTGACTCCTGGATCGAGCGACGGCGGGGAAGGGGCGGAGGGCCTGGAGGGCAGGGTGGAGGTCATACGCTTGGAAAAGTATCCATCTGGCCCACTTTTGGGAGCCAGTCCTTCCCCGCCACTATCCGCGCGCCCTCCCCGCTTAACACCGTCGCCGACTCCTCGACGGGCTCCCCGACGAGGGCGATGCGCGCGTGCTCCCCGTCGACGTCGATGGAGGGCACGAGGTAGCCGACCAGGTCGGCGCGATCCTGGGGCCCGAGCTGTTCCCACACCTCGGCGAAGTGGCGCAGGACCCGTTGGTACGCCGCCGGCGGGAGCTGGGACGCCCGGATGTCCGCCAGCTCGTCCGAGAGCTGCCGCACCTGGCCGCGGGCGGCTTCGACCTCGCGCTCGATGGACCGTGCCCGCTCCCAGAAGGCCGCGGGCACGCTGCCCGGGGGGGCGGCCATAAGGGAGGCCATCATCCGCTCCAGGTCCCCTTCACGGGTGGCGAGCAGGGCCTTTGCGTCAGCGAGCTCCTTCAGCTTGGCCGGGGTGGTGGCCTCGATCTGTTCGTTGCCGCGGCGGACGACCAGCTCCAACAGCTCGGGATCCTCGGCGAGCTGGGCGAGGCGGCCGATCACCGCCTCTTCGAGGAGGTCGGCCCGGTAGTAGGCGCGCGCGCACCCCTCGGTCATGGTGCCGCGGGGGTGGCGGTAGTAGTGGGAGACCTTCCCTCGCCGGCTGCGCCCACCGGCTCCTTCGAGCACGGTCCCGCACTTCGCGCACCGCACCAGGCCCGAGAGGACGTAGTGGTGCCCGTTGGTGCCCCGGGTCGCCGTGGCGTTCCCGTTGCGCCGGGCGTTCTCCTGGAGGAGGCGCTGGGCACGGTCCCAGGTCTCCTGGTCGATGATGGCCTCCCACACGGCGGGGACGAGGCGGTAGCGCTCCGCGTCCGGAAGGGTGAGGGCCTCCTCCTCGGGCACGTTCCGGTTCCGCCAGTTGACCTCCTTCAGGCCGGCGTGGACGGGACAGGAGAGGACCTGGTTGACCGCCTGGGGGGTGAGGGGGCCACCGGGGTGGAAGCGCCCGCGCGCCGAGGTCCAGTCGGGTCGGCGAACGCCGCGCTCCTTCAGGGTCGCAGCGACCTTTTCCCGGCTCCCGGTCTCCACGTAGAGCCGGAAGACCTCACGGACGATGGCGGCCTGCTCGGGGACGACGAGGAGAGACCCCTTGCGGTCGGGATCGGTCGCGTAGCCGAGAGGGGGGGAGCCCCCGTTGAACAGCCCGCGCTCCGAGCGGTCGCGGAAGGCGAGCCGGGTGCGCTCGGCGGTGCACTCCCGCTCGAACTGCCCCAGGGCCGCGAGGATCACGGTGATGAGCCGCCCATGGGCGGAGGTCGTGTCGATCCGCTCCTTCAGGCAGACGAACTCGACGCCGTGGCGGCCGAGGAACTCGGAGAGCTGGAGGAAGTCGCCAACGGACCGGCTGATCCGGGACAGCTCGGTGAAGACGAGGAGGCGGATCCTCCCGGCCTTCGCGTCCTGGAGGAGGCACTTCAGTGCGGGCCGGTCGAGGGACTTCCCGCTCTCCCCCTCCTCCCGGTAGATCCGCACGCCGTCAATGGCGGCCTGTGCGTGCCCGTGGACCGCAAGGGCCTGCTTGCAGCGGTGGACCTGGTTGTCGAGGCTCCCGTCGGCCTGGCTCGCCTGCCCCTCGGTGGAGACGCGGGCGTAGATGGCGATGGTGCCTGGGTGAAGCAGGGGGCGTGCTGCGGTGGTCATCGGGTACCCCTCGAGGTGGAGCCGAACGCCCGGCAGCCTCCCAGTCGTTGGCGGCCTCGATCAGCGGGCTCAGAGAGTGCAGGATACCGCGACACCGGCGTTCAGGCGGCGCTTCTCCCCGCTCAGGTCGGCGTTGCCGAGGCGGATCCGATCCGGCGCGGCAGCGCATCCCATGTGCGACCCTCCAGCATCCGACCGGCGCGCCGCTTGTCCCGACCTCCCCACTGCTTGAAGAAGAAGGGAACCTCGGACCTGGCGCACAGATCGCGGATCTCCGTTACCCACGAGGGATTCATCGGGCGCGCGCCAGGGCCGGACTCACCGCCCACGATCACCCACTGGATTCCGTCGAGCTTGAGGTTCGGTAGCGGCCCGAGTAGTGGCTCCAGCGACAGAAACCGCACCGTCGCGCCGATCTCGCGCAGGTGGTCGACCCGGTAGAGGTACCGCTCGCTCTCTACGCTCACCCCCATCCAGATGTGATCTGGCCATGGCAGCCGGGACGCGACCGACTTGAGGCGCTCGCTGCGCTTGGTCAGCACCTGGAAGCGGTGCCAGCGCGCGCGGCGCATGACGTCGAAGACCGACTGGAGGTAATCGATCGGGACCTGCTCGTGGAACAGGTCGCTCATCGAGTTCACGAAGATCGTCCGAGGGCGCTTCCAGGTCAGCGGAAGCTCCAGCATCTGGGGCTGGAGCGTCGGCGCGAACCCGTTCCGGTAGTTCGGTTGTCCCATGGCCTGGAGCCGTCGCGCGAGTGCCTTCGCATAGCAGTTCTTGCAGCCAGGGCTGATCAGAGTACAGCCGGTGACCGGGTTCCAGGTCGCCTCTGTCCACTCGATGCCCGTTCCGAGTGCCATCAGGAGCCCATCTTCAGGAGGTGGCCCGCGATGTTGAGCGCCACCTTGGCGCCGCGGGGGTTGCCGCTGGCAAAACATAACACATACAGCGGGCATCGGGCAGAGTTCAATAGCACGCGCGGGAGAGCCACACCACCACTCTGGAACGCCGATTCGAGTCGTCGGATGAAGTAGCGCCCGATGGCATCAACACCCGCCTTCACCCGGGTCGTCTGCTCTCCGAACAGCGTCAAAGTCCGCTCTTCTCGGTAGAACTCCTCACGCCAGTCCTGGGTGCCGAGGAAGCGATCCAGTCGGTCAGCCCAGCCCTTGGGCAGCGAACCCGTCCGAGTCACCAGACGGTTCAGACCGATGCCGAGCGGGAACAGCAGCCACATGTCGATGGCCTGTGTGCTGGCGACGGCCTCGATCGTGGTCCAGTCGACCTGCATGCCGTAAGGGTCGAGGAAGAGCACCGCGCGGCGCCCGCGCCAATCCAGCGCGCACATCCTCTGGATCTCGGCGTTCGCGTCGCCCTGCCGGACCGAAACCGCCTGTGCAATGTCGGGATGCTGCTCCTTGAGGCCCTCAAGCTCCGCGCACCGCACCGGGTCGCGTTCGATGAATACGAACCAGTCGAAGCGCGGCTCGGTGCTCAGGGCTATCCGGACTGATCCGTCCAGCAGCGCCTGAGGTTCGTCGGCGGCTAGATCGGGAAGCAGGGGGGTGGTCTGGCTCTCCTCGCGAAGCGAGCGGTAGCCCGTGCCCGCGAAGGCATCGACGTAGCCGAGTCTGAAGCACGTATTCTTGAGCGCGGTGGTGTAGGCCGTCAGGTAGTGCTTGAGGATGCTGAGCTTCGTCTCGGTCCACTCGCCACCGAACGTGTGCGCTGGCCCAACATCGCTGCGTCGCCTTGTGCTCATTCGGCCTCCCGTCTGGTCAACTAGCTCGCCAGCTCCCGGCAGTTGTCGCGTGCCTGTTCGTGGTAGGCCCGAATCGACTCGGGGGCGAGACTCACTCCCCCCCCGGCAACGGGCCATCAGGCCGATCGTCGGTTCCTTCACGGGCCCAGCCGGTGGACCGGCTGAGAGCCCGCAGGATACCGCGAGAGAGGATGTCCGCGGCAAGCTCGCGACGCTCGTGCATGGTCAGTCCCCCGAGGGGTTCGCGGCGCGATGGCACGCGGACGTCGCGGGGGCACGGCGGCGTCTTCTGCCAGCGGTCCCCGCCCGCGTCGACGCGGAGCACGAGCGGGTGGCCGGGAGCCCTGCTGCGGACCCACTCGTCGCTCATGGCGTCGCCCCCCGCATCGGGATCTCCAGGAGCCGGACCTGCCCTGCCACCGTGTCCGCCCAGGCCAGCGCCCAGGAGGTCTTGCCCCGCGCCAGGCCGGGCTGGCACTGGCCGACCTCCTTGGTGCACGCCTGCTCGGCCCACTTGAAGTTGTCGTCGAGAACGGCGCAGGCGACCCCTCGGAGGTCGTCGCGGTGGGAGTCCCCCGTCCCGGCCCACCAGGACCAGGCGGCGGCGACTTCGCCGGCGGGATCCGCTCGGAGGGTCACGAACAGGGCGGACGACGCCAGCTTCGTCCTCGGCCCCACCCACTCGACGCCGGACCCCGGCTGGTCCAGGTCGACGTCCACCTGGTGGACGCGCACGGTCCAGTCGTGGTGGACCCCCACCCACAGGCTCGCCCCGTCGTGGGCGATGGACGGATCGGCCGCGTCCTCGATCACCTGGTCCGCCGTGGTCCAATCCAGCGCCCACGCGGCCTTCGTGGCGATGCGGACGCGCGGCGAGCCCCGGGGATCGTCGCTCCGCTCTCGCCAGGCAGCGTAGACGTGGCCCTGGGCGTCGGAGCACACGGCCGGGAACTCCGCCAGCGCGCTCCCGTCGTCGAGGCGACGGGGCTTGTCCCATTGCCCGGACTCGTACCGTCGGGCGTAGCAGCCTCCCTGCTGGACTCCGTAGACGACCTCCGCGGCGATGCCCTCGTCCAGGTCCCATTCATCGGAGTGGTAGCAGCACAGGGACGGCAGGGCCTCGACCCAGTCGGCGATCTGCTCCGACGGCAGCCAGGTGTCGTCCACGAGGCGGCGGCAGTAGAGCGCGCCCAGGCGGACGTAGATCAGCATCGCGCCCTGCTCCGCCGCCGCCGCCAGCGCGAAGGACCCCACCTGCCCGGCCATCCACTGCTCCTGGCCCGTCGTCCAGTCGCGGACGCGCAGCTCGGAGCCCACCATGTACGCCACCAGCCAGCGGTCCCGGTACCAGGCGACGCAGTCGCGGCCGGTACGGATCTTCACGTCCTGCGTCATCGTGCCTCCCGAAGGCGGTCCGGCTCACACGGGCCGTCGTCGTCGCTGGGGTCCAGCGCAGCCGGTCCATCCGTCGGTCGGCGCGACGGGTGGACGTCCCACATGCGCTGTTCGCAGCACCAGTACTCTTCATCGAAGTCCTGGCCCCATTCGTCGCCCCCGAAGCCCCCGGGGTCGTTCAGACAGGCCGCGTAGGAGCTCTCGTCCGGCGACTCCCCGCAGTGCTTGCAGCACTGGCAGCCCTCGCACCCGCCCGTGGAGCGGGTGGAGTGGCAGTTCTTTGGACAACAGCCGCAGCGCTCGACGTACACGGTCACGGTGCACTCCCTTCCCCTGGGCTCGGCTATCGCCCCGAGCAGCGTGGTCAACAGGACCTCGGCGTGCCATCGCGCGCTCGAGTAGCCGCGGAGGCGCCCGCCGTGCGGCAGGGTCAAGCACCAGCACCACACCGACCGCGGTCCCTCACCGAAGGGGTCGTACTCGACAACGGCGCTGCCGCCCCGGTAGTCCGCCGAGGACCGCTCCTCGGTCCGGCGCCACGTGAGCGCGGCCGCGGCCAACGCGGACGTCATGAATCCCGAACGGCGGCGAGCTTCATCCTTCCTACTCCGCACGCTGGAAGAAGAACCGGGGCCCTCCACTCCCCGTTCTACCGCCCCGGCTCCCGCGAGGGGCGCCACGGTCCCCGCCGCCTGGGGCGAGGGGAAGGGCGCGACCGCGTCCGGGCCCCGCACCGGCCCGGAGCCGGTCGCGGTGCGGTTACCTCCCCGTCGTCGCGGGCCTTCGGGGGCCAGGGGCCCCCTCCGGCGCTCGCGCGACACGGGTACCGCCCCTTTCGGGGAGCCACCAGGAGTCTCGTCCTGGACAAAGACGTCGCCCGCCTCGGCCAGCTCAGCCGGAGCCGAACCTCGGTGGGTCTCGTCGTACACGTCGGGGGCCGCCGGTCCGCCGGCGCGGGTTGACCGCCGGCTGGCCCCCTCTCCTCGGGTAACTCTCCGTTCGATGGGGGCGCGCACGTCACTCCCCCTCATGAAGTCTCGCCGCCGCCCGCATGACCGACTCGACGGCGCGCTCGCCCGTCGTGACGTCGCGGGCACGACCGGAGAGGGTGCCGCCCCATGGCAGGACGACGTGCACCCGCCACGGTTGACGGGCGTGCAGATCGGGGTGCTCGACGAGCCCCAGGACTTCGCCCACCCTGGCGGAGCAGCGCCAGGGCTCGCGGCGCCAAGTCGGGGACGGCGGGGAGGACCCAACGGAGGCGGGCGCGTTCATCGAGTCACCGGAGCGACCGCCGAGGCGGGTGCGAAGAGGCCGAGCTGGTTCCGGTGCTCGTGAGGCCCGCAGCGCCGTTGGCGGTCCGTATGGGCGGCGAGGCGGGGAAAGCCTCCTCCGCCCTCCACCCGCTCGCGGGGCAGGGCGCGGTCGCCGGTGCCGAGGACGACGTCGGCGACCGCGTCCGCCGCGGCGACGTGGTCCGGGCAGGCGTACACCCGCCACTCCCGCGCCGGATCGGGGAGGGCGGTGC
The DNA here is from genome assembly GCA_023150875.1 of Myxococcota bacterium. Taxonomy (GTDB): domain Bacteria; phylum Myxococcota_A; class UBA796; order UBA9615; family JAKLKC01; genus JAKLKC01. Next base: position 24,789 of record JAKLKC010000013.1, on the reverse strand, counting down.
ACCGGATGAGGGTGCGGGCCCAGCGCAAGCAGCGGAAGCAGCGGATCATGCGCGGGCCTCGTTGGCGGTGGACTCCAACGGGGCCGGCGAGCGGTGCCCCGGAGAGGGGCGCCCCACGCCGCCGCGGCGCGGCATGGTCATGGGTGGCGGCTTCCCCGCCGGCCGGGGACCCGCGCCGGCGATGCGTGCGCCCCCTCCGACGAGCGGGCAGGGAGGCGGGCCGAGGCGGACGGGGGTCTCACTCACCGTCGCCTCCTTCCGGCCCAGGCCCCTTGTGCCCCCAGATCAAGCGGAGGTCGGGACGGGATGGGACCCGACCCGGAGGCGGGAGGGGGGCGGGGACGGGCGGCTCCGTCGAGCGGGGGGGAGGCGCCTGGACAGGCTCCTGGACGGGGGGCACCCGGCAGCGGGCGTCCGCCGCCGGCTCCGGCACCAACGGTGCCTCGGGAACGGGGGCGGGCGCCGGAGCGGATCCCGGGGACGGCGGCGAGGGGGGGGCGCCCGCCAGCACCGCGTTCGACCAGGCGACCAGGTGGTCTCGGGCGATCTCCCATGCGAAGACCGCGGCGAACGCGCACAGCAGCGCCCCGCCCGTCCAGATCCACGGGTCCCGGGCGTTCTCCACGGTGGTGAAGAAGCGCACCCAGGGCAGGTAGAGGCCGAAACACACCGCTGCCCCGACGGCGCGCGACCACGGGAAGTTCTGCCCGGCGCTCATGGCTCACCGGCGGGCGCGGGCACCGGCGAGGCGCGAGCCACGTCGCGGAGCGCGAGGGCGCGCTGCTGCACCTCGAAGTCGTCGCAGCGGATCAGGGCGATGTCGGCCAGGGATGCGGCTTCCCCCGCCACGCGCTCCAGCCGCTCCACCTTCTCTTCCAGGACGCGGCTCCGCGTCTTCATCGCGTCGAAGGCGGCCGCGATCTCCCTGCCGGTGGCAGCGCCGACGAGGAGTCGGATGCGAAACGCCTCCCCGACGTGAACGTACTTCCCGGTCATGCCGCCCTCCCTTCCCGTGCTCCGCGGGTCCGTTCGAGCACTCCCCTCAGCGTCCGTGTCGCCGATGCCCAGTTCAGGTCCGAGATGGTGTCGAAGTCGCGGGCCACGTCCGACCTGCCCTGCCGGCGCGCCTCCTCGGCCTGGAGCCTCGCCTTGCGGGCCCACTGGAGGGCGTACCGCGCCCACGCCACCGTTCCCTTGTCACTCCGCTGCATCGTCTCCCTCCCAACGCTTGCCCTCGCTCGCCGCCTCACCCGTCCTGTCCCGCTCGGGTCGCTGGGCGAGCCAGGATTCGCGGTCCGTCCTGGCCTGGCGGCGCAGCTCGGCAGCGCGCCGCTCGTAGTAGGCGGCGAGCTGCTCCGCCCCCCGGGCGCGGGTGAGGAGGTCGCCCCTCATCGGCCCCCGCCTCTCCAACCGTCCTCGTCGGGGGCGTGGCCCGGCTCCGTCCGCTTCGCCCGCGCTCCGGCACGGTGCCGAAGGTATCGGGCGGCGCGCTCCAGCCGTTCCGCCTCGGCACGGTGGGCCGCGGCGTCCCGCTCCAGGACCTCGGCCGTCCGCACGCGGGCACCGCGGATCACGGGACGCCTCCCCCGGACCTCTCCCGGCGTGGCGTCCCCCACTCGCCGATCCACCCGTCCACGTCCGCCGCGTGCCCCGCGAGCGCGGTGACCAGGGTCCCCCGCGCCCGCAGGTTCGCTCCGTCCAACACCCGAAGGCAGTCCCCGAGGTCGGGAGCCTTGTTGGCGTCGTTCCATATGTAGGCAGCCAGGCGGAGCATGAGGCGTTCGCCGTGGCTCATCGCGCCGCGCCTGAGTTCCCACCAGAAGACGTCCGTGGGGCGACCTTCGGACCACAGCGCGAGCCCGTCCCGCGTGTCGATCCGGGCGACCCGCAGGATCGTCTCGCACACCCGCCCCCGTTGCGCGTCGTCCCGGATCACGCCGCCCTCTCCTCCGCGCGCTCCCGCAGCCGGCGGGCCGTGCGGCGGCACTCGGCGGCGAGGGCCCGGGCACCCTGCGCCACCATGGCGGAGCTGGACGCCTCGGTGGCGATCTCGTCGAAGCGCCTCGCGTGCGCGTCGAGTTCGGTGGCCTGGAACAGGAGTCTGTTGCGGTTCGGCATGGCTGCCTCGCAGGTTGCGTTTCGCAAATATGGCGAATCGCAAACGAGGCGTCAACCGGATTTCAACCGGTGCGGGGCCTTTTTTCGCGGACTGCGGGAGAATGCGATGGGAACAGAGTTTCGGGCGGCAACGGCGGGCGCGGCGCCCGCCGGCGCCGGAACCCAGCGTGCAGGAGGCGGCGCATGGATGACGCAGGGGGCGGGTGGCTGAGGCTGCTGTTGTTCGAGGGGGAGGGCTTTCGCCTCTCCGAAGAGCGGAGGGCGCGTCTGGTAGCGTCCATCACCCTGCGCGCGGCAGCGGTGGATGACCTGGACCTGCTGTTGCTGGTCAAGACGTTCGACACCCTCGTGACCGCGGTTCGATCGCTGGCCCTATCGTCGCCTGGATCCGGGAGAGCGAACGACCTATGGCCGTCTTGATGTCTGGGGGAGGGGATCGGACTCGTCGTTTGGTCCGCCCTCGGACTGGGCTTCGGCAGCCGCGATGCCGGCGCGGAGCGTCTCGAGCACGATCAGCTTGAAGCGGGACGGGGCGCGGGGCAGCAGGTCGATGATCTCCCGGTCGACGGGATCGAAGCCCGCCCCGGGCGCTGGCCGGATCAGCTCAAGCGGGTCGATGTCCGCGCGCGCGAGAACCTCTTCAAGGTCCCTCAGCCACGCCCAGCCCCGCCGCTCGTTCAGGAGCTGCGAGACCCGCGGCTGGCTGATGTTGAGCCTCTCCGCCATCTCCGCCTGAGAGCGGAAGTGCGCGTCCCGCAGGCGACGCAGGTTGCCGACCATCAAGCGAACGACGGTACCCACGCGCCGATTGTCGGCCCGGAGGCGTCCGGGAGCGATGTCCATTCCGCAAAGAAGCGCTTGACGTGAGTATCGCATTCTGCAAACTGCTCCTCATGCTGAGCTGCGGGGCGCCCCGCACCCACGCGGACCGACGCTGAACGCCCGTTCCCATTCACGGGGCCGCCCCACCGGAGGACAGGACATGAACGCCCACGATCCGCCCCCCACCGTCACCCCTTCCGACCCCGAGGGGCCCGCCGACCCCTGGACCCCGGGCCTCGCGCGGCGGCTGCTCGAGGTCGCGGGCCTCATCACGGTGCTGAGGGACATGGACACCCTGGACAAGCACCCCTACGACGGGGTGACCGCGCACTACGTCGCCATGAGGGTGAAGGAACTGCTCGACCTCTTCGGCCGGGGGCCCGAGGCGCAGGCCGTCGTGCAGGGGTGGATGGCGTTGACCAGTTCCCTGCCCCCGGCGCTGGAGGAGGCCTCCGCTGTCAGCCCCTGCCTGGCCCGGGAGTTCGCGCACTTCCGCGCCAGCGCCCGCGCGAGACTGCGCGAGTTGCTGGTCAGCGGGGGGCCGGTGCGGGGATGAACTCGTCGAGCCCAGCCCGGGGGAGCTCGCCCGGCGTCCCCGCACACCCCTACGTGGTGGCCGTAGCGCGCTGCCCACTCCTCTCCCCCGAGGAGGAGCGGGAGCTGGGGCGGCGGTGGAGGGATCACCGGGACCGCGACGCGCACGCGCGGCTGGTCGGCGGGCAGCTTCGGTGGGTGCTGGCCATCGCCCGCGACAGGGCCCGCCCGTGCGGTCTCGCCCACGACGACCTCGTCCAGGAGGGCAACCTCGGCCTGCTCCGGGCGCTCGACACCTGGGACCCCGCCGCCGGGACCCTGGCGACCTACGCCCGGCACTGGATCCGCGTCTACGTGGACCGCGCCATCGACCGGTCGCGGGGCGCCGTGCGACGGCCGCCCGGCCGACGCTCGGCGGACGCCTCCCTGGACGCCATGGATCCCGACGGGGAGGTGCTCGCCGAGGTCCTCTCCGACGGGTCCGCCGGACCCGAAGCCGAGGTCGCCGCGGGCCAGGAGCGGGACGTGCTCGGACAGGTGCTCGGGTGCGAGATCGCGTCCCTGACCCCGAGGGAGCGTCACGTCGTCACCCGCCGCCACCTGGACGACGAGAAACGCACCCTGAGGGAACTCGCGGGTGAGCTGGGATGCACCCCCGAGAGGGTACGGCAGATCGAGGCCCGGGCCCTCCGCAAGCTGCGGAAGGGCCTGGAGCGGCCGTTGGCGGCCAACGATGCGCAGGGGGCCGCCGTCGCCGACGGCCGCCCCGCCGCTCGGCTCGGCTGAGCCCCGCGGCCCCCACAGTCCCGAACGCGGGCCCGGTTGAACCCGGAGCCGGCATGGAGATCACCGTGCGCCTGTTCGAGCAAGCGTTCGCCGTCGTCGATGTGGAGACGACCGGGATCCCCGGAGTCGAGCCGGGCTGGGAGCCCCGCATCGTGGAGATCGGTCTCGTCGCCGTCGACGTGGAGGGCCGGGTCTCCGGGTACCTGGACGCCGCCGTGCGCCAGCCCGAGGAGCACCTCCGCGATCCCCGGGCCGCCGCCGCCCTGGCGATCAACCGGATCTCCGTGGACGAGCTGCTCGCCGGGGGGCACGACGAGGAGAGTGCCGCCAAGGGGGTCGTGGCGTGGCTGGGCGCGATGCGCGAAGAGATCGGCCTGGCCGAGTTGCGGGCGTACAACGCCTGGTTCGACCTGGGGTTCCTGCGCCGCCCCCCGTGGTCGCTGCCGGAGCGGACTGGCCTGGCCGAGGGCGAGTGCCTGATGCTCGCCGCGGCGGACCTCATGGGCCGCGCTGGGGCGGTGCCCAGAGCTACGGGCTCCGACCACGGGCGGCTGAACGCGGGCCCCTGGAAGTGGCCGCGGCTGGGGGAGGCCGTCGCCTGGTTCAACGGCCGTGGCCACCCCGTCCGGTGGACGGGGCCGGCGCACCGGGCCGGCACGGACGCCCTCGTGGGGGCGCAGATCGCCGTCGCCATGGCGCGGGAACGCGCCGCCGAGGCTCGCAGGTGGTAACGACCTCGCCCTCGTCGAGAGGGCGTTCACGGGATGCCGCGGCCCTCTCCGCGGCTGGGAGGTTCTAGTGTTGCTACAGATCCGTGTGTCCCGCTCCGCCGCCGAGCCGCGGACGCGGCCGCCCGCCATCGGGACCGCGCTGGCCGACGTGGCCATCGCGGCCATGCCCTACTGGGCGGAACTGCTGGGGAGGTACCTCACCGGCAGTCCCGGGCGCGACAACCGCACCCTCGACCCCTTCGCCCAGGCCACCGGGCCCGTGCCCGGCCTCACGCTCGATCCGTCCTCCGAGATCGAGAAGCTGCGGACGCGGCACCGCAAGCTGAGGATGAGGGTGTCGTCGCTGGAGACGGACCTCAGTGTCGCGCGGATCAGGGGCGCCGCCCACATCCGCGAGATCGAGGATCGGCTCCTGGCGCTGGAGGGGCTGGGCGTGAGCGGCACCGCCGCGGTGGCGCCGTCCCCCGCCGCGGTGCCCCCGTTCCCCGACACCGTGCCCCCGTTCCCCGACACGGTGTGCCGGTCCCCCGACACGGTGTGCCCGTCCCCCGCGAGGCCGTCGCCGGAGCCCAGCCGCCGCCGCTACGGCGACGCGGCCTGACCCGAGGGCCAGACCAACCACCGCCGGCCCCGGTCCGCCTCGGACCGGGGCCGGCAGAGATCCGTGGACGCGCTTGGGACGTGCCTGAGCGCGGGATGGAGGGGTGCATGCTCGTCGTGGTGGATGTCCCCGACGACCTCGTCGCCGAGTGGGACGAGGTCATGGGACTGCTGCGGCAACTCGGACTAAGCCACGTCATGGCGGAGTCCCTGCCCGAGTACGTCAAGCGGCTCGCCGGCCCAGGGGTTTCGCGCACGCTCGCCGCGTTCCGGCAGGCGGCCGCCGGCGACTTGACGTTGGTCGTGACGTCCATGCAGCGGGGGCTGCGTGCCTTCGCGGTCGTCCGCGACCGAGCGGCGGCCGGAGCGGCCCTCGTGGGGAGTGGGGGCGAGACGTGACGGGGACGGGCGAGCCCACGTTCGCGGTTGCGGCGTTCGCATCCGCCCACGACACCGTCCCCCGACGTCTGCAAGTGACGTGGCTACAGCTCGTCCGGGCGCTGACGACGTTCCGGGTGTTCCCCGTCACCGACAAGCGGCAGCTCCCGGCCTGGTCTCCGGTGCTCTACCGGGACGAGGCCCGGCGGGGGCGGGGCTGGGTCGAGGCGGTGTCCTGCCTGGTACTGGACTACGACGGGGGGACCAGCCTGGACGAGGCGGTGGTCGCCTGGAGGGACTGGCCCCACGTCCTGCACACCTCCTGGTCCCACACGCCGGACTCCCCCCGGTTCCGGGTGGTGCTGCCCCTGGAGGAGCCCGTGCCCGCCCCGGAGTGGCCCTGGGCGTGGGAGTCGGCGCGCCAGTGGTACCGGGGCACGACGCCCGATCCCGTCTGCAAGGACGTGGCGCGGCTCTACTTCCGGCCGGCACTTCGCGCGCCCGACTGGCCCCACGAGGCTCGGGTGAACGACGTGGACCGCCCCCTGCTCCGCCTCGAGTGGACGAGGCCGCCCCCGAGACCCGCCCCTGTGCTTCCGCCCCGGGGTCCTTGGACCGTCTCCTGGAGCCGGCGGCGGGCGGTGCTGTACGCCGTGCTGGCCCGGGAGCCGGACGCCCGCAGGCGAGCCGCCGACCTGGTGGGCGCCGCCGTGCGGGACGGCATCGCCCGTGGGGGGACGTGCCCGCAGTGCGGTCGTCCGGACGTGTGGTGGCCCGTGGTGCCCGAGCGCCCCATGGGAGCGCGGTGCAACCACGCGCGTTCGTGCGGGTGGAGGGGGAGCCTGGTGGATTTGGTGGAGGCCGCGGGCGGCGGGGTCGACGCGCTCCTCGATGGCAGGAGTCCTGGCGGGTCTGCCGGGAGTCCTGCCGGACGCAACCCCGCGAGCACGCTCGGCTTTGTGACCCCTGGCGTGGCCTGCCGGGAGTAGTCGCGCGCGCCGGTGCGCGCACGCACGCACTCGCCCCCACGCACGCGAGGAGGGGGCCTGCCAGAAGGGATCGGGGAGGTAAGTGGTGAACGGAACAGCGGAATACGCCGCCACGACTCCTGCCGGACCGGCCAGGAGTCCCGCCGCCAGCCAGGACGAGACACCTCCAGCGGGGGCTCGGGGCTGGGACTTCGGCGTCGAGGTGGTGGCACCCGATCCGGTGGTCCAGGCCGCCCTCGACTGCCGCCCCTCGGACCACGGCCGGGGCCGCCCGTACCCCACGAAGAGCAACGTCGACATCGTGCTCCGGGGGGATCCGCGCTGGGCCGGGCGCCTTCGCCTCAATCAGTTCGACGGCTGCGCGTACCTGGACGCGGAGTCCGTCCGAGACTCCACCGAGACCCTCGTGTCCATGTGGATCGAGCGGGTCTACGGCGTGGAGATCGCAACCGCCAAGGTGGGAGAAGTCATGCGTACCGTCGCCGAGAGCCACACGTTCCACGCCGTCCGCGAGTACCTGTCCGAGCTGGAGTGGGACGGACACTCCCGGGCGGAGCTGCTGCTCACCGAGTACCTCGGGGCCGAGGACACCCGCCTCCACCGGGAGATCGCGGTGCGCTTCCTGCTGTCCGCCGTGGCCCGGATCCTGTCGCCGGGGTGCAAGGTGGACACGGTGCTCGTCCTGGTGGGCGGGCAGGGGGCCGGCAAGAGCACGGCGCTCCGCACCCTCGCGGTGCGGCCGGAGTGGTTCAGCGACTCGCTCATCGACTTCCGGAACAAGGACGCGCTCCAGGGGCTCCGGGGGGTGTGGCTGTGGGAGCTGGCGGAGCTGGACGCGATCCACCGCTCGGAAGCGTCGGCGGTGAAGGCGTTCCTGACGGCCCGGGAGGACTGGTTCCGGCCGCCGTATGGCCGGAACTTCGTGCGCTGGAAGCGGCAGACGGTGTTCGTGGCGTCCACGAACGAGGGAGCGTTCCTCAAGGACCCCACGGGCTCTCGGCGCTTCTGGCCGGTGCGGGTGCGCGAGATCGACACGGCCGGCCTGGAAGCGGATCGGGATCAGGTCTGGGCCGAGGCGGTGGCGCGGTACACGGCGGGGGAGACCTGGTGGCTCAGCGCCGAGGGCGAGCGGGAGCTGGCCGAGGTGTCACGCCTCTACGAGCAGGAGAGCCCCTGGGAGGACCGGCTGGCGGACTGGGTCCACCGGCAGGTGGTGCCATTCACCTTGGGCGACGCCATGGGCGCCCTCGACATCCCCCCGGCGCAGCAGGACCGCCACAAGGCCCACGTCGCTTCCCTCCTGGAGCACCGCCTGAAGTGCACGAAGTCCAGGACGACGCAGGGCGGGCGGCGGGCCATGCGCTACGCGCCGCCGAGGCGGGAGGAGTAAAGGCATGGCGGACAGGCGGGGCCCTGGGGTGGGCGAGGGTGGGGGACTCGAGGCCGCGGTGGGCATCCTGGTCCAGGCAATGTCCTGGTTGGTGTGCCCGGACTGCGGGGGCCGGCTGCGGTGTCCCGGCTGCCAGGGCAGCGGGCAAGTCGTCCGGACGAACCGACGGTCGGGATGGGTGGGCACTTGCCCGAGCTGCAACGGAAGCGGCCTCTGCCGTGCGTGCGTGCTCGGCTTCTGACCGGCCCAGGGCCGCGTTGGGGTGGGGTCCGGCCATCCCGACGTCAACGAGACCGCCGACCAGCGGGCTTCGGGACGGGATGGGAGGCGGAACGTCGCGCGCTCAGGGAGCGCCGGCGCCCGAGGCGGCGATGGGCACCTCCTCGGCGAGGATGATCGTCACCTTCCCGTCGGGCTGGCTCGCCTCGTCCCTGAGGGCCTCCACCGTCGCCGAGTACGCATCCGGCACCAGGGCCAGGACCTCGCCCACCCGGGCGAGGACGGCCTTCGCGTCGTCGTCCGTCACCACCGTGCCCAGCAGCCCCACGGCGTCTCCCACGATCTGGAGCACCAGGCGGATCCCGGAATCGACCTCGGGCGGGGGGGCGGAGACGGCTGGGAGGCCGAGGGGGAGGCAGGCCGAGGCGTCGACGGCGAGCACGAGCGCACCGCCGCCGCTCGCGACCCCGTGGTAGACCGTGTGGGCGAGCTGGATCCCGCCGTAGGCGATGGACGCGGCCAGGCAGCCCTCGGCGGAGGCATCGGCCAGGGCGGCGGTCTGGGCCACGGTCGCGGCGAGGGCCGCGATGTTGAAGGCGCCCTCCACCTCGCCGGAGTCGGGGGACCCGACGGAGGGAGCGGGCGCCGGGGTCGAGCTGGCGCACCCGGTGGCGAGGTGCACGAGCAGCATCCCGAGGGTGATGCCCGCGGCCATGTAGGCGAGCGTGACGAGCCACGGCGGGGGCCCGGAGGCCGGGGAGGGGAGGGGCACGGCGTTCGAGACGGTGTGCATCGAAGGGATCTCCTGCTCCACGAAGGGAGCGGTGAGGGGCGCGGTCCGCGGCCCCGGGGTTCTTCAGGAGGCGTTCGCCACCAGGCGCGCCCAGCCGGCGGCGATGCCCCGGGCGAGGGCCACCCCCAGCAACTCGGGGCGCTCGGCCAGGAGCGCGCGGTGCTGGTCGTTTCGGGAGTCGATGAAGCCGGGCTCGTAGACCAGGCCCGTCGGCCGCAGCGGGTAGAGGCCGGCGATCACGGAGAAGCCCCGCTCCCCCTCGTCCCCGGGTACGCCGTTGGTGTCGGGGCCGCACGAGGCGGCGGCGACGGGCCAGGGCACCGCCCGTCCCAGGGCATCGGCGACGGCGTCCGCGAGCACGCGACCGTTCGGGGAGCGCCGGTCGTAGAGGACCGATCCGCGGTTGGCGCCACCGGAGTCGACGTGGCAGGCCACATGAACCGCCGCCCCGTAGTCGTGGGACCGCTGCCAGCGGTCCCGGTAGGCGCCGTCGGCGATCACGGCCACGTTGAAGCCCGCGAGCCGCAAGGTGCGGTCCGCGGCCAGCACGTACCGGTGGGTGAGGTCCACCTCCTCGATGTGGGGGTCCTGGAGTCGGGCCCCGGGTGGGTAGGTGGCGCCGCGGTCGGCCCACTTCCCGGGCTTGCCCCGGTGCTGGATGTCCAGGACGGCGAGGGGGCGGGGGGCGCCCACCTGGATCCCGGCGCCGTTGACGACATGGGGGGCGCTCATGGGGCCCCGGCTGGCACTTCGAGGACGACCTCCACGCCGGGCAAGAGGGGCGCGGTCACCCGGTCGCCCGGCCGGAGCTGGAGCCATGCCTCGGAGACGTCGCCACGTCCGGGCGGGGAGAGGGGACCGGCCACCACCAGGTGCCGGACCCGTCCCACCACCCGCTCGTACAGCATCCGTGGGACCGCGAGCACCAGGCGGTCACCGTCGGCGCGCAGGCCGATCTCGCCGAAGACGCCGAGGGGGATGGCGAACCCCATCCCGTCGGGCACGCGGAGGGGGAACACCTGCCTGGCGCCCCCTTCCCGCGTCGTCGGCTCCTCCCGGAGCGCGGGACGCACCAGGTCGAGGACCGTCCGGCCGAGCATCCGGCGGACGGCGACGGCGTGCAGCGCGCTCAGCCTGGGGACGACCAGGTCGATGTCGACGCCCGGGGCCTTCACGGAACGGCCTCACCCTCGGCCCGGGCGAGGACCTGCCCGTCGGAGTCCAGGACCTCCACAGGTCCGGTGGGCGGCGGCGCAGCGCGGCGGGTGGAGGCGCGCCGGGTGGTGACCCTCGCCGCGGTCCCGGCGGGCTCGGGGGGCGCGGCCGGGGTGTCGGTCACGGCCTCTTCGACCTCCACGGAGCCTTCCCGGTCGTCGGCCTCGGGCTCCTCGGCGTCGTCTTCTTCCCCGCCGTCTTCCTCCCCGCCGTCCTCCTGCTCGGCGTCCGGGTCCTCGTCCTCGGGTTCCAGGCTCGACGCGAGGTCCTCGATGGCCTCGCGCAGGGCGCGCAGCTCCCGAACGACCGTGTGAAGCCCCTCCAGGCCCAGGTAGACGAGGTGTCCCACGGCGAACCGCTGGTCGGAGGGCTCCATGTCGTCGTGGAACTCGTCGAGGCCCTCGGTGAGGCTGGGCTCGTCGTGGGCGGCGAAGCCGGGCCAGAGGGCCCGGGCCTTTGCGAGCCAGGAGGGAGGGCGGCGCCTTGCGGAGGGCGAGGGCATGGGGAACGCTCCTTGGGGGGTTCGAGCCGTGGTCAGGCGGCGTCCGACGCGGCAGCAGCGCCGCTCTCAGCCGTCTCCTCCGCCGCCGCGGTGATGATCTGGGCCAGCTCCCGCAAGGTCTGCGGGTCGCGCATCAGGGCCTGCACCTTCGGGTTGTGAAGGGCCGCCGCCAGCTCCGGGGAGGCCTTCGCCGCCTCGAGCACCGGCAGCAGGTCCGAGGCCACCCCCTGCTTGACCAGCAGGAGGTTCGCGACGCTGCCGAGCTGCTTCAGGCCCTCCCGGGCGATCTCGGCCCGGGTGTCGGTGGGCCTCTCGGCCAGCGCCTCCTCGCGGGCCTCCAGGGCATCGACGCGAGCGTTCAGCACCGCGCCGGCGAGGCGCTCGGTGCTTGCGTGGAGGCTCTGGTTCTGCTGGTGGAGCCGGGCGATGGTGCCGTTGGCGATGAGCTGCTGCTGGCGCATGGCGTCCAGCGTGAGGGTCAGGACCTGCGTCGTGGCCACGGTGAGGGAGCCGAAGGCGCGAGACACGCCCGCCAGCGGCTCCTCGTCCAGCATCGACGGCGCTCTGGCGGGCAGGCGCGGCGCGGGCAGCGGATCGGGATCGTCCAGCACCGCGGGATCGGTGTTCCGCGCGATGAAGGTGACGGAGTCGATGGGGGTGCTGGCCTTGCGCGCCCAGCAACGCAGGCGGAAGCGCCGCCAGCCCTCACCGGCCATGTTGCGGGTGACCGTGTCCCGCACCCACCGCCTCGCGGCGACGGCGATCTGCTCGGGGCTGGGCTCCGGCCGCGGGGGCTCGTCCAACGAGAACGTGTCGGGGAGGGGGTCCTCGTCGATGTCGTCCTCGCCGTGGAGCGCTTCGGCGACCGGGTCGTCGCCGCGGTCCGGTTCGAGCCAGGGGAGCGCGTGCTCGATCTCGTAGTCGAAGCGCCCGATCTGCTCCTCCCGGTCCCGGTGGGTTCGGTCGAGGAGCGTGATGTAGCAGGTGTGTCGGGCCTGGCGCCTCAGCGTCTCTTCGACCTTCGGCCACTCCTCGATGATGAGGTCCTCGTCCACGTTCACCTCGCTCCGTCCGGAACGTAACGAGTCGCGGCATCCGGGTAGCCGAATTCGCTACCCCGCCGTCCTGGACGCGGTTTTTTCCCCCGCGGGGGAGCCGATCCCCGGGGCATCCCGCCCCGCTACCCCGGGGTCCAGAGCGGGGTAGCGCCTCCTACCCCGCGCCGGTCGCGTCGCTACCCCGCCTTCCCTCGTGGCTACCCCGCGCCGGTCACGCCGCTACCCCGCCTCTCCGCGTCACTACCCCGCGTTGGAACGGCGCCCCTCCCACCCGTGAGGCTCGCCCCCGCTCCGGCGGGGTCCGCTACCCCGGGAATTCCTCAGCTACCCCGCGGACTTCCCCCCATGGGCGCTCCCGGCGGGGTAGCGATTTCGGCGGGTCGCCTCGCCTCCCTCGTTACGTTCAGGGCGAGCAACGGCAACGCCGGGCGACACCTGGCGAAAAGAGGTACGCGAACCCATGACCACGGCGCTGCAGAAGGCCATCAAGGGCGAGAAGGTCAGCGAGGCGCAGGCGCCCCGCGCCCTCGCCGAGGCCGTCGACCGGATCACCAGCCTCTCCAAGCGCGCGGCGAAGGCCAAGGAGGTCGTCGCCGCGACGGGAGAGGCCGCCATCGCCACCGCCGAGATGCAGGGGGCGGTCGTCCTCTCCTCGGTGGCGGAGGGCTACTTCGGGCAGCCGAAGATGGAGGTGGCGGGCATCGACCTGCGGGCCCCCGTCGGCCTGCTCACCCTCGGCTTCGGCTTCTACCAGATGGCCACCGGCGGCGGCGGCGAGCACGCCCTGGCCCTCGGGAACGGCGTGACCGCCTCGTGGGTGGCCAGCCTGGGGCGCCGCGCGGGGGAGCGGCTGGCGACGCCCCAGGGCAAGACCTTCAAGGGCCGGGACGCGTCGGGGAACGCGATCTTCGAGGGGGGCGCGGTGCGCGAGGTGATGCTCAGCCCCGAGCCGTCCCCGCGCCGCCCGCGGATGCGCGGGGAAGAGGAGGAGGCCGAGGCCGAGCCCACCCGCCCCCAGCGCCGGCGTCGCATGGGGATGGGGCGACGGGGCCGGTTCGCCCGCACCCAGGCGCAGCCCGCCTGATCCGGGCCACGACGAGACACCAGCGGCAACCCACTTCCACGGCGTGAGACCGTGGGGAGCGAGAGAGAGCAATGCGCAGGGACAACCTGATCTTCCTCGGCTACACCAGCCTGTTCCGGGACCCGGCGACGCGGGAGCTGCTCGTCGACACCGACGGCCTCCGCCAGCGCCCCGAGCCCGAGCCCGAGTTCGGGGACGAGGACGAGGACTGGGACGACGACGAGGACGAGGACGACGAGGACGCCGAGTTCGGGGACGAGGACGGCGACTTCGAGGGCGACGACGACGACGAGTTCGGGGACGAGGACGACGAGTTCGGGGACGAGGACGACGGAGCCGTCGAGGGCGAGGACGACGACGAGTTCGGCGCCACCCGCCGCCGGCGGCGCAACAAGCGCAACAGGAGCAAGAGCGGCAAGAGCAGCAGCAAGCGCCGCGGCAGCTCCAAGAAGAAGGGCCGGCCCGACCTCAAGGTCGAGACCATGGAGTCCGGATCGGCCTCCGCGACCTTCGCTGGGGCGGGGACGGAGAGCTTCGTCATCACCATCCGCGTCCAGGAGGACCTCTTCATCGAGGACTTCCTGACCGAGGTGACGGGGGGCCTCGCGAAGATCACCGACGTGAAGCTGGGCGGCAAGACCGTGTTCAGCTCGAACAACGGCGCCTCGGCCAGCAACTTCGCGGCGAGCAGCCGGGCCCGCGGGTTCTTCAAGAACCAGGTCATCGGCGGCGGGCGGGACATCGTCATCAAGGGGACCCTGTCCGCCTCGGGTGCCGCGGACGTGTCCCTCGAGGTGACCTTCAAGGGCCGCACCAAGCAGCTCTGCTGAGGTCCCGCGGGGCGTCTCCCCCAGGGGGAGCGCCCCTCCGGGGGGGCCGCGGGCACCGGTGAGGTTCCCGCGGCCCTCCTCATCCGGAGTGGACCATGGCTCAAGTCTGCGACTACATCGTCACCTACGGGCGCGAGACGCTGCCCCGGGCGACCCGCGCGTCGGGGGCGCTCCTCGTCCCGGGTCCCCGCATGGTCCTTCGGCGGGCTCGGGCCAAGTCGTCCCCAGCCCTGCCGCGGATCGTGGACCTGGTCGGCGAGGGGCCCTTCGAGGCGTTCCTCGCCTGGACCGGGACCGACGGCAAGGGCGGAGAGGTCGAGATCAGCGTCCCCCGCGCCACCCGCGTGTGCGTCGTCGCCGGGACCACCCTCGACATCTCTGCGGCGAGTCTCATCACCGGTCAGGACCAGGAAGTCACCTGCTCCGTCGCGGACGGTGTCCTGTACACCCGGAACGTCCGCCACTTCTTCCTGACCTCCGCGGCACCCGAGGTCGACGTCCCACCCTACGCGATCGCCGTCAGCGGCAACTCCACCGATCCGGCCACCGCCGCGGTGGTGGAGCTGGTGGACGGCAGCGGCGCCGTGAGCTTGCGGCATCCCATGGGCTCGGGCGGGACCTCCGGCATACCCCTCGGGGCGTCCCGGAAGGTGTCCGTCACCGGGCTCGTCCCCGCAGAGTTGTGCTCTCTACACTTCGAGTTGAGCCTGTGAAGATCCGCGTCCTCCTCAGCTTCGACGAGCGGGCGGCCCTGCGGCTGCTCAACTGGCTCGCCCGGGAGAACGCCCGGATCTACCAGCGCCGGAAGGACCTTCCGGGGCTGTACGCCTCGGGGGTCGTGTACCGGCGGGAGCGGGTGGAGACCTGGTGCGACGTGCTCCACCTGTATCAGCAGGGTCACGAGGACTGCGACGGTCTCTCGGCGGCCCGGGCGGGGGAGCTCCTCGCCCGGGGATGGCGGGCCCTCTCGCCGGGGGATCCGGGATACGCCGACGCGAAGCGGCTGAGGCTGACGTCCATCCCGGCGGAAGTGATGCTGCGGACCCGAAGCCCGAGGAACCGACCCGGCCTGTACCACTGCATCGTGAGGTACGAGGTGGCGGGCCGATGGCATCGAGACGACCCGAGTGCCCGGCTGGGCATGAACCGGCGGCGCCGGAGGCCGGAGACGGCTGGCGCGCCGCGGCGCAGGCCCGCGCGCTTGGCGGGCCGAGGTGCACGATGAGCAAGCGGTCATTCTTGCGGCGCTGCCGCGTGGTGCGGCCCATCGAGTTCGGGGCGGAGGGCCCCACGAGGCCCCCCCGCTCCCGGGGAGGCCCGGATCGTGGTCCGGAGGGGCGGGGAGGCGCGCGCCCGGCTCGGGGCCAGGGTCGCGGCCGTTCCTGGGCCCGTCCCGTGACCGTGAAGGACGCGCTCGGGAACCCGGTGCTCCAGGTGAGGCCCCGGCCCGACATGAGGGCCGCGGTGATGGAGGTCGCGCCGAACCTGTGGCTGGTGGGATCGGTGCCCGCGGGGACGCCCCAGGACCGGCTGTCGAAGGTCGGCGAGGCGATGGCGTCCGCCGCCGGGCGGGTGCTGCTCCCGTCTCGGGGAGGCCCGGGCGGCCGGGGCGGGTTCGGTCCGGGGGGCGGTCGCGGCCGGCCCGGGATGCGCCCCCGAGGGGGCATGCCCCCCGGCGAGTCGGGCGCCGAGCCGCCGACGGACCTCGCGGGCTGGTTCGGGTGCGAGGGGTGCGGCTGGACCTGTCGCGACGCCTGCCGCGACGAGTGAGGCGAGGACGGGATGGCGACCTGGGCGGACTCTCTCGAAGACTGGGGCACGGGCTGGAAGGCGCTGCTGGCCGATGGTCTCCGCCGCCTGCGGGGTGCCGTCGAGCGGGACCCCGAGGCGTACCGCGCCGACGCCAACGGTGCCGTCGAGGACCTCGTCGTCGTCCGGGCCCAGCTCGACGCGATGAAGATGGGCCTCGCCCGCCTGGAGCGGGACCCCGAGGCGCACCGGAAGGCCGTCGCGCAGTTCAACGCCCTGCACCTTCGGTGGTGGGAGATGGCGGTCGGGCTCTACGCCCACGCGGAGCAGCGGGAGAGGCCGGCGCCGGCGAGGGGGGAGTTCGGTGGAGTCGTGGTGGTGCTCGTCGTCGGCGCCCTGGGGCTGACGGTCGTGGCGCTCGTGTGGGCCCACGTCGCGCGCGGCTACATCGCCGAGCTTCGTAGGGAGACCGAGAACGAGGCGAAGGCCCTGGACGTGCAGGCCCGAGCGCTGGAGCTGAACGACCAGGCGAGCCGGGAAGGGAGGGCCCTGCCCGGCGCGAACGTCGTCCCGGGCCAGCTCCGGGAGCGCCCCGCCGATCCGTCGGACGGGGGAAGCGTGCTGCCGTGGGTCTTGGGCGGGCTGGCGGTCGTCGCCGGTGCGGCCGTGGTCCCGGCCCTGCTGAAGAGGTGAGACATGGCGGCGGAGAAGGCCGGCAACGACAAGCGATTCACCCTCGACATCGTCGGCCGCGACGAGGACGTCCCCCGCATCATCCGTGCCTACGGAAGGGCGTGCGGGGGGGAGTTCGCCCTGGTGCTGCGGCCCGGCAACGCCCGGGGCGTCCTCGTCCACATCCCCAAGGGGGGTGCGAGCGCGACGTTCTGGCAGGGTGAGGGGACCGACGCTCCCGAGGCCCCGATCTCCCCCGTATCCCCCGCCGACGCGGTGGTGATGGTGCGGACGGAGCAGAAGGCGGTCCCCAAGGCGGGGCCTGCGGTCCTGCGGGGAGGGTGGCGCGGGCACATGCTCTGCGACGAGAACACCCCCCGCGTCTTCCTGGAGCGGCGGATCGCCACGTACGGCACGCTGCGCCTCGAGAGTCGCGCCGGGGAAGGCTGGCGCTGGACCGTGACGAGGGCGGAGCGGTGGTTCAGCGAGCCCGGCGAGGTGAGCGGGAAGGGGATCCCCACCCTCGGGGAGGCCATCGCGCGGGGCATCGCCGCGGCGATGCGGGTCGTGGGGGACGCCTGCTCGGTCCGGGACACCCGCCGGCGGGCGTCGATGGACGAGGGATACGCCGCGGCGCATCCTCCCCGTCCCGCTCGGGAGCGGAAGAACCCGACGGACCGGCTGAAGGAGCCGAAGGGGAAGGGGAAGGGGAAGGGCGCGTCTCCCCCGACGGTGCGTGCGGACGCCGAGACCGCCTCGGCCTTCGGGCTGACGGGGATCCCCGGCGTGACCGTCGTTCCGGCGCTCGATGCCGGGCCAGTGCCGGCGCCGCCCGACGGCCCCAAGGAGCTGCGGCGGATCGCGGAGATCACCCGCAAGGACGCCCAAGCCCTGGCGGAGCTGACGGAGTGGGAGCGGGGGTGGAAGACGTCCGCCGATGCGGCGGGGCACCTCCAGCGGGCGCGGGGACTCGTGCGGCACGCCCAGGGCCTCGTGCGCTCGCCCCTGTGCCGAGGTGACGAACGGGAGGAGGCCGTCAGGGCGATCCGGAGTGCGACGACGGCCTACGAGGCGGCCCGCAAGGCGGTGTCCGAGGGACGGACCTGGGACGCGGCCCGGCAGGTGCGTTACGTCAGCGAGAAGGTCGCCCTCGCGGCGGCCCGGGCGGCGAAGGCCTGCGCCGCGGGGCAGACGTCGTTGGGGCTGACCCGGCAGCGGGCCGAGGTCCCGTCCTCCCCCCGCGCCGGCAAGCCCGGCAAGGTGCGTGACCGGGACCTGCCGCGGCGCCCTCGGGCCCCGTCGCGCGTTCCGTCGCCCTCTCCCGCCTCGGCGGAGGCGGATCCCGAGAAGGACAAGGTGCTCCTCGACGCCTTCGCCGCTGCCGTCCAGGCGGCGATGAGAAGCGCGGCGTGAGCGCTCGGGCCGAAGCCCTCGTCGACCGGATCGCCTCGGTCGTACGGACGCGCCTCCCGTCTGGGATCACCCCGGCCTACCTGGACGGGTTCCTGTACCGGAACCGGCGCACGCTGGTCGCCATCCTGGACCAGCACCTCGGCGGGGTGGCGTCCGCGAACGACGACGCCCTGCCCCCCGAGGAGTGGACGGCGGCGAAGCGCACCCGGGCGAACCTGGAGGCGATGCGCCTCGCGGCGAGCAAGCACCCGGACGACATGACCGACGCCGACCGGCGGGTCCTCGCCGGGTACTCGGGCTGGGGCGGGCTGTCCATCGAGGCGGCCTCGCGCCACTTCCCCGCGGGCTTCCCCGTCCCCGAGGAGCGGGGGCTGATCCACGAGTACTACACCCCCACCAAGGTCTGCGCCGAGGTGGCCCGGGTGGTGCGCCCTCTCCTCCCCGGGCTGGCCTCCCTGCCTGGCGCCGGGGGGCGGGTCCTGGCCCTGGAACCGTCGGCGGGGATCGGGCGGTTCGTCCGCGCGTTCTCGGGCGCGGGCTTCGGTGCCGTCGAGTGGCTGGCCGTCGAGTACTCCGGGCTGTCGGCCCGGATGCTGGCGGCGATCCGCTCGGAGCTGGCCCTGTACGCGGGGCCGTTCGAGCGGTGGGTGCGGGAGCACGCCTCGGAGTACGAGGGGCGCGTCCAGCTCGTGGTGTCGAACCCTCCCTACGGCCAGCGCGGCGCGTCGGTCGCCGAGGACCCGGACCGCGCCTACCGGGAGAAGCAGGCATACGCCTACTTCATGCGCCGGGGCCTGGACCTGCTCGCCCCCGGTGGGCTCGGCGTCTACCTCGTCCCCTACGGGTTCATGACGGGGCGCGCCGAGCGCAACCTGGCGCTCCGGGAGAAGGTGCTGCGCCGCCACCACCTCGCCGCCGCCTACCGGCTGCCCTCCAAGCTGTTCCCGGGGGCGCTGCTGGTGACGGACCTGCTGTTCTTCCGGTCCCGGGGCGGCACCCTCGCCGAGGTCGCCGACGAGGACCGCTCCATCCTGGAGGGCCGCTACTTCGAGGAGCACCCGGGGCACGTCCTGGGCCGCGAGGTCGGCCGGGACGCCGGTGACGACGACCAGACGCGCAAGTCCCGCTTCGGCTACCAGGTCGAGGGGGAGTTCACGCGCCTGCCCGATCTCGTCGAGCGTCCCCACTGCGGCTCGTGCGTGCTCGCCCCCGTCGAGGCGCCTCGCGCGGCACGGGGGGGCCGGGTGGGAGTGGCCCGCCACGTCCAGGCCGACACCGAGGGACTTCCCGAAGAGCTGGCCTCGGCGGTCCACCTGGGGCTCCGGGTGGACGCCTTCCTCGCCTTCCTCGCCGCCGAGGACTCCGAGAAGCCGTCTCTCCTCTGGGCCGAGCTCCACGAGGCCCTCCTCGCCTGGTCCCGGGCGAACGGCAACCCCTGGGCCAAGGTGGACCTCCAGCGCCTCGCCAGGCAGGGCGTCACCGGGGCCGAGCGGTTCCTCTCGGCCTTCCAGCGTTCCGGGAAGCTCATCCCCTCCTTGGAGACGAAGCCCGTCTACCGCCCCCGCTACCGGGGCAAGCCCGACGACGTGGCCGCCCAGGCGGAGATCATCTACCGCCAGTCCCGCGCCCTCAGCACCGACCGCCTGCTCGCCTTCCATCGCAAGGCGGGGGGCACGTTGGAGCCCGACGCCGTCGTGGCGGCCCTCCTCGCCTCGGGCTGGTGCCGGGACGGCGACGGGTGGGACCAGCTCGTCCCCGGGGAGCAGTACTACACCGGCCACCTGTGGCCGAGGTACGACCGCGCGAAGGCCCGGGCGGATCGCGGTGACGAGGTCGCCGCCGCCCAGGCGCGGAAGCTCCTGGAGGCCATCGCCCCCGCCGTCTACGAGGACATCGCCGGGATCTCCCCCCGCCAGGGCTGGGTGCCTCTGGACCTCGTCGAGGGCTGGCTCTCCGCCACCCTCAACGAGTACTACGGCCCCGTTCGCCTCGCCCGCGACGACGGCCTCGTCGTCCCCCAGGGCGTCGAGTACGCCAACATCGACGAGGGCGGGGCGGACCTCGCCGCCGAGACGATCTGGTGCATCGGCTGGATCAACCACGACAAGACCGTCTTCTCCCCCAAGAAGAAGAAGGACGAGAACATCGACGAGGTGCGCCTCAAGAAGGCCGCCGAGTGGGAGCAGTCCTTCCGGGCGTGGATCGGCGCCGACGAGGGCCGGCGGGCACGGATCGAGGAGGCGTACAACCGTTCCTTCCAGGGCTTCAAGGCCCCCACCTACGCGGCCGAGCCCCTCCACATCGCGCGGTGGGCCAAGGACGGGCCGCGCCTGCATCCCCACCAGGTCGCCGGGGCCCGGCGGGTCCTCGCCAACCGGGGCGGCCTCGTCGCCTTCGACGTGGGGGTCGGCAAGACCTACACCGGGATCGGCGTCCTCGCCCGGGCCCGCCAGGAGGGCTGGTGCCGCCGGCCGGTGGTGCTGGTGCCCAACAGCATCGTGTGGAAGTGGGAGGCGGACATCCGCCGCGTCCTCCCCGACTACCGGATCGCCGTCGTCGGCTCGAAGCGCAAGGTGATCGCCCGGGGCGACCGCAAGGGCCAGGTGACGTCGGACACGGACACCCCCCAGGAGCGGGCCGAGAAGTGGACCCGCTTCCAGGGTGGGGAGTTCGACGTGGTGCTCCTCACCTACTCCGCCCTGGAGCGGACGCGGATGAACGAGGCCGCCGTCCGCGCCTACGCCGAGCAGACCGAGGCGATCCAGCGGGAGGTCACGCTCCGCCAGCGCAACGCGATGCAGATGAAGACCCTCACCGAGCGCCAGCGCGCCATCCTCAAGGAGGGTGTGTCGGCGTGGGTCGCCGAGACGATGGAGATCCGCGAGGGCTGGGAGTACGACCCCGGGATCGCGTGGGACGACATCGGGATCGACCTGCTCATCGTGGACGAGGCGCAGAACTTCAAGAACCTGTACCTGCCCGAGGCCCGGGAGGGCGGGGTGCCGCGGTTCATGGGGAACGCGGGCGAGGGGAGCAACCGCGCCTGGCAGCTCGACTTCCGGTGCGCGGCGGTCCGGCGGCGTACCGGCGGTGCGGGGATCGTGCTCCTGAGCGCCACGCCGGCCAAGAACAGCCCCCTGGAGTTCTACAACCTCATCCAGTACGTGGACCACGACGCCTGGTCGCGCATGGGGATCCGCGACCCCGAGCAGTTCATCGACCGGTACCTCCGCATCGAGCTGAAGCCGGTGGTGAACACGAAGATGGAGGTCGAGGAGCGGAGCGCCGTCACCGGCTTCCAGAACCTGCACGAGCTGCGGGAGACCATCTTCCGCTACGGGGAGTTCAAGACCGCCGAGGAAGTCGGCCTCAAGCTCCCCGAGCCCCGGGTCCAGGTCGTCGAGGTCGACATGGACGCCGCCCAGGAGGGGAAGTACGACCTCTACGTCGCGAAGATCGAGCAGGCCCTCAGCTCTACGAAGATCGGCGACAAGTCGGTGATCCTGGGCCTCCTCGCCCGGATGGCGCTGGTGGCGATCCACGCGGACCTGGACGAGGGCCACGACTGGAAGAGCGCGCAGGCGGGGGACGTGAACCCCCACAGCCCGAAGTTCGACGCCCTAGCCCATAGGGTCACCGCCAACCGGACCTGCGGCCACATCGTCTTCGTGGACAACGTCGCCGCCCACGCCTGGGTCCGGGCGGTCCTGGTGGAGGCGGGGATCCCGAGGGAGCGGATCGCCATCCTCAACGCCCTGACCGCCAAGGCCGCCGCCGACCGCCAGCGGATCGCCCGGGAGTTCAACGGCGTCCCCGAAGAAGGGATCGCGCCGCTGTACGACGTGGTGATCGCCAACGCCATCGCCTACGAGGGGATCGACCTCCAGACCCGGACTTGCGCGATCCACCACCTGGACCTGCCCTGGGAGCCGGCGACCCTCCAGCAGCGGAACGGGCGCGGGGTGCGCCAGGGCAACACGCTCCAGGCCATCGCGATCAACTACTACTTCGCCCGGCGGAGCCAGGACGGGATGCGGTTCAGCCTCATCCAGGGGAAGCTCGGGTGGATGGTGGAGCTGCTCCAGAGCCAGGCGCGGGACACCAACAACCCCGGCGCCCAGATGGAGCTGGGGCCAGAGGAGATCCTCCTCCTCATCTCCCGCGACCCCGAGAAGACGGCCCGGCGCCTGGCCGAGGTACGCGCCCGCCGGGAGGCCGACGCCCGCAAGAAGGTGGCCGCCGACGCCGCCCGGCTGCTTCGGTCGGCCAACGCCCGGTTCCGGAAGGCCGAAGGGGCGGACGACGCGACCGAGGCCGCGCGGCTCCGGCTCGAAGGGGAGGAGCGCCTGAAGGACCTGGCCCGGGTGGACCCCGCCGCCTGGCCGTGGGCGCCCGTCATGTACGCCGTGCGGGACACCGAGGTGCTGGTCCCCCAGGGCGGCGAGGCCCCCGTCCACGAGGGTCTCCGGGTCGGGACGCCGTCCCCCTACAACCCCGACCGGGTGACCTACGCCGAGTTCGGCAAGGTGAGGGGCTTCGAGATCGCCGTCCGGGAGGCGGGCTCGGGGAGCTGGACGTCGCACAAGGTGGAGCAGGTCGCGGCCCTGGGCCTGAAGCCCGAGCACCTGTCCCCGACCTGGCCCGAGGACGACGACGCCCACACCGAGCAGGCCCTCGTCGCCCGCATCGAGCGGGACCTGCGCCGCTGGGGCAACTGGCCGACGCTGGGCTGGACTCTGGCATCCGACGCCTGGGTGGAGAAGTGGTGGCCGAGGATGGCGGGACGGGTCGTGCGCTCGATGGCCGAGGCGAGCCCCTACTACGCCCCGGACCAGAAGGTGCCGGTGGTGGTCGGCGGGAAGCTGACCATCGCCCGGGGGTCCGGCCTCGCCGACGGGGCCGTGCTTCCGCCGACCCGGTCCGGGTGGCGGGAGTTCCTGGCCCTGGCCCCCGCGACCGGGATGAAGTTCACCGAGCTGGCCGAGGCCGGCGAGTACTGGTGGGGGCGGCTGCTCCCCCGGGACCTGCTCGCGGCCGCGCGCCGCACCGGCAAGCCTGACGAGAGGGCCGCCTGATGGCCGGGGCCAACAAGGGAGTGCTGTTCCTCGGGGGGGCGGGCGCGGTGGGCTTCCTCCTGCTCGCCGCCGCCGCGGGACGGCGCCGCGAGGGCGATGGGTCCGCGGCCCCCGCGCCCGCGGTGCCCGAGGCCGGACGCGGCCCCCTCGAAACCGCCGCATCGGTCCCCGGCCGGGTGGCCGACGCCGTGACCGACGCCGTCCGCGACGCGGGTGGCGCCCTGGTGGACCGCATGAGCTGGGTGTCCCGTGTCATCGCCCGTGTGTCGCATCACGAGGGCGGCTACGACGCCGTGAACCCCAACAAGGACGGCGCCGGCCTGAGCTTCGGGATCCTCCAGTGGAACCGGGCGACGCTGGCGAAGCTCCTCGCCCAGATGTACGCTGACGACCCCGAGGCGTTCCGGCGCCTCTTCGGCCCGTCGTGGGCCGTGCTCCTCCAGGCCGCCAACTCCGGCGGGATGGGGACGGTGGACGGCGCCCACCTCTGGCGGGAGCCTTGGCTCTCCCGCTTCCGCGCCGCCGGCCGGCACCCGCCCTTCCAGCGCGTCCAGGACCGGATGGCCCGGGAGGGCGAGCACTTCCGAGCGGCGGAGAAGGTGGCGCAACGCCTCGGCGTCCCGACGGAGCGAGCCCTGGCCCTCTTCTTCGACACCGCCGTCCAGCAGGGCGCGACCGCTGCCGACCAGGTCGCGGGCAAGGTGAAGGCCGCGTTCGTCAGCGGGGGCGCCGCCGTGACCGTCCCCTACCGGGACCTCCTCGCCACCTACGCCCAGGCCGCCGCCGACCGGGCCCGCCGCACCACGCCCCCCTCGGAGTCCTCGTCGGGCCGCCTCCGGTGGGTGAAGGTCGGCGCCGAGTGGCACCTCCACGCGGGCAACCTGGACCTCTACCGGAACATCCTTGGGCGCCGTACCGCGATCCTGAACGACCGTGCGCTCGGCGACGTGGCGGTGGAGCTGGCCTGATGGGCTGCGCCTGCCAGGCGTCGGAGCGGTTGCCGATCTCCCGTGGGGCCCCCAAGGCGGCCGGCCGCCTGCGAGTCGACCGTGCCGCGCTGCGCGCCGCGCTCGGGGGGCGGCCCGAGGTCGTCGAGGCGATGATCGCCAAGGCGCAGGGACGCCCCGGCGTCAACGTCGCCCGGATCTGGTCGTTCATGACGACGAGCGTGTACCAGTCCGGCGACCTGCCGGTGCTGGCGACGCGCGAAGCCCTGCAGAACGGGTCCGACGCCCTGGTCGCCGCCGTCCGCGCCCGCAAGCTCCGTGCGGGCGAGGGGCGCTTCGTCGTGACCTGGGACCCGGCCCGAAGGGCCCTCTCCTGGGAAGACAACGGGGTGGGCATGGACGCGACGACGATCCTGACGAAGTTCCTCTCCCTCGGGGACTCGGGCAAGCGGGACGCGGGCGACAGCGAGGAGGCGGCCGGCGGCTTCGGCGTCGCCAAGGCGGTGATCCTCGGCACCTCGCGGACCTTCCGATGGGAGATGCACACCCGCGACAACCTCGCGGTGAGCGAGGGCGCCGACGCCGAGGTGCAGGTCTACGACGCCCCCTTCCTCCAGGGGACCCGGATCACGGTGTTCGACGTGGCCGAGGAGTTCGACGAGACCTGGGACGACGCCCGGCGAGTCTACGTCACGCTGCCGGACCGCCTGCGCGAGCTGCTCGCCGCCAACGACCTGCCCGGGCTGACGCTCGTGCTGGACGGCGAGGAGGTCCGCCCGATGTTCAGCCGGCGCGGGGGCTCGAAGGTCGCCATGGACGGCACCTGGGGACGGGGGACGACGGCGACGGTGAAGGCGTACCGCCGCCCGCCCGGGGACCGGCGG
>JAKLKC010000139.1 GCA_023150875.1 Myxococcota bacterium | reverse complement strand
CCTTGACCATGATCCACCTCGCCGCCCTACAGTAATCTCTGGGGGGGCAGGTGTCTCACTCACGTTGGCAGAGAGGGCACCGCCGGGTCGATGCGGTACTCGAAGTCCTCCTTCTCTCCCAACACCGCGGGAGAGATACCGCAGCTCTGCGTGTGGGCGTAGCACACGAGGGTATCCGCCCCGTCGACGACCTCTGCCTTCGTCGCCTCCAGGTGGGCTGGGTTCCGATCGCTGGAGATCCCCGTCTCGGTGCACCACAAGGGGATGGTCTCGCCGCTGGACCACCAGGCTTCCAGCGTGGCCCGGAGCCGGTCCCTCAAGGCCGTGAGCGCGGAGAGATAGAGGAACCCTCCCGGCTTGCCGCGGGAGTTGTACCAGTGGAAGTCCATGACCTGGAAGGGGGCGACCAGGTGGGATGACGCCCACAAGCGCACCGCCTGGACGATGGAGTGGAGGCCGGTGGGGTCCGTTGGGTCGGTCGGGTAGGTGGCGGGGAGGGCATGGCTCGGGCTGTCGAAGTCCGCATCCAGGCTCGCGCCGTAGTCGTCGTAGTACATGTCGTTGAGCTGGGTGACGAGAGAGTCCGCGTCGTTCGTCCATGCCCGCTCGATCCCCGAGATGCCGGTCGAGAAGATGTCCTCGAAGCGCGTGTCGTCTCCCGGCTCGCCACCCTCTTCCCGGATGACGAGTGCCGCGCGCACGATGTGATAGAAGACCTGGTTGAGGCTGTCCTCGGTCCGGTCGAGATAGGCGTTCGGGTCGACCGGGTCCGCGGGGTCCAGGGGCCGGTTGCTCGGACTGGCGAGGCCCGGGAACACCCGGACGAGGTCGGGCGTACAGCGCTGGACCAGCTCGCACAGGCGCAGGATCAACCAACCCAGCGCGTCCGGGCAGGTGTTGCCCACCAGCTCGTTGCCGAGCTGGACGTATCGAAGGGAGGTGCCGGGACCCCACTCCGAGGACGCTTCGCCCAGGAGCTGGCGCATGAACTCGTCGAGGAGGATGTCCTCGTTCGCACCGCTGCCCGCAAGCAGGGAGTCGACCGGGTGGAGAACGAAGCGGGCGGCTGCTCCCCCGTCCTGGAGCATCCCGTCCGTATCGACGTATGGCCAGTCGTAATACTTGAAGTGCGCCGGGTCGCA
Organism: Myxococcota bacterium; assembly: GCA_023150875.1. Classification (GTDB taxonomy): domain Bacteria; phylum Myxococcota_A; class UBA796; order UBA9615; family JAKLKC01; genus JAKLKC01. The sequence continues at coordinate 1,450 of JAKLKC010000139.1, read as the reverse complement.
GAAGTCGACTCCCGTCTCCCCCCGGTTCGAGCGTGCCAGGAGCACGGGCAGGGCGAACGTCCCGGTCCCGATGCCCGCCAACGCGTCGACCAGGTCGAAGAGGGCCTCTGTCATCAGGCGGGGCCCGTGCTCGGGGATGGTGCAGGGCGAACCCGCGTGGAGCGGTGGGCAATCGTCCGTGGGCAGACCTGAACTGCATGCGGGGGGATCCGGGACGTCCACCCCGTCGACCTCCACGGTCGGGAACTGCCACAAGTCTGCGGACCCTGCGGGAGGCGTCGCGGGCGTGCAGCGCCAGCCAGGGCGCGGAGGGCCATCGGAAGCGAGCATCCAGCGATTGTCCGTCGCGTCCAGCGAGGTATACCGCGCACACCCCTTCCACAGGGTCTCCAGGTGCGCGTCGGCGTCGCTGAGTTGGCGGAGCCAGCCCACCTCCAGGAGTTCGACGTCGTGGAGCAGCTCCGCGGCGGTGCCGTGGGCGGTGCGAGCGACCGAGAGCGCCAAGTCGCCCCCACCCATCCGCCTAGATGGAGAACTCCCAGTGGCACACTCCCGCCCGGGGCTCCGTCGCGGGGTCGGGAAGGGTGATGGCCCCCCCGCCGGGCTCCGCCTCTTCGTCTCGGATGCCCGGGATCGGGGACTCCTTCGACGGGTGCCGGTCACCCTCCGACGTACTCGGCTCCGTCCAGGCCATCAGGCCGAGGGCGTCCAGAGGTGCCTGCGTGAAGGCCACGAAGACGTCATTCGTGAAGGACCGGTGCGCGCGGGCTTGTTCCTCCAGGCCCCGCACTACCGCTTCGGTCAGCTCCAGGCGCCGTCCGCCCTGGCCGGATCTCCGGGACGAGGAGCCCCCGAGCGCTCCCCCCCCCAGGAGCCGCACCGGGTCCCTCCACCACTCCACCCGGAGGCCGTCGTGAAGGAATCCTTCGAGGCCCGGAGGCACGCGGCTCTGCCTCTCGTGGAGCACGCGACGCAAGTTCGCCCGCGTGCGGGAGTGCTGGCGGCGGTACATCCTCCGGATCCGCCGGAGCGGCTCGCGGAGCCTCTCGTCCACCGGGGCCTCGCGCGCGGCCCGCTCACGGGCCATCTCGCGGCAGAACGCTTCCAGCCACGCGACCGTGGCGCGCTGCCGCTCCGCGAGGGTGGGGATCCCTTCCCAGGGGGCCCGAGGGTGACCGTTGGGCGCCTCGGCGGTCGGAGCGTCCGCCTTCCCCGACCGGAACGCCTCCCTGTGGCCGCCCCGGCGGCGTGGCGCCTCGGGCTTCCCCGACCCCTGGCGGCCCCCGCATCCCGAGCAGCCCGCGCCACCCCCAACCCCGCAGCCGCCCCCGCAATCGCCCTTCCCTCTGCGGGAACAGCCCTCGGTCGAGCACGAGTCGCAGCCCATGCGTCTTCCTCCCTCCCCCGGGACCGGGAGCCCCGGCGGCCGACCGCCGACCCGGGGCTTCCC
>JAKLKC010000138.1 GCA_023150875.1 Myxococcota bacterium | reverse complement strand
GCCGGCGCCTCGAGAGCGCGGAGTTCAGCTACGGCATGAACTGGATGCGCTTCCACTTCCCGTCGGTCCTGGACGGTACCCGCGCCCAGGAGGTCCTGGGCTACTCTCCCCGTCACCCCGTGGCGTGGGAGAAGGTCCTGGGGGGGGACCGCCGACCGGGGGGCGGCGATTCGGGAACCGGCGATGGGGAGGCGGCGTCCTTGACACCCGGAGGCCGCCGCCGGTAGCTTCCCGCCACCGATGGAACCCCAGCCCCGCGCGCCACGGGCCGCCGCCGGCCCCGGCACCGCCGCGCCGCCGCCCCGCTCCGGGGAGCGAGTGGTCGTGGCCCTCAGCGGTGGTGTCGACTCCGCCGTCGCCGCGGCCCTCCTGCGGGAGGCCGGCTGCGAGGTGGTGGGGGTCACCCTGAAGCTCTGGGACTATCCCCCCGAAGTGGAAGGGGGCTGCTGTTCCGCCACCGACATCGGCGACGCCCGGCGCCTCGCCTCGGACCTGGGCTTTTCCCATTACGTCCTGGACGAGCGTGAGCGCTTCGAGGCCTCCGTGGTCGCCCCCTTCGTCCGCGCCTACCTCGGCGGCACCACGCCCAGCCCCTGCGTCGCCTGCAACCAGGGCGTGAAGTTCGGGCGCCTGCTGCGCCTCGCCCGGGACCTTGGGGCGGACCGCCTGGTCACCGGGCACTACGCGCGGTTGGGGATCGGGGACGACGACGGCTCGGTCCTCCTGCGCCGGGCGGCGGACCGGGCCCGGGACCAGTCGTACTTCCTCTACGGGCTCGGACCCGCGGACCTGACCCGGCTCTGGTTCCCCCTCGGGGAGATGACCAAGGCCCGTGTCCGGGAGGAGGGGAGGCGGCTCGGGGTGCGGGTGGCCGACAAGCCCGACAGCCAGGACCTGTGCTTCCTGCCTTCGGGGGATCCCCGGGCCTTCGTGGAGGCCAGGGCCGGGGGGGCGGTGAAGCCGGGAGAGGTCGTGGACCGGGAGGGGCGGGTGCTGGGCCGGCACGGAGGCGTCCACCGCTTCACCGTCGGCCAGCGCCGGGGCCTGGGGCTCCCGTCGCCCACCCGCCTGTACGTCGTGGCCGTCGATGCCGGCACCGGGAGGGTCACCGTCGGCGGCGAGGAGGAGCTGGCCAGCGGTGGCCTCGTCGCCGGGGACTTCCGCTGGGCGCGGGTCCCCGGACCCGGCGAGGCCCTCGCGGCCCAGGTGCGGGCCCGGGCCCCCGAGGCCCCCGCCCGCGCGGAACTCTTGCCGGACGGCCGCGTGCGGGTGCGCTTCCTCGTCCCCCAGCGAGCGATCGCCCCCGGGCAGGCGGTGGTACTCTACTCGGCGGACGAGGTCGTGGGCGGGGGTACCATCCAGGAACGGGTAGGGGTGTGTGACTGATCCGGCCGTGCACGACACGGGGACCGTGGTCGCGGGCCGCTACCGGCTGGAGAACCTCGTCGGCCGGGGCGGGATGGGCGAGGTGTGGTCCGCCCACCAGCTCGACTTGCCCCGCCGCGTCGCCCTGAAGATCCTCCACTCCCCCGACTCCCCGGACGCCCTGGAGCGGGAGGCCCTCTTCCTGCGAGGGGACGCCCGGGCAGCGGCGCGGATCCGCCACCCCAACGTGGTGAAGGTGTACGAGGCCGGCGAGGACCCCCAGGTGGGGCTCTTCGTGGCCATGGAGTACGTCGCGGGCTGGCCCCTGGACCGGGTGGCGATGATGCTCCGCCCCCACGAGGCGGTGGCGGTCCTCATGCAGGTGCTCGGCGCCCTGGAGGCAGCCCACCGGGAGGGGGTGCTCCACCGGGACATCAAGCCTGGCAACGTGCTGGTCCAGCAGGTGCCGGGCCACGGCTACTTCGTCACCGTCGTCGACTTCGGGATCGCCCGGGTGATCGAGGAGGGGGACGACCTCACCGAGGTGGGGATCTGCCGGGGGACCCCCACCTGGCTGGCGCCGGAGCAGGCCATGGGCATCGACGCCGACGCCCGCGCCGACGTGTACGCGGCGGCGGCGGTGCTGTACCACCTCCTCTCGGGCTCCCTCCCCTACCCCCGGGGGCAGGGGGAGAACCACCTCGCCTACCTCTACCGCAAGACCCAGACCGATCCGCTGCTCCCGGAGAAGCTGAGCAACGGGCGGGCCTTCCCCCAGGAGCTGGGGGAGATCCTGCTCCGCTCCCTCGCCCGCGACCCGGAGCTGCGCCACCCCAGCGCCGAGGCCCTGCGCCTCGCCCTGGAGCCGTGGTCCCGGGCCGAGGCCTGGAACGGCGGCGCGCCCCCCTCCGCCGCCCCCGCCCGGCCCCGGCCCCCCCGTGCCTCGGTCCCCTCCCGGCCGCCCCCGGGAGCCTCCCCCGGTGGAGGGGATCCTCCCCCCTGGGCCTCCGGACGCCCAGGCGATCCCCCGGGGACGCCCCCGCCCTGGGGCGGGGCGGAAGGGGCGGGCGCGGCCAGCGCGGAAACGCCCGTGGAACTCCCGGCGACGGCCCCCGATCCGTTCGGCGCCGGGACGCCACCCGCGCCGCCCCCCCCGGCCACCGCCCCGGCCCCGCCGGTGGGGAGGGCGCCTGTCCTCGACGCCCCGCCCGATCCGTTTGCCCCCGCGGGTCCGGCCGTCCCGGCCCTCCCGGCCCCCCCGGCGCGCCCCCCTCCGCTCCGCCCCCCACGCCCCCGTCCCGCCCGGCCGGAGGCCCGGGAGGAGAGGGACGGGGACTGGCTCTTCCGCGGCCTCCTTTGGGGGCTCGGCGCGGTGTCGGCCGCGGGCTGGGCCTCCCTGGCGACGTCGGTCCACGCGGGCCTGGCCTCCGCCCGGGACGCGGCTTCGGCAGCGTTCGCGGGATCGGCCCCCGCGGCGCCCGCCTGGGCGGCGGCGGCGTACGACGCGGCACCCCCGGGCCTCCGGGACGCCTACTTCGCCTGGGCCGCCGTGGCCTGGGGGGGCGTGGCGCTGGGACTCGCGGTCGGATCCTGGGCGGCGGCGAGGCGGGGGCGGTGGGAGGTGCCGGTGGTGGCCGGGGGGATCGGCTTCGTGCGGTTCCTGCTCTGGGCGTTCTCCGAGGCCCAGGTGAGGGGCCTCGGCTGAGCCCGGATTATTCACCATCCGCCCTGCTGCGCGTGCCGACCCCGCGGCTGCGGCCGGTCTGCTCGCCTTCCGCTCGGT
>JAKLKC010000137.1 GCA_023150875.1 Myxococcota bacterium | reverse complement strand
CTCCGGGGCCCCCACGACGACGTCCGCCTTTCCGTCGCCGTCCACGTCTCCCGCGCCGGCGACCGACGTGCCGTGGTGCTGCTCGGCGTCGAGCCGACAAGAGCCGACTGCAATGGCGTCAGGCCCAGGGTACGTTCGCATGGGGCGAACACCAACGTGCGGGCCAGGCTCAGGACCTTGGTCATCAGGAAGGCACTGATGACATCTCTCCCTGACCACGACGTGACGTTGCCCTTCAAGCCCACCAACACCGCCACAAGACCGACGACGAGCGCCCGACGCGGTGCTCTGGGTGCAGGAAACGGTGCACCATGAGCGGACGGAGGATCGATCCGAAAAGAAGTCGGCCGCAGGCCACCGGCGGGGTAGCCAAGGAGCGTCGTCGGAGGGACGATACCCGGGCCGCTCGCTGGACGACGAGCAGGGGAGGCCCTCTTGGCACGCTACTGGATCGACGTTCACCACGCCGGCCTGGGCAAGTTCCAGCGGATCACCGGCTCGGACCCCCATGTCGTCGAGCGCCGCGCGCAGGCAAAGCGCGAGGAGTGGGACCGCCTGTGGGAGCGGCAACTGGAACGGCAAGCTCGATCCGAAGAGGCTGAGCAGAGACGCTTCGACCGCGACCTCGAACGGGCCCGGCGCGAGGAGCGGAAGGAGGAGGCATCCCGCCGGACTGCTGAGGCCCAGGAGCTGCACCGAAGCCTCGAGTCGCTCTTGCTTCACTCGCTCGACGTGGAGGACCACGTTGACTTCGAGACGCTGAAGGACATTTCGCCCTTCCGGGACAAGCCCCCAGCCGAGCCCCCAGCCAGGGACGTCCTTCCCGCTCCGGTCCCGACCGCGTACTTCCCCGAGCAAGTTCAGCCTACCTTCTGGCGCTGGCTCTTCGAGTTCATCTACCCTCCCGCGAGGGCTGCGCGCCTGGCTCGCGAGTCGGGCGAAGCAACGGCACAGCGTGAGGAACTCGCAGCCACCCATGCCGCAGATCTCGAGAACTGGCGCCGGTCGGTGAATGCGGCCGAGCAAGAGGATCGAGCCGCGATGGCGCAGTACGTGACAGCCATGGAGGACTTCCGGGACCGCCAGCGGGAGTACGTCCGGCGCCAGCGCTCGGCGAACGACGCGGTGGAGTCCCTCAAGATGTGCTACCTCGCCAGGGAACCCGACGCCGTCGAGCAGTACTGTGACTTGGTGCTGACTACCTCCCGGTATCCCGACAGCTTTCCGAAGACCTGGTCGCTTCGACTCCTGCCCGATGCGAAGATGCTCGTGCTCAACTACGAACTACCGGCGCCCGAGCACGTCCCAACCGTTCAAGGCGTGAAGTACGTGCAGGCTCGCGACGAACTGGTGGAGTCCCACCTCGCAGACGCCGCCAGGAAGAAGCTCTACGACTCGGTGATCTATCAGGTCGCGATCAGGTCCCTCCACGAGCTGTTCGAGGCCGACGTCGTCGACGCGCTGGACTCGATCACCTTCAACGGGTTCGTCCTGGGGACCGACCCGGCGACGGGCAGGGAAGTCCACCCCTGCATCCTGTCGGTCCAGGCGAAGAAGGCCGAATTCACGGATCTCAACTTGCGCGCCGTCGACCCGAAGGCGTGCTTCCGTAAGCTCAAGGGTGTCGGGAGCGCCCAGCTCCACGCACTCGCCGCGGTGCCGCCGATCGTCAACCTCCCACGCGACGACGTCAGGTACGCAGAGGGCCGCGAGGTCATCGACAGCGTAAGCGAGGGAACGAACCTCGCCGCCATGGACTGGGAGGACTTCGAGCACCTGATCCGCCAACTGTTCGAGCGGGAGTTCTCTGCCGCCGGTGCCGAGGTCAAGGTTACCCGAGCCAGCCGCGACGGGGGCGTGGACGCGGTCATCCTCGACCCGGACCCCATCCGCGGCGGCAAGTACGTGGTGCAGGCGAAGAGGTACACGAACGCCGTCGGGGTCGCCGCCGTTCGCGACCTCTATGGCACGATGATCAACGAGGGGGCGGTCAAAGGGATCCTGGTCACGACCGCGAACTTCGGGGCGGACTCCTACGCCTTCGCGAAGGGAAAGCCCATCACGCTGATAGACGGGTCGAACCTCCTCCACATGCTGCACCGCCACGGGACGAAGGCACACATCGACATCAGGATGGCAAGGGCGGTCGAGCAGGCGAGATAGGTGCGCCGGCCGCTTGACCTTGCCCGCTCCCGCGAGGCAATGTGAGGGTCCGATCCGGAAGGACTCAGATGCTGCGGCCCTCTGTCCTACTCGCCTTCTCCTTCTTCCTCTCCGCGGGCGACTTCCCATTGGCCGTAGCGGCCGAGCCACCGGCGGACGGTGAGACGATTCCTGACTCTGCACCCGGCGCCGGGGCGCCGCAGACCCCCCTTGCGAAGATCCTGTCGGCGGCGAGCCCGACCGACTCCTGGAGGCTCGGCGTCCTCTACGACCGCGACGTGTTCGTCCATGCCCCCGACCTCGAGGAATACAACACGCCGCTGAAGCAGGAGGTCTTCAAGAAGACGCCCGAGTACGCGGAGAGGCTCTCGGCGCTGAACGCGGAGAGGGGCGCCACCCTCAAGTCCTGGCACTACGTGAAGGTCGAAGCGCCCAAGATCGGGAACTACTCCCTCAAGGACCGAGGCTTCGAGATCGAGTTGCACTCGAACATCGGGTACGGAACCCAGGACGCTCGGCCGCCCAAATCCATCGACGGGATCTTGTTCCCATCGCTGCCCATCCGGCTCCGTCCATGGGGCATCCTCGATATGCCCCGAGATGCCGGAACAAATGTTCTGCTGGTCTACGTGAACGAAGCAGCCGGGCTAAGGATCGAGGAGAGCCGCGCCGAGTGCATCCTCTACGTCCTGTTCCAGGTGGGATGGCGACAGAGCGTCCAGTACAGGTTCTACAACATCAGGAGCAATGGCGTGCCGTGGACCCTCTCCGACACACCGCTGGCCGCGAAGACGGCCCGGGTCGTTCTCGGAAACCGCGCCACGGGCGAGGTCTACTTCGACAGGGAGTATCGAGTCCAAACCGGGTCTGGCACCAAGAAGAAGTGACCAGCCCGGTGCGCCGTTACCGACGCTATCACCCGCAGACGCAGGTCCAACCCCCTCACCAGCACCGCGAGTAGAGCAGCCAGACCGCGCCCGCGTCGGTGCCGCCGGCGTCGTGGCGGGGGGAGCCCACCAGGAGGTCGTCGCCGCACGCGAGGTCCACG
>JAKLKC010000136.1 GCA_023150875.1 Myxococcota bacterium | reverse complement strand
GGTCGCGTCGTCGTCAGACCCGGCGGGGCCACAGCCCCAGGCAGGGGCCAGCAGCAGCAACGAGGCGAGGCCGATGGTGACGACGTGCCTCAGGCCGCTAGGAAGGGGGGCGGTCATGGCCGTACCGTCAGGTTCCCGGGAGGGAGAAGGGGAGGTAGGCAATGGGCCCGAGGGAATCGCCGGGCTGGGCGTCCCACGGCCCGGTGATGGGCTCCAGCGACAGCCCGCACTCGGGGAGCAGCACCAGGAGCGGATCCTGGTCGACTTCGACGTCGACATAGAGGGACCCGGGGTCGCCGGTTGGCGACAGGGAGCGCGCCGGCTCGAAGCGCAACAGTTCGGGACCCTGGAAGTCGTCCCCGTCGAGGCCCTCCACCGGTTTCTGACCGGATTCGACGCAAGGCGTACAGACGGAGGCGAAGGCGTCCGTGCGAACTTCGGCGGTGGGTACGGTGGCGACCACCCATGGCACGTTGGCGCCGCCAGAGGTCCGCACGTACACCCGCAAGGACCGGGCGGGGGGCGGGGGCGCGGTGCGGTCGCAGCCCGTGGGGAAGGCGCTCCAGTCGTACCCCCGGGTGTCGGCCCAGAGCACCAGTGCGTAGGGGAGGCCGTCGGTTTCGTACGATGCCGCGGCGGCACTCTCGGGAGAGCGCCGGAAGAGGACTCCGTAGAACCCTTCCAGACCGGGGGACTCTCCGTCCAGCCCCAGCGCGACCTCGGCGGACAGGAAGCGCTCCAGGTACTCGTTCCAACGGCGCAGGGCGCAAAACCCGGGCTTCTTGCTCCGAAGGACGTAGTCGGTGTCGGCGTCTGCCCGGATGTCGGAGGTCAGGCCGAAGGAGTAGAATCGAGACAGGTCGCCATCCGCACCTTGAGTCTCCGCCTGGTTGGCGTACCAAAGGGCGCGGACCACGCCCATCGCTGCCAGGAAACTCAACCTCATCCATACTTGCCGGGCCTGCTCGCGCTCCGAACTGAAGACCCAGTCGGGCCAGCACGCGGGGTCGTCGCTTCCCGTGCGCACCCGGGCGGTCGCGGGGTCCACGCGGTAGCCATATGCGATCTGGTCCGCTGGGACGTCCGGCTCGAGGCCCGGACTGGCATGGCTGGAGATCCCGGTCTCGCTACACCAGAGCGGGATGCCGTCCCCGTTCCACCACCATTCGGCGAGGAGGGCGCGAAGGCCAGAGGGGCCGTTCATGTATGCGCCGGCCTTCGAAAGGTAGAGGAATTCTCCCGCCTGCTCGACATAGGGCGAGGAGGGGCCCATCTCAGCTTCCCGGCATGCGTACCAGTGGAAGTCCATGACGTCGAACGGGGCTCGGAGGTAGGACTGGCCCAGGGTACGGACGGCAGCCCGGTGGATCGGGTCGTTCCGGTCGAGCTCGGTGGGGTCCGACGGAACGGCCTCGAAGGTCATCGAGACGATCTCGAAAAGCAGTATCAGGGCCCGGCAGTGAGTCCACAATTCGCCCAGCGGGATGCCAGTGCCCGTCCCGAGGACGGCCTCGAGTCGCACGCCGAGGTCGGGGTTGGTAGGGACGTCGTCGGCCAGCAACACCATGGCGGCACGCACGATCTCGAAGAAGATGTCCTCGACCTGTTCGCGTGTCTTGTGGATGTAGTACTCCAGATCCCCGCCGCCGCCCTCGTTGGATGGGCTGTAGAGGGCGGGGAAGACTCGCTGTAGGCTCGATGGCGCGCACGCCGAGAGGTCGAGCGCAGTCCGTAGGACCAGCCAGGCGACGGCGTCTGGCGGTGTGTTCCCGTCCAGCTCGTTGCCGTACTGCACCGCGGGCAGGGGGGCGCCTGAACCCCACAGGGTCGGATCGGCGAAGAGCTGGCGGATGAACTCCCCAGCGAGGATATCCTCCTTGTCATGTCGGTAGGAAACTGACAGGATATCGATGTGCCCATTGGCCGGAGCACCTCCAAGTGGAACGTACGTCCAGTCGAATGCCTTGTTGCCACCGCCGAAATCCCTGCTGGATCTCCCATAAACCCGGGCTATTCATGAGGGCGCCCGCCGGCGCCCTCATGAATAGCCCGGGTTCAGGGAGATCTTTCGGGGTGGTGTTGGTGACGCTTGACAGCCCTGGGCCGCCTCCCGGTCCGCGGCTTCCGACAGGAACGCGAGCGCTCCCATGCGGGCTCCGATGGGGAGGCGGTGGTCGAGCAGCACCCGCACCTGCCCTTCGGCGAGTTGTCGGTCCGCGGGCGGCCGCGCGTCGTCCTGAGTCTGCAAGAGGCGGATGCAGTGGCCCACCTTCGCCAGCTTGTCCAGGGCGCAGCGGACCCCCGGGGACTCGGCGCCCTCGACGCCGGGGTCCGCCCCGAAAGGGTGTGCCTGGGGGCGGGTGCGCCCTTGGGCGGAGGCGGGGCGGACTGCGTAGACGTCCTTCAGGAACTCTGGCAGCCAGGGCTCGCCGCGGAAGATCTCGGCGTAGGGGTGGTCCTTCGGCCCTGAGGCCGAGGTCCCAAGCTGCCCTGGTCGGGGGCGGCGGGCGCCGGCCTTGGTGAGACGGGCGAAGTACTCCCGCAGCCCAGGCTGGAGGCGGAACAGCTCGGCGTAGGGATGGGGGTTCGTGGGGGGCGGCGGGGAACGGATCGCATCCGGGGTTGCGGAGCTGCCGTTCGCGTGGTCCAGGCCCGCGAAGTAGTCCCTCAGCCCAGGCAGGAGCTTGAACGCCGCGGCGTAGGGATGGTCTGGTGCCGAGAGGGGGAGAGTCCAAGCAGCCCCGCAGCCCTGGAGGGCGGCGACGGGCCCCGCGGAGGATGTCCGGGGAGGCGCCGGGCGGGGGCGGGGAGGGAGGAGATGCTTGTCGGGGCCTGTGCCCGCGACCCTGGCCACCGCGCAACCACGGGAGCGGTCCCCGCAGGGCTCAGGGTTTGGCGAAGCCAAACGCCCAGGGCCCGCCGCCTGCGGCGGAAGAGGGTGCGGGACGCACCCGGAAGGGCCCTGGGCCGGACCCGAGGTCAGGGCCCAGGATGGCCCTGACCGAGGGTTGGCGCCCCGTGCGCCAGCGCACCCGCATCCCGCGGAAAGGGGGGTTCCGGGCGGCTGGTCCGCCCGGGACGTCGAGCACCCCGACTGGTTTTGGCACCCCATGACTTCCCTCCGCCCTCCCGTGCGGCCCCTCCTCGCGGCGTTCGGGCCCCCACCGGCCGGCGCGCCTGGCTCCCAGCGTAGCCGCCCGAGCGCGGGTCCGCCAGCCCCCACCGGGAGCGGGCGGGGGATCCGCGTCAGAACGCCTTGCCGCCGGCCCGCACGCTGAGGATGGCGCCCACCTGGCTTGTGCCCTGGCTGGCAGTGATGGTGAGGATGAGCTGGATCCAGTCCATGAGGGGGCCCTGGCCGGAGGCGGCGACGTTGGTCCTGCCCGGGAA
>JAKLKC010000135.1 GCA_023150875.1 Myxococcota bacterium | reverse complement strand
GTCCGCCGAGACCTGGCTCCTCCAGTACGGGACCGACTACGACGACACCACCGAGACCCTCACCTGTGAGGCCCACTCCGACTACAGCCTCCCGGCGTCGGCGAGCTCCGAGGCCGGAGCGCGGTTCGAGTGGCTCAAACTCCAATTGGCGCCTTCCGTCTCCTGCCCTGACGGGGAGTGCGGTACGCTCCGCGTCCAACCACTCTGGTTCATGGACCCGGACCCTTTGGATGGCGTCCCCGCCCTGGCGGACCCCAGGCCCGCCGCCATACCCGGGGACGACCTCGCCACCGTCATGGCCCTCTTCTCCGGCGTCGGTCCCATCGAGGAAGATCTCCTCATCGACGTGCGGCAGCTCGCGACCACCGGAGTCGGTGTGCAGCCCGTGAAGCTCCAGGCGGACCTCGGAGGGGTCGACAACGGCGTGGCTCAGCGTCGCTGGCCGGGTTACGTGGACCTCGCAGACCACGTGGGTGCAGACGGGGTCACCCTTGGGACCTCGGACGTCTACGCGTGGAGCGCCGGGAATGTCGATCTGGACGCCCATCCCGTGGACCCGGGCCACGGGTGCGCCGACGACTGCTCGGCGGAGTGCGAGTCCGCCTGCGACCCGGACTTGCCGAGTTACGATTCCGAGGAGTGCGCCCTCTGCTACTCCGCGCGCTGGCGGAACGAAGGATGGGGCCTCTTCCCCACCGAGGTCATCGGCGCCAAGGCGGAGATCTACGGCTTCAGCTCCTGGCTCGGACCCTGGGACGATGACCCCGGCGACTCCTACTACGAAGGCTACGAGGCGGGAACCGGTCTGGCGAAGGAGGAGATGTGCGTGGCGGGGGTGACGGATCCAGACTTCGACATGGCCAATACGTGGGCGCGGACCGGCAAGGAGCTCGATCGCATCGCCAACGCCGCGCGCCTCGGGCTCTCCCAAGTCCTGTTCGACTTCGAGCCGGACAGTGCCGTCTTCTGCCCCGCGTTGCAGGACCAGTGGGACTCGGAATGGCGGGGGGACCTCATCGCGACTTCTCCCGGGTTGGAGTGCACCGCGGCGGTGGAGGCCGAGGCATTGGACTCCACGTACACGGCCTGCGACGGCGCGCTCAAGGACCTGCTCCGCGAGGACGGGCACGCCCTGTGGTCGGAGGTTTACACAACGCTTCAGACCGGGGGCCAGGAGTTCGTCACCGTCCACTCCACGGACCGGCACGATCCCACCCATCCCGAGATCGGGAACTGGCGGTCCGGCCCGGGGCGCTTCCACAACGGGTCGGACGGCTACGCCGACGTCGACGTCCTGTACCCCCAGGTCCTCTCATACTCGATGCCGCTCATCGGCGACTACGACGAGGAGACGGACGTCACCTTGCTGCGGAACCTCCTGGATCCGGGCGACACGGGCTTGCTGGTACGGCGAGACCTGATCGGCATGATGGCACTCGGGGGGACGAACCTCCTGCCGGTGGCCGCGAGCGGGTTCGAGCCCGACCTCATGGAGTTCGACTTCTCGGATCGGTTCTGCGATCCGTTGGGCGCCGAGGGGACGCCCGAGGGGGTCGTGTTTGGTCCCCTCACGGACTCGCCCGAGTTGTGGTGGAACTGCCTGGTCCTTCCCGGCTTCGCATCCGAGTCCGGCCAGGCCGCTCGGGGATTCGGCGCACTCACCATCCAACCTTCGGGGTACTGGGCCTGCTCGGACGGCGACGAGCCGCAGTTCGGCGAGGCCGGATGCGAGTGCTGGCCCAACGGCGCCGTGGCCTGCGAGATCGAGGGGAACGACACCGACTTCGGTGACGCCTTCCTGGTGGGCGCCGATGCACTGGGAAACACCGCCGTCGAGCCCGGCGAGCTCTACGTGGCGACCGTCTCCAGCCGCTACGACCTCGGGCCCGACGCCCTCACGCCCAGCAACGCCCGGCCGGGCCTGGTGCTCGTCTGGCACAAGAGCGACGGGAGCCTGGCGGGGTTCTCCGGCTCCGACTCGGGTGTGGGCTTTCGGTCCGGAGTCTGGTCGAACATCGCGGTGGCCGACTACGCTCCCGTCAACGCCGCCAGCGTGTCGGTAGGCCTCTATGCCGCCGGCGTCGACGGCCACGCCTGGTTCGACGACGTCGTCCTCGCCAAGGCGAGCCTCGTCTCCAACGGGCGGATGCTCACCGCGCCCGGCACCCTCCCGGCCGGCTTTGGAATGTGGATCGACGCCGGGTATCCCGTGTTCGTCGAGAAGGTCTCCTCCGCCACGGGCCCAACCCACCGCACCAGCATGGTCGAGACCGCGACGGACCACGCGGTCCAGGTGAAGTGGAAGCCGGGCGGCACCGGCCGGGGAGGCGTGAGCCAGGTCGTGAACCTCCCGCCCCGGAAGGTCGACGGCTTCGGTTTTGCGGTCCCCTTCCAGGTCTCCGCCTGGTTCCGGCCGTCCGCCGTCGGCGCCGTGCCCATCTTGCGCGTCGCCTGGTGGCGCGACGGGGAGCCGGCCCCGGATCCGTACGTCTCGTGCCCGGCGTCCGAGTGCGGCGCCCTCGGCACCGCGGGGGAATGGACCCAGGTCTCGTACTCCCTGCGCGCGCCCGACGATGCCGTGGCGGCGACGGTCTACGCGGGGGCGGAGGTCGCCTCGGGGCTGGTCCACGTCGACGACGTCGACCTCAGGGTGGACGGCCCCTACGTCGTGCCCTGGATGAACGCCGGGTACTCCCGAGACAAGGGTTTGCCGTCGGCCGAGGTCCCGAACTCGCACTTCCATGACCTGCTGCTCGCCAGCTTCGTCGCGGGGGCTCAGCGTACGGCCAACAACGGACCGGCTTGGGTGGACGGGAAGGACGTGGACGAGATGGGCAGCGTCATGGCCATGCTCAGCGGGACGGGCTCCACGGACGCACGGCAGCGGATCGTCGCGGACGGGCTGCCCCTCACCGGGAACCACCTCCGCGTACTGAGCGGGATCCCCGGACGCGCCGACCGCGCCTTCGGCATGGAATACGATGATCGGCTGCTGATCTCCGTGACCTCGTTGGGGGTGGCGGACCCGACCCACGAAGTGATGGTGGAGTTGAAGAGGCACCAGTGCGACCTCAGCGAGGTGGAGAGGGACGGGTCCATCGGGACCTTCCTGGGGAGCGTCGCGCCCGCGGGGGGCACGGTCGTGCTGACCTTCACCGACGACGACCCCTATCGGACCCGCCTGGTCTACGGGGAATGCCAGCCGTTCTGATCGGGACGACACCCACCCACCCGACGGCGGCGCCGGGCGCTACTCCTTCCCCACCTTCTCCGGCGGAGGGGGCTCCGCCAGCGCCCGCGCCACCGGCGCCACGCCCGCGTCGCCGTGGAGGCCCGGGGGGCGCTCGTCCTCGATGCGGAGGACCCGGACCAGCATCGTCACCGGGGGGATCTCCAGGCCCTTGACGTCGGTGGCGACGTCCAGGCCGCCCAGGTAGCGCTCGCCGAACTGGAAGTGGCGGGGGTCCAGGACCAGGGTGAGGGTGACCTCGGCCTCCTTGCCCGGCTCCAGCGTGAGCTTCGCGGTGTCCAGGGCCAGGGCCTCCGGGGGCGGCAGGT
>JAKLKC010000134.1 GCA_023150875.1 Myxococcota bacterium | reverse complement strand
CACACGAATAACATACAAGCACAACGCGGTCGCCGCCCGAGACGAAAGAGACACCCCGGGCTATTCATGAGGGCGCCGGCGGGCGCCCTCATGAATAGCCCGGGTTTACGGGCTACTCGAAATCCCTGCGAGGCGGACGATCAGAGCCGACGATCAGGGGACCTGTTCCGGGGGTGACGGCACCTGGGCTGTGGAAGTCCGCACAGGCCGCCGCCATTCCCGCCGCTCCCCCGGGCCCCGCCCCGCCCGCGGAACCTCCCGGCGCCTCCGGCATCGCCCACCCGACCGCCGCTGGATGGATTCCCGCCTCGCCCTTGCCAGGGAGACCCTCCGCACGGGGGCAACCAAGGGGGTCAGGCACCCAAGGGGGTCTTGACCCCCTTGGTCTTCGAGGGAGTCCGTTGGGTCGACCGCGACGACCCCGCCGAGCGGGTGCGGTGGCAGCGCCTGCTGGCTGGCCAGGGGCTGGAGGAGTAGCATTATCAGTAACTTACGAATACCCTACCCATCATGGTTGACAGTCACCGCGCAGCGCACTACCGTGAGGCAGCGAGCAAGCCGGTCCGATTGGACGGACGTACAGGTCCGGGTCGGCCGAGCCCTGCGAGAGGATCGCGAATTGTCCCCCCCCCCACATGACGCACCACATTATCCTTCGAGCTGGACTGTTCGCCGCGCGGCGTGCGGTGCTCGTCGACCTGCCGGACCCCGGCGCGTTGTAGCCCTCCTCGGCCTGTGTGCCGCAGCGATCCTGCCCGGCGGCGCGACTGCGGCCGAGGATTGGGTGGTCAGCGTGCTGGACCAAGCCGCGAGCGCCCAGATCGTCGCGGAAGGCACGGTCTCCACGCTGTGGTACGAGGACGTCGACCCTGACCGGGGGCTGGTCCGGACCCGGGTCGTCGTCGACGTGGACACCCTCTACAAGGGCGACGTCACCAGCGGCACCTTCCTCCTCACCCTCCCAGGAGGGGTCGGCGCGTCCGGCCACAGCCTCGTGTTCCCTGACGTTCCCGAGGTGCGGGTCGGCGAGAGGGTCATCCTCCACGCCTTCGTGCAGGACGAAGAATCGGTGGGACTCCAGAACTTCCGCACCGGGCTGCTGCGGTTCGAGGTCGACGACCTCGGTGCCCCGCTCGTGCTCGATGGCCAGGGCGGCGCCGTGCACGACTTCGATGCGGTCGGTGGCGTGGTCATGGAGGACGCGGGCGAGGGTGGGGTCCCGGCGCCCGGCGACTACGCGGAAGACCCCGCGGACGAAGTGATGGTCGAGGAACCGCTCGACCCCGCCGCCGACGAGCCCGGGGCACGCGTGGGGTGGGACGATGTCCGATCTGCCGTCGCCGATGCCGTGACCCTGACCGCGGGCGAGGGCCGCGAGGGGCTGACCATCGCCGGCTTCGAGGGCTGACGGAGGGGGTGTGTGGAGGAAGAGGTGATGATCGGAAGACCGTTGACCTGGACGCTCGCACTGGCATGGGCGCTTGTCTTTGGTGGCGACGCCCGCGCCGACTTGACGGATTACTGTTACACCTGCAACGGCAGCTGCGCCTGGCTGTCGGGTTCGACATGGACCTACCACATGGATGCCGACAACTTCACACCCGCGGAGATCGGCGCCATTCAGAACGGCGCGGGTGCCTGGGACGCCGGAACGACGGAGATCAACCGTGGCGCCCAGTGGCACTTCTACAGAGGAGTCGACGTCACGGGATTCAGCCTTGCAAATACGGCGTCCGAGGTGACGAAGCTGACGGAGGAGGATCTCGACTTTCTCGGGCTCTGTGATCCGAGTGACCCGAACAACCAGTGCAAGTCGGCGTACGTGCCGCTCGTCTGGATCAACAACGACTGCTCCAACGGCCGCCAGGCTCCGGACATCCTGTTCAACCCGGATTATTCACCATCCGCCCTGCTGCGCGTGCCGACCCCGCGGCTGCGGCCGGTCTGCTCGCCTTCCGCTCGGTCGCTGTGGTTCACCACAGCTTCCCTCGCTCCAGGCTGCGAGTCCCGGCCTCGCTCGCGGTCTCCGCCCGCTCGCGACGGGGTCTGGTGAATAACCCGGGTTCAACGAGAACCGTGCCTGGTCGAACCTCCTGCCGACGCACCTGGCGGGGACCGGCTCGAAGTCGATCGGCCAGGTTGCCATGCACGAGTTCGGACATGTCTTCGGACTGAGGCACCGCAACGACGTGCTCGATACCATGAATCAGAATCATCCGTTGGGCGGCGATCCGGGCGGGCAGTATCGCATCAACGAACACTCATACGTGATGCTCAAGTACGCCAAGCCCCACTCCTCGGTAGGGACCAACTTGATGCTGTTGCGATACGAGTGGACCGACCCTGGGTCGTCCTGGCTCGTGTGGACTGCGGAGAACGCATCGGAAGACGACGCCGAGTGGCAGGAAGCGCGAGGCAGTTGCCTCGCGAACATCGACTGGCCGTCCCCTGTTGCGGCACTCGTGGCCACCACGTCCGTGAATGTTGCCGGCGTAGACGTCACCTGGAGCTTCAGCGAGAACCACATCTGTGGGGATGGTGACGAGATCGCGTTCGATACGAACTCGTATTCTCTGGCGTCGAACGTGCCCTATGCCATCAACGCGAGCTGGTGCATTCCAGCCTCCGGGATCGATCCCGGTGAATACTACGTCTGTGCGATGATCGACTCGACTGACGAGGTGGTCGAGACCGACGAGAGCGACAACGACTTACGTTCCGATAAGAAGTTCAAGGTCAACTGAGCCGAGGAGGCAACCATGTGCGTCATGCCTGAGCCCTTCCGCCGCGACTCCATCTTGTTGGCGGCGATTCTGGCTATGATGTCCCTATCGGCGTGCACGGCTTCCTCCAACGATACCAGGGACGATGGTTTCGATCAGGCCGACGACGACGTCAGCGACGATGACACCTCGGGCAGCGCCGGCGACCCCATGGAGGTGACCGTCACGCTCCAGGCCCTCGGCGCGACCCACGTCTACGGGCCGCCGAACGCTTACGAACCGAACATCCAGCGCGTCCTGCCCAGCGACGAAGGCGCGTGCGCGGAGAGTTGGCTGCTGCGGGTCGGAGGGAGCGACTACCACGGCAACCTCATCTTCCCTGGTCCCTTGGCGCTCGGAACGTCCACCAACATGAGCATGGAATGGGCGGGGTACGAGTTCAACCATATCCCCGTCGTGTTCTCGGACACAGTGACCGGCATCCCGTATGGGCTGTGGGGGGGGACGGCCACCGTGGGAGCAGTCGAGAAACAGTCGGTCCGAATCGAATTCGCCGGCGCTACAGTCTGCGAGTTGGAGGAGTTCGACACCGCCGCCACGACCCCAATCCTGGGCTGCACGGAGGGCCAGTCGGGCTCTGTGACCTACGACACCGTCGGCAATCGCACCCTCGAGATCGGCGTGGGCTGCTTCTACCCGGTCGAAGTGCCCGCGGGAGCCGAGGGCTCCGGCTGGTGCATGCCCGACGACAACACGGCCGACCACCCGGACTGCCCCTGACGACAGCCCCCCGGGCGGGGACGCGCCGAGAACACCGCTCCGCGCCCTCCTCCTCGAAGTTCCCCAGGCACTCCTGCAGAGGCTCGCGGCCCTCGGGAAGGGGGCAACGTACCAACGCACTTGCAATACGCCGTCGCACCGAGGGCGGGTGGCATCACCCCGCCCCGGCCCTCCCGGCTCGCAGGCGGGCCTGGGAGTAGACGTCCAGGGTGCGGGCGGCGACCACGGGCCAGGCGAGG
>JAKLKC010000133.1 GCA_023150875.1 Myxococcota bacterium | reverse complement strand
CACCTGGGCGTCGGTCCAGGTGACCAGGGCGAAGGGCCGGTCCGCGCTGTCGTCGGCGACGCGGAAGACCACGGCGTGGAAGCCCTGATTGGCGTACACGTGGCCAGCGTCGAGGCCGTCGAAACGCGGCAGCACCTTCGCGCACAGGTAGCTGCCCAAGTACTGGTTCCAGCGCTTGAGGGCGCAGAAGGCCCGCTTCTTGGACCGCCGCTTGTACTCCGTCGAGGCGAACTCGCTCTCCGCCTTGCAGTAGTCCGAGAAGCCGTCGCTGTCCGCGTCGACGCCGCAGTCGAGGGGGTCCAGGACGGACACCATGAAGTCCTCGGTCAAACCGTAGCTGTAGAAGCGGGTGGGCAAGCCCGCCTGGTCCCTCTCCGAGACGACGTTGCTGTACCACCACGCCTTCTGCACTCCAACCCCCGCCAACATGGCGAGTCGGGACCACACCTGGACGGCCTGCTCGAACTCGGAAGTGAACACCCACGCCGGCCAGTGCTCGGGGGCGGCGGGAAAGGGATCGGTGGGGTCACCTGCGTCGGCGATGGCCCGGATCGCCGCGGGGTCGATGCGGTACTCGAAGGCCTCCGCGCCGGCACCCATCGGGTCGTCCGGCTCCGGCCCACCCCCGAGGGGGCCGTGGTTGGTGCATGAAGGCACGTGGGCGTAGCAGGTCAGGAAATTGAGGGACGCGTCCTCACCCGCGGCCCGTCGGGCGGCGACGTGGGTGGGGTTTCGGTCGCTGGAGATCCCCGTCTCCGTACACCAGATGGGAACGTCCCTCCCGTCCACCCACCAGTAGTCCATCGTGAACCGGATGCGCTCGATCAAGGCGGGAAGGGCGTTCAGATAGAGGAAGTCGCCTTCCCCACGGCTGTTGTACCAGTGGAAGTCCATCACGTGGAACGGTGCCCGGAGGTTCATCGCGCACCACTTCTGTAGCGCGACGCGCAAGTCGTCGGAGAGCAGGTCGAAGTCGAGGGGGAAGACTGCGCTCGGGCTGTCGGCATCGCTGTAGGACGTGGGGAGGTGGTCGTTGATGAAACCCCAGAGCGACGTGTGGGGATCGGCCGTCCACGCCGCCTCGATGCCCGGCATGACGGTCTCGAAGCGGGAAGCGTCGGCGGCGATGCCCGATTCCTGGCGGACCACCAGGGCGGCACGGACGATGTGGTAGAAGACTCGCTTGAGTCCGTCCTCGACATCGGCGAGGTACGCCTCGTCGTCCGTGGGGTCGAGCCTGTTGTTGGGACTGGCGAGGGCTGGGAAGACCCGACCCAGTCCGGGCTGGCAGCGGTCGGTCAGCTCGCTGAGACGTAGGATGAGCCAGCCCAGGGCGGAGGGACACACCGTGTTCACCATCTCGTTGCCGAGCTGGACGTAGGGGAGCGCCGTCGTGGGTCCCCACTCCGCCGAGTGGTTGCCGATGAGCTGCCGCATGAACTCGTCCAGGAGGACGTCCTCGTTCAGCCCCCCGGTCTCGGCGAGGAGGTCGTCCACGGGGCGGAGTTCGAAGTGGGCGGCGTTGCCAGTACTCTTCAGTTGCCCGGCGAAGTCGACGTAGTCCCAACCGAAGAACCGGGGACTGGCGCAGGGGTCGGTGCCCGGCTCAGACTCCGGCCCACGGCCGAGCAGGACTGGAAGCACGCCCGCGAGCCCCCTCGCAGGAGCGGTGCCAGCAAGATCCATCAGGGCGTTGTCCATTAGCTGGGGAGCTTCGTCAGGCGCCGTGCAACTCGAAGCCCCGGGCGAGGCTGGACACGCGTGGGGCGGGAGATCCGTACAGGTTGGTAAGGGCGCAGGCGACGCTGGAAGTGACCACACAGCGGGCGTCGGAACCGTGGCGGGGGCGCAGGACCAGCCGGGCGGGTCCGGTACATCGAAGTCATCGGATAGCAGCCGCCAGCGATTATCCGTCGAATCGAGTCCCGTGTATTGCCAACATCCCTTCCACATAGTATCCAGATGAGCGTCCGCTTGGTCGAGCTGGCGGAGCCAGCCGATCCCGAGGCGCTGCGCGTCGCGAAGCAACTCCGCCGCCGTACCATGCCCGACGCGAGTGTCCTCCAGGGCGTCATGACCCCGAAGTCCGTTCGCCATCACTGAGAACTCCCAGTGACACACGCCGGTGCGGGGCTCGTTCCAGGGATCGGGGGGGGTGAAGGAGGCGCCGGTGGCGGGGCCAGGGTCCTTCGCCGCGGTGCTGCCCGCAATCGGGTCCTTGGAGGGGGCCGAGGGATCGGCGCTGGCCTGGGGCGCCGAAGGCTTCTTGGGGGAGACGGGCTTTGCCGCGGAGAGGAAGGGGATGGACTGGATCCCCTCGCGGGTCCAGGACAGGAACGTCTCGGGGGTGAACTCCCGCCAGGCCCGGTGCTGCTCCTCCAGGAGGCGGGTGAGTCCCGGGAACGGGCGGAGCCGGGGGATCAGGGTCCTCGGGTCGGCGGTCCCGGCGCCGGCGCTCCCCTTCGCCTGCGCCGCCCGCTCCTCCAGGAACGGCCGGAGCCACGGCTTGACGTGGGCCAGTCGCTCCGCCTCGGGGAAGAGGGTCACGCGGCGCCGCGACCGGGCGACGGAACGCGTCGCGGGGCCCGGGGTCCCCCCGGGGGAGCTCGACAGCAAGGCGGTGGCGGTTGCGAACCGGGACCGGAGCCAGGGCATCACCTCCGCCAGGCGTTCGAGGTGGTCCGGGAGGGCGGGCTTCCCCCGGCGCCCCTCGCTCGGGCCGCCGGCGACCGCCACGAACCGCCCATCGGAGGCCGCCAGGGCGGCCTCGGCGGCGGCGAACCGGGGCCGAAGCCAAGGCTTCATCGTGAGGAGCCGGGCGCGCTCCAGGTCCACGGTGCCCGGCACCCATCGCCGCACCTCGGTGCGGGCGATCCCCACCGTCCGGGGCGGGCGTGAAGGGCGTCTCGTCCGGCCGGGCGGGGTCGAGGCCGGAGGGCCGCAGGACCGGACGCCGCGGCCTCCGCCGCAGGCGCCGCCGCAACCACAATCGCCCGGAGGGGCTGTCCCGGCGCGGCCCCAGCTCCCCCCACATCCAGCGCGGCAGGTCGTGGTCCCCGGGACCTTTTTCGGCCCGCAAGCGCAATCCACGCGCCCGCGAGCCGTCGCGCACCCGCACGCTCCGGACTTCGTCCCCTTCTCGCCGGTGCACCCCATCGTCTGGGAACCTCCCCGGGCCAGTCTACCGCGATCCCGGAGCACCCCGCACCCCACGCTGCGGGATGCCCGGGGCATCCCGATCCGACCCTACACCGGCTTGCCGCTCAGGGTCACCGCGCCGGCGAGGTGGACGAGACCGGGGGACTGGGAGTCCGTGTCCTTGATGGTGAGCTTCGCCCGGATCTTGTTGCCGAAGGTCTGGGAGTACGACACCATCTTGAACGCGCCCTCGTACGTGCTCGCGATCCCCTGGGCGAACGTCACCACCGGCACGGTCAGCGTCGCCCAGTGGACCCCGTCGTTCGAGTGCTCCAGCTCGAGCTGGAAGTTCAAGGAGTCAGCGCTCGTCTCGGTGAAGTCCCGGAACGCGATCCCGAAGAAGAGCGTCTTGGAGACCGAGGCGATGGACTCCAGCACTGCGTTGAGCTGAGGGGACGAGTAGTAGGTCCTCCCGCTTCCGTCCTCCCGCCCCTCCCAAATCTGGTCCTCGAACAGGACGACCGTGGTCGTGGTCATGGGCTGTCCTCCCTGCGATGGGGTCATCCCCGCGCTTCCCGGCGGGGGCGTTGTGCGAGCGAGCTTCCCGCATTCCCGGAACGAGCGGAGGAGGAATCGAAGGGGGTCAACCCGGAAGGGGGCGCGGTGGCGGTCGTGCGGGCTGCGGAGAAGAGAAGGGTTTCATGGATAAACCCTTGTTATTTCGTGTGGTTGTGGTACAAGCGTCCCCTTCCCCTTCCCCTTCCCCTTCCCCTTCTCCGTCGGAGAAGCGCATCGGTGGGGGCACCGCACCGAAGTGGAATGGGGACCGCCCGGCCGGCAGGCTGTGGAGGCGCGGCCACGAGGCGGGCGAGTCAGCGCTCGCGCGGAGTCCCCACCCTCACCGCCGCCCCGCCTCTCCGGCGGCGTCGGGATCCACCACCTCCCCGCGGAGCACCGCCACCACCTCGCTGCGGCCCGCCAGGGCGTCCCGGCCGTCCTCGGTGGTGTCCGGGCCCGGGAAGCCGCCGCCGGCGAAGGTCTCGGGGACGGCGGCGACGATGCGCAGGCGCACCTCGAGGCTCCCCGCCTCCGG
>JAKLKC010000132.1 GCA_023150875.1 Myxococcota bacterium | reverse complement strand
GGCCGTGTCGTCGTCCCCGGGTCCCGTGTCGTCGTCCCCGGGTCCCGTGTCGTCGTCCCCGGGTCCCGTGTCGTCGTCCCCTGGGGTCGTATCGTCGTCCCCGGGTCCCGTGTCGTCGTCCCCTGGGGTCGTATCGTCGTCCCCGGGTCCCGTGTCGTCGTCTCCGGATCCCGTGTCGTCGTCCCCGGATCCCGTGTCGTCGTCCCCAGGTCCCGTGTCGTCGTCTCCGGCACCCGTGTCGTCGTCTCCGGCACCCGTGTCGTCGTCTCCGGCACCCGTGTCGTCGTCGCCGGCGCCCGTGTCGTCGTCACCCCCGGACGGAGCGCATCCCGTGGCGAGCGCGACGATCACGGCGAGGATCCGGACGTACGGTGAGGTCGAGGAGAAGGACATGGGCCCCTCGGGGGTTGGCGAGCGTCGGACGGGACCGCGGGCTGGCGGCCGTCTGGCTCCTCCTGGCATCGCGTCGACCGTCGCGGATCCTCTCCCAGATCCGCCGGCTCCACAAGCATCCGAACACCCGCGCGCCCAGCATCCGCCGGATCACTCGGAGGGAACAGGCCCCCACCCATCCCGCCCCGAGGCGCCGGACCGACCCCGGGGGGCCTGGGAAGGCGGCGTCGCCTCGCCCCCCAGCCACTCCGGGTGCTCCCGGAAACGCGCCGCCAGGACCCCCGCCACCGCCTCCGCCCCCGCCTCGTTGAAGTGGAGGGAGTCGTAGAACAACGCGGGATCCTTGGGGATCTCCGAGGCGAGGTCCACGCAGTCGGCGGAGAGGGCGGCGCACTCCTCCAGGAGAGCGCGGTTGTAGAGGTCCAGCAGGCGCCACTGGGTCGCGGCGGAGAGGTGGGTCCTCGCCTCGCGGATCCAGGACCACGCGCCCTCCACCCGCCGCCAAGGCTCGGTGTCATCGAAGAGCATCGGCTGGGTGGCGAGGATGGGGCGTACCCCGAGGCGCCGGCACTCGGTCACCAGGGCGCGCACGTTCTCGCGGAACTCCGGGAGCTGGGGCACGAGGGCCGAGAGGTCCGCGGCCGGGTCCAGCTCCTCGCCGACGAAGGGGCGGGGCGCGAAGGGCTCGTGGACCGCCGTGGTCACCACCACCACCCGGCCGGTCGCCGCCAGCCACCGGAGCCAGAGCACCTGGAGCGCCCGGCTGCGGGCGAGGACGGCGTAGGCGTCAGACCAGCTCCGGTCGAAGGGGGAGCCGAAGGCCAGGGTCTCCGCACTGAGGGACAGGCCCAGGTCGTTGGCGCCCACCAGGAACAGGGCCGCGTCGGGGCGGGCCTGGGACAGCACCTCGGTCACGAAGAGGCGGTGGGCCCGGGTGGTCTGGCCGTCCAGCCCCCCGTTCCCCACCCAGATCCGAGGATGCTCGCCCCGGAGCGCTTCCCCCAGCAGGTGAGGCCAGGTCCGGCGGTCGTCCAGGTAGAAGCAGTGGGTCGTCGAGCCCCCGATGGCCACCAGGGTCTCCGCCGCCTCCCAGTCGGTGGGGGGCTCCTCCCCCCGGAGGCCCCAGCGGTTGGTGCTGTGGACCGCCACCGGGGACATGCCGGGAAGGTCGACGTGGAGCTCCATGCGGACGTAGGGGCGCAGGGGCAGGAGGGGGGTGAAGGGGTTGGGGGGAGCCAGGATCCGGGCCAGCAGCTCCAGCAGCAGGAGCCCCACCAGCGCCGACGCCGCCATCAGCGCCACCTCGGGGGCGCCCGCGCGGCGGCGGCCCGCGGTGCCCGTCCCCCGGGTGCGACCTCCCGGGCCGGGGTCCTGACCGCGTCCTCCCATCACCCCGCGTCGCTCCGCCGTTGGGGGGCCCGATGCTACCACGCCCCCGGGAGTGGGCGGTCCCGGATGGGCCCTGGACGGGGCGGCGGCGTTGGGGTTATGAAGGCGAGGCGTCGCGGGTCCCGCACGGGGCTCCCCGCGCCGGAGGGAGCCTCTCGCCATGCGGATCGCGGTCACCGGGGGCACCGGCCATGTGGGGGGCAACCTCGTCCGGGCGCTGCTGCGGCGCGGCGATCGCGTGCGGGCGATGGTGCGCTCCGACGTGCGCGCCCTGGAGGGGCTGGACGTCGAGAGGCTGCCCGGCGACCTGCTGGATCCCGGGAAGGTGCGGGAGCTGGTGGACGGGGCCGAGGTCGTCTACCACCTTGCCGCCCGGATCTCCATCGCCGCCGGGGACGAGGAGGAGGTGCAGCGCTGCAACGTGCTGGGCACCCGCAACGTCGCCGCCGCGTGCCGGGACGCGGGCGTGTCCCGCCTGGTCCACTTCAGCTCCGTCCACGCCCTGAAGGGCTGGCCCCGGGACGTCGTGGTGGACGAGACCAGCCCCTCCGCCGACCTCGACGAGGCCCTCCCCTACGACCGCAGCAAGGCCCAGGGCGAGAAGGAGGTCCTGGAGGCGGTGCGGGGGGGACTGGACGCCGTGATCGTCAATCCCACCGCCGTAGTCGGCCCCTTCGACTTCCGCCCGTCCCCCTTCGGAGAGGCGATGCTGGGCATGTATCACCGCACCCTGCCCGGCCTCGTCCGGGGCGGGTTCGACTGGGTCGACGTGCGGGACGTGGTGGACGCCGCCCTCGCCGCCGAGGGCCGGGGCCGCACCGGCGAGCGGTACCTCGTCACGGGCCACTGGGCGGAGCTTCGGGACGTGTCCCGCACCATCGCCGAGGTCACCGGGCACCCCACCGTGTCCTGGGCCTCTCCCCACTGGCTCGCCCGCCTCGGTGCGCCAGGGGTCACCGCCTGGTGCCGGATGACGGGGAGGCGGCCCCTGTACACGTCCCAGTCCCTCCGCATGGTCCAGGAGCACCGCCACGTCTCCCGGGCCCGGGCCGAGGCCGAGCTGGGGTACCGGCCCCGACCCTTGCGGGAGACCCTGGAGGCGACCTTCGCCTGGTTCCGGGAGGCGGGGATGCTGGACGCTGCGCCCCAGGGTGGAACGGCCGGCTCGGACGCCTCCGGAGCGGGGCGGGGAGCGTCGTGAGCGAGCGGGAGTCCTTCGACGGCCTCCTGGTGGGGTGGCTGCTGCTCGCCGCGGTGGTGGCGCCGGTGCTCGTCCGGGTGAGCGCCCCTTACGGCCGGCACGCCCGCGCGGGCTGGGGCCCCACCCTCCCGGACCGGGCGGGGTGGGTGCTGATGGAGGCCCCGGCGCCCCTGGTCTACGGGCTCTGCTGGGCCCTGGGCGACCGCCCGTTCGACCTCGTGCCCCTGGCCTTCCTGGCGATGTGGCAAGGCCACTACCTCTACCGGGCCTTCGTCTATCCCCTCCGCCTGCCCCGGACCGGAAAGCGGATGCCGGTGGCCATCGCCCTGTCGGGAGCCCTGTTCAACGTGGGCAACGCCTGGCTGGGGGGACGGTGGCTCAACACCCTGAGTCCCGAGCGCCCCCCGGCGTGGCTGCTGGACCCCCGCTTCCTCGCTGGCCTCGGCCTCTTCACCGCCGGCATGGTCGTCAACCGCCGGTCGGACGCCATCCTGAGGGGGCTGCGGCGCCCTGGGGAGACGGGCTACCGGATCCCCGAGGGGGGGCTCTACCGCTACGTCAGCTCCCCCAACTACCTGGGCGAGATCGCGGAGTGGACGGGCTGGGCCATCGCCACGTGGTCCCTGCCCGGCCTCGCCTTCGCGGTGTGGACCGCCGCCAACCTCGCCCCGCGAGCCCTGGCCCACCACCGGTGGTACCTCCAGGAGTTCCCCGAGTACCCCCGGGAGAGGAGGGCACTGATCCCGGGGATCTGGTAGCGGCGCGCGGTCCGGCCAGGGAGCCCGGCGGGGAGCCGGCACTGGCGCCCCGCGGCGATGACGTCGCGCCGTGGGGACTGGGAGCGGTCGGTGTCCGGGCGCGCGGTGACGATCCTCCTTGGTCTACGTCGAAGATGGAGTTATTCCTGAACGACGGACGGGGAAGGACCCCACGAGGTCTACGAGATGACGCCGACCATGCCCCGCGGGACGAGCCGGATCTTCCTTCTCTCATTCCTGGCCCTCGCTGTGGGCTGTACGGACCCCGGCACCGATCCGGGGGACGGTGGGACCGGCCCCATCGAGGACGACGACACGACGGTCACCGTCGACGACGATACGGCCGACGACGATACGGCCGACGACGATACGGCCGACGACGATACGGCCGACGACGACACCGCCGACGACGACGTGGCCGACGACGACACCGCCGACGACGACACTGCGGACGACGACGTTGCCGACGACGACACCGGGGACGACGACACCGGGCCGGGAGACGACGACTCCGGGCCGGGAGACGACGACTCCGGGCCGGGAGACGACGACTC
>JAKLKC010000131.1 GCA_023150875.1 Myxococcota bacterium | reverse complement strand
GAGGACCCGGACCGCGCCTACCGGGAGAAGCAGGCATACGCCTACTTCATGCGCCGGGGCCTGGACCTGCTCGCCCCGGGCGGGCTCGGGGTCTACCTCGTCCCCTACGGGTTCATGACCGGCCGCGCGGAGCGCAACCTGGCGCTCCGGGAGAAGGTGCTCCGGCGCCACCACCTCGCCGCCGCCTACCGGCTGCCCTCCAGGCTGTTCCCGGGGGCCCTGCTGGTGACGGACCTGCTGTTCTTCCGCTCCCGGGGCGGCACCCTCACCGAGGTCGCCGACGAGGACCGCTCCATCCTGGAGGGGGGGTACTTCGAGGAGCACCCGGGGCACGTCCTGGGCCGCGAGGTCGGCCGGGACGCCGGGGACGACGACCAGACCAGTCGCCCGCGGTTCGGCTACCAGGTCGAGGGGGAGTTCACCCGCTTGCCCGACCTCGTCGAGCGGCCCCTGTGCGGCGCCTGCGTGCTCGCGCCCGTCGAGGTGCCGAGGACGGCGCGGGGCGGCCGGGCCGGCGTCGCCCGTCACGTCCAGGCGGACACCGAGGGCCTTCCCGAGGAGCTGGCGTCCGCCGTCCACCTGGGCCTGCGGGTGGACGCCCTCCTCGCGGCGCTGGCCGCCGAGGACTCCGAGGAGCCGTCCCTCCTCTGGCCCGAGCTGCACGAGGCCCTCCTCGCCTGGTCCCGCGCGAACGGCAACCCCTGGGCCAAGGTGGACCTCCAGCGCCTCGCCGGGCAGGGGGTCACCGGCGCCGAGCGGTTCCTCTCCGCCTTCCAGCGGTCGGGCAAGCTCATCCCGTCGTTGGAGACGAAGCCCGTCTACCGCCCCCGGTACCGGGGCAAGCCCGACGACGTGCTCGCCCAGGCCGAGTTGCTGTACCGCCCGTCCCGCTCCCTCACCGTGGACCGGCTCCTCGCCTTCCACCGCAAGGCCGGGGGCACGATGGAGCCCGAGGCCGCGGTGGGAGCGGTGCTGGCGTCCGGGTGGTGCCGGGACGGCGACGGCTGGGACCAGCTCGTCCCCGAGGAGCACTACTACACCGGCCACCTCTGGCCGCGGTACGACCGCGCCCGGGCCCGCGGCGAGGCCGGCAACGAGACCGCCGCCGCCCAGGCCCGAAGGCTCCTCCTGACCATCGCCCCCGCGGTCTACGAGGACATCGCCGGCGTCTCCCCCCGCCAGGGTTGGGTCCCCTTGGACCTCGTCGAGGGCTGGCTCTCCGCCTCCCTCAACGAGTACTACGGCCCCGTTCGCCTCGCCCGGGACGACGGACTCGTGGTCCCCTCCGGCATCGAGTACGCCGACATCGACGAGGGGGCCGCCGACCTCGCCGCCGAGACGATCTGGTGCATCGGCTGGATCAACCACGACAAGACGGTGTTCTCCCCCAAGAAGAAGAAGGACGAGAACATCGACGAGGTGCGCCTCAAGAAGGCCGCCGAGTGGGAGCAGTCCTTCCGGGCGTGGATCGGCGCCGACGAGGGCCGGCGGGCGCGGATCGAGGAGGCGTACAACCGCTCCTTCCAGGGCTTCAAGGCTCCGACCTACGCCGCCGAGCCCCTCGGGATCGCGCGGTGGGTCAAGGACGGGCCGCGCCTGCATCCCCACCAGGTCGCGGGGGCCCGGCGGGTCCTCGCCAACCGCGGCGGCCTCGTCGCCTTCGACGTCGGCGTCGGCAAGACCTACACCGGGATCGGCGTCCTCGCCCGCGCCCGCCAGGAGGGCTGGTGCCGCCGGCCGGTGGTGCTGGTGCCCAACAGCATCGTGTGGAAGTGGGAGGCCGACATCCGCCGCGTCCTCCCCGACTACCGGATCGCCGTCGTCGGCTCGAAACGCAAGGTGATCGCCCGGGGCGAGCGCAAGGGCCTCGTCACGTCGGACACCGACATGCCGCAGGAGCGGGCCGAGAAGTGGACCCGCTTTCAGGGCGGGGAGTTCGACGTGGTGCTCCTCACCTACTCCGCCCTGGAGCGGACCCGGATGAACGAGGCCGCGGTCCGCGCCTACGCCGAGCAGACCGAGGCCATCCAGCGGGAGGTGAAGCTCCGCCAGCGCAACGCCATGCAGATGAAGACCCTCACCGAGCGCCAGCGGGCCATCCTCAAGGAGGGTGTGTCGGCGTGGGTCGCGGAGACGATGGAGATCCGCGAGGGCTGGGAGTACGACCCCGGGATCGCCTGGGACGACATCGGGATCGACCTGCTCATCGTGGACGAGGCGCAGAACTTCAAGAACCTGTACCTGCCCGAGGCCCGGGAGGGCGGCGTGCCGCGGTTCATGGGCAACGCGGGCGAGGGCAGCAACCGCGCCTGGCAGCTCGATTTCCGCTGCGCGGCGGTGCGGCGACGGACGGGCGGGGCGGGGGTGGTCCTGCTCTCCGCGACCCCGGCGAAGAACAGCCCCCTGGAGTTCTACAACCTCATCCAGTACGTGGACCACGACGCTTGGAGCCGGATGGGGATCCGGGACCCCGAGCAGTTCATCGACCGGTACCTCCGGATCGAGTTGAAGGCCGTGGTCAACACCAAGATGGAGGTGGAGGAGCGGAGCGCCGTCACCGGGTTCCAGAACCTCCACGAGCTGCGGGAGACCATCTTCCGCTACGGCGAGTTCAAGACCGCGGAGGACGTGGGCCTGAGGCTCCCCGAGCCCCGGGTCCAGGTCGTCGAGGTCGACATGGACGCCGCCCAGGACCGGAAGTACGACCTCTACGTCGCGAAGATCGAGCAGGCGCTCAGCTCCACGAGCATCAGCGACAAGTCGGTGATCCTGGGCCTCCTCGCCCGGATGGCCCTGGTGGCGATCCATGCGGATCTGGACGAGGGGCACGACTGGAAGAGCGCGCAGTCGGGGGACGTGAACCCCCATTCCCCCAAGTTCGACGCCCTGACCCGCAAGGTCGCCGCCAACCGGACTTGCGGGCACATCGTCTTCGTGGACAACGTCGCCGCCCACGCCTGGGTCAAGGCCGTCCTCGTCGAGGCGGGGATCGCGCCCCAGCGGATCGCCGTCCTGAACGCCCTGACCGCCAAGGCCGCCGCCGACCGGCAGCGGATCGCCCGCGAGTTCAACGGCGTGCCCGAGGAGGGGCTGGCGCCGCTGTACGACGTGGTGATCGCCAACGCCATCGCCTACGAGGGGATCGACCTCCAGACGCGGACCTGCGCGATCCACCACCTGGACCTGCCCTGGGAGCCGGCGACCCTCCAGCAGCGCAACGGCCGAGGGGTCCGCCAGGGCAACACGCTCCAGACCATCGAGATCAACTACTACTTCGCCCGCCGCTCCCAGGACGGTCTCCGGTTCAACCTCATCCAGGGCAAGCTCGGGTGGATGGTGGAGCTGCTCCAGTCCCAGGCCCGGGACACCAACAACCCCGGGGCGCAGATGGAGCTGGGGCCGGAGGAGATCCTTCTATTGATCTCCCGCGACCCCGAGAAGACGGCCCGGCGCCTCGCCGAGGTGCGCGCCCGCCGGGAGGCCGACGCCCGCAAGAAGGTGGCCGCCGATGCCGCCCGGCTGCTCAAGTCAGCGAACGCCCGGTTCCGCAAGGCCGAGGGGGTGGGGGACCCGACCGAGGCCGCGCGCCTCCGCCTCGAAGGGGAGGAGCGCCTGAAGGACCTCGCCCGGGTGGACCCCGCCGCGTGGCCGTGGGCGCCGTTCATGTACGCGGTGCGGGACACCGAGGTGCTGGTCCCCCAGGGGGGAGAGGCCCCGGTCCACGAGGGGTTGCGCGTCGGCACGCCGTCGCCGTTCAACCCCGACCGGGTGACCTACGCCGAGTTCGGGAAGGTGCGGGGCACCGAGATCGCCGTCCGCGAGGCGGGCTCCGCCTCGTGGTCGTCGCAGAAGGTGGAGCAGATCGCCGCCCTGGGACTGCTACCCGAGCACCTGTCCCCGACCTGGCCCGAGGACGACGACGCCCGCACCGAGCAGGCCCTCGCCTCCCGGTTCGACCGGGACCTGCGACGCTGGGGCAACTGGCCCACGCTGGGGTGGTCCCTGGCGTCGGACGCCTGGGTGGAGCGGTGGTGGCCCAGGACGGCGGGGCGGATCGTCCGGGCGATGGCGGAGGCGAGCCCCTACTACGTCGAAGACCAGAAGGTTCCGGTGGTGGTGGGCGGGAAGCTGGCCGTCGCCCGGGGCCGGGGCCTCGCCGACGGGGACGTGCTCCCCCCGACCGGGGCCGGCTGGCGGGAGTACCTGGCCCTGGCCCCCGCGAGCGGGCTCAAGTTCACCGAGCTGGCCGAGGCCGGCGAGTACTGGTGGGGCCGCAAGGTGCCCCGGGACATTCTCGCCGCCGCCCGCCGCGCCGACGAGGCCGAGCCCGAGGGGAGGGCCGCCTGATGGCCCGCTCGGGCAAGGGCGTGCTGCTCCTTGGCGGGGCCGGCGCGGTGGGCGTGCTCCTGCTCGCCGCCGCCGCGGGACGG
>JAKLKC010000130.1 GCA_023150875.1 Myxococcota bacterium | reverse complement strand
GAGGGTCCCGTGAGCGCCTCGCCCCCCTCCGCCCCCCGGGCCCTCCCGCCCCCGGGACCCTCCCCCGCGCCGCGGCCCGCACGGCCGCAGCCGCGCTGGTTCCGGCGGGCGGCGCTGCTGGTGGGCTTCCTGCTGGCGATCTGCCTGGGCCTGGTGGTCAGCCGGGCGTACGTGCTGCTCCGGGCCGGCCACCGCGCCGCCTCCGAGGCCCTCCACGCCGTCCCCACGGGCGATCTCGGGGGGGGATTCCGCATCGTGCCCGGCGAGACCTTCCGCCTGAAGAGGCCGGGCCCCGACCGGGACCTCTTCGACGGCGAGGAGTTCGTGGTCGCGGACCACCGCTTCCGCTTCGACGCCGGCGGCCCCTCGGGGGGCTGGCGGGTGATCCTCCGCCGTCCCCTCTCGGTGTACGCCGCCGCCGAGACCCCCACCGGCCCCCGGGGGGGCTGGAACCGGCTGGACCTGGGCGGGGATCCCCTGGGCGGGCTGTCCACCACCCGCGACCAGGTCTACGTGGACCCCGCGGTGGTGGAGGCCCGCCTGCCCGACGGGGCCAAGGCGGAGTTCGCCCGCCACCTGGGCTTCGCGCGCCTCCTCCCCGCCGAGGGCGAGGTCTTCCGCCTCGCCGACACCGCCTTCCGGGTCCAGGCGGAGGTGCCGGGGCTCTCCATCGAGAGGGGGTCCGAGGCGCTGCCCCTGGACCCCGGCGAGGCCCAGCCCTTCGCCAGCGGCGACGTCCTCTCGGGCCTGGGGCACCGGATCCGGATCTCCCTCCAGATCTCCACCCGCAGCGAGCCGATCCGCGGCCCCAAGGGGGGGATCGTGGGCTACCGGGCGGTGCGGGAGCCCAACCTGGTGGTGGCGATCCCCGAGCCCGGGGAAGGCCCCGCGGCCCGCCACCGGGCCTCCACCGTCACCTACCTCCCCGTGGAGGGGGAGCCCACCGTGTACGGGCTGGCCCCGGACCGCCCCAACCGCTTCTACGGCGGCGACGACCGGATCGGCCCCGCCGGCGGCGAGGTGGTGCCCATGGACCTGCCGGACCGGGAGCTGATCGCCCTGTTCGAGCGGGGCTTCCGCCAGGGCACGATCTACGCCGACCGCGGCTTCGTGCGGGTCCTGGACCGCCACGCCGTCCGGGCCCTGCTGGGGGAGCTGCCCGAGGGGGCGGGGGACGCCTACCTCGCCTCCCTCCCCGACGCCGCCCGCTACCGGGGGATCCCCGAGGACCAGCTCCGCCTCCACGCCGAGTTCCTGGGGGAGGTGGCCCGCGCGGTGGGGAATCGGGTGCAGGGCGTGGTCCGGGACTACGACCGGGGCCTGGACCCCGGCTGGGTGGCCCTGCCCGGCGAGCCCGAGGCGTTCGCGCTGCTGCCGGCGGAGGGGGCGCCCCGGGCGGCGAGCCCGGTGCCGCCCCTGGTCCCCGGCCTCGCCACCCTCGCGCCCCCGGCGCCCTGGGAGCCTCAGGAGGTCGCCCCCGGCGAGGCGGTGCGCTGGACCCTGGCGGGGAAGGCGGACCTGCCCCCGGGCCCCGACGGATCGGCCCTGCTGCGCTTCGCCTCGCCCCTGCCCCTGGAGGTGGTGGTGGACGGCGGCCCTCCCCTGGTCCTGCCTCCCCCGGATCCCGGCGCCCCCCCGCTGGCGCGGCAGGCCCCCCTGCCGGGGATCGCCCCCGGTCTGCACGAGCTGCGGGTGACCGCCACCTACGTCGGGCGCCCCGCAGACTTCGGGCGCCGCGCCCCGATCCAGGCCGAGGTGGAGATCGGGGGCGCCGCCGTCGCCCCCACCTCCGCCCGGATCGGCGAGCTGCCCTTCGATGGCTGGTGCGCCGCCTCCCCGGGGGCCGACGCCGAGGCGGCGGGGCTCTGGCGAGCGGGGCAGGAGCCCGGCAGCGGCGTGGAGATCTCCTTCCTGCGGCTCGCCTTCGCCGATCTCGCCCCCGGCCCCGCCCGGCTGCGGTTGGAAACCGACGGCCAGGTGTTGGAAGGCTGCTGGAACGGCGTGCCCCTGGACCCGCGGCGCCTGGACACCCCCCGGGCGGCCGTCGCCGGGTCCAACCTCCTCGCCCTGAAGGTCGCCCACCGGGACCCGAGCGTCCCCGGCGGGGCGGGAGGGGTGCGCTTCCTCTGGAAGGACGGGCAGCCCTACGGCCTCTCCCCCGAGGTGGTCACCCGCTCGGCGCGTCCCGCGGTGGTGCCACGGAGGGATCCGCCCCCCCTGCTGGGCGCGGGCGCGACGGTGCCCCGCCTGGTGGTGGAGCGGGGGGTGCCGGGCCTGCCCGAGGGGACGGAGATCCCGGTGGGGGAGCGCCTCGCGGG
The DNA here is from genome assembly GCA_023150875.1 of Myxococcota bacterium. Classification (GTDB taxonomy): domain Bacteria; phylum Myxococcota_A; class UBA796; order UBA9615; family JAKLKC01; genus JAKLKC01. The sequence goes on along the minus strand of JAKLKC010000130.1, from coordinate 2,321 downwards.
GCCCGGGCGGGTGGCGCTGTACCTGCCCGAGGAAGGGGCGAAGGGGGACCTCCTGGTCGGTTCGGAGGGGGTGCGGATCCGCCTCAAGCCCGGCCACCTGCCCCCGCTGGAGGTGATGAACGGGGGCCGCACGACCCTGTCCCTCTTCCGCCAGGAGGACCCCACGAAGAAGCCCTGGCTGCCCTACCCGGGCTTCCGGATCTACGCGGGCCGCCCCGAGCCCTTCCGCTTCGACCGGGACGCGGTCCGGGCCGGGGGTTCGTGGCTGACCTACCGGGCCGGCACGGCGGGCTTCGCCCGGGGGGAGGCCCTGGTGGTGGCGGGGGGAGCGCTCCACCGCCTGCTGGGGACCCCGGACTGGACCCTGCCCGGGGACGAGGCCCTCCCCCCGGGGGAGTTCCTGCTGGTGACCCGGGACGGCGAGGGGGCGGTGGAGGTGGCCCGGGCCGCCTCCCCGGCGGGGGAGGTGGAGCGTTGGACGGGCGTGGAGTCCCGGAGCGGCCCCGGCCCCCTCGCGGCCTCGGGCCGGGTGCTGCTCCCGGGCTCGGGGCTGCTGCTGCGCCTGGTGAAGGAGGAGGGGGCCCCGCTGCGGCCCGAGGTCCGTCCCTCCCTGGGCGTGGAGCCCCTGCTGGCGGCGAGCCCGGTGGGCGTGGACCCAGGCGTCCCCGTCGGCCTCACCCTGGACGCCGACCTCCAGGCGGCCGCCACCGACGAGCTGCGGGCGCAGATCGCCTTCGCCGAGGAGCTGATCGCGGCGGGCCGCCTCGCCCGGGCCCCGGGGCCAGGGGGGCTGCGGGGGGCGTTCGTGGCCCTGGACGCGGCGAGCGGCGACGTCCTCGCCGCGGCGACGGTGTCGGATCCGGGGATCGACCCCGCGGTGGCGCCGTGGGGGCTGTCGTGGGCCCACCCGGGCTCGACGTTCAAGATGGTCACCTCCCTGGCCGCCCTGTCCCAGGACTCCCGGGAGGTCCGGGCGATGCTGGGGGGCGCCATGCCGGCGGGGCTCCAGGCGGTGGCGTCCAGCGGCTCCCTGGCGGGGGCGAAGCTGGCGCGCCTCGCCCCCGAGGGGGGGCGCCCCCCGCCCCGCAAGAAGGCCGACGAGCCCATCCGCCTGCGGTCGAAGCTGAACAACCACAAGCGCGACGCGATCCCCACCCCCGCGACGGTGGAGGAGGCCCTTCGGAAGTCTTCCAACACCTGGTTCGGATACCTGTCCCTGATGATGCATCGCCCCCTGCGGGAGGGTTGGATCCACGCCCCGGTGGCCACCCCGGGGCAGATGGACCGCATGTGGCCGCTCCAGGAGTGGGCCCGCCTGGTGGGCTTCGGCGAGGTGGTGGACCTCTTCCCGGGCCTCCCCGAAAATGTGTCGCGGCGCTGGCCCGCCCTGGACGCCGCGGGCCGCCCGGTGGCGGCGGGGGACGCGGGCTTCGGCTTCACCGGCCGCTTCCCCACCGAGGCGATGGAGGACCCTCAGATCGCGGCCACGGGGATCGGCCAGGGGGAGGTGTACGCGACGCCGCTGCAGATGGCCCGGGTGGCGGCGGTGGTGGCGACGGGGCTCAGGCCGGAGCCCCGCCTGCTGCGCTCGTGGGACGGCGACGAGGCGCCGCCCCGCCCCGCCGTGGACCTGGGCCTGCCGGAGCGGGCCCGGGAGCGGGTGAGGGAGGGGCTGCGGCGGGTGGTGGACCAGGGGAGCGCGCGGCTGGCCTTCGAGGACAACCCCTACCGGGACCTCGTCTTCGGCAAGACCGGCACCGCCGAACGCCCCGGCCCCGAGGGGGGCCACGTCACCGACTCCTGGTTCGCCGGCTTCGTCCAGGACCCCACCGGCGGCGGCCGCCCCGTCGCCTTCGCCTGCGTCCTGCCCGGCGCGGGCCTCGGGGGCACCCACGCCGCCGAGGTGGCGGAGCGCTGGACCGCCTTCCTGGTCCGCCACCGGGGCTGGGACCTGGCCTCCGCGGGGGACGGCGCCCCCCGGCCCCATTCCGCCGAGGCCCCCCTCACCGAGGACGCGCTGCCCAACGACTAGGGGACGGCCCCCTACCCGACGTAGACCCAGAACATCCGGGCCCTCGGGTCCGGCGCCTCGGGCTCGGCGAGGACCATGAACGAGTCACCCCCGTGCCCGCCGAGATTGCCCACGAACACGAAGTCTCCCTCGGGGTCGATCTCGTACACGATGCCCGTCTTCCCGGGCATGAACACCTCCACGTCCTCGGGCTCGAACCCCTAGAGCGCCTATCACAACCCCGCGGCTGCTGCGGCGAACGAGTCGGGGCGTCCGCGGTGTCGCGGGGACCCCGCTTCGCCTGCAACGT
>JAKLKC010000012.1 GCA_023150875.1 Myxococcota bacterium | reverse complement strand
CCCCTCCCCTCCCCCGCCGCCACCCCGGCGCCGTACGGCCTGGCCAAGAACGGCGGGGCGGGGACGCCGCCCGTCGCGGCCACCGCCGCCACCGCCGCCGCCACCCCCGCGCCCGCCGCCCGGCCGGCGCCGGTGGCTGCTCCGGCGGCGGCGCCGCCCCGCCCGGCCCCTCGCCCCGTCGCCCCCGCGGCCCACGGGGACTTCACCGTGGTGCAGGTGCTGGGCGTCGCGGTCATCGCGGGGGTGGCCCTGGGGCGCCTCGCCCCCTCCCTGGCCCTGGCGGGCACGGGCCTGGTGCTGGTGGGGGGCTTCGGCGCCTTCCTGCTGCCCCTGATGAACGGCCGGGGCCAGAAGTCGGGCACGGCCCTCCTCACCCTGGTGCTCGCCGCCGGCCTGGCCGCCGCCGGCACCTTCGCCCTCAGCCAGGCGGGGACGGCCCCGGCCGGCGATCCCCTGGCCACCGCGTCCCTCGCGCCGGCGCCCGCCGCCGCCGAGCCCCCGGCGGTGGATCCGCCGATCCCTGCCCCCGAACCCGTCCCCGCCGAGCCGGCCCCCCCCGAGCCTGCCGCCCCCGCGACCGCCTCCGACGCGCCGGTCGCCGCCGTCGCGGCCGGTGGATCCGGCCCCACCCCTCCGCCGACCCCCGCCGCCTCCACCGAGCCCCGGTCCTCGGGTCCGACCCCCGCGGAGATCGCCGCCGCGGACCGCGAGGCCGAGAAGCGGGCCGCCGAGGCCCGGGCCAGGAGGGAGCAGGAGGAGGCCGCGCGCAAGGAGAAGCAGCGCCTGGAGGACGAGAAGCGCCGCCAGCAGGAGGCCGCCGCGGCCACCCGCCTCGCCGACGCCTCCGGCTCCACCTCCCGCCCCGCTCCAGCGGCGGCCAAGAGCGAGGACAAGGTCTCCAGCGGCGCCTCGGGGCTGAAGAGCCCGACGGAGGTGCTGACCGCGACGGTGATCAACGCCATCGTCGGCAGCAACGTCTCCATCCGCCGCTGCTTCTACGATGCCCGGGACCGGGGCCTCGACGTCAGCGGCAAGATCGTGCTGAAGTTCACGGTGCAGCCCGACGGCCAGGTGAAGAACAGCCGCATCCAGTCGGCGCAGTACGCGGGGACGGACCTGGAGGGCTGCGTGACGGGCGAGGTCAACCGGCTCCAGTTCCCCCCCTTCGACGGCCCCGACCAGTCCATCAAGTTCCCCTTCCTGGTCCGCTGACGGCGCTGCGCCCGCGGCATCCCATGGAAGTCCACCACGACTCCCGCGTCCGGCACCCCCGCTCCCTGGTGTTCCGCACCTACCGGGACTGCCTGCCCGATCTCGTCGCCCTGCTGCCCAACGTCTCGGGCGTCGAGCTCCTGGAGCGCCGCGAGGAGGGCTCCCGGGTCCACCTCGTCAACCGGTGGCGGGCCCGGGGCCAGGTCCCCAAGGTGGCCCAAGGGATCGTCGACCCCGACATGCTGACCTGGATCGACCGGGCGACGTGGGACGAGGACGATTGGTCCTGCACCTGGGTCTTCGAGCCCGGCTTCCTGCCCGGCAAGGTGGACGCCCGGGGACGGAATGCCTTCCTGCCCGACGGGGAGGGTCACACGGAGGTGCGGATCCGCGGCGATCTCCGCCTGCCGGAGTCGGGGATCCCGGGGGTCCCCTCCCTGGCGGCGAAGGTGGTGGTCCCCCAGATCGAGCGGTTCGTGGTGGCCCTGGTCACACCGAACATGGCACGGGTCACCGCGGCGCTGGAGCGGTTCCTGGACGCCCGCGCCGACGGTTGAACGGACCCCCGTGCTCCCGACCTTGACCCAGGAGCACACCCTCACCGCGTGGCCGCTGAGCCGGGGGATCCGGCTCGCGGAGCTGGCCCGGATGATGCCGGGGACGGTGGACCACCGCACCTCGGACCTGGTGTCGGCGGACCTCCCCCCGTCCGCGCGGCTGTACGCCTTCGACTTCGGGGCCCTGTGCCTCCTCTCTCCCCGGGGCGCCAGCGTCCAGCCCGCCCTGGACGCCCTGCCGAGGGAGCTGGCGGAGCTGGTCGACCGGGAGAGGGCGGACACCTTCGCCGTCGCCATCGATCCCTCCCTGCGGGAGAGGGTCGCCTGGGACCACGCCTGGATCCGGGAGGGGGACCTCCCCCGCCTGGACGTGCTGGCGCTGGTCCTGGCCCAGTCGGTGGCCCTGGAGCGCACGGAACGGGAGGTGGACGAGGTCCTGGACCGCTCCCGGGCCCTGTGCGACGGCCTGGAGCGAACGGGGATCTTTCCCAGGGACATCAAGGAGATCTACCGCTTCATCGGCCACGCGATGGTGCGGCGCCACGACCTCATCGCCCGCTTCTACCTCATCGACCGCCCCGAGTCGACGTGGGACGATCCCTCCCTGGAGGCCCTGTACGACCAGACCTGCGCCGCCTTCGACCTGCGGGAGCGCTACCACGCCCTGGAGGCGGAGCTGGCGCTGATCCAGGACACCCTGGCCCTGCTCGCCGAGTCGGTGACCTCCCAGCGCATGACCCGCCTGGAGTGGATCGTGGTGATCCTCATCGCCATCGAGATCCCCATCTTCCTGTACGAGGCGGTGTGGCGCTGAGGGTTCAGCGGTAGAGCACCTGGGCGAGCTTGGAGCGGTAGGCGTCGGCCAGGGGGCTGCGGATCCCCACGAGGTTGAAGATCTCCACCATCGCCTTGCGGGCGCCGTCGTCCCGGAAGGCGCGGTCCCGCTCGACGATCTTCAGGAGGTGGTCCAGGGCCTCGGCGTGGCGGCCCGAGGCGGAGAGCCGCATCGCCAGGTGATACCGGGCCTCGTGGTCCAGGGGATCGGCGTCCAGCCGCGCCCGGGCGCTGGCCTCGTCCATGCCCGTGGCCGCCCGGCCCAGCTCGATGGCCGCCAGCAGGCGCTTCGCCTCCGCCTCGTCGGCGCCCTCCAGCAGCAGCCCCGAGAGCAGGCGGGCGGCCTCGTCGTACTCCGCGGCGCGACCCCCTTCCACCACCCGCCGAGCCAGGCCCAGGCGGGCGCGGACGTGGGAGGGCTCGCCCTCCAGGACCCGGCGGTACAGGCCCTCGGCGCCGACGACGTCCCCCGACGCCTCGGCGCGGGCGGCGGCGGCGGCGTCCAGGTCCGCCTCCGTCGGCATGATCCCCGCGAGCCAGGAGCGCACGGTGGGCTCGGGCTGGGCCCCGACGAACTCGTCCACCAGGCGCCCGTCCCGGAAGGCCTTGACCGCGGGGATCCCCTGGATCCCGAACGCCTGGGCGAGGCCCTGGTTGCGGTCCGTGTCGACCTTCGCCAGCACGAAGGCGCCGCGCCCCTCCATGGCCAGGCGCTCCAGCACCGGACCCAGCACCCGGCAGGGTCCGCACCAGCTCGCCCAGAAGTCCACCACCACCGGGGCCTCGTGGGATCGCTGGATCACCTCCCGCTCGAAGGTGCCCTCATCGACGTCCACCACGTACCGCGAATCCACCGCCATGGTCACCGCTCCGGGCTTCGCCCCCGCCACCCTCGGGCGGGGCCACGGCCTGAATGGGGTCGGCGACGCGCTCCGTCAAGGTCGCCGCGGCTCAGGGAGCGGTCTCGACGGTGCCGTCCTCGTGGACCCACAGCCGCTGGTCGGCGGCGATGGGGCCCTCCACGCTCACCTGGGCGCCGCCCGGGTAGGTGACGACGATCCCGTCGGCGGAGGCGAGGGTGCCGAGTCCGAAGGTCAGGGTCTGGGAGTCCTGGCAGCCGGTCCCGTGGCCGCCGTCCACCTGGGCCATCAGGGTCTTGCCCCCCGCCGCGACCTCGACCCTCGCCCCGATGGCGGCCCAGTTGGAGGTGATCCCTCCAAACGGACGGACCTGGAGGAAGCGACGGCCCTCCGCGGCGGTGTCGTTCCGGAAGAGGCTGTAGGCGAGGATGTCGGGATCGCCGTCGCGGTCGTAGTCCGCCACGGCGCTCCCCCAGCCGTTCTCCACCACCGCCCCCGACTCGTAGTTCACCTGCTCGAAGCCGCCCTGGCCGTCGTTCCGGTAGAGCTCCGAGACCCGCCCGTCGTAGACGCAGGTGACGAACAGGTCGGTGTCTCCGTCCAGGTCGAAGTCCAGCGCCGACGGGCTGGAGTGGGTCTCCTTGTAGAGGATCCCCCGGGCCGCCGCCTCGTCGGTGAACATGCCGGACCCGTCGTTCACCAGCAGCATGGAGCGGTCCGAGAAGTCGTAGAAGCGGGGGTGGGCGAGGTTGGCCTCGAAGAGGTCCCAGTCCCCGTCGTTCTCCACGTCCAGCCACACCGATCCGATGGTGTGCCCATAGTAGTAGGTGAACGCGCCCGCGTAGTCCCCGTAGCCGGCGAGGCCGTTGTCGCGGCCGATCTCCACGAAGTCCCCGTCCCCGAGGTTCTCGTAGTAGAGGTTCCGCTCCAGCACGTAGTCGCTCACCAGCACGTCCACGTCGCCGTCCTTGTCGGCGTCCGCGGGGCTCACCCCGCGGGTGGGCAGGCGGGCGGTGGTGAACCCGTGCTCGCTCCCCCACTCCTCGAAGGTGCCGTCGCCGCGGTTGTGCCAGATCCGGTCCGCGTAGAACGTGTAGGTGGTCCAGCAGTTGTGGTTGCCCACCCACAGGTCCAGGAACCCGTCGGCGTCCAGGTCCACCCAGGCCGCGGCCTCGGTGGGGGCCTGCTCGGGGTCGGCGGCGTCGCAGTCGACGGCGCTCTGGGTGTCGTCGATCCCCGAATCCAGGATCCGGTCGGTGAACGTCCCGTCGCACTCGCCGTGGAGGAGCACGTCCTGGCCCACGTAGCCGGAGTTGAAGCCGAAGTAGTCGAGGCAGCCGTCGTTGTCGTAGTCGCCCCACACCCCTCCCGACGAGGCTCCCCCCGCCAGCCCCCCCGGCCAGGCGGAGGAGCTGACGTCGGCGAAGGTGCCGCCGTCGTTGCGGTACAGGGTCGGCCCGTTGGTCATCAGGTCGTCGTCGCCGTCGTTGTCGTAGTCGCCCCAGGCCACCCGGGAGCTGGCCGCCAGGCCGGGATCCACCTGGAACCACTGGTCCTGGGCGGGCACGGTGTCGTGGAAGGTGACCCGCAGCCGGACCCCGTAGTCGTAGGCGAAGGGGAACGAGGAGCCGTGGTAGTAGACCTCGTCGTCGGCGTCGGGATAGTTCCAGGCGGAGTGGCAGTCGTCGAAGGACGCGCAGTCCCCCTCCCCGAGGTAGTCCTCGTCGAAGCCCCACATGGGGTCCGCCGAGCCCCCCTTGAAGTGCCCGACGTAGAGGAGGCCGGGACGGGTCACCTCGATGGGGGCGTCGAAGACGTAGTCCACCCAATCCCGGGGATCCCCCGCCGACACGCAGCGGGTCCCCTCCCACAGGGGGTTCCAGCGGTCGAAGTCGAAGCCGTTGCCGCCGAAGTCGGGGTAGGCCCCGATGGGCAGCGGCGTCTCCTCCTCGGCCACCAGGTTGCTCCACACCACCCGGGCACCCCACACCGTCGCGGGCGCGCCAAGGTCGAAGCGCACCGCCTCCCACTGGGGGGACTCGTAGAGGTCGTAGTTCCCGTAGTATCCCGGGATGTAGTACCCCTCGTAGGCCCCCATGTCCTGGGAGGGATCGCCGTCGTCCCAGGCGATCTCCACGGAGTCGGCGGGGAACTCCCCTGAGGCGGTGTCGGTGCATGCGGGCGGGGCGGTGTCGTCGTCGGCGGCGGAGTCGTCGTCGGTCCCCGTGTCGTCGTCGGCGGCGGAGTCGTCGTCGGACCCTTCCCCGGCCGGGCACCCGGCGAGCAGGAGCGCCAGGCTGGGGGCGGCAAGGCGGAGCGCGGCGCGCATGGGGACCTCCCGATCCCCGGGGTCCGGCCGCCGGAGTCCGGCGCCATCCCCCGTCCCGCTCGGGCGCGGGGGCGGTCCCCCCGGGGTCGGAAGAGGTTATCATGGCGTCCTCCCCGCGGGCACGTCCCGCCACCCTGGAGGGCCGCAGTGAGCACGATCCGCCTCACCCAGAAGCACGACCTGCCCCCCGAGGAGGCCCTGAAGGTCTTCGAGCGCTTCGAGGGCGAGATCTCGAAGTACGGCGTGAAGCTCTCCTGGGTCGGCCTGCGCGCCGAGGTCAAGGGCATGGGAGTGTCGGGGGACGCCGAGGTGCGCCCCGGGGAGGTCGCCCTGACGCTGAAGCTGGGCATGCTCGCCAAGGCGGCGGGGGTGGACCCGGCGAGGCTCGAGGCGTCCCTGGCCAAGCGGTTCAAGGCGGCCTTCGAGGGTGGGACGACCTGATCCCGCCGGTGCGCGCACGAGGAGCACACGGTCGCCCCACGGGCTGCACCGTCACGGTGGGGCGCGGCGGGGAGAGGCCCGGGGACCCGCCTCGGCGGAGGGGAGAGCGGGAGGGGGGGACTCCCCCTCCCGCGCCGGGAGGCCGCCCTAGGGTGCGCCTCGGTCCAGCTCCCGCCTGCGACTCTCGATCCGGTCCGCCAGGCGCGAGGAGTCGCCGGGCATCCGCTCGTTGATGGCGGGGATCAGGCGCTCGTCGTCGTGCTGGAACCATCTCTCCAGGGCTCCCCTCAGGTCCCGCAGGCGCGCCCGGAAGGTGTCGCCCCGGGGATCGAGGGACACGACGTCGTCCAGGATCCGGATCGCGGCCTCGCGGTGCCGCCGGGACTCGGCGACCCACTCCCTCCCCTCCGGCACCACGGCCCGCTCCACCTCCGATCCCACGACCTCCTCGGACACCCGGACGTCGCGCCTCACCCGCGCCGCCAGGCGCTGGACCGCCCGCGCCGCGCCGTCTCCTCCGCCCCGCGCCGCTTGCTCGCACCCATCGACGAGGTCCAGCACCTCGCGGTGAGCCCGGGCCAGGGCCCGGGCCGCGGGGTCCCCGGGTCCTCCCTCCGGCGCCGCAGCCACCTCCCGGGCGGCTGGCCTGGCCTCGGCCACCCGGGCCGTGGCGGTGGCGCTCTCCTCCCCCGCCGCCCCGGCGCGGCGCGCCCCCCGGGACCGAAGCCCGCCCTTGCGCCCGATCTCCGCCATGTGGCGCCGGTCGACGCTCACCTTCTGGCCGCCCCTCTTGCCGCCCAGGCGGCGCTCCTCGGCGGTGAGGCGGTGGGCGGTCCCCTTCTCCTGGGCCGCGACGCCCCCCTTGCGGCCCGCCTCCCGCGCCTCGTCGGGGCTGAACTCGTGGGCCGTGCCCTTCTCGTGGGCGTGGGTCCCTCCCTTGCTGGAGATCCTTCGCTGCTTTTCCGGGTCCATCGCGGCGAAGCCGCGGCCCCCCTTCTCCTCCATCGGCGACCTCCTTTGATCTGGCCACCGGCGGCGAGGCGCTGGCCGCGCCGCCGGTACTCTAGCGACCCGCCCCGGACGCCTCGCCGGGAGACCGGCGGTTCCCTCGATGGGAACGCTGGCCGCCCTTGCGTCCGATCTCCGCCATGTGCTGGCGGTTCTCGCTGACGGCGGCGCCGCCCTTGCGCCCGATGTCCGCCATGTGCTGGCGGTCGCGGCTGACGGCCGCGCCTCCCTTCCTGCCGGCCTCTCGGGCCTCCTCGGGGCTGAACTCGTGGGCCGTGCCCTTCTCGTGGGCGGCCTTGCCCCCCTTCCGCGCGATCTCGCGGCGCCGCTCCTCGTCCATGGCGGCGAACCCGCGCTGGCTGGTCTTTTCCATGGTTCCGCTCCTCTTGGTCGGAGTGAACCGCCCGGCGCGACCCCCGCCGGCGACAGGGTCCACCTCCCGCCGGCCCGTCCCCTTCGGGCGAGGACAAGTGCAGACGGCGTGCCACGCCGTGCAGTCCGGCTGCACCGGTCCCGGGCGCGGGCGGAGACCGTCCGGTCGGGGATGGGGCGGCGGTTCAGCCCGGGGAGGGAGGGGGCGCCGGCGGCAGCGACGGCGGTCCCGGAGGGAGGGGCGCCGGGGAGTCCTGGGGGAGCGCCGCGGGGGAGGGTCGGAACGCCTCGGTGATCAGGCGCGCGCCCCGCTGGAAGGTCACGTAGGCCCAGATCCACTCGATCATCACCAGCACCCGGTTCCGGAAGCCGGCCAGGAGGGCGATGTGCAGCAGCGCCCAGGCGAGCCAGGCCACGTAGCCGGCCAGCCGCAGACCCCCGATCTCGGCGACCGCCCGCGCCCTCCCCACCGTCGCCATGCTGCCGCGGTCCACGTAGCGGAACGGCTCGCGGGGCTGCCCGGCGAGGGCGAGGAGCACGTTGCGGGCGGCGTGGCGGCCCTGCTGCGTCGCCACGGGGGCCACCCCCGGCAGGGGGCGGCCGTCCTCACCGGCGAAGTGGGCGAGATCTCCCACCACCGAGACCTCGGGATGACCGGGGACGGTGAGGTCGGGGCGCACGATCACCCGACCGGCGCGGTCCAGGGGGACACCCAGGCCCCGTCCCAGGGGGGACGCCACCACCCCCGCCGCCCAGAGGACCGTGCGGGCCTCGATCCGGCGCTCCCCCAGGTCGACGCCTCCCGCGTCCACGCCGGTCACCGCCGTCCCGGTGTGGACCGTCACCCCCAGGTCCTGGAGGTAGACCACCGACCGGGCGGCCAGGTCATCGTCGAAGGAGGGGAGGATCCGCGGGCCGGCCTCCACGAGGTGGACCCGGGACTCGGCGGGATCGATGAACCGGAAGTCCCGGGCGAGGGTGTACCGGGAGATCTCGGCGAGGGCTCCGGCGAGCTCGACGCCGGTGGGGCCTCCCCCCACCACCACGAACGTCAGCAGGGCGGCCCGGATGGCGGGGTGGGGACTCCGCTCCGCCTCCTCGAACGCCAGCAGCACCCGGGAGCGGATCTCCAGGGCGTCCTCCAGGGTCTTGAGGCCGGGCGCCCGGGCCTCCCAGGCGTCGTGGCCGAAGTAGGAGTGCCGCGCCCCCGCGGCGATCACCAGGTGGTCGTATGCGATGCTGCCCTCGTCCAGCTCCAGCACCCGGCGGTGGGGGTCCACGGAACGGACCTCGGCGAGGAGCACGACGGCGTTCGCCTGGCGTCGAAGGATGGACCGGATGGGGGAGGCGATGTCGGGGGCGGCGAGGGCCGCCGTCGCCACCTGATACAGGAGGGGCTGGAACAGGTGGTGGTTCTGCCGGTCCACCACCACCACCTGGGCGTCGGCGCTGCGGAGGGCCCGGGCCGCCGCCAGGCCCCCGAAGCCGGCGCCCACCACCACCACCCGGGGGCGCGCCCCCGCCGGAGGGGGCAGGTTCGGCCCCGAGACCTGCGCGGGGGACGTCCCACCGGGACCGTTCGGGAGATCAGGCACCGGCATCGACCCCTTCCCGCGGGCGGAGGGCCGGCGGGCCTCGGCGCGCTGCGCCCTGAGGATCCCGGGAGGCCCACGGGGTTTCTAGCCTAGATCCGAGGGGCTCCCTTCGCCACCCGGCGCCTGTTGACACCGTCCGAGTCGGCGGCTACGGTCGCGCCTCGCTCACCGGCGAAGCGCGCGGGACGTCCGCTGTGGCCCCCTCCCTTCGCCGCCCCACCCCGAGGAGTGCGGTCCATGAGGAAGCTGGTCTTTGCCGCGGCGGCGGCGTTGCTGGTGGCCACCGCCGCCCAGCCGGCGCACGCGGGCCTGCTGAAGTCGGGTTCGTTCGAGGTCCTGTCGGGGGACGACAAGGGCGGGGGTTGGGTGATCAACCACATCCCGGCCCTCGGGGATCGGCTCTGGGGGTGCGCGGACGTCAAGACCGTGCAGGACTGCAAGCAGGTCTACTTCGAGAAGTGGACCCCGGCGACGTCCCTGGAGTTCATCCACGTCACCGACTCCAGCATGAAGGGCTGGCTGAAGCTCAGCGTGCCGGTGGTGGGCGACTACCTGCTGGCGTGCGAGGACCCCAAGGGGGAGCCCCGGTGCACCGAGGTGGAGCTGGAGCTGCGCCCCCCCCTCGCCGGCATCGACCGCGTGTGGCCGGACTACGACTGCGACAAGGGCTGCTCGCAGCCCGCGCCCGGCGCGTCGGCGGGGGGCGGCGGCGGCCTCCCCATCCCGGGTCTGGGCAAGGGGGGCGGTGGGGCCAAGCCCAACGTCGTCCAGGCGGCGCGCCAGGGCGACATGTGGATGCAGGCCAGCCTCAAGCTCCCGGGGCCGGTGAACCTCTACGCCTGCCGCAACCTGGAGAGCAAGCCCGAGTGCCGGCTGGCCCTCCCGGACTTCCTCATCATCGACCGGGAGGCCCTGGGCCTCAAGAAGCTCGAGGAGATCGAGCACGAGACGTCCGACGGCACCGAGTACGGACCCGGGGTGCGGATCGTCGAGGTGGAGCCGGACAGCGCCGCCGAGAAGTCCAAGCTGCGGGGCGGCGACGTGATCAAGTCGGTGGGCGGGTTCCCGGTGAACCGGATCAAGCACCTGGACGCCCTGCTCGCCCAGTACCCCGCGACCTACACCATCCCCATCGAGCTGGACAACGGCGACCGGGTGAAGCTGAAGGTCTTCCGCAAGCGGCCCAAGCAGAAGTAGCCGCCCGCCGCACCGGGCGGCTCCCCCGCGGAGCCGCCCGCCCTCCCGCCTCCTCGTTCACTTCCCCTTGCAGGTCACGTACTCCGACGGCTCCGCCGACATCCGGTCGCATCCCTGGCAGGCCGGGGTGGCGACGGTGGCGCGGGTGGCGTCGTCCCCTCCGGCGCACCGGACCAGGAAGCCCTCGCCGGTGAAGGCCAGGGAGCGGTCGTCCGACACCATCGCCGCCCGGGCCGGCTCGGTCCGGGGGATGGAGACGTCGCCCCGCCGGGGCAGCAGGTCCACCAGGGCGAGGCCGCTGGTGGTCACGGTGCGGCCGGTGCGGGTCGAGAAGGCCTCCTCGAGCGCCTCTTCGCCGTCGGGGCCCAGCCTCACCCACTGCCCCCCCTCGGACACGATCCGCACCGCGTAGGAGGGGATGCTCGCCGGTCCGGCGGTGACGATCCGAGCGTCGGCGACCTCGTAGATCCCTTGGACCTTCAGGGCGGTGACGACGCCGTCGTCGGCCAGGTGGCCCCACCGCCACGCCTTCTCCACCTGGACCTTCCGCCCCACGGCGGAGGAGACGTCCTCCGGGACGGCGGGGGGAGTGGAAGCGCCGCCGCAGGCGGAGGCCAGGACCAGCGCCACGGTGGCGGGCAGAGGAAGGCGGCGGGCGAGGGCGGGCATGGCGGACTCCGGGGGGCGCTCGGGGGGACGGGAAGAGCCTACACCAGGAGGGCGGAGGAGGCGGATCAGGAGAGGCGTTCGCTGGGCCTGAGCCGCTCCACCAGGAGCTTCTCCACCGGCATGCCGAAACGCCCCGTCTCCACCCGGAGGCGGGCCGCCACCCGCAGGGGCCACTTCCAGGGGGGCGTGGGCGCGCCGTAGGCGTGGTCCTGGTAGAAGCCGAACCGCTCCACCCGGGTCCGCAGGCGGGGGTCCATCCACGGACTCCGGGCGTCGGCGCCGACGAAGTCGAAGCGCGACCAGCCCTCCAGGGTGCGGGGCAGGGGGAAGCCCGCCCGCTCCACGGCCTCGGCGGTGGGGGAGCCCGGGTAGGGCTTGTAGAAGAAGATGGGGGTCCGAAAACGGGGGCTCATCGCCCGGAGGCGGCGGGCGGCGTCGAGGGAGGCCATGACGCTCTCCTCGGGCTCCCCCGCGAACCCCACGATGAAGTTCCAGGTCGCGCCGATCCCCAGGTCCCGCAGGCGGGACGCCGTCTCCCACACCTGGTCCATCCGGACGTCCTTGCGGATCTGCTTGAGCATGGGCTCGTACGCCGACTCCACGCCGATGATGGCGTGGTCGAAGCCCAGGTCCCGGCACCGCTCCAGCAGGGACACCGGCATGCGCGCCCCCTGGTCGGCCCGGAGGGTGGCGGTCCAGCGGAAGGCCACCCCGCCCCGGAGCAGCGCGTCGCAGAGCTCGTCGATCCGGGACCGCTTGGTGAAGAAGGTCTCGTCCTGGAAGGCCACCTCGTGGGCGCGGTGTCGGCGGACCAGGCTCGAGAGCTCGTCGCCCATGCGGTCCGCGGTCATGCCGGTCCAGGAGCGCTGGTAGACCTGGGGATCGGCGCAGAAGGCGCAGCGGAAGCGGCATCCGACGGAGCCGATGTAGTCGAGCTGCCGCCTGCCCTTGCGGGCGAAGTAGGCGTCGACGTCGATCCGCCCGTAGTCGAGGGGGGGCAGCGCGTCGAGCTCGGGCAGTTCGCCGGGGGGACCGTGGACGATCTCTCCCCCCGGGGTCCGGGCCGCCACCCCGGGGAGGGCCGCCAGGTCGCCGCCGCCGGCCCACGCCTCCACCAGCCGGGAGAAGGCCCGCTGGCCCGCGCCCACCACCACGGCGTCGATGGGGGCCTCCCGAAGGCACGACTCGGGGAAGAGGGACGGGTGCCACCCTCCCCACACGACATGGAGGCGAGGGTATCGGGACCGGGCGGCCCGGGAAGCCTCCAGGGCGTGCCGGATGGGGTCGCCGGTGAGCACCCCGATCCCCAGGGTGTCGGCCCCGTCCAGGGCGGCCAGCAAGGTCCCCACCGGCTCCCGGTGGAGCCGCCCGTCGACGATCTCCACGTCCCATCGGGCCGGATCGAGCCCCGACGCCACCGCGAGCAGCCCCAGCGGCATCGTGAAGAACACGGTGGGCGGGTTGTACAGGACGATGCGCCGGCGAGGCATCCCGGCGATCCTCCGCGGGTGACCGGTCCGCGGGGCGACCGGGACGTCGCCACCGCGTCCCGACGGCTCAGTTCCTCATCACGTCCCAGCCGGACTCGCCCTTGACCAGGGTGGCCTCCACCGAGGTGACCTTGTCGTCGGCCTGCCCGCCGCAGACCCGCTTGGCCTCCAGGGAGGCGAGGCTCAGGCCCCCCTCCATCCACAGGCACTCCAGCCAGGCCGGGTTCTCGCTGCTGCCCATGGTCGCCTTCACCTTGCGGGTCTCCCGGGTGAGGGGGACGATGCTCTCCACCGACGCCACCTGGGCGGTGCAGGCCTTGAGGGAGAGCTTCTCGGCCCCTCCGCCCTCCACCTTCGCGGCCAGGAGCGTGTCGCTGGGGGTGAAGGTGTAGGTGTTGCGGATCCCCGCCTCCAGCTCCTCGTCCGGCGACAGCGCGTAGGTGCCGAAGCCCTTTTGCTGGAGGCACTCGTAGGTGAGCTTCGCCTTGTCGTAGTTCGACCGCCCCGGCGGGTCGGTCTTGGCCCGCTCCAGGGTGCCGCCCAGGGGCAGCTCCACGGTGATGTCCCGGCGGTGCTTCCGGTCCAGCACCTCCCGGACCTGGTCCTCGCTCAGGGGCTCCTCCGCCGCGCAGGCGCCCATCGCCAGGACCGCCGCCAGCGCCACGCCGCCCATGCCCCTCAGGCTCATCGTCTCGATCCGCATGGTCTCCGTCCTCCCGACCGCCCCGGCAGCCCGGCGCGGTCACCATCCACGGCGGAGCATACGCCGATCTGCCTCCACTTTGTCACGTCCACCACGGCGCACGTCCCCGGGGAGACACCGCGGAGAAGGGGGGAGGATCTGCGGGGGGTGCGGTCAGCCCGAGAGCCGGGTGCCGGGATCGGGGCCCGAGCCCACCAGGGCCTCGATCTCGGCGATCTCCTTGGGGATCGCCGCGGTGGGGACCTTCGGATCCCCCGAGGTGACGATGACGTCGTCCTCGATGCGGACGCCGCCGAACCCGAGCCAGCCCTCGGCGGCGGCGAAGTCCACCCGGTCCCGGAACCGCCGGCGGAACGCGGCGTCGTGGAGGAGGGCGGGCACGAAGTAGATCCCGGGCTCGACGGTGACGCAGGTGCCGGGCTCGAGGTCGCGGTCGAGGCGGAGGTAGGAGAGGCCGAACTGGGGGGAGCGGGTGCGACCCGGCGGGTACCCGGCGCGGTCCCCGTAGCCCTCCATGTCGTGGACGTCCAGCCCCAGCAGGTGGCCCACGCCGTGGGGGAAGAACATCGCGTGGGCGCCCTCCTCCACCGCGCGGTCGGGATCGCCCCTCAGCAGGCCGAGGTCCCCGAGGCCCTCGGCGATCACCCTCGCGGCGGCGAGGTGGACGTCCCGGTAGCGCGTGCCGGAGCGGCACCGGGCGATGGCCGCGGCCTGGGCGCGGAGCACCACCTCGTAGACCGCCCGCTGCCGGTCGCCGAAGCGGCCGGACACCGGCCAGGTCCGGGTGACATCGGTGGCGTAGCCGGACGCGGACTCGGCGCCGGCGTCCACCAGCAGGAGGCGGTCCGACTCCAGGCGGGCGGCCCCAGGCACCCCGTGGAGGATCTCCCCCCGCACCGTCACGATGGAGCCGTACGCCGGGGCGCAACCCGCCGCCGCGAAGACGGCGTCCATGAGCGCGGCGATCTCCCGCTCCCGGACCCCCGGACGGGTCGCCGCCATGGCCGCCCGGTGCGCCCTCGCGGTCACCTCGGCGGTGGCGACGATCTCCGCCACCTCCCCCCCGTCCTTGACGTTCCGCAGGGAGATCACGGCGTCGGCGAGGTCCGCGGAAGGGCCGGTGACCGCGCCGGACTCGACGCCATCCCCGACGAGGGCGGCCAGCTCCGCCTGGGAGGTCGCCTCGCAGACCGGCAGGCCGAGGAGCGCGCCCCCCCGCCTCGCGGCGAGCGCCCGCGCGCGCTCCGACAGGCGGTCCCGGGGGGCGACCTCGTCGGCACCCGCGGCGGCGCCGATCGCCACGGCGCCCGGGACGGACCCGTGCCACAGCTCGTCACCGGGATCGGGGGAGGGCAGGAAGAGGGTGGTGTGGCGGCCCTCGGCGTCCAGCAGGGCCGCCGCCCCCGGCACCGCGCAACCCGTGAAGTACAGGAAGGTCGAGTCCTGGCGGAACGGGTAGGGGTTGGCGGGGTAGTTGCGGGGCACTTGGCGGTGGCCCATCAGGAGGATCGCCCGGCCGGGGAGGCGGTCGAACAGGATGTCCCGCCGGCCGCGGAAGAGGGTGGACGTGTGCATCTCCCCACGTTAGCACGCTGGTCGGTCGGCGGAAGGGGGCCACAGGCGGCGCCCCGGCGACACCCGCCGGCCCCGGGCGGGGCGGCACGTCGGCTGCACGCAGCGGAGGCGGGACCCGCGTCGGTCCCGGAGGGAGGCCACGGCCGCGAGGCGGCCGGAACCGGCCCCGGGGCGCGGACCCAGATCGGGGTGCCGGCGGGGCTCCCGCCGCCCCTTTCCAGGAGGGAAGATGAAGCCCATGAAGGCTGTCTCGCGCGCGATGAAGGTTCCCCTCGCCGCCGGGATGATGCTCCTCGGCGTCGCCGCCACCGCCGGACCCGCCCACGCGCTGGCGGGGGGCGGGGGGATCTCGGTGAGGCCCGGCCTCGACCTGCGTTCCGGAGAGGAAAAGCAGCAGATCGACACCGCCGGGTTCAGCCTCGCCATCGGCGGGCGCGGCTGGGTCCAGCCGAGCCCGATGGTCCGGGTGGGGGGCGAGGGCTACAAGGGGTGGACCCGCACCGGGGACCTGGTCTGGGGGGGGATCCTGGGCGAGCTGGTCGCTCCCGTCGGGGGCCGGTTCAGCCTCGGCTTCGGCTCCGTCGTGGGCGCCTGGGGCGCCAGCCTCGAAGGCACCGGCCGCGGCCTCGAACAGGGGGGGATCTACGTGGAGCCGGGGATCTCGGCGGCCCTGAACATGGGCGCCGTCGCCCTGGAGACGCGGGCGTCCTACATGATCCCCTTCGCCCTGAAGGTGGAGATGGAAGAGGCGGGCATCGACGTGGCCACCCGGCCTCGCTTCGGCTACGGGGCGGTCACCGTGAGCCTGCTCTTCGGCGACTTCTGGACCGACTGACCGGCCCGGCCGGCGGCGCGGGCGCCCCGGCGTTCGCGCCGCCCACTTCCGGCCGTCCCCGGTTGCCAGCGGGGGTCGGGCGTCTAGGTTTCGGGCCGGAGGTGGGCCATGAACCCGACGTACCACGACTATCGCCCCCGGGACTACTCGAAGGTCAGGGGCCTGAAGGGGATCTCGGATCCGCAGATCGAGCAGCACCTGAAGCTGTACGAGGGCTACGTCAACAACCTGAACAAGCTGCTCGCCCGTCGCGGGGAGATGTGCCGCGCGGGCCAGATCGGCACCCCCGAGTTCGCCGAGCTGACCCGGCGGGCCGGCTTCGAGTGGAACGGGATGCGGCTCCACGAGCACTACTTCGAGAACATGACCCCCGGCGGCGGCGGCGATCCCCCCTCGGACTCACCCCTGCGCCAGGCCATCGAGGCGTCGTTCGGCTCCTTCGACGCCTGGAAGGCGGACTTCCTCGGGGTGGGGGCCATGCGCGGGGTGGGCTGGGCCATCCTCTACCTCGACCTCCGCGACCAGCGCCTGCTCAACACCTGGATCACCCTCCACGAGGACGGCCACCTGGCCGGGACCCGGCCGATCCTGGTGATGGACGTGTGGGAGCACGCCTTCACCGTCGACCACAAGCCGACGGAGCGCTCCAAGTACCTGGAGGCCTTCTTCCACAACGTGCGGTGGGACGCCTGTGACGACCGCCTCGCCGGGATCCCGGAGGGCCGCCCCGGCGCCGCCGCGGGAGGGGGCGCGGTCCGTCCGCCTCCGACGGTCTGAGCCGCTTCCCCCTCCGAGCCTCGGGCACGGGCACGGGCTCGGGCACGGGCTCGGGCTCGGGCGCGATGCCGGAGGGGGGATCAGCGCGCTCCGGCCATGCCGGCGAGGTTCGGGGGGAGCTGGATGGAGCCCGGGCCGCCGCCGCCGAGGCGGATCTGCTGGCCCGGGGGGGAGGCCTTGTCGGCCTTGCCGAAGCCGCGCTTGACCGAGTTCAGGGTGAACTCCTTGAGGGCGTAGACCTGGGAGTTGCCTGCGCGGGGGTCTTGCCCTCCACCAGCTCCGCCGCCCTCAGGTTCCCGAGGGTGTTGAGGGTGAAGGTCAGCTCCTTGCCCTCGAAGGGGTAGCCCGGGGGCTCCACCGCCTTCCAGGAGTCGCCGTCGGGCTCGGCGACGATGCGGGTGGTGCCGTCGTCGTAGGCGGCCCGGACCACGTCGTCCCGCTTGAAGGTCAGGATGGTCTTGTCCCGCAGGTCCGCGGGGGTCTTCTGGTACCGGCTCATGGTGGCCTCGGTGACCACGAAGACCGCGCCGTCCTGGTCGCGGCGGATCCAGACCTTCTTGTCCTCCTTCTTCGCCCCGAAGGTCACCGAGTGCTCGGAGCCGTCCTCGAGCCGGGCCTTCACCGTGAGCCGGGGGGGATCGAAGGCCCCCTCCGCCTCCTTGGGGTCGTCCACCAGCTCGTTGGCCCGCAGGGCGCCCAGGCCCCGGGCGACGGAGTCCGCCTGCCGGGGGTCGAGCTTGAGGCCCGCGGGCTCCACCACGGCCCAGGTGCCCTCCCGGTCGTCGGGGCCGGTGTCGGTGCGGGTGAACGAGAACCGGTTGCGCTCCCAGGTCAGCTCCAGGGCGGCCACGTCCTCCTTCTTGAAGTCCATGATCCGCTTGTCCCGCCAGTCGTCGGCCTTCTTCTCCAGCCGCACGCGGCTCCCGATCTTGCCCCGCCACAGGTCCGGGGAGCCGGCGGGGCGATAGACCGCGGCACCGCCGGTCAGGGTCTTGCCGATCTCCAGGTCCAGCAGGGTCTTGTCCCCCCCCTTGATCACCAGCCGGACGGTGTCGTCGGGGACCAGCCCAAAGAGCTCGGGCTGGCTCGGCGACGAGGCGACCCGCATGTCGGCGACGATGGGGTCCTTGAACAGGGTGAAGACCGCGTCCACCGCGGTGGGGTCCGCGGGCGCCTGCTTGGGCTCCACGAGGTCCCAACGGTCGGCGTCCCGGCGGGCCAGCTTCACGGTCTGGCCCTTGAAGGTGACCTCGATGGCGTTGGCGTCCTCCTGCTTGACGGCCTCGATGGTGTAGGGAGGGGGAGGCGGGCGGTTGGCCAGCCAGGAGCGGGCCGCCCACCCGACGAGCAGGATCGCCAGCACGGCGAACAGGATCTGGTTGCGTCGGTCCATCTTCGCCTCAGCCCCGAGCGCGGCGGCGGGCCCGCCACGCCCCGTACAGGATCAGCAGCCCGGACGGTCCGAGCAGGTTGCCCAGCTTGATGGCGGCCCTCTGCCCCTCGGTGGTCTCCTTCAGCAGGGGCGACATCGCCTGCTTGGGGCGGATGGCCAGCAGGGTGTCGTCCAGCACCAGCCAGTCCAGGGAGGCCTGGAGGAAGTCGAGGCTCCCCAGCACGAAGTCCGAGGCCCCGAAGACCAGCATCCGGGAGCCGTCGGGAGCGCGGGCGGCGATGGCGTCGTCGGACCCCCCGCCCTCCTTGCCCCCCAGGAGCTCGGTCAGCTCGGTCTCGCCGGGCTTCGGGGCCGCCGTCGCCGCCTCGGGGGGCTCCTTCCCCGCCCAGGCGCTGGGGAACGCGCCCTTGAGGGCGACCCCCACGGTGAAGGGACCGGGCTCCTCGTCGGGGCCGGGGTCCTTCAGGGTCGCGGGGTCGAGGCTGGCCACCCTCTGCACCGCCACCGAGCTCTCCGAGGTCCACGCCAGCTCGGTGGCCTCCCGGCCGTCCTTGCGCGCCGCCTCCTGCACCTGGAGAGGAGAGGCGAAGGGCAGCGGCAGCGCCTTCATGCCCTTGGTGAGCAGGGAGTCCTCGCTGAAGCGGGTGGCGAGGGGGATGAGGGGGGTGCTCACCCGCGCCTGCAGGGTGAAGGGGCCCCGGCGCACCGGCATCGGCATCACCCCCATCTGCTCCCGGTCGATGACGGTCTCGGGCTGGACGGTGACCCCGTAGGTCGCCAGCAGGTCCTCCACCCCCGACTTGCTCTTCTGCACCCGGAGCTGGCGCATGTCAGGGGAGAGCTGGGTGACGAAGAAGGCCACCGGCCCCCCCCGCATCGCGTACTGGTCGATCTCGAACTTCTCGCGGTCGGTGAGGGGCTGGCGGGCCCCCAGCACCACCAGGGCGTCGACCTCCTCGGGGACGCCCTTGCCCTCCCCCAGCTTGACGGACACCAGACGGTAGGTCTCCTCGATCTTGGCCTTGATCGACTGGAGCTGGCCCTGCCCCGCGGCGAGATCGGGCTCTCCGTGGCCGGTGAGGAAGCCGACCGTCTTCTTCTCGCCGCCTTCGATCAGCGCCTTCACGGAGCGGCTGATGTCGAACTCCAGGGTGGACAGGTCGGCGAGGAAGGGCAGGACCTCCTGGCGGTCCCGGTAGACCAGCGCGGCCCCCATGTAGACCTTGCGCAGCTCCACCTTCGAGCGGTCCCGCACCTGGAGCTGGTTCGACTGGATCCCGAAGCGCCGCGCCTCCTCCTCGATGGCGGGATCCGCCCCGGGGTCCTTCCACACGATCTCCATCCTGCCCCCGGCGTGGGCCTGGTACTCCTCGAGCTTGTCCCGGAGCTTGCGGGCGTGCTCGTGGTAGGGGGGGGCCAGGGCGTCGGCGAAGTAGACCCGCACCGTCAGCTTGTCCTGGAGCTTGTCCAGCAGCTCCCGGCTGGCGGGACCCAGGGTGAAGGACCGGTCGCCGGTGAGGTCCAGGCGGACGAACACGTCCTGGGACGCCACGTTGGCCACCACGCCGATGAGGAACAGGAGCGCCAGGGTCGTCCAGGCGTTGAACAACAGGCTCTTTCGGCTCTTCATGGACTCGGCCATCCCACAGTCGTTCAGCTCGCCCGCCGGACCTTCAGGCTCAGGGTGGCGACGTAGAGGCACACGACGACGACGCTCGCGTAGTACACGAGGTCGCGGCTGTCGACCACCCCGCGGGAGATGGTGGCGAAGTGGTAGTCGAACCCGAGCTGGGCGGCCCATCCCGCCACCGCCGGGGGCAGGGCGGGGACCGCCTTGTCGATCACCCAGAAGAAGAAGCAGGCCACCAGCCCCCCCAGGAAGGCGACGATCTGGTTGCTGGTCCAGGCGGAGGTCAGCAGGCCCACGGCCAGGTAGCTGGCGGCGAGCAGCACCAGCCCCAGGTAGCCCCCCACCACCGGCCCCAGGTCCAGGTCGCCCAGCATCGCCACGGTGAGGGGGTAGGTGAAGGACAGGGCCAGGGCGACCCCCACCAGCGCCAGGGCAGCGAGGTACTTGCCGAGGACCACGTCCCCTTCCCGCAGGGGCAGGGTCATCAGCACCTCCATGGTGCCCGACCGGCGCTCCTCGGCGAGGAGGCGCATGGTGATGGCGGGCGCCACCGGCACCAGGACCAGCGGCGCGACGACGAAGAAGCCCCGCATCGACGCCACGTTGCCCACGAACAGGTCGTTGAGCTGGAAGAAGAACACCCAGAACAGGACCAGGCAGACGACGACGACGATGTAGCCCAGCACCGAGTTGAAGTAGGCGGCGAACTCCCGCCGGAAGATGGCCGCGATGTTCCGCATGGCGTCGCCTCGTCTCGGGCGGCCCCCCGGGCCGGGGGGCGGCGTCCTGACAGCTCGTGATCGCTCCGGGGAAGGATCCGGGAGGAGCGGCGCCCGGTTTGTATCCGGTCGGGCACCCGGGGGCAAGCCCGGGGCCCGCCGCCGCTCCGCGGCCCTCCCCCCCGACGAAGGCGAGCCAACACCGCCGGCGGCGGGTCTATTCCACGGGGAAGGGCCGGCGGGGCGTCAGTTCCGGAGCAGCCGCACCAGCGCGCGGGAGGAGGACGAGGAGCCGGGAGCGGAGGCGCGGCGCTCCAGGGCCTCGGAGACCTCGCGGCGGGCCTCCGCCAGCTCCTCGGGGACCCGCTCCAGCGAGGCGAGCTCGGCGTCGAGGTCGGCGTGGGCGGCGGCGATCCGCTCGGGATCGTCCAGGTCCAGCAGGGTCAGGCGGACCTGGAGGTCCATCACCCGGTGGTGCAGCTCCATCAGGCGCGCGGCGGCGAGGTCCCGGCACTCCAGCAGGGCGCCGACCTGATCGCGCCGGCTGCGGGCCGCCTGGAGCACCGCGTCCAGGCGCGCCCTCGCCGCCGGGCTCGCCGGACGACTCGCGGCCTCGGCGGCCCGCTCCAGGTCCCGATGCGCCGACCAGGGGTCGAACGCCGTCCGGTCGAGCATGGCCTCCAGCCGCTTGAGGCGCTTGATCTCGTCGGCCGCGGCGGCCTGGAGGCGCCCCAGGCGTGCGCCCACCACCTCCGGCAGGCCCACCTGCCGCCGCAGCTCGGCCCGGACCCCCCGGATGGTGGCGTCCACCTTCCAGACCCGGCGGTCGATGGGCTCGTGGACCAGCGGTGGGTTCCCGCCGGTGGGGGTGGCGCCCGCCGCGTCGCCGGAGGCCGGCCTCACCTCCTCCCCCCGGGGTCCCGCCACCCCCTGCCCGGTGACGTCCACCCTGCCGCCGAAGGCCGGGCGGGACGGGCCCTCCCGGCCCGGTGACGCCCCCTCCGCCCGCCGGGGATCCGGCGAGGCGAAGGTGGGCCTCGCCCGGTCCTCGTTCAGCACCCGCAGGGCGTGCCAGAGCAGGAGCCCCAGGCCCGCCTCGTCCAGCAGGGGGAGGGGATCGAACACGACCAGGTCCAGGGCGAAGGCCACCGCCAGGGCGGCGATGGCCGGCCGGAGCCAGGGGCTCGGCACCCGCCGGAGCAGGGGCAGGAGGACCATCTCGATGCGGGAGGAAGCGGCCATGCGGGAGCGCCCATCGTGCCGCCGCCCGCCGTGGCGGCGCCAAGGCCCGTTCATACGCGCGACCCTCCTCGCTATTTCTCCGGCGCGTGCGCGACTCCGCGGAGTCCGCCCATCAGCGGTCGGCGGCCTCCCTCTCCTTCACGAAGCGATCCAGCTCCTCGTCGGTCATCTTCTCGATCCGCTCGGCGGTGTCGGCGTAGCGCTTCTCGTGCTCGGCGTCGTCCATGTCGGAGACCCGGCGCTCCGCGCTCGTCGTCTTCTCCTCGACCTTCGCCTCCTCGCCGATGGTCATGCTGATGGGCACCGAGACCGCCGCCTCGCCCCCGTGGGGGTCGCGCACCACGATCCGCGTCTCGTACACCCCGCCCGGGTACTTGCCCTTCCGGACCCGGATCCGCCCGCTCTCCCTCTCGATGGAGAAGCCGGGGGGCGGAGACTCCATGGCGTAGGTCAGCGGGTCGCCGTCGGGGTCCTCGGCCTCGATGCGCAGGCCATCGAAGCTCCGGAAGCGCGGCGAGGCGAAGTCCGTGAGGATCCGGGGGCTGGCGTTGGCGACCACCAGTCCCCCCCGCTCCACCGCGGCGGTGCGGCCGTCGGCGTCGGCGACCTGGACCTTCACCGCGATGACGTCCCCCCTCCTGTAGTTGCCCGCGGGGAGCGTGTCCCGGGTGCGCCCGTAGACCTGCCGGCCGTTGACCGACCACTCGAAGTCCACGTCGAGGGCGGAGGCGTCGCCCCCACCCTCCAGCACCACCCTCGCCCGGACGTCTTCGACCGCGAGGGGGGGATCGGGCTCCACGACCACGTCGGCGATCCGCGGGCCGTCCGGGACGGGTCCGGGGGCGACGCGGGGCGCGGGCCTGACCCGGGCCGCGTCCTCGCCGGTGGCCATCCCCGGCTCGGCGGTGGGCTTGGGCTTCGCCTCCGGCGGAGGAGGCGACTCGCAGGCGGGCGCGGCGACGGCCAGGCCCAGGAGGCCGGCGAGCAGGGGCAGGGAGCGGTGCGGCATGGCGAGCTCTCCGGACCGGCCGGCGGCATGGGGGCCGGCGAGGGGCCCGGAGAGTCTAACCGAAACGCCGCCCCCGCCGCCCCGGTGGGGGCAGGCCGCGGGGGCGCGCCGTAGCGCCTTCGGGCGGATCGCGCTACCCTGGGACAGCCGGGCAGGTGGAGGGGACGGCCGTTCGGCCGCCGCGGGGCCCGACCCGAGGGACGGGATCATGGCGAGGCGTGCGGGCAGTAGAACGGCGGCGCCCCGGCGCGACGGCGGGGGCCCCGAGACCGACGCGGCTGCCGGCTGGATCGAGGAGGATCCCCTGGACGCCCACGGGGGGCAGGGCGAAGCCGCGTTCGAGGGGTGGGAGCACTTCGGCGGGGAGGTCGGGGACGATCCCGTGTCCCTGCACGGGCCGGAGGACTTCGGAGACGGCGAGATCGCGGCGTTCCACGCCGGGGAGCCGGGGCCGGAGGAGGACCTCGCGTCGTTCACCCTCGGCGAGTACCCCTTCGTGGTGCTGGGCGCCGAGACCGACGACGGGGCCGCCTTCGAGGACGAGTGGGAGATGATGCCCCAGGTGGTCGAGGAGTCCCCGGAGTCGCCGACCGAGGCGCGGGGCCCGGGAAGCGGCGGGGCACCCGCGCCGCCACCGCCGCCCGCCGAGCCGGGGGGCGGCGAGGAGGCGCTCCCCCGCACCTACGAGGAGTTCATGGCGGCCGGACAGCGCCTCCTGGCGGAGCGCCGTACCGAGGAGGCGCTCACCGCGTTCCGGGCCGCGCTCTCGTTCCGGGCGGGGGATCCCTCGGCGGCGACGTGGGTGGAGCTGGCCGAGGGGATGAGGATCCGCGAGCTCTGCCCCGGGGCCGGCCCGCAGCGGATCCCGCTGCTGTGCTGCGGGCGGGAGCAGATCCTGTCCCCGGAGATCGACCCCGAGCTGGGCCTGATCCTCTGCTACGTGGACGGCATGACCACCTGCGAGGACCTGGAGACCCTCCTGCCCTCCGTGGACCGCCTGGGTCTCTACCGCAGGCTGGGGGAGGCGGGAGCGCGGGGACTGGTGACCTTCGACTGAACGCGACACGGCCGGCACCCCGCCTTGCCGCTGTCAGTGGACGACCTCGTCCGCCCCGGGATCCCTCCGCAGGAAGCGGCGGCCCTGGGTCTGCCCGAGGTCGTCGCGGTATGCCGCGCCCCGGAAGAGGGGCGGCCTCTCCTCCCCCGGAGCGTCGGCGTCTTCCGCGTCGAGAGCGGGGTCGCCGCCTCCGTCGAGCCCTCCCACCGGCGGCGCGTCGGAGAGCGGCCCGGAAGCCGCGGCGGCCGCCAGGGACTCCGGGACCGGGAGCCTCCGGGCCTCGGCCTCCCGGGCCTCCCGCGCCTCCATCTCCTTCAGGGCCCGGCGCTTCTCCCGCGTGCGGCGCACGCCCGCGAGCAGGAACAGCACCGTGGCGAACCCCCACACGGCGCCGCTGCCGCCCAGCACCGTGACCCACCCGTGGGTGAGCTGGAGATGGTCGCGCCAGCGGGCCTCCAGATCGCCCAGGGAGGACCCCGTCGCGGAGCGCAGGGCGTCGGCGGCGGAGCTCCCCGCGGCGAGGTCCCGGACCACCGCCCGCACGGCGTCGGGGCCGAAGCGGTCCAGCAGCCACGCGACGAAGTCCACGCTCTGGGCGTAGGCGATCCGGGCCAGGGCGGGCTCCGCGGGGAAGCCCACGTCCAGCCGGGACAGGGGCACGACGTCCCCCCCCAGCGCCGCGTCGGCGAGGGTCGCCCAGGTGGAGGGGCCATACTCCCGGGCCACGAACTGGGCGAGGCCCTCCCTCAACCAGCGGGGCACCGGGCGGTCCCCGGTCGCCCTCCCCAGCACCACGTGGGCGAGCTCGTGCACGAAGACCTTCTGGAGCTCCCCGGAGGACCGGGCGGAGCCGGCGTCGAGGAAGATCCACCCCTGCTCCGGCCAGGCGGTCCCCGCGGCCCAACCGGGGGTGCGGCCGGGCTGCAAGTCCCGGAACCGTTCGGGGGTGTCCGCCAGCCAGACGGAGATGGGAGCCCCGGGATCCATCCCGACGTACTCGACGAGGGTGCGGAGATCCCCCCCCGAGCGCTCGGCGAGGGTCCGCGCCGCCCGGGCCTGCCCTGGGGGGTGGACGAAGCGGAAGGGGCCCTCCCGCACCACGTCCCAGCCGTCGGGGATCCCCGGCGCGGCGGGCGCGGCCGCCGGCGCGTCCGGAGGGACGGCGACGGGGGTGGCCCGCGCCAGGGACGACGCCAGCGCGATCCACAGGGAGGCGACGAGGGCCATCGGCACTCCCCCGAGACGGCGGCCGGGCGTGAGACGCACCATGCGGAGAAGTTAGGGCCGACCGCGGGCGGTGCAACCGTCCACCGCCGTCCCACCCGCGGGATCCGTGGAGGCGGGTGCTCCCGGGGGGAGCCGGCCCCTCAGGGGCGGGAGATCCCGAAGCGGGCGATCTTGTTGTAGAGGGCCCGGCGGCTGATCCCGAGCCGCTTCGCCGCCTGGTTCTTGTTCCAGTTGGTGGAGTCCAGGGCCGCGCGCACCGCCATCCTCTCCAGGTCCCCCAGGGTGGCGTCCACGGGCAGGAGGGGGGCGGCCACGGGCCTCGCCTCCGCGGCGCGCCGGTAGACCATGCCCGGCAGCAGGTCGGCCGTCAGGTGGTCGCCCACACACAGCACCACCGCGTTCTCGATCACGTTCCGGAGCTGGCGGACGTTCCCCGGCCAGTCGAACTCCGTCAGGGCCTGCCGGAACTTGGGGTCCATGGTGACGACGGCGCGCTCGTGGCGGGAGCACGTCTCCTTCAGGAAGTGGTACGCCAGGGGGACCACGTCCTCGCGGCGCTCCCGGAGGGGTGGCAGGTCGATGGTGATGACGGCCAACCGATAGTACAGATCCTCCCGGAACGCCCCGTCGGACACCAGCGCCAGCAGGTCCCGGTTCGACGCGGCGACCACCCTCACGTCGGCCTTCTGCTCCCCCTTGCCGCCGACCCGGGTGAACCGGAACGTCTCCAGGACCCGCAGCAGGCTGATCTGCGTGCGTTCGTCCATGGTGTTGACTTCGTCCAGGAAGATGGTGCCCCCCTCGGCCTCCTCGAACTTGCCCCTGTGGGGGGCCACGGCGCCGGTGAACGCGCCCCTCTCGTGCCCGAAGAGCTCCGAGGCCACCAGTTCCCGGGGGAGGGCGCCGGTGTGCACCGGGACGAAGGGCCCCTGTCCCCGGGGGCTGCACGCGTGGATCGCCTGGGCCACCAGCTCCTTGCCGGTGCCGCTCTCGCCGCGGATCAACACGGTGGTGCCGGTCCGGCCGCAGAGCTGGATCTGCTGGAACACCCGCTCCATCACCCGACTCTGGGACACCATGCCCTGGAAGTTCTGCACCTCGCCGCCGTCCTGGCTGCGGGGCATGACCTCGGGGAGGCGGGTGAGGTAGTGCTGGACGAGCCCCCGCACCCGATCGGGGTCCACGGGCTTCTGCAGGTAGGCCGCCACGCCGTAGGTCGAGGCCCGGAAGGCGGTGTCGACCGAGCGCTCGCCGGTGAACATGATCACCACCGTGGCCGGGGAGCGGGCGCGGATGCTCCGGGCCAGGTCGAGGCCGCTGCCGCCGGGGAGGTGGAGGTCGGAGAAGACGACGTGGTAGGGGAGCCGGGCGAGCCGATCCGCGGCCCCCTCCAGGGTGAACGCGACGTCCACCTTCAGGTCGTCGCCGTGGAGGAGGTCAGCGAGGGCTTCGGCCTGGGTGCGGTCGTCGTCGACGATGAGGACCGTCCGCCGGCTCATTCGCCGCCTCCTCGTCCGCGGTGGCGGGGCCCTGGAGGAGGCATCACGGCGTCTCCTCCGCCGACGGCAGCCACATCATGAAGCGGAGGGGCACCGTCCCCTGGACCTCGAGCCGTCCCCCGTGCAGGCGGACGATGCGGCGTGCCCGGCCGAGGCGGGAGTCGAAGCGGTCCTCCTCGTCGCGGCCCTGGTAGAGCTGGAAGGGGTTCTCCCCGGGATGGGGCGGGTGGGCGCCGGGGGTGGTCACGGTCCAGCTCACCCCCTCTCCGTCCGCGGACACCCGGAGGTTCGCCGGGGCGTCGGGGCCCGTCCAGGCCAGCGCCTTCTCGATCACCGTCCTGAGGGCCTCCGTGACGGCCTGGTAGTCGACGTCGATGGCGGGGAGGTCCTCGTCCGACTCCACCGCCACCCTCTCGGGGTGGGCGATCGCCCTGCGGACCCGGGTGTGGATGGCGCCGGCGGGCAGCCGCTCGGGGGCGGAGATCCCCACCTGGAGGTACCGCTCGAAGTCGTCGAGGACGCTGGCGGCGCGGGCGAGCTGCTCCTTGACCACCCGCTCGCACTCGTCGGCGCGGGGGGCCCCGGGGGGGAGTCTCTTGAGCAGCGCCGCGTTCAGGACGACTCCATTGAGGCAGCCGCGCAGCCGGTGGACCATCTGCCGGTAGTCCTCGATCAGCCCATCGATCCGATCGGTCTCGAGGGAGCCGCCGGTCACGAACCGCTCCTGGATGGGCGGGGCATCGGGAGTGCTCATGGGGATCCGTCCGTCGCGTCGCGCGGTGGCACGGCCTGGGACCGGAGTGGGCATGGCGTGCACACCTTCGGGGCGCGACCCGTTCTTAGCCCGGCGAGGCGGGAGCGCAACCGCCTCGACCGAGAAGATCCTACACACTCCCGGCGGGAGCGGGGCGCCGGGCCCCCGGATCACGAGCGACTCCTGGGCTCAGCGCGCAGTGCCGGGGGGGAGGTGGGAGTCGTCGATCAGGGAGCCGACCGACGGCGGAGTGCGCTCGCTCCGCCCGTTGACGGCGGGGCGGGCGGGGACCTCGTCCGCCTCGGCGCCCTCCTCGATCTGGACGATGGGGGCCTCGGTGAAGAGGTAGGTCTTCAGGACCCGGTCGAAGACCGGCGCCCTCCGGCGGATCCACTCCAGGACCATCGCGGCGTGCTCGATCTCCTCGTCGCGGTTGTGGGCGAGGACCGCGGCCAGCTCGCGGTCCGAAGTGGCGTCGATGCGCTGCTGGTACCAGTCGATGGCGTCGAGCTCCTCCCGCAGGGAGGCGAGGGCGCGGTGGATGTCCCTCGTCCCCTCGCTGAGCTCCGACTCGTGGTAGGTCTCGCTGGGCATGCCGCTTCTCCCGTTGCCCCATACTAACGCGGGGCGGGGTCCGGGCCAGGACCGGTCGGGCCCGGCGCCGGGGGAGCCCCCGAGCCCGTTTGCCTGCGGGGCCCGCCGTAGCTAGTCTCCTGGCCATGCCAGGAGCCGGGAGCGGGGGAGCGGAGGATCCGCCGGGGCGGAGGCGGGTGCCCCTTTGGACGGGAAGCCGGAGCGGGGGGCGGGTGCTCCGCCTCGCCTGCCTGGCGTCGGTGGCGTGCGCCCTCGCCGCGTGCGCCCGGCGCCCCGGCCCCACCGGGGCGGTGCCCGAGGCGACGCGGGGTGAGGCGGTGGTGGCGCGGGTCCGGGTGGAGGGCGCCCGGAGGGTGCCGGCGTACGCGATCCGGCAGAAGATCGCCACCCGGGGCACACCGGCCGCCGAGCTGACCCGGGCCCTGCGGGTGAAGCGCGCCTACCGCTGGCTCGACCGGCGCGACCTCGACGACGACGTCCGGAGGATCGAGAACCTCTATCGCCTCGAGGGGTTCCTGCGGGCCCGGGTCGCGGGCGTGGAGGTGCGGGAGGCCTTCGCGGGCCGGCGCGGGCGGGGCGGCCCCCGGTGGGTGGACGTGGTGTTCCGCGTCGAGGAGGGCCCCCGTGCCGCGCTGCGGGACGTGGAGGTCCGGGGCCTGGAGGACCTGCCCGAGGGAGAGGAGTCGCGGGCCCGCTCCGCCGTCTCGCTCCGGGAGGGCCGCGCCTTCGATTACGACGCCTACTCCCGCTCCCTCGCGGCGCTCCGGTCCTTCCTGAGCGAGCGGGGTTACGCCTGGGCCCGGGTCCTGGGGCAGGTGCGGGCGGACGCGGACGCGGGGGCCGTGGACGTCGGGATCGACGTCGACCCCGGGGAGGTCGGGCTCCTGGGAGAGGTGCGGCTGTCGGGGCGGTTCACCGTCCCCGAGTCGTTGATCCGCAAGCAGATCCGCCTGGTCCCCGGGCAGGTGTACCGGCCCCGGGACCTGGAGCGCCTCCAGTCCGACCTGTACGACCTGGGGATCTTCTCGACGGTCACCGTCGCCCCCGAC
Organism: Myxococcota bacterium; assembly: GCA_023150875.1. GTDB lineage: Bacteria > Myxococcota_A > UBA796 > UBA9615 > JAKLKC01 > JAKLKC01. The sequence goes on along the minus strand of JAKLKC010000012.1, from coordinate 99,787 downwards.
CTGTCCGTGCCGGAGGGCAGCCCGATCCCGGTGGACGTCCTGGTGAGGGAGGGGGATCCCCGGCTGCTGGAGGTGGGGGGCGGCGTGCGGGTGGAGTCCTCCCGCTTCGACGCCCGGGCCTCCGTGCTCCTCCAGGACCGCAACGCCTTCCGCCGCGCCGTCCGGCTCTCCTCCCGCACCGAGGCGGGCTACTCGGTGCTCCCCGCCCTGGGGGATCCGGAGTACCACGGCCCCCTGGCGTCGGAGGAGCTGAAGGCGACCTTCCCCCACGTCCCCTGGAGCCAGTTCCAGACCTCCCTGCGGGGGGCGGTCGTCCTGGAGATCGGGCAGGGCTACCAGTACTGGGGTCCGCAGTTCGAGGCCGCGGTCCAGTACGCCCCCGGCCGGCGCCTGCTGGTGTCCCTGGGCTACAACCTGCGCTCCTACGACTTCTTCTCCGTGGACGAGGAGCTCCTGGACCTCAGCGCGGGGCCGGTGGACGATCCCACGGTCACGGGCGCTGGCACGACCTTCATGGACCCGTACCGGCTGGGCTACCTGGAGCTCCGCCTGCGGGGGGACGGGCGGGACGATCCCCTCTCGCCCATGTCCGGCGTGGCCGCGGAACTCACGGTGGCGGGCGGCGCCTCCTTCCTGGGCGGCGAGTTCACCTACCTCCGGGTGCGGGGCGAGGTCTCGGGCTACCTGCCCCTGGTGCCCCGGACCCTCAGCCTGGCGGCGCGGATCGGTGCCGGCGCCATCCGGCCCTTCGACGACCTGGGCGCCCCCTACCTCCAGCGGTTCCGCCTGGGCGGGGCGGCCACGGTGCGGGGCTGGGGGTACGAGCAGCTCAGCCCCCGGGTCCCGGGCGAGGACTGCGGCGCGGACGACGGGTGTCCGGACACCCCCGTCGGCGGCAACGCCATGGTGCTGGCCAACCTCGAACTGCGGGTGTACTCCCGCGTCGGCCTCGGCTTCGCGGGCTTCGTCGACGCCGGGAGGGTGTGGGAGTCCGCCTTCGGCGGGCCGGCGGACCTCCAGGTCAGCGTCGGAGGGGGTGTGCGCTACCGCACACCCATCGGCGTGGTCCGCCTGGACGCGGGGGTGCCGGTGGTCCGGGACCCGACGTTGGCCGCCGGGCAGCCGGGCTTCGGGATCCACTTCGGGATCGGGGAGGCCTTCTGATGCCGGGGGGGACCCGGGCGCGGCGCCTCGGGAGGGCGGTGGGACGGGCGGCCTGCGCCCTTCTCGCTCTCACCGCCCTCGCCCTCGGGGTGGCGGTGGCGCTGCTGTCCACCGACCGGGACCTGGACTTCGTCGTTCGGCGCCTGGTGCCCCGGGTGGACGAGGCGATCCCGGGCTCCGTCGGGATCGGCGGCGCCTGGGGGGCGCCGCTGGCGGGCCGCCTCACCCTACGGGACGTGGTCCTGCGGGACCCCGAAGGGGGGGAGGTGCTGCGGGTGGCCGAGGTGGACCTCCGGATCCGGCCCCGCCCCCTGCTCGCGGGCGGGCTGGTGGTGGAGCGGCTGCACCTCCGGTCCCCGGTCCTGTCCCTGGCCCTCGGTCCGGGCGGCTGGAACGTCGTGCGCGCGGTGTCCCCGCCCGGGGAGGCGGACGACGGAGGCGCGGGGGACCTCCCCTTCGACGTCGCGCTGGAGTCCCTCTCCATCCAGGACGGGACGGTGGAGGTGGAGGGGCTGGGGGCCCCCGTGCGGGCGGCGGACCTGGAAGTCCACGGGGGCGCGGTCCTGTCCCGGGCCCTGGACGACCTCCGGCTCTCCGTGGTGGCGTCGGCACGGGCGGTGGAGCCGGCCCTCGGGCGCCTGGCCCTGGGGGCGACGGGAAGGGCGGCGCCGGGGCGGGTGGCCCTGGACGCCGTGGACCTGGACTGGGAGGGGAGCCGCTGGGTCGCCTGGGGCGCCCTGGACGGCGTGGACCTGCTCCCCCGGCCCGGCGGCGGAGGGGCAACGTCGCCCCTGGCGGTGGACCTGAAAGCCGGCGTCCGGGGGCTGCCGCTGCGGCGCCTCGCCGCCTTCGGCTGGGACGCGCCGGACCTGACCGTGGACGCCCGGGGGCGGGCGCGGGGTCCCCTCCAGGCCCTGGACGTATCTCTGGCGGCGGAGGTCCCCGAACAGGACGCCACCGCCGAGGCGGACCTCGCCCTGCTGGGCAGCGAGGTCCGGGCCCACCGGCTGGTCCTGCGTTCCCGCCTCGGGGACGCCGACCTCTCGGGCTCGGTCGACCCCGGCGCCTCGCGCTTCCGCGCCCGGGGGAGGATCTCGGTCCCGGAGATCGCCCGCTGGGAACCCGTCGCCGGAGCGGTCCGAGGGGTGCGGGGGGCGGTCCGGGCCCGCTTCGACGCCGAGGGGGGATGGGGAGGCGAGGGCGAGGGGCTGGAGGCGGTGGACCTCCGGGCGGAGGGGCGCCTGGACTCCGACGGGCTCTCGGTGTCGGGCCAGGTACCGCTGGACCTCGGGGGCTCCTTCGACGTGCGCCTCGCCCGGGGCGAGGCGTCGGGGGGTGGCGACCTGTACCTGCGCCCTGGCGGGAGGGACTTCCCGGTGGTGGAGGGGCGGGTCAGGGCCTCGGGGCGGCGGGTGGACTTCGACCTGGCGGGCAGGGACGGCGAGGGGAACGACGTGGACGTGGCGGGGCGGCTGTCGTGGAGCGCCGCCCGGCTGGACCTCGCCCTGTCGAGGCTGGCCCTGCGCTGGCGGGAGGTCGCCCTGGCCTCCCGGGGGAAGGTGGAGGCCTCCTACGCCTTCCGGTCCCGCGCCGTCACCGTGGGGAGGCTGGCGCTGCACAGCCCCCTCCGCCCGGACCTCTCCGCCCGGGTGGAGGGGCGGTTCACGGCCGGGGAGTCGGTGGACGCCCGGGTGGAGGTGGCGTCCCTGCCGGTCTCGTGGCTCGCCCCCGCGCTGCCCGGGGACCTCCCCCTGGCCCCGGAGGGGACCGTCGGGCTCGCGGTCACCGCCCGGGGGCCCCTCGGGGCGCCCCGGCTGTCCGTCGAGCTGCGCCTGTCGGGGGTCCACGCCGTCGGCGCTCCCCCGGCGGACCTCGGGGTCCGGGCGGACGCCGCTGAGGGCCGGACGCGGATCGACGCCGACCTGGCGGCCCCGGGGCGGGATCCCGTCCGCCTGGAGGCGGACCTCCCCGTGGCGGTGCGCCTGGACGGGGGGCCGGATCTGGACCCCGGCGGGGCGATCCGGGTGCGCCTGGACCTGCCTCGGCAGGCCCTGGATGGGCTGGTGCGCCTCGCCGGCGGCCCACCCCCGGGAGAGCCCCTGGGGGAGATCGGGGGACGGGCGACCCTCGGGGGGACGCCGGCCCGGCCGGAGCTGGAGCTGGACGTGCTGTACGGGGTGCCGGAGGGACTGGGCCTGGGGGCGGAGGTGTCCACCGTCGAGGCCCGCCTCGCCGCCGAACCCCGGGACGGCGGCGCGGCGCTCTCCGGCGACCTCGCCTTCGACGGAGAGAGGCGGTTCGGCCTGGCCGGCTCGCTGACGGGGCGGCCGGGGGAGTGGCTGGTGGCGGCGCTGGGGGGGAGGCCCCCGGGCGCGGTGCCGGTGGACGCCCTGGAGGCGCGGGCGACGGTGGAGCGGATCCCGCTGGCGGCGCTGGCGGGACTGGCCCTCGGGGGAGCGGAGGCTTCGGGGTGGCTGGGGGGCGAGATCGACGTCGCCTGGGACGGGAGGCTGCCCCGGGGCCGGGCCGACCTCCGGGTCGAGGGGGGGCGGATCGCCGGGATCTCCTTCGGAGAGGCCAGGTTCTGGGCCGAGGCCGGGGCGGATGGGCTCTCGGGCGCCGCGGACCTGGCCACGCTGCCGGGGGGCTCGCTGTCCGCCCGAGCCCGGGTGCCCTTGGGCCTCCCTCCGCCGCCGGGGACCGATGTGGGCGCGGCGCTCCGGGGCGCGGCGCTGGAGGCTCGGATCGACGCCCGGGCCCTGCCGGTGGCCCTGGCGGCGGCCTTCGTCCCGGAGCTGGAGGGAGCCCAGGGCACCGTCTCGGTGCGGGGCGACGTGGGGGGGACGGTGGCGGAGCCCCTCCCGGATCTCCGCCTGTCCACCGACGGGATCTCCCTCTGCCTCGCGGGGCTGGGGACCTGCTGGACGGAGGTCGCCGCCGCCGCCCGCCTCGCTCCCGGTGAGCTGGGCATCGATGAGCTGAGGGTGGTGGCCCGCCCCGACGCCCGGGGAGGGCGTCCCGTCCTGGAGGGCTCGCCGGGGACGCTGCGCGCCTCGGGACGGGTCCTGCTGGACGGGCTGTCGCCTTCGGACGTCGACCTGGACGTGGTCGCCGACGGGTTCTGGGCCGCCCACACGGACGAGGTCGCCACCCGCGTGTCGGGGGCCCTCTCCGGCCGGGGCCCGCCGCCGGGGATGGACGTCCTGGGGCGCGTCGAGGTGCAGCACGCCCGGATCTGGCTCGGCGACGAGGTCCGCCGCGGCCTGGCGCCGGTGGAGCTGCCCCCGGACTTCGTGCTGGTGGACGGCGGGCGGAGGCGGGCGGAGGCGGGGGCCGAGGGTCAGGGGCGGGCCGCCGCCTGGCTCGCGGCGCTGCTGCGGGAGGGGCGCGTCGCCATCGACGTGTCCCTGGCCCGGGACGTGTTCGTGCGCCTCAGCGCTGGCCTCGCCGAGAGGGACACCGCCCTCGGGGGGACGGTGAACCTCCTGGCCCGGGTGACGCCGGACCTCCAGGTCACCGGAGACCTGGCCCTGCGGAACAGCCTGGGGCACGCGGCGATCGAGGGGGATCTCCAGGTGATCCGCGGCGACCTGTCGGTCCTGGGCAGGCGATTCGTCATCGACCGCGGGGAGGTGCTGTTCACCGGGTCATGGCCGCCGGATCCCCGGGTGGACATCGTGGCGTCCCGGGACTCCCTCTACGGGAAGGTCTCTGTGCAGGTGGAGGGGCCCTCGTCGTCGCCGAAGGTCTCGTTCTCCTCGGAGGGGGGGAGGCTGGAGGACGAGGCCGACATCGTCGCCGTCCTGGTGGCGGGGCGGCCCCTCCAGGAGCTGACCACGGGCCAGGGGGAGGACATCGAGTCCCAGGCGGCCTCGTTCTTCGCGGGGATCGCCACCAGCCTCTTCGGCAAGGCCCTGTCCCGGGACGTCCTGGACCTGGTGCAGGTCGAACAGCGGAACACGGCCGAGGGCTCCTCGACCCAGATCGAGCTGGGCCGCTCCTTCGGCCGGAGGGTGTTCGTCATCACCCGCTACCGCATCGCCGGAGAGGGGGAGCAGGACGGCGAGAACGTCATCGAGGGCCAGGTGGAGGTCCAGCTCACCCCGCGGCTGCTGGTGGAGGGGGTGATCGGCGACAAGGGCCACGGAGAGCTGCTGCTGAGGTACCTGCGGCGCTTCTGAATGGGCTCAGTCGAAGCGGAGCAGGACCCCGGCGGTGACGTCGAGGGTGTCCTCCACGATCCCGATCCCCACGTCGTAGGCGGTGGTGGTCTCGTAGCGATCGCCCCCCAGGGGCTCCTGGTGCATCAGCACCTGCTCCGCCCGGCCGTGTACCGTCAGGCAGTCCCGGACGTCGACGTGGAAGGCGACCTTGCGGTTGATGAACACGTCCAGCCCCACGCCGATCTCCAGCCCCAGGCCCGGCAGGGTGTGGGTGAAGTGGGAGCCGCCGTAGGCGACGTCCTGGGTCCCCAGGTCGAGCCCGCCCCCGAGGACGAGGTAGGGGGTGAAGCGCCGGAGGAAGGGGCGGAGCCGCACCCCGACGTGGAAGACCTGGGGGCGATGGGCGGTCACCTTCAGGTCGGGCACGCCGCGGTCGTCCTGGGGGGCATCCCAGACGCGATGCCTCTGGGAGTATCCCAGGGAGGTCCACACGGAGATCCGGTCGGACAGGACGGCGTGGCCCTCGACCCGCAGGGCGAAGCCGTAGACCGTCGAGACCCCTCCCCCGGGGTCCAGGCGGTCCAGCACGGGCTCGACCAGGGGGAGGGCGGGGCCACCGGAGACGATCAGCTCCCCCACGAAGGCGCCGCGCTCGACGCGGGCGCGCTGGCGGCGCGGCTTGGGGCGGCGGGCGCCCGGGACGGGGACCTCGGGGGCGGCGAGGGCGGGGCCCCCGGGGGGCGGGCCCTCGGCGGCCTGGGCCGGGCGGTCCAGGAGGGCGGCGACGAGGAGGAGCGGGATCACGGCGACGCGGGGCAAGGGGGGGTCCTCCGGGCCGGCAGCGTAGCACCGGCGCGGCGGCGGGGGGGAGGGCGGCGGCGCGGCGTGGGGGTTGCAGCCGTGCCGGGAGGGGCCGCCGACCGGAGGGAGTCGCCATGATCGTCGCCGAGATCGACATCACCCCCATCCATCCCGGACAGGACGCGGACCACTTCAGCCAGGTGATCGCCCACGCCGTGAAGGTCCTGGACGACGTCGGGGCCCGGTACCGCATCACCCCCTTCGGCACGGTCGTGGAGGGGGACCTGGACGAGGTCCTGGACTGGCTGGGGAGGATGCACCGCGCCGCCCTGGCCCAGGGGTGCGAGCGCGTCCTCACCCAGATCAAGATCGACGAGCGCAAGCAGCGCGCCCACCCCCTCGACGAGCGGGTCGAGGTCCTGGAGCGGCAGCTCGGCCACTCCGCCGAGCGGGAAGGCACGGCGGGGGAACGCCGCGGCCATCGGGGGCCCGTCGCCTGAGGAGGTGGGGCGGGGCCGCCGCGAGGGAGCGCTTGCGGGCGCGCCGGCGGCATGCTAGACGTGGCGGAGGCCAAGGAGGGCCACCACCATGCGCGCTCAAGACGGCGCCCGTTCCCACCTCCGTCCCCCCGCTCCCCTCCTCCCCTGGCTCGCCGCCGCCGCCATCCTCGCGGCGGTGACCGCCGCCAACGCGCCGGCCTCCGCCGGCGGCGCGGCGCCCGGGGACGACGACTCCGCCGGGGACGAGCCCGCCGACGACGACTCGGCGGCCGGTGGTCCCGGCGACGACGACTCCGCAACGGTGGACGACTCTCCGGGCGACGACGACTCCGCCGCGGACGAGGCCGGGCCCCGGGGTGGGGCCTTCGACCTCTCGGGGGACGACTCCCCGTGGTGCGGGGTGGCGGGAGGGGGCGGTCCGCCGGGAGCCCTGGCCCTGGCCGCCCTCGCCCTGGCGGGCCCCGCACTGGCCCTGGGGAGGCGGAGGCGCTGACACGGTGAGGGTCGCCACCCCCTCCCGCGCGCGGCCCCCGGTTGTGATAGGGATCTCCCCCCGCGCCGATCCACCTCCCGGGGGGCCAGGGCCCGATGATCCCCGTCCTCGTCGACTTCGGCTTCTTCCAGGTCCGCTCCTACGGGCTGATGCTCAGCGTCGCCTTCCTGGTGGCCTGGTGGGTCCTCAGGAAGGGGATGAGGCGGCGGGGATGGGCGGACACCGTCGCCTACGACTTCGTGGCCATCGCCGCGGTCTTCGGGGTCCTCGGCTCCAAGCTCTTCTTCGTGATCGACCACTGGGAGGAGGTGCGGGGGGACGTGCTGGGCACCGTGTTCAGCGGCACGGGCCTCACCTTCCTCGGGGGACCGGTCCTCGCCGCGCCCGCGGTGCTGCTCTACCTGCGATGGCGCGGCTGCGCCCCGCTGAAGGGCCTAGACGCCGCCGCGCCCGCCCTCGCCGTGGGGGCCGCCGTGGGGCGGATCGGCTGCCTGCTGGCCGGGGACGGCTGCTATGGGGTCCCCACCGACCTGCCCTGGGGCATGACCTTCCCGAACGGCGTCGTCCGGACCTTCGTGCCGGTGCACCCCACGCCCCTCTACGAGACCCTGTGGTATGGCGCCCTGACCCTGGGCCTGGTGGCCTACGACGCCCGGAGGGGCGGTCGGGGGAGGCCGGGGGGGATGTTCGCGGCGTTCCTCGTCGCCTACGGCCTGGGCCGATTCCTGGTGGAGTTCATCCGCACCAACCCCCGCTACGCCTTCGGCCTCAGCCAGGCCCAGTTCATCAGCCTGGCGGCGATGGCGGGGGGAGTGGCGTGGCTGGTCGGGCTGGCCGTCACCCGGCGGCGTGAGGAAGAGGACGGCGCGGATCGGGGCGAGGAGTCGGCGCGGGCCGGCGCCGCGGGGTAGGCCCCGCCCGGGACGGGTCCACGGGGGCCGGCTTCGTGGTAAACGTGGGGGGCGCGCTCGAGGATCCGATGCTCCGACGACCCCCGCCCCTCCTCCGCCTCCTGCCCTTCGGGGCCCTGCTCGCGCTCCCCCTCGCCTGCGCCGAGGGCGAGGCCGACGACGACTCCGGCGCACCCTCTTGCCCCGAGCCGGCTCCGCCGGCCGAGGCGATCTGCAACGACGCCGTGGACCTGCCCGAGTCCGGGTGGTTCACCGACGTCACCGCCGAGGTCGGCCTCACCGGCATCGACGGGAACCGGATCGCCACCGCGGACCTCGATGGCGACCTCTACCCCGACCTGATCGTCGAGCCGATCTCGACGGCGCGTTCCGACGAGGAGGCGGGGATCCGGCGGTACGTCCTGATGAACCGCCCCGGTCCGGACGGGGGGCGGATCTTCGAGGACGCCACGGAGGAGAGCGGCTACTACGCCACGCGGGACGGGGGCACCGGGAGGGCGGCCCAGGCGAAGGTCTTCGCCGACGTGGACAACGACGGCGACCTCGACGTGTACTCCGGCGTCTACGCCGACCTCGAGGACTCGAACTTCGAGGACCACGGTGACCGCGGCGAGATCCTGGTGAACGACGGGACCGGCCACTTCACCCTCGGGCCCCAGTCCGACCTGTACCGCCCCAACGGGGGCACCCTCGCGGGCGCGGCCTTCACCGACTACGACCGGGACGGCCGGGTGGACCTGTACACCGGCTACTGGTACCGGGACTACGGCTCGTCCTACGCCGCCTACGGAAACCGCCTCTACCGGAACCGGGGCGAGCTGGACTTCCAGGACGTGACCGACGCCGTGGGGATGGCGGTGCCCGACGGCTCGGATCCCGACGACCTGAGGGCGGGGACATCGGCGAAGCCGTCCTACGGCGTGACCGTGTGCGACGTGGACGACGACGGCGATCCCGACCTCCTGGGCTCCAGCTACGGGCGGGCGTGGAACGAGCTCTGGCTCCAGGATGGGGGGGCGTTCACCGAGGTGGGCCGGGACACCGGCTTCGCCGGCGACGAGAACGTCGACTACTGTGACAACCAGTACTACGCGTGCGCCTGCCAGCTCGACCCCGACTACGGCACGTGCGCCACCCACCCCCCCTGCGCCGGCGTGATGATCTCGTGCAGCGGCAACGCCGGGAGCTGGTGGGGGGTGGGCTACGACGACCAGCCGTTCCGGAACAACGGCAACACCTTCACCACCGTGTGCGGCGACATCGACAACGACGGGGACATGGACCTCTACAGCGCCGAGATCCGCCACTGGCACATCGGCGACTCGTCCGACGCCTCCGAGCTCCTGCTCAACGACGGCGGGAGCCCCCCCGCTTACTCCCGCCCGGGGAACGAGGCGATGGGCCTCGACCGGGAGTGGGACAACGTCGACTGGAACGAGGGGGACCTGATGGCCGCCTTCATGGACTTCGACAACGACGGGCGCAAGGACGTGTTCCTGGGGAGCTCGGACTACCCCGATCTGCGGGCCTTCCTGTTCCGCCAGAAGGCCGACGGCACCTTCGCCGAGGTCGCCGAGAAGGCGGGGATCGCCCACTGGGAGACCAGCGGGATCGCCATCGCCGACTTCGACCGGGACGGAGACCTCGACGTCGTGGTGGGGTCCTCCACCTTCCGGAACACGGGGTACTGGGAGACCAACGAGGTCCACATGTACCGGAACGAGGTCGGCCAGGACGGCAACAGCCTCCGGGTGCGCCTGCGGGGCACCCGGGCCAACGCCGCGGGGATCGGCGCCCGGGTGACGGTGGAGGCGGGGGGCGTGGTCCAGACCCAGGAGGTGAGCGGCGGCTACGGGCACATGGGGCAGCACAACGACGTCGTGCTCCACTTCGGCCTGGGGGACGCCTGTGCCGCCGAGCGGGTGACGGTCCGCTGGCCCGACGCGGACCTGACCACCGAGGCGCACTGCGGTGTCGCGGCGAACGAGCTGGTGACCATCACCCAGGGGGGCGACGCCGAGTACGCCCCGAGACCCTGAGCCCCCGGCGCGGGCGGCGGGGGGAACCCCAGCCCACGGACCATCCCCCATGATCATCCTCGGCATCGCCGACAACCACGACTCCGGCGCGGCGCTGATCCGCGACGGCCGCATGGTGGCCGCCGTCGGGCAGGAGCGGATCGACCGCAGGAAGAACTCCTCCGCCTTCCCGTGGGGCGCCATCGACGAGGTGTTGCGGATCGCCGGGATCCGCCCCGAGGAGGTGGACCGGATCGCCTGTGCCTCCCACTTCACCCCGGCGACGGCGCTGAGGCGGTTCCGGGGCCTCCACCAGCGCGCCAAGGAGGGAGCCGGACAGTTCTCCTACGCCCTCAACGCCTACATCGCCTACCAGGTGGCGCTGCGGGAGACGGGGCTCTACGTCGTGGAGTCGGACCTCTCCCGGGAGCTGCTGGCGGCGAGCCTGCGGGAGCGGGGTTTCCGGGGCGAGGTGCGGATGGTGGAGCACCACGAGTGCCACGCCTACTCCGCCTACCGCTCCCAGCCCCACGACGACGCCCTCGCCATCACCGTGGACGCCATGGGGGACGGCACCAGCGTGACGGTGTCCGCCGGCGAGGGGGGCGATCTCCGGCTCCGGTACCGCCAGAGCGGCTTCTCGTCGATCAACACCTACTACTCGCGGGTGACGGAGTACCTGGGCTTCAAGGCCGTCCGCCACGAGGGGAAGATCACCGGCCTCGCCGCCTACGCCGAGCCCCCTGAGGAGCTCCTGGCCCACTTCCGCGAGCAGATGCGCTTCGTCGGGCCGGGGTTCAACCGCACGAACTACCTGCGGCGCCAGTCGAGGCAGGACCGCTTCTTCTCCGTCCTGGGGCGCTACTCCCGCGAGCAGGTCGCCGCGGCGCTCCAGCGCAACCTCGAGGAGCAGGTCTGCGCCCTGGTGGCCTGGTGGGTCCACGAGACGGGACGGCCCCACCTGGCCCTGGCGGGGGGCACCTTCGCCAACGTGAAGCTCAACCAGCGGATCCTGGCCCTTCCGGGGGTGGGCGACCTGTTCGTCTACCCGAACATGGGGGACGGCGGCCTCGCCGCCGGGGCCGCCCTGGCGGTGAGCGACGTCGGTCCCGAGCGCCTGGGGGACGTGTACCTGGGCGCCGATCACACCGAGAGGGAGTGCGAGGAGGCGCTCCGCGCCGCCGGCCTGGCCTTCGAGAGGCCCGGGGACCTCCCCGCCCGGATCGCCGAGCTGCTGGTGGGAAGGCGGGTGGTCGCCCGCCACGCCGGCCGGATGGAGTGGGGCCCCCGCGCCCTGGGGAACCGCACCATCCTCTACCGGCCGGACGATCCCAGCATCAACGACTGGCTGAACAAGCGCCTCCGGCGCACCGAGTTCATGCCCTTCGCGCCGGTGACCCTCTGGGAGCACCGGGGGGCCTGCTACCGGGACCTCGCCGGGGGAGAGGACGCGGCCCGCTTCATGACGGTCTGCTTCGACTGCACCGACGAGATGAAGCGCCTCGCCCCGGGGGTGGTGCACATCGACGGGACCGCCCGCCCCCAGCTCCTGAGGCGCGAGGACAACCCCGAGTACCACCGGATCGTGGAGGAGTTCCACGCCCGCACGGGGATCCCCGCGGTGATCAACACCAGCTTCAACATGCACGAGGAGCCCATCGTGCGGACGCCGTCGGACGCCGTGCGGGCCTTCATCGACGGCGCGCTGGACCACCTCGCCCTGGGCCCCTTCCTGGTGGAGCACCCGGGACGCACCTGAGGTCCCCCCCCCCCGCGAGGGACGGGGCCGGGCCCGCCCCCCCCCTACTCTCCGCGGTAGACGGGGGGTCTCTTCTCGGCGAAGGCCCGCAGGGCCTCGGCGCGGTCGGCGGTGGGGATGACGTCCTGGTAGCAGGCGAGCTCGTGGTCCAGCGCCTGGGCCATGGGGAGCTCCACGCCCCGGTCGATGGCCCTCTTGGCGGCGCGCACCGCCACGGGGCCGTTGGCGGCGATGCGGCCGGCGATCTCCAGCGCCGCGGCGAGGGCCCCCTCGGGGCCGGCGATCCGGTGGGCGAGGCCGATCCGGAGCGCCTCCTCGGCGTCGACGCGACGGCCGGTCAGGATCAGCTCCTTGGCCCGGGAGACGCCGATCAGCCGCGGGAGGCGCTGGGTGCCCCCGGCGCCGGGGATGATGGCCAGGGTGACTTCGGTGAGTCCCATGACGGCGTGGGAGGCGAGCACCCTCAGGTCGCAGGCCAGGGCCAGCTCGGTCCCGCCGCCGAAGGCGACGCCGTTGACGGCGGCGATGGTCGGCTGGGGCAGCTCGGCGACCCGGGTGAAGGCGTCGCGGATCCGGGGCACGAAGGCCCGCACCTGCTCCTCGCTCATGGTGCGGCGCTCCTTCAGGTCCGCCCCGGCCGAGAACGCCCTGGACCCCGCGCCGGTGAAGACCACCGCCCGGACGCTCCGATCCCCGCGGATCCCCGCCAGAGCCTCCTGGAGGGCCGAGAGGAGGCCGGTGTCGAAGGCGTTGAGGTGGGCCTCGCGGTTCAGGGTCAGGACGACGATGTCCCCCTGGCGATGGATCAGCAGGTCGGTCATGGGGTCCTCGGAGGCTCGGGGTGGGGAGTGGGGGTTCGTCGGACCAGCGCCGCGGCCCGGGATCAGCGTCCGGAGGCCGTCTCCGGCGCCGAGCAGGGCCCCGTGACGGCCCGGAGGTAGCGCCCCGGCAGGGTCTTCCGGAGCTGGCGCTCGATGAAGGCCGAGGCGTCCACGAGGGCGGGCAGGTCGATGCCGGTGCGGATCCCCATGCCGTGGAGCATCTGCACCAGGTCCTCGGTGGCGAGGTTGCCCGAGGCCCCGGGCGCGTAGGGGCACCCCCCCAGTCCGCCCACGGAGCCGTCGAAGGTGCGCACCCCCACGTCCAGTCCGGCCAGGACGTTGGCCAGGGCGGTGCCCCGGGTGTCGTGGAAGTGGAGGGCGAGTCGCTCCACCGGGCAGATCCCGGCGACGGCGCCCACCCGCTCCCAGACCTGGCGCGGCGTGGCGTACCCCACGGTGTCCCCGAGGGAGATCTCGTCCACCCCGAGGGCCACCAGCCGCTCGGCGATCCCGAGGACCCGGGCGAGGGGCACGTCCCCCTCGTAGGGGCAGCCGAACACCATGGACACGTAGCAGCGGACGCGGATCCCCCGCTCCTTCGCGGCGGCGGTTACCGCGACCACGTCGGCCAGGGACTCCTCGATGCCTCGGTTGAGGTTCTGGCGGTTGTGGGTCTCGGAAGAGCTGACCAGCACTGCGATGCTCCGCACCCCCGCGGCCACCGCCCTCTCCAGGCCCTTCAGGTTGGGCACCAGCGCGGAGTACTCGGTGCCCGGCCGCCGGGCGATGCGGCCGAAGACCTCGCCGGCGTCGGCGAGCTGGGGGATCCACATCGGCCGGACGAAGGACGAGACCTCGATCTGCGCCAGCCCCGCGCGGCTGAGCCGATCGACGAACTCGACCTTCACCTCGGTGGGGACCCGCTGCGTCTCGTTCTGCAGGCCGTCCCTGGGCCCGACCTCGACGACGCGCGCTTCGCTCGGCATGGAGAACATGACGTGTCTCTCGGGGATCCTAGATCCGGTAGCCGAGTTCGGCCAGGAGCCCGGTGTGGAGCGCGCCTCGGGCGAAGGCGTCGCTTGCCAGGATCCGGCGGTGCAGCGGCAGGTTGTGGCGGACCCCCTCGATGCGGAAGCGGTCGATGGCCTCCCTCATCCGGTCGATGGCCTGGGCCCGATCCTCGCCCCAGGTCACCACCTTCGCCAGGAGGGGATCGTAGTGGGGGGTCACCGCCATCCCGGGCTCGGCGGCGTGGTCGACCCGCACCCCCTCTCCCTCGGGGGGCTCGAAGACGGTGAGGGTGCCCGGGGAGGGCAGGAACCGCTCGGGATCCTCGGCGTAGATCCGGCACTCGACGGCGTGGCCCCGCCGGGGCACCTGCGCCTGGCCGAAGGCCAGCGCCTCGCCCGAGGCGACGCGGATCTGCTGTTCCACCAGGTCCAGCCCGGTGATCATCTCGGTGACGGGGTGCTCGACCTGGAGGCGGGTGTTCATCTCCAGGAACCAGTACCCCCCCTCGCCGTCCACGATGAACTCGACGGTGCCGGCGTTCACGTAGCCCACCGCCCGCGCCACGCTCGCCGCGGCGACGGCGAGGCGGAGGCGCAGGGCCTCGTCCTGCAGGGGAGAGGGGGCCTCCTCGATCACCTTCTGGTGGCGGCGCTGCACCGAGCACTCCCTCTCGTGCAGGACCACCCCCGCCCCGTGGTCGTCGAACAGGACCTGCACCTCGACGTGCCGGGGCCGGACCACCGCCCTCTCGATGTAGACCGCGTCGTCGCCGAAGGCCGCCAGGGAGCGCCGCCGGGTCTGGGGGAAGCCCCGGCGCAGGGCCGCCTCGTCGTCGCAGCGCAGCATGCCGATCCCGCCCCCTCCGGCGGAAGCCTTGAGCATCACCGGGTAGCCGATGTCGCGGGCCGCGGACACCGCCTCGTCCTCGGATCCCACGGGCTCCGAGCCGGGGACGACGGGTACCCCGCACCGGATCGCCAGGGCCCGGCTCGCCACCTTCAGGGCCATGGCCTCCATCGCCTCGGGGGGCGGCCCGATCCACCGGATCCCGGCCCCTTCCACGGCCCGGGCGAAGCCGGGACTCTCCGAGAGCAGCCCGTAGCCCGGGTGCACGGCGTCCACCCGGTGCTCCCGCGCCGCCGCGAGGATCCGGTCGGTGCGCAGGTAGGACTCCCCGACCGGCGGCGCCCCGATGACCACCGCGGCGTCGGCCGCGCGGGCGTGGGGCGAGGCCGCGTCGGCCTCGGAGCAGACGGCGACGGTCCGGATCCCGAGTCGACGGCAGGTACGCGCGATCCGGCAGGCGATCTCCCCCCGGTTGGCGATGAGGATGGAGCGGAGCATCGGTCTCCCCGCGAAGCGGTCGGAGGGGCGAGACCCTCCGTGGCCCTGGGGGGCGATCTCGCCGGCCCCCGGAGCCGGCCCCCCTCCCCTCGGGGGATCGTCGGGACCAGGACCGAAGACCCGAGGGCGCGTGCCCGGGGGGCCTCCTCGCCCGGCGTGCCCCGGGCCGCGGGGCGCGCTTCGCGTGGTGCGCCCCACCGCCAACGTGTAACATGGCGCGCGCGGGGGCGCAACGCCCCACCAGGTGTCCCAACATGCCCGTTTCGTTGGGTTTTCTCCGGGGCGACGGCTCGCCACGACCCGGTGGCGGCGAGGCCGGATGCCCAAGCTGACCTTCCTGCCCGCGGGCCTCGTCATCGAGGTGCCCGCGGGGACGACCGTATTCGAGGCCGCCCGCGCGGCCGACGTGATCATTCCCTCCCAGTGCGGAGGGATGTGCGCCTGCGCCCTGTGCAAGGTCCGGGTCGTCGAGGGGGAGCGCGGGATCTCCCCCATGAGGGACAACGAGAAGTCCCACCTCGGCAACGTGTTCTTCATCACCAAGGAGCGTCTCTCCTGCCAGCTCCAGGTCCTGGACGACCTGGTGGTGGAGGTGCCCGAGCCGCGGGAGAAGGTGAAGAAGCGCTACATCCCCCTCTCGGTGCTCCGGAAGCGCGAGGCGGCCGCGGCCGGGACCGGCCCCGAGGCTCCCCCTTCCCGGGGCCCCCAGGCCGAGGCCGAGATCGACGCCCGCCGGGCGAGACCGACGGCCACGCCGGGACGGACGGGGCGGGGGAGCTTCGCCGACCGCTTCCGCCTGGACTCCGAAGAGGAGCCCTTCACCGGCGATCGCCTCCTGGGCAGCCACGACTCGGATCGGGACTACCGGGCCCTCTTCCGCGGGCTGCGGGACGAGGACGGTCCCGCCCGCGCTCCCGGCCCCGATGGTCGGGCCGGCGGGAGGGGCGCCCCGGCTCCGCGGGAGGGCCGGGCCACGCAGGCGGAGGGAGGCGGCGTCCGGGGCCGGGGCCACGGGGGCCGCGGAGGGTACCGGGACGGCCGCGGGCCGGGGGCGGCCCGGGCCGAGGGGGGACGGCCGGACGACCACCGGCCCGAGGCGCGGGACGGGAGATCTCCGGGCCCACCCGACGGCGACGGCTCCCGAAGGCGCGGCCGGCCGGACCGGCCACGGGGGGGAGGCGAGGGTCCGGATCGCCGCCCGCCGGCCGAGGTCACACGCCCCGCCGAGCCCCGGCGTCACGCCGACCCCGGGGGTCCCGAAGGCAGCGATGCCCGCACCGACCGCCGCGGCCACGGCCGCTCCCGCCCCCGCCCTGGGGACGATCCGCGCCCCCGTCCCGAGGGCGGAGGGCGTCCGGCGGCCAGCGAGGGCGGGCGGCCCCCCTCCCCCGGCGGGGGTGGTCGCCGGCGCCGCGGTGGCGGCCAACGTGGCCCCCGGGGGGGGGATCACGCCGGGCAGGAGCCGCGAGCGCCCATCGACGCCCACGGGGCGGAGCCGCGCTCCCGCCGGACCGACGCCAGCGGTGGCTCCCCGCGCCGGGAGGGTAGTGGAGACGAGTCGGTCTGATCCCCTCCCTCGTCCCGTGGGTTGCTCACCGCCGGGGAAGGAGGGAGGGACGGCCGGGCCGGGGACCGAAGGGGGGTGCGGTGATCGAACCATGATTGCCTCTCCGGATGCCACCCAGGGCGGTTCGTGATGACTGCCAGCGGTCGTAAGTGGCTCGCCGGCCTTGGCTCGCCCGCAGAGGCGCAGAGTGGCCCGTCCGGGGCCCGCAGAGCACGCAGAGGAGGGAGCGGGGAGGCCCGGAGCTTTGGGCGGCAAGCGGATAGGCAATGAATCATGGGGGCAGTCCCGTCACGGAGTTGAGTCCCCCGTGGAGCGCCCTCCCCCGGCCCCAGGCCCGGCACGCGGCACACGCCGGTCCGGCCGGGGAAGGGGGAGGGCGCTCCCGGCGCCGCCGCGGGCCGGAAGCGTGGGGTGCACGCGGCGGCGGGCCTCCCGGGGGGCGAGGCCCCCGTGGCGACCCCCACCCGTCCGGGGAGGGAGCCGTCACGGCCCGAGCGATCTTGGTCAGGCGTGGGCGGACTCGGTGAGCGCGGCGGGGCGCGCGGCCGGTCCGGAGGGGGCCACCTTGCCGTTGGGCGGATCCGCCTTCGCGGGGGGCGGCGCCGCCTCCGCGGGGAGACCGGCCCGGTCCCGGAGCTGCCGCCGGATCCGGTCGACGACCTCGGGGTGGTCGGCGAGGTACTGCCGCGCCTGCTCCCGTCCCTGCCCGATCCGCTCGTCCCCGCAGGCGTACCAGGAGCCGGACTTGGTGAGCAGCCCCGCTCCCTCCGCCAGGTCCACGAGGTCGGCGAAGGGACAGATCCCCGTCCCGTAGTAGATGTCGAACTCGACCTCCCGGAAGGGGGGGGCGACCTTGTTCTTGACGATCTTCACCCGGGTCCGGTTGCCGATGACGTCCTCCTTCTGCTTGATGGCCCCGATCCTCCGGATGTCCATGCGGACCGAGGAGTAGAACTTCAGGGCGTTGCCGCCGGTGGTGGTCTCGGGGTTGCCGAAGGACACGCCGATCTTCATGCGGATCTGGTTGATGAAGACGACGATGGAGTTGCTCTGGTACACGAAGGCGGTCAGCTTCCGCAGCGCCTGGCTCATCAGGCGGGCCTGGAGGCCCACGTGGGCGTCGCCCATGGCGCCCTCCAGCTCCGCCTGGGGGGTCAGGGCCGCCACCGAGTCCACCACGACGAGGTCCACGGCCCCGCTCCGGGCGAGCAGGTCCACGATCTCCAGGGCCTGCTCGCCGGTGTCGGGCTGACTGACCAGCAGCGCCCCCACGTCGACGCCCAGCCGCGAAGCGTAGCCGAGGTCCAGGGCGTGCTCCGCGTCGATGAAGGCGCAGGTGCCCCCCGCCCGCTGGCACTGGGCGATGAGCTGCAGGGTGAGGGTGGTCTTGCCGCTGGACTCGGGCCCGAAGACCTCCACCACCCTCCCCCTGGGGATCCCGCCGACCCCCAGCGCGATGTCGAGGCTCAGGCACCCCGTGGGCAGGACCCGCACCGCCTCGCGGGCGGAGCCGTCCCCCATGCGCATGATGGCGCCCTTCCCGAAGCTCTTCTCGATCTGTTGCAGGGCGTCCTGCAGTGACTTCCGACGATCCGACGACATGGGCCCGAAGCTCCTCGCGGGGCCCCGGGGTGGAGCCCGCCGCGTGGGTCCCTCATAGGCAACCCCCGGGCCAGTCCCCTCGAAGCGCGCACTGCGGCGTAATTACAGGCTTTTTGTCCGCTGCGGGGCGTGCGCGCGGCCCCACCCGCCGTCCGAATGTCGGACGATCGTCCGAAGATCGGACGCCCATCGGACAGGTGTTCGGTGGGGGGAGCCCCGGGGGCGCAGGCTCGGCCGCTCCAAGGTACGGCCCCGTCCCCGGCGCGGCGATCAGGCCTCGTCGTCGGGAGGTTCGACGCGCTGGGGCGCCCAGCCGCGCGCCGTGTCGTGGGCCGCTTCGGGTTCCACGGGGCCGGCGAAGCGGTAGTCCTCGCCCAACCAGCGGCCGAGGTCCACCATGCGGCACCTGGCCGAGCAGAAAGGCCAGGCGCGGTTCTCCGCCCGGGGGGCGAGGGGGGCCTTGCAGATGGGACAGCGGGGGGTCACGGGGAAAGGCTGGGGATCGGGTGGACCGGGGGCAAGGGTGGCGAGGGCCGGGCCGGGGGCTCGGGAGCCTCCCGGGCCTTACTCCTCGGCGAAGGCGTCCCCGCAGTCGGGATCGTCGGCGTCGCGGGATCCGTCGCCATCGTTGTCGATGCCGTCGAGGCAGGTGCCGTAGCCGAACCCGCCCTCGTTGTCCCTTTCCTCGATCCCTCCGCAGCCAGGGTCGTCGAGGTCGGTCCAGCCGTCGCCGTCGTTGTCGACCCCGTCCCCGCAGGCGGCCTGCTCGGCGTCGTCGGAGGCTCCTGCGCAATCGGGGTCGAACCCGTCCTCCAGGCCGTCGAGGTCGTTGTCGATGCCGTCGGAGCACTCCGAATCCCCGCTCCCCCCCCTCTCCTCGAAGAGGACCGCGCACTCCGGGTCCTGCAGGTCCACCCAGCCATCCCCGTCGTCGTCCTCGCCGTCGGCACAGGAGGCCGGCCCGGGATCGTCCTCCCGGGAAACGCCGTGGTCGCACTCCGGATCGTCCGCGTCCACGGCCCCGTCCCCGTCGTTGTCCACGCCGTCGGCGCACTCCGTGACGTCCAGCCCACGCTCGGCGATGCCCGCGATGCACTCGGGGTCGTCGAGGTCCACCCAGCCGTCCCCGTCGTCGTCCGAGCTGTTGGCGCACGTGGCGCGCCTCTCCTGCTGCACCTCGGCGCTGGTGCAGTCGGGATCGACGCCGTCGATCAGCCCGTCCCCGTCGTTGTCGGCGGCGTCGTTGCACTCTCCCCCGGCGAAGCCCGTCTCGTCGAACGGGGCGGTCCGGCAGTCGGGATCGCCCAGGTCGGTCCAGAGATCGCCGTCGTTGTCGATCCCGTCGGCGCAGTCGTCCGTACCCCCCGTCGCCTCGTCGGGCGTCACGGGGATCGCGCACTCGGGATCGGCCGCGTCCACGGCACCGTCCCCGTCGTTGTCGATCCCGTCGTTGCAGGCGATCCCCGCGATGAACCCCTGCTCGCGCCCGAGCCCGGCGACGCAGTCGGGGTCGCCACCGTCGGTCCACCCGTCCCCGTCGTTGTCCAGGCCGTCGGCGCAGAACTCCCCGGCCTCGCTCGCCCCCAGGGCGTCGGCGCACCGCGGGTCGTCGGCGTCCGCGGCACCGTCGACGTCGTTGTCCACGCCGTCGTTGCACGCGGTGACCCCCAGCCCCCCCTCGCTCTCCACCTGGGGATCGCCGCCGCAGCCAGGGTCGGCGAGGTCGATCCAGCCGTCCGCGTCGTCGTCGACCCCGTTCCCGCATGCGGCGACTCCCTCGTTGTCGTCGTAACCGGACACGCAGTCGGGGTCGATCGCGTCGACGTAGAAGTCGGAGTCGTTGTCCACGCCGTCGGTGCACTCGGTCAGCCCGGCGTCCGCTTCCGTCAGCCCGTTGGCGTCGCCGGCGCAGCCGGGGTCCTCGTCGGCGTCGATCCAGCCGTCCCCGTCGTTGTCGACCCCGTCGCCGCACTCCACCAACGCCTCGAGGTCGTCGGTGGGATCGGTGCAGTCGGGGTCGTACCCGTCGACGGCACCGTCGCCGTCGTTGTCGACCCCGTCGCCGCACTGCGTCCCGAGGAGGCCGGTCTCGAAGTCCCAGGCGGGATCGGAGGGGCTCGCCGGGCAGCCGGGATCCTCGACGTCGGTCCACCCGTCCCCATCGTTGTCGAGGCCGTCCTGGCACTCCGGGGTCTCCTCCCGCGCGTCGCCCCCGTCGCGGCAGCCGGAGTCCAGGTGGTCGATGCTCCCGTCGCCGTCGTCGTCCAGCCCGTTGTTGCAGGCCGCTGAGCCGGCGTCGGCCTCGTCGTCGCCCTCGGGATCGCCGCAGCCGGGATCGGCCAGGTCCGTCCACCCGTCCCCGTCGTCGTCCCGGCCGTTGGAGCACAGCGACGCCTCGGAGTCGTCCTCTGGCGAGGCACACAGGGGATCGGAGCCGTCGATGGCGCCGTCCCCGTCGTTGTCGAGGCCGTCGTGGCACTCGCTCTCGCCGGCGGCGTCGGTCTCGTCCTCGTCGAGCGCGTCCTCGCACCCGGGATCGGCGAGGTCGACCCACCCGTCCCCGTCGTCGTCCAGCCCGTTGGCGCACTCCGGCGTCGCCTCCCTGTCGTCCAGGCCGTCCAGGCAGTCGGGATCGTCCGCGTCCATCGCCCCGTCCCCGTCGTCGTCCAGCCCGTTGGCGCACTCGGGAGGGGCCTGCTCGCCCGCTTCGGCCTCGTCGGAGTCCGCCGCCGACGCGCACTCGGGATCGTCCAGGTCCACGAGGCCGTCCCCGTCGTTGTCCGCCCCATCGGAGCAGGCCCTGCCCTCGGCATCGTCGTAGGCGAGGGGATCCCCGTCGGGGGGGATGTATCCCGCCGGGGTGTCCGCCGGGCTGCAGCCGGGGTCCTCCCCGTCGGTCCAGCCGTCCAGGTCGTCGTCGATCCCGTTCACGCAGGCGGCGCGCTCGTCGTCCTCCAGCGCGTCGCCGCAGTGGGGATCGTGCCCGTCCACCAGGCCGTCGCCGTCGTCGTCCAGCCCGTTGCCGCACGCCGCGCCACCGCCGCCGGACTCGTCCTCGTCGAGGGTATCGGCGCAGCCGGGGTCCGCGACGTCGACCCACCCGTCGCCGTCGTTGTCCACCCCGTCCTGGCAGTCGGGGGTCTCCTCGTTCTCGTCGAAGCCGTCGCCACAGTGGGGATCCGCCGCGTCGGCGTCCCCGTCTCCGTCGTTGTCGAAGCCGTCGTTGCACGCGGCCGATCCGAGCCCCCCCTCGGAGCCGCCGTCGGGATCGAGGTCACAGCCGGGATCGTCGAGATCGATCCACCCGTCGAAGTCGTTGTCCAGGCCGTCGCTGCACGCGGACACGTAGGTGGCCTCGCTGCCGTCGTAGCCGTCGACGCAGTCGGGATCGTCGGCGTCCACGGCGCCGTCCCCGTCGTTGTCGATGCCGTCGTTGCACACCGACGCGGTGAGACCCTCCTCGTGGCCGTCGGGATCCGAAGCGCAGCTCGAGTCCTCCGCCCAGTCGAGCCAACCGTCGCCATCGTTGTCGAGGCCGTCGTCGCAGTCCCCGGGGGGGTCCACGATCTCCTCGCCCTCGTCGTCGACGGTCGCCGAGGTGCACTCCGGATCCTCCCGGTCCACCAGGCCGTCGGCGTCGTTGTCGAGGCCGTCGTTGCACTCGAAGGAGAAGTCGAAGCCCCCCTCGCCGTCGGCCTGGGGATCCCCGCCACACCCGGGATCCTCGGCGGCGTCGATCCACCCGTCGGCGTCGTTGTCCTGGCCGTCGGAGCAGTCGGGATCGGGGGGATCGATGACCTCCTCCATCTCGAAGCCCGGGATCGTCACGTCGACGACCTCGTTCATGCGCACGACCGCCGGGGCGCTCTTGGGCGCCGACGCCCGCTCCACGCTGGCGGAGTCGAGTCCGCTGACGGTGACCGCGACGGGCAGGCCCACGTTTCGCTCGCCGAAGGCGAGGCTGACGGTCGGCAGCGAGGCCTCGTCGGTCCACGTCGACAACGAGATGGTCACCACCAGCTCGGGCCCGGGGGCGTTGGGGTTTCGCTCGGCGAACACCCCTCCCCCCTCGAGCTGCACGCCGTCCGCGAAGGCGTTCCCCGAGGCGTCGGTGAACGGCCTCCCCGTCTCCGCCGACTCGAACACGAGCTGGAGGGAGCGCACCACCGACAGGTCCACGTCGGGCTCGACGAGGCTGACGAGCAGGTACCCCGTGGTGGTGTCCACCGGCTCGGGCGCCGGACACCCCGCCCCGAGGGCGGCGACCCCGAGGGCGGCGGCGAGTCGGCGGGTCAGGATCATGTTCGGCATCCCGGGGGGGAGGGAGGAAGGGACGGGCGTCACGGCAGGGCCACTCCCACCGTCGCGGCCGGGGGCGTCACCGGGGTCTCGCCGGGGACGGCGGCGGCGCGGGCCTCCGCCGCCAGGCCGATGCCGATCCCCGCGCCCGCGGCCACCGCCACCCCGAGGATCACCCACGGCAGGGCGCGGCGCGCGGGGGGACGCACCACGGCGGCCCCCGCGAGGTCGCTCCCCGTGCCCGCCGGCACCAGGCGGAGCCCCAGCACGGCCTCCTGACCCTCGAGCACCTGGACCGGCGACATCGCGTCGGCGTGGCCGGGCAGGGAGGCCCGGACCTGGTGGATCCCCGCGGAGACGTTGTCCAGGGTCAGCTCGCCGTGCTCTCCGAGCTCGTACCCGTCGATGGAGAGGCGGGGCTTGCCCGGCGAGGCCCTCACCACCAGCCGCCCCGCGGCGGTGGGCATCGCCACTTCCAGGGTGGCGCGGTGCCGGCGGTCGACGCGGACCGACTGGAAGACGTCGGCGTGGCCCGGATGCGCCAGTCGGACGCCGTGGAGCCCGTGGGAGAGCCCATCCAGTGCCAGGGGGGTGGCACCCCGCGGCTGGCCGTCCACCCACACCTTCGCCCCCGGAGGCACGCTCTGGACGGTGAGGGTCCCGAATGCGCTCGCCAGCTCCACGGGGAGGGCCACGACCTGGCTGCGGAAGACCGTCACCTTCCCCTGCCAGGTCTCGAAACCGGGCTTCTCGACCCGCAGCACGTAGGTGCCGGGGTCGATGGGATCGACCACGATCCGCCCTCCGGTACCGATGGGGCGATCGTCCAGGAAGGCCGCGGCCCCCTCGACGTTCACCCGCACGTCCAGCACGCTGGCGACGCGGACCAGGGTGGCCTCGAACACCACCTTCTTGCCCGGCTCCACCCGAACCTCCCGCGAGGCGGCGTCGTGGCCCGGGGCCTCGACGCGGACGCGGTGGAGCCCCGGGGGGAACAGGGCGGTCAGGGGGGTGACGCCCGCCGGCTCGCCGTCGACGCTCACCTTCGCCCCCTCGACGTTGGCGGTGACCGAGAGGATGCCCTCGCCCCCCTCCGCGGCCCGGGCGGACGGTACCGCGAAGGGTACGAGCTGGAACAGCGTGAAGGCGAGCAGCAGGACGGCGGCGACTGCGGGGGAAGGACGGATCATCGGTCAGGTCACCTCCGGGACGGTACCATGGGGGATCGGCGGACGACCCGCTTCGACCACCCTCGGGCGCCCCCAGTCCGGCATCCCGGGTCGGCTCCAGCAAGCGCATGTAAAGACTGGAGAAGTCGCTAGCGGCGACGCTAACACACCTGTGCGCGGTGGCGCAAGGCGCCCCGGCCCCGGTTCCCGCGAGGCGGTGGGGGGGGCGCCCCGCCCCCGGTCGGGGGCGTCAGGAGTGCTCTCCCCGCCAGCGGCGCACGTTCCCTACGCGCACGGTCACCTTCTGGCGGTCGAGGTGCTCGAGCATCGGGATCGCCAGCCGGCGCGACAGGCCCGTGAGGTCCTTGAACGCGACGGGGTCCATCTCGCCACCCCCCTCCAGGCGGGCCCGCACCGTCTCGACCAGTCGCTCCCACGCCTCGCAGTGCAGGAGCACGTCCTCCCGCACCCTCACGATCCTGCCCGCACGCTGGAGGTGCGCCACCAGGGCGGGCACGTCGCTCCGCCCTCCCAGCGCCTCCGCCGCCTCCGCCAGGTCCGGGGGCTCCCAGCCCGCCTCCCGGTACACGCGGTCGAGCTGGAGGATCGCCGCGGCCTGCTCTTCGCTGGTCCGGGGCACGTGGCCGGGGAGGCGGACGGACTGCTCGTCGGCCTGGGCGCTCCCGTCGGCGACGAGGGCGTCGAGGACGGCGGCGAAGAGGCGGGCTTCCAGGTGGCCGGGCAGGCGGGTGCGGAGGTGGTTGCGGGGCATGCCCGGCAGCAGGGGCTCGGCGGCGTGGAAGGCCGCCAGCTCCTGGAGCACCGCGGGGCGGAGGCGCGCGACGACACCGGCGTGGACGTGGCGCCCCCCCTCCAGGACCAGGGCCCTGCCCTGCCCGGCGAGGGTCACGAGACCCTCCTTCACCGCCTCCCGGGGGAGGCCCAGGCGCAGCGCCAGCTCCCGGGCCTCGAAGGGGCGGGGGATCCCGGCCTCCAGCACGGCGTCCAGCGCCGTCGCGGGGGAGGGCTGGCCGTCCAGGGCCCCGAGGAGGGCCCGGCGGCCCCGGGACTCCCGGGGGCGGTGGCGTTGCGGCTGGGGATCCAGCACCACCCCTCCTCCGAGGGTGACCATGGGGGAGGTCCGGCGGAGCACGAAGCGATCCCCCCGGCTCAGCGCCAGGGGCGCGTCCAGGCGGACCTGGGCCCAGCCCGTCCACCCCGGCTCCACTTCGCGGAGATCGGCCTCGTCCCCGCGCCCCACCACCTGCACCACCCCCAGCGCCTCGGCGGTTCCGGTCAGGAAGCGGACCCGGGTGCGGGTGGGCAGCGGTTCCCCCGCGCTGGCGAGGTAGTGGAGCCGCACGTCCGCCATCGACGTCACCGGGACCGAGTCCGGAGCGCAGACCACGGAGCCCCGGGGGATGTCCTCGGTGGAGATGCCTTGCAGGTTCAGGGCGACGCGGTGGGAGGGGCCGGCCTCGGGGACCGTCTGTCCGTGGACCTGGACGCCCCGCACCCGGGTCCGCACCCGGGCGGGCAGGACCTCCACCTCGTCGGCGACCGAGACCCGCCCGGAGACGCAGGTGCCGGTGACCACCGTGCCGAATCCCCTCATGCTGAAGGCCCGGTCCACCGGCACCCGGAAGGGGCCCTCGTGGGGGCGCCGGGGCAAGCGGGTGACCACCGCGTCCAGCAGCGCCCGCAGGGCTTCGATCCCGTCCCCGGTGGCGCTGGAGACGGGCACCACGGGGCTCCCCGCGAAGGGGGTGCCCTGGAGGTGGGACGACACCTCCTCGGCGGCGAGCTCCGCCAGGTCGGCGTCGACCACGTCGGTCTTGCTGAGGGCGACGACCATCCGCGAGACCTCGAGGAGCCTCAGGATGTCCAGGTGCTCCCGGGTCTGGGGCATCACGCCCTCGTCGGCGGCGACGACGAGGAGGGCGAGGTCGATGCCGGTGGCGCCGGCGACCATCGTCCGCACCAGGCGCTCGTGGCCGGGCACGTCCACGACGCCCCCCCGGGCTCCCGAGGGCAGGCGGATCGGGGCGAAACCCAGCTCGATGGTGATCCCCCGGCGCTGCTCCTCGGCGAGGCGGTCGGTGTCCACGCCGGTCAGGGCGCGCACGAGGCGGGTCTTGCCGTGGTCGATGTGTCCGGCGGTGCCGATGACGAAGGAGGCCATGGAACTCCGGTTGCGCCGGCCGGGTGTGGGGGGGAGTATAGGGATCTCCGGCGCCCCCCCGCGACGGGAGGGCCCAGGAGGGTTGATGCCCGGACCCTTCGACGTCGAACTTCGGGAACCCACGGGCCTCCCCCTGGGTTGGGCGGACCCGGTGACGGTCCGTCAGCAGCTCTACGAGGGAAGGCTGCCGCCCACCCTCCAGTTCCGCGAGCCCGAGGGCGAGTGGCGCCCGCTGCACGCGCGCCCGGAATTCGCCCGGGTGATCCGCCTGGTCCAGGCCGACCGCCCCGCCCTGCGGGCGGGCCCGGCCGCCCGGAGCCGCTTCTCGGGATGGCGCCGCGAGGAGGGGGAGGGCGACTCCGATCCTCGCTTCGAGGCGGTCTCCGCCCCGCCGGCGTCGCCTGGGGCGGAGCCGGAGGGGCCGGCTCCCGGCGCCCCCGGGCCGCTCCCGGCGCCCGGCTCCCCGTCCGACCCCGCGGGAGCAGGGGGGCAGGCCGGCGCCCCGTCGTCCTCCGGCCTCACCGGAGGGCTGCTCCGGCTCTTCCGCCGGAAGGACTGACCGCTCCGCCACAGCTCTCGCTCTAGGGATCACCGCCGCCGGTGGGCAGGGGGGCGTCCACGGTGGGCAGCTCGTCCTCGTCCACCAGCAGATCCAGCGCGTCGGCGAAGGTGCAGGCGAGGTCCTGGCGGACGTGAAGCAGGCGATCCCGGCGCCCCGCATCGCCTCCCGTCCAGGCATCCAGCACCCGGCGGGCGGCGTCCCGGGCCATGGCGCTGGCGACGGCGCGTTCCGTGGCGTCCCGGGCGCTCCAGGCGCGCACCACCAGCACCTGCCACCGAAGGTCCTCGGGGATGTCCTCCCCCGCCAGATCCACCGCCCGAGCCGACGCCTCGTCCGCCGCGGCCATCCGGTCCCTCGCCCGCTCGGCCAGGGCGATCTTGGCCTCCGCCAAGGCCGCCAGGGCGCGGTTGCCCCGCTTCAGGTAGAGCTCGCTGGCCCGCCGGCCCGAGCGCACCGCCGACGATGGGCTCCCGTCCAGCCCTCCCGCCCCGGCGAGGATCCCGTGGACGTACGCCTCCACCACCGGCACCTTCAACCGGGTGGCGTAGCGGAGCACCTCCCGCACCAGGTCCTGGGGTGGCTCGCGCTCGCGCCGGACCTGCACCTCCAGCGCCATGGCCCGGATCAGGGCGAGGTTCCGCAGGTCCCCGGACTCGGCGAACCGCTCCCGCGCCTCCTCCAGGACCTGCTCCGCCTCGTCCCATTCCCCGAGCTGGATGTGGCTGATGGCGATGATCTGGCGTGCGTTGGCGCCCAGGAGGCGGTCCTCGCCGTCCCGCCGGGCGTCGATGGCCTCCCGGGCGATGACGGCGGCGCGGTGGGCGTCCCCCCGGGCGGAGACCACGGCGGCGAGGGTGTGGAGGGCCCGGGCGATCCCCCGGGGACACCCCGCCTCCCGGTAGCGGAGGAGGGCCGCCTGCGCCTCCCGGTCCGCCTCGTCGATCCGGTTGCGCCGCTGGAGGGCCTGGGCCGCCCGGAGGTGGACCTCGGCCCGCAGCGAGGGATCCGGGGCCGCCACCCGGGCCGCGGCCTCCAGGGCGGAGTCGGCGACCTCGGCGTCCCCGGTCTCGGTGGCCCACGAAGCGGCGAGGAGGGCCGCGTGGACCCGGTCGGCGTCGGGGATCCCCGGGGGCGGCTGGAGGAGGTCGGCCGAAGCCCGTGCCGCGGCCTCGAGTTCCCCCAGCAGGCGCGCGGAGCGGCAGAGCAGAACCTGGGCCCGCCACTTCAGCGAGGGATCGGCACCGTGCACGGCGGCGCGGGAGGATCCCTCGAAGGCGCCGGCGACGTCGTGGGCCAGGAAGGCCGCCTCCGAGGCGCGATACCAGGCCTCGGCGGCCTCGGCGGGGCATCCCGCCCGCAGCAGGTGGCTGGCGACGAGGCCGTCGGGGGCCCCGTCCCCCCTCAGGGCGTCGGCGACCCGAGCGTGCACCGCCCGGATCTCCGCCTCCGTCAGCAGCTCCCCCACCGCCGCCCCCAGGGCGGGATGGAGGGGGCGCAAGCGCTGGTCGCCGGCCTCCTCGTGCAGCAGCCCCGCGTCCACGAGCTCCTCCAGGGGCGCCAGCAGCTCCCACTCGTCCCACCCCGCGGCGCGGGCGAGGAGCCCCAGCGTGATGGGGGGCTCCAGGGCGCAGGCCACCGCCAGGAGCCGCTGGGCGCGCAGGCCCACACCGTCCAGCAGGGCGCGGTAGCGGTCCTCGCCCCGCCCGGGCAGGATGACCCCCTCTCCCTCCGGCCGCGCGAACGTCTCCCGCCCCTTGCGGGTGACTGTGAAGCCACCGGGGACGGCATGGATAAGGTCGTCCCGCGCCCACCGGGCGAGGGTCGCGGTGACGAGGGCCGGCGTGCCGCGGCTGCTCTCGTAGAGCACCCGGGCGGCCCGGACGTCGTCCACCCCGAGCTCCCCCCTCTCGGGGAACAGGGCCTCCAGGTCCGCGGGCGAGAGGCGCCCCAGCTCGACGTCGGGGTCCCGCGAACCGCCGACCACCGCGAGGACCGGCGCGCCCATCTCGGGGACCGCGTCCACGAGCGCGTCGGCCAGGGCCCGCCCCATCCGGGACAGGCGGGTGACGTCCTCGACGAGCACCGCCACCGGGCGCCGCGCCGCGGTCGCCGCCAGCAGGCGACACCATCCGTGGAGCCCCTGCTCCAACCGGGGGCGCCCCTCCTCCGGCGGGAGCCCCGGCGCCGCGCCGCCCGCGCCGGATCCGGCGAGCGCGGCTACCAGCGGGCCGAACCGCTCGGCGGGCTGGCCGAGGACCTCCAGGAGGGCCAGGGTGGTGGCGTTCCACCCCGGCCCTCCCGGGAGGATCTGGTCCCCGGGCTGGCCGGGGACGACCCACCAGCCCAGGCCGTCGAGGCGGGCCCGCGCCTCCCGCAGGAAGCGCGAGATCCCGCATCCGGGCTCGCCGCCGATCCGCACCACCTCCCCCCGCCGGCGGGCAGCCCGGCCGGCGGCCCGGGCCACCGCCGCCAGCGCCTCCGCCCTGCCCAGGAGCGGCAGGTCCTCGCCGCTCGCGCCGTCGTCGCCCCGGGCCGGCCTCACCCGAGGCCCGTCCGGCACCAGGCCCGCCCCGTGGAGCGCCGCGATCACCGACACCGCGTCGGGGAACCGGGCCTCGGGGTCCCGCTCCATCAGCCGGTCGACGATCCCCGTCAGGGCGGGGGGCAGGTCCGGGCGGGCGGCGGAGAGACGCGCCGGGGGGCTCCGCAGGACCTGGGCGATGGCCACCGCCGTGGAGCCGGTGATCCGGTAGGGCATCCGCCCCGCCAGCAACTCGTGGGCGATCACCCCCAGGGAGTAGAGGTCCACCCGGGCGTCGAACCCCTTCCCCTTCAGGATCTCGGGAGCCATGTAGGCGACGGTCCCCACCGCGCCGCCCTCGGTGACCAGGCCGATCTCGTCGGGTTCGTCCAGCAGCACGGCGCCGAAGTCCAGCAGCCACAGGTGCCTTCCCCGGGTGAGGAGCGCGTTGGCGGGCTTCAGGTCCCGGTGGACCAGGCCACGCTCGTGCACCGTGGCGAGGGCGTCGAGGGCCTGGCGCAGCACGGCGACCGCGACCTCGGGGCTCGCCGGCAGGGGACCGAGGGCCCGGGTCAGGGGCACCCCGTCCACCAGGTCCATGGCGATGAAGGGATGCCCCCCGTGGCGGGAGAAGGTGCGGGCGGAGACGATGTTCGGGTGGTTCAGCCGCCTGAGGGCCCGGTACTCCAAGTAGAAGCGGCCCAGCGGCCTCCCCGCCGGCCGGTGGAGCAGCTTGACGGCGGCCCGGTCCCCCCGGAGCAGATCGTCGCAGGTGTACACCGCGCCGAAGGCGCCTCGCCCCAGGGGGTGCACCACCCGGAACCGGTCCCCGAGGACGGTGCCGGGCTCGATCTCGACGATTTCCGACATGGTGGGCCGGCAGCGCGGTTATCATGCTCCGGTCGGGCGCGCGGGGGCAAGCCGGCGAAGGTGCGACGCGGCGAGCCCCGGCGACCTCGCGTGGGTCCATGGAAGGGGGGGCGGCGGGCCCCTGGACCGACCCGCGTCGCGAGCCCGGCCGGGATGGCCAGGCCTTATCCTCATCGGGGTCGCGTCCCGTTTGAACGAGGGGACGCGCGCCCAGCGGAATGGAGCTGAACGACCATGTCCTCGATCCCAACCACCTTCGACTTCAACCGGCTGTGGTTCGCCAACGCCACCGACGGCTCGCAGCTCTCGCTGGAGCCCAAGACCTGGACGAGCGGGAACGTCTTGATCGGCAAGAGCTGGGTGTGGCACCCCGGCTCGGGTCCGGAGATCATGTGGACGCTGGAGGCGGACACCCAGAACTTCAACCCGACGCCGTCGTCGATCACCTCGATCAACACCAACGAGAGGATCTCCGCGTCCAGCCTCGCCGAGGCCCGCGCCACCGCGACCGCCCTGGCGAAGACGTTCATGGAGAACAACTTCAAGAGGCCCGACTCTTCGAGCGCCTGGCCGTCGATCCCCACCTGGGAGCAGTACGGCGGGACCTACAGCGAGCGCGGTAACGGCTGATCCTCGAGGCCCGGGCCCGACACCTCCCGCCCCTCCACCCGGCCGATGCGCCCCCGGCGGTACGTCCCGCCCCGCGGTGTCCCCCGAAGGCCCCGGGACGGAAGCTTCGCCGCCCCGCGGTGTCCTTTCCGTTTCGGTTCCGGCATCATCCCCTCCCCAGACTGACCCCCACCGAGCGCGGACCCGCCCGGCCGCGCCGGAGCCCCCCATGCCCGACCGCCGCCCCCCTCACTCTCCGAAGGTCGCCACCGCCTCCTCCCGGGCGCCCGGCCCGCCGCCCCGGCCCGCGCCCCTGTTCCAGCGCCCGCCCTCCACCCCCGACGAGGTGGAGCGGAGCCGCCCCCTCGCCATTCCCCCCGACCAGGTCCTGGAGATGACCGAGGAGGAGTGGTACGCCCGGATCTACCGGGGCGAGGACGTGCCCCAGCTCACGGTCCGGGCCGTGCTGATGGGCTCGGCCCTGGGATTCCTGCTCGCCTTCACCAACCTGTACGTGGGCCTCAAGACGGGGTGGGGCCTCGGCGTCGCCATCACCGCCTGCATCCTCTCCTACGGGATCTGGAACCTGCTGCTGGGGATCGGGGTGGCGAAGACCCCCATGACGATCCTCGAGACCAACTGCATGCAGTCCACGGCCTCGGCGGCGGGCTACTCGACGGGCGGCACGATGATCTCGGCGATCGCGGCGCTGCTGATGCTGTCGGTCACCCCGGAGCACCCCCAGGGACAGCACCTGCCCTGGCCGGTGCTCACGGCGTGGACGGTCTTCCTGGCGGCGCTGGGCACGGTGCTCGCTATCCCGATGAAGCGCAACCTCATCAACAAGGAGCGCCTGAAGTTCCCTTCGGGGACGGCGGCGGCGGTGACCCTCCAGTCCCTCTACTCCGAGGGGAGCGAGGCGATCCGGAAGGCCCGGGCGCTGGCGGTGTCGGGGTTCGCCGGTGCGCTGTTCCCCCTCCTCATCGACCTTCAGGTCCGGAAGACCGCCGACGGCCGGGCCCCCCTGCTCCCCGCGGACTCGCCGATCTTCGACCTCGTGGGCCTGCCGGCCAGGGGGACGCACCTGGAGGGGGGGAAGGCCGTGGCCAACGAGCCCTCCCACTGGACCATGGTCCTGGACCACAACCCCATCATGATCGCCGCCGGCGCCCTGGTGGGGCTGAGGGTGACGATCTACATGATGCTGGGCGGCCTGCTCCTCGTGTACGTCGCCGGTCCCGTGGCCTACGAGTCCCTGTGGACCAGCGCCGCCACGGGGCAGGAGGTCCGCGCCGCCACCGAGCCCTGGAAGGCGTGGAAGGAGATCGGGCTGTGGCTGGGCGTGCCCATCATGGTGAGCTCGGGGCTGCTCTCGTTCGCGCTCCAGTGGCGCACCATCGCCCGCGCCTTCCGGGGGCTCGCGGGGGGAGCGGGCGGCGCGGGGGGTGACAGCGACCTCGTCCGCCGCACCGAGGTCCCGATGTCCTGGTTCGCCTGGGGCACGGTCATCGCGGGGGCGGCGGTGGTGGGCGTGGCGTTCGCGTTCTTCGACGTGCCCGCGCACTACGGCGTCCTGGCGGTCCTGCTGACGTTCCTGCTGGCCCTGGTGGCCTGCCGGGCGACGGGCGAGTCGGACATCACGCCCGTGGGCGCGATGGGCAAGATCATGCAGCTCACCTACGGAGTGCTGATCCCCCAGTCGACCACCGCCAACCTGATGACCGCGGGGATCACCGCGAGCTCGGCCGGCTCCGCCGCCGACCTGCTCAACGACCTCAAGAGCGGCTACCTGCTGGGCGCCAACCCCCGCCGCCAGTTCGTCGCCCAGTTCATGGGGATCTTCGCCGGGACGGCGGCGACGGTCACGGGCTTCTATCTGCTGGTGCCCGACGCGACGGTGCTCACGGGAGTCGGGGGATCGGCACCGGCGTTCCCCGCCCCGGCGGCGCAGGCGTGGAAGGCGGTCGCCGAGGTCTTCAAGCTGGGCCTGGACAACATGCACCCCATGCACCGCCAGGCGATCTTCTGGGGCCTGGGGCTTGGAGCGGCGATGGTGGCCCTGGAGCAGCTCCTCCCCAAGGCCCGCAAGTGGCTGCCCTCGGCCACGGGCCTCGGCCTCGGGCTGATCCTGCCCTTCCAGTACCCCCTCTCGATGTTCCTGGGCGCCGTGGTGGCCCACTTCTGGTCGAAGGGCTCTCCCAAGACCGCCGACGCCTACCTCGTGCCCCTGGCCTCGGGCATCATCGCCGGCGTGTCCATCATGGGGGTGCTGGTCGCCGTCCTGAACAACTTCGTGCTGGCCTCGTG
Source organism: Myxococcota bacterium (assembly GCA_023150875.1). Classification (GTDB taxonomy): domain Bacteria; phylum Myxococcota_A; class UBA796; order UBA9615; family JAKLKC01; genus JAKLKC01. Next base: position 67,114 of record JAKLKC010000012.1, on the reverse strand, counting down.
AGCCGGTGGCGGGGCGCGGGATCATGCACCTTGCACGCTACGTCCGGGCGGCCCTCCCGCCGCTGCTCGCCCTCCTGGTCGGGGGGTGCTCCGACTGGGACGAGGACCCGCTGCTGGGCGGTGGGGGCTCCGACGACGACTCGGCGCCGGTGGACGACGACACCACCCCCGCCGACGACGACTCGGCGGGGGACGACGACACCACGCCGCCCGACGACGACACCACGCCCGACGACGACACCACCCCGCCGGACGACGACACCACGCCCGACGACGACACCGCCCCCACGGACGACGACACCACCCCCTCGGGCACGGACGACGACGGGGACGGCTGGACGTTGGAGGGGGGCGACTGCGACGACTCGGACGCCTCCATCCATCCGTCGGCGAGCGAGCAGTGCAACTCCGTGGACGACGACTGCGACGGCGCGGTGGACGAGGGTTGGGACGACGACGGCGACGGGCTGGTGGACTGCCTGGACGACTGCCCGACCTACGTGAACCAGGTGGCCACGGCTCCTTACGAGGGCACCCTCACCCGCCCGTTCGCGACGGTGCAGGGGGGATTGGACCACGCCGCCGCGGTGGGATGCTCCCTGGTGCGGGTCTTCCAGGGGACCTACTACGAGAACGTGGACTTCCGGGGCGCGGCGGTCCGGGTGGAGGCGGTGACCGGCCCCCCGGACACCTTCATCGACGGCGGGGGCGCGGGCTCGGTCGTCACCTTCGCCAGCGGCGAGGGCTCGGCCTCGCAGATCTCCGGCTTCACCCTGACGAACGGCGCGGCGGTGGAGGGGGGCGGGATCCACGTCGACTCCGCCTCGCCGGTCATCGAGGGCAACGTGATCTCCTCCAACGCGGCCATCGACTTCGCCCAGGGCGGGGCGATCTTCGTCCGCTCGGGAGCGCCCTCGATCCTGGGGAACCTCATCGAGGGCAACGACGCGGGTTGGGGGGGAGTGGAGGAGGGCAACGACGGCGGGGCGATCTTCGTCCGCTCCTCCTCCTGCCTGGTGGAGGGCAACGTCATCCGCTTCAACACGGCGGGGGACGGTGGCGGGATCTGGCTGGCCGGCTCCTCGGACCACATCGTCCACAACGTGATCTACGGGAACTCCGCCTACGACGTGGACGCCACCCAGGGGGGCCAGGGCGGCGGGATCGAGGTCCACAACTCGGTGGCCCTGGTGGTGGAGAACAACGTGATCGCGGCCAACGAGGCCAACGCCTTCGGCGGCGGGATCGCCTTCTACGAGGGCGAGGCGTCGCCGGCCCTCTTCCACAACGTCATCGCCTGGAACGACTGCCCCGGCGGCCAGGGCGGCGGCGTCCTGGTGCGGGCCAGCAACTCCCCCGATCTCCGGGGCAACGTCGTGTGGCGCAACACCGGCGGCGCGGGCATCTACGGCACCAACGACCTCTCCACCGTGGCCTTCAACGACGTCTTCGACAACGACCCCACCGACTACGACGGCGCCATCCGCCCCTGGACGGGCACCGACGGCAACCTCTCGGTGGACCCCGCCTTCGTGACCGCCACTCCCGACGGCGACCCCGACAACGACGACTGGCACCTCCGCCCCACCTCCCCCCTCCGAGACGCCGCCGACCCCGATCCCACCTGGAACGACCCCGACGGCACCCGCGCGGACATGGGGGTGTACGGCGGGCCTTCGGGTGCTTGGTGACGAAACGCGGGGGGCTCGTCCTTCGCGCGGTACTCGATATGGGCGCCGGCTTCGCCGAGGGTGATCCGGTCGAGCAGACGGTCCAGCGCGGCGCGGCGGTCGTCGAGGGGCTTCGCCGTCCACGCCTCCAGCACGGCCGCGCGGAAGCGGTCGCAGTCGACGACGGTGGGCAACTCGCGCCGCTGCGGCAGGGAGGCGAGCCGGAGCTGGGCGGTCTCGCGCTGGGCGAGCAGCGGGGCGTTGAGCGCCTTCGCGTCGGACGGGGCCAGGATGCCGTCCAGGACTTGGTGGCCGACGAGGCGGATACGGCGGTCCAGCTCGGCGATGGTCGCTTCAATCGCGGCGCGCTGCTGGGCGATGTCGTCGGGCTGCTCGGCCAGATCGGCGAGGGACCGATCGATGAGGGCCTGGACGTTGACGGGGGACAGGACGTGGTCGTGGATGTAGGCGAGGACCGCCTCGTCCAGCTTCTCGGTCCGGATGGACAGGCCGGGACAGGTGGCCTTGTTCTCGGCGCGGGAGGCGCATGAGTAGTAGAAGTAGTCGGCCTTCCCCGAGCGCCCGCCGACGGTGACGCGGATGCGCCCGCTACAGGAGCCGCAGCGGAGCCAGGGGGTGAACAGCCCGCGCTCGCCGATGTGGATCGGGTGGTGGCCGTTCCCGATTCCGTCGAGCTTGACGCGCTCCTTGAGCTTTCGGAGCGCCGCGACCCGGGCGAAGTCCTCGTCGGACACCGCGGCCTCGTGGACCCCGCGGGCGACGACCTCGCCGTCGTGGACGATGTGGCCGCAGTACACCGGGTTTCGAAGGATCTGGAGGACGTGCTTGGGGCGCCAGGCGTAGCCGAGCCGATCGCGCGGGCAATCGCGCCGCGAGGGCGGCCGGATGCTCTCGGCGGTGAGTCTCTCGGCGAGACGCTTCGCCCCGTCTCGGCCTTCGAGGTAGACCGCGAAGACGCGCCGGACGGTCTCGAAGTCGGCGCGGGTCTCGTCGGTGACGACGAGCCGGCCCTCCTCGAGCGCGTAACCGTAGGGCGGGTTCCCGTACTGCCAGAAACCCCGCTCGGCCTGGGACCGCATGCCGCGCTGGACGTTGCGGGACAACTCCTCGCTGTACCTCTCGGCGAGCCATGCCAGGATTGGCCGGATCAGCTTCCGGAAGGAGCGATCCCCGGCATCGGGCTCGGTGAGCGAGACCACGTCGATGTCGGCCTCGTCGAGTGCCGCCAAGGCGCGGAGGGCATCGAACATGTTGCGGGCGAGGCGACTGAAGGCCCAGACGTAGAGCCGGTCGATGCGCTGGGGTTGGGCGCGGCGCTTTTCGGTGCGGGCGTCGCGCTGGACCTCGGCCACGCGGATGAGATCCAGATAGGCGCGGCGCTTCCGTGTCGAGCGCCCGCTGAGGCCCTCGTCCACGAACCAGTTCTCGGGCGGGATCACGACGCCGTCGGCCTCGGCGCGGCGGAGGATCTCCTCTCGCTGCTGCTCGATGCTCTTGTCCTGGCGGGGGTCGCTGCACCGCAGGTAGGCGGCTCCGACGATGGGCATGGCGGAGGCTCCAGATGGGGTGGGACGCCGAGAACTTGACGTAACGTCGCCGCCTACGCGACCGCCTTCCGCAGCACGTCCTCCAGGTCGCCGAGGGTCAGGCAGGACGCCCACGCCCGGAACGAGGGGGGCCCCGTCGCGGTCAGGCGGAGACCCACCGTCGGGACGCGAGGACGGGTGCCGCGAACGGTGCATGCCGCCTGGCCGCTGTTCGGTCCCATGCCGACGCCGACGGCACCGTTGGCAGCGTCCGGCGCCGTCAGATCGCAGGACGGGCAGGCGCCGACGGCCGCCGCGACGGGCCACGTCAATGCGCCGTCGTCGGGATCATTGCCCCCGAACGGGCGCGGGGTGCCGTCGGAGATGGCGGGCGCGTCGGCGGCGGCGGGCATCATCTCGCCTCCGACCGGCGGCGCGCAGTTGGCTGCGCCGACGGTCCAGGGACAACGAGGGCCCGGGGTGGATCCAGCGCCCGTCGTTGCCTCTGACGGTAGCCAGCCAACCCCGCGCCGGGCCAGCAGATCCGCTGACCACATGGACGCGGCGGAGGCTCCCGGACGTGGTCAGCGACCCCTCGGGGCGTGGTCGGCGGCGGGGCGGAGCGGGGTCAGCGCGCGGTCAACGGGCTGGCACGGCGCGGTCAACGGCGTGGTCAGGCGAGCTGACCACAGTTCGGGCACGTGGTCAGGGCCTTCCGCGGCCAGCGGAAGCCGGTATCCGCGTCCTGACATGCGCGACCGAGGGATGACATGCGTGGATGCTGCCGTCTTGGCCCTCGCCGGCCCTGGCATGATCGTCCGGCGGCTCGGGGACCGCGGTGGGGATCACCCCGACCTCGCACGGCTCCTCGCGACGCGCTGGCTCTGCCGTGGCGGGCGATCCGGCTACGCCTTGACTGCGGCTGCCTCGGGTCATGCCGGATCGAGGGGGTAGACCACCCTTCCTCGACCCTCGGGGACGCCGGGTCTACCGCCTCGACTCCCCTTCCCCGACCGTGGGGGATCCCGGATCGATCCCGGCAATCGCCCCTCCCCACGCTCCCCTCCCCTTCACCCGCCGTCGCCGACGCGAGAGAATGCGCCCGGGCGGGCGCGCTCGCGCCGGGTGCGCCCGCCGGGACGGGGGCCGCCGCCACCGCCCTCCCCGCGGGTCTCGAATGCACGCGATCGACTTCGACCGCCTCTTCCGGCTCCGCCTCGTGGTGGCGCGCCTCGGCGAGATGGACCGGCTGGGCTGGTGGAACACCCGGGGCGTCCTCGGGCCGCTGGGACGCACCCTGTACGAGCGGAGCTTCCCTCGCACCGCCCCGTTCGCCCAGGCCCGGGTCGCGCTCGCCGTGGCCCGCGCCCGCACGCGGGAGCTCTGGAACCCCCCGGCCTGCGCCACCCTGTTCAGCCTCCCCCCCGAGGTCGAGGAGGTCTTCGAGGACCACCTCCAGGACTGGATGGACCAGCCCGACCGCTGGGCGCCCTTCTTCGCCGCGCTGACGGGGCTGCAGGGCGACGTGCTCCACGGCCTGCGCTCCCTGGAGGTCCTCGGCGAGGCCGAGCTGGCCCGGGCCCGCCACCTCAAGCGCTCCGTCGACGGGCGCGCCGTCCCCCTCCCCGGGGTGTGCGCCCTCGACGACGAGACCCTCGGCCTGCTCGCCGCCGGCTTCTTCCGGGGCGAGAGGGAGGCCCCCGCCATCCCCTACGCCCGCCTGGAGGGGTGATGGCCGGCGCGCGCGCCCGGGTCGTCTCGTCGTTCACCGTCATCAAGGGGGCCCTCGTCGAGCCCACCTACGACCTCTTCCGCCACTGGGACCTCTCCCGGCCCCGGAAGTGGAACCTCGACCGCCTCAAGTCCGCGGACCCCGTCGGCGCCGGCAGCGCGAACTGGTGGCGGGACCTGGCCAAGACCGTCAACCGTCGCTTCGACACCGAGGGCCGCGACCGAGTCCTCGTCGAGCTGGCCCGGCGCGGCCTCGCCCTCGAGACTTTCCGCCCCCTGCTCCTGTGGCACATGACCCGGGACGAGTTCCTGGTGCGCGACTTCCTGTCGCGGTGGCTCTACGACCAGCACGCCGCCGGCGCCTTCCGGATCCGCACCGAGGACGTCGCGCCCTACCTCGACGGCCTCCACGACCGCGAGGACGTGGAGATCAAGGAGCGCTGGTCCCCCTCCACCACCTCCCGCGTCGCCTCGGGCCTGCTCCGCATGGCCGTGGACTTCGGGCTGATGACCGGGACCCTCGCCCGGGAGTTCGTCCCCTACCACCTGCCCGACGACGCCTTCCTCTACCTGCTCCACGCCGCCGCCCGGGAGGAGCCCAACCCCCACCGCCTGGTCCACGCCCCGGACTGGCGGATGTACCTCATGGGGCCCGACGACGTGCAACGGGAGCTGTTCCGCCTCCACCAGCTCGGCCGGCTCCGCTACGAGGTCGCCGGCAGCGTCGCCGAGCTCCGCCTGCCCCGCGCGTCCGCCGAGGAGTTCGCGCGGGAGGAGTTGTCGCCTTGACCCCCACTCCCTCTTGGAAGGCCCGCCTGACCGGGCGGCTCGAGCCCGCGCTGATCAAGGAGGACCCCCGCCCGGGGATCAGCGCCTACCACGACATGCCCTTCGTGGTCTTCGTCTACCCGCCCGAGGACGAGCTCGAGCTCCGCAAGGAGGTCACCCTCCTCGCCACCCGCCTCGGCCAGAAGGGCAAGCGCGTCACCCGGATCTCCCTCGCCGAGTGCCTCGCCGCCGCCCTCGCTGCCGAGGGGCTGGGGGGCGGCGCCCTCGCCGCGGCGGAGCGCGAGGCCGGCCTCCCCCTGGCGATCGAGACCGCCTTCTCGGTCCTGGCCGAGTACCAGCGCCTCGACCGCCTCGTCGCCGCCCGGGTCCCGAAGGACGCTGATCCCCTCCGGGACGTCGTCCTCCTCGTCCGCGCCGGCGCCCTGTACCCCCTCTACCGCACCTCGGCCCTTCTGGAGCAGCTCGTGGGCCAGGTGGCCGTTCCCACGGTGCTCTTCTACCCCGGCGAGACCGACGGCCCCGCCGGCCTGCGCTTCATGGGCGCGATCGACGCCGAGCACAACTACCGGCCCCGCATCTTCTGAGGAGACCCGCCATGGAACGCATCGCCGAGCTCTTTGCCCGCGACGTCGACCGCCGGATCGAGGAGGTCGTGAAGGTCGACGACGACGACCTGGCGCGGATCCGCCACGAGCTGTCGGAGTACGTCGTCACCGACTCCATCCGGAGGCAGCAGATCGCCATCCTCGAGGCCTACCTGGAGGCGTTCCGCAAGCCCCACGACGGCACCGCGGTGTGGATCTCGGGCTTCTTCGGCTCGGGCAAGTCCAGCTTCGCCAAGATGCTAGGCCTCGCCATCGAGGACCGCGACCTGGGCGGCGGCGCGCGCGCGGGCGACCTCCTCGCCCGGCGGCTCAGCGTCCCCAAGGACAACAAGGCCGAGGTCCTGCTCCGCCAGGTGAACGAGATGGTCCCCACCGAGGCGGTGATCTTCGACGTCTCGACCGACCGGGGGATCCGCGCCGGAAACCAGTCGATCACCGAGATCATGTACCGCCTCTTCCTCCAGCGGCTCGGTTACGCCCGGGAGCTGGACCTGGCCGAGCTGGAGATCACGCTGGAGGCCGAGGGCCGCCTCGGCGCCTTCGTCGCGAAGTACGCCGAGCTCCACGACCGCCGGGCCTGGGACCACGACAAGGGCCTGCCCGCCCTCGCCATCGGCCGGGCCTCGGCGGTCATGCACGCCCTGGAGCCCCGCACCTACAACGCCCCCGACTCCTGGGTGAAGGGGGCGAAGGGCCGGGGCGACGTCACCCCGGCCCTGCTGGCGGACCGCTGCCTGGAGCTGCTGTCGAGGCGCCGGCCCGAAAAGCGCAACCTGCTCTTCGTCATCGACGAGGTCGGCCAGTTCGTCGCCAAGGACGGCGGTAAGCTCGAGGACCTCCGCGCCGTGGTCGAGCGCCTGGGCCAGCGGGGCGGCGGGCGGATCTGGGTCATGGTCACCTCCCAGGAGGCCCTCTCGGAGCTGGTCGGCGGCCTCGACCAGACGCGCATCGAGCTGCCGAAGGTGAAGGACCGCTTCCCCCTCCAGGTGCACCTGGAGCCCTCGGACATCTCCGAGGTCACCAGCCGCCGCGTCCTCGAGAAGCACGCCGACGCCCAGGCCCGCCTGCGCGCCCTCCACCGGGAGCACCGGGGCCGCCTCGTGGACCACACCCGCGTCCACGCCCCCAACGTCGCCCTGCCCGAGTTGACCGACCAGGGCTTCATCGACCTCTACCCCCTCCTCCCCTACCAGATCGACCTCGTGATCAACGTCGTCTCGGGCCTGCGCACCCAGGGCGGCGCCAGCAAACACGTCGGCGGCGCCGCCCGCACCATCATCAAGCTCGCCCAGCAGCTCCTCATCCACCCCGAGGTGGACCTCGCCTCGAAGCCCGAGGGGACCCTCGTCACCCTCGATCGCGTGTACGACCTCGTCTCGGGCAACGTCTCGAGCGACGTGCGCCGGAAGATCGACGACATCGGCCGCGAGGTGCCGCACCCCCGCGCCCAGGCCGTCGCCAAGGCGGTTTGCCTGCTCCAGTACGAGCAGCGGATCCCCCGCACCGCCGAGAACGTCGCCGCCACCCTCCACCCGAGCGTCACCGCCGACTCCCAGCTCCCCGAGGTCAAGGCGGCCCTGGACGCCCTCGTCGCCGCGGGCCGCATCCGCCTGGGCGAGGACGGCTACCGGATCCCCACGCCCGCCGAGGACGACTGGGAGGGCCAGCGGGGCAAGCTCTCCCTCCGGCCCGCCGACGCCGCCCGGATCCACGCCGAGGTGGTGGACGGGCTGTGGACGCCCCAGCCGTCCCACCTCCTGCGTGACGTCAAGCCCTTCCGGGCCGGGCTCTTCCTGAACAACCGCCTCGTCACCCCCGGCGACGTTCCGGTCCACGTCTCCCTGGCGCCGGACGAGGCCGAGTGGGGCCGCCTGCGCGAGGAGTGGCGGCAGCGCAGCCGCGAGGAGCGCACCGCCGTCTTCTGGATCGCCCGCCTGGACGACGCCGTGGACCGCGTGACCGAGGAGGTCTTCCGCAGCCAGGAGATCCTGGCCCGACGCGAGCGCAACGCCACCACCCGGGACGAGACCGCCCTCGTGGCCGAGGAGAAGCGCCGCCGCCAGCGCCACCAGGACGACTTGAGGCGGCGCCTGCGGGAAGCCCTGCTCTCCGGCACCGTCTACTTCCGCGGCAACGAGCGCAACCCCGAGGCCGGCGCCGCCGACGTGGGCCGCGCCTGCGCGGGCGTGCTCGCGAGGGTGCTCCCCGAGGTCTTCGACCGCTTCTCGGACGGCGCCGCGAAGGTGTCCGCGAAGGACCTGGAGGCCCTGCTGACCACCGAGAACCTCCGGGGCCTCCCGCCGGTCTTCTCCCAGCTCCAGCTCGTCCAGGAGACGAGGGGCAAGCCCGCGTTCCGCACCGAGGGCGGTCCCCTCTCCGAGGTGATGAACCGGATCGCCCACAAGGCGGCCTATGGCGAGCTGGTGAGCGGCCGGGCGCTGGCCGACGAGCTGGGCAAGGAGCCCTTCGGCTGGGACTTCGACGTGGTGCGCCTGCTGGTGGCGAGCCTTCTGCGCGCCGGGAAGGTGGAGGCGGTCTCCCGGGGGCAGGTGATCGACAACGCCCTCTCCCTCGACGCGCGGACGACGTTCACCAACAACAACCTCTTCCGGCAGGCGACGTTCCGGCCGAAGGTCAGCGTCGACTACGGGGAGCTGGTCAAGGCGGACGGGCACTTCCGCGACGTGTTCGGCAAGGAGATCGCCGAGCTGGAGCCGGGAGTCGTCGCCCGCGCCATCAAGGACGAGGTCCATCGCCACGAGCAGGCCCTTCAGGACGTCCACAACCGCCTGGTCCGCGACGACCTGCCGGGGGCCGAGGTGCTGGCCCGCGCCCTGGAGCAGGTCCGCGTGATCCGCACGGGCGGCGACGACAACGCCATCACCACGTTCAACGCGAGCTGCGGGGAGATCAAGGCGGGCATCAAGCGCGCCGCCGAGCTGGACGACGCCCTGACCGAGCCGCGCCTCCTGGACCTCGCCCGTGCCCGGGACGCGGTGCGCCGCCAGTGGCCGTTCCTGAAGGAGGAGCCGGACCTCCCCGAAGGCCTGGCGGCGCGGGCCGAGGAGCTGGACGACCTGCTGCGGCGCGAGACCTTCTTCCGGGAGCTGCCGCGGATCGACGAGCACGCCCGGGAGGTCGGCGCCGCCTGGCGGGCCCGCTTCGACGCCGCCGTCGAGGCCCGGCGCGCCGCCTACGCCGCCGCCGTGGAGCGCCTGCGCGGGGCGCCGGAGTGGTCCCAGCTCGACGCTGCCCAGCAGGCCCGGGTGGAGGCCCCCCTCGCGGGCCCCGCCACCACCGCCCTGCCGCCCCCCACCCCCATCCCCCAGGTGCGCGCCGAGACCGAGGCGTGCCCGGCGCGGCTCCAGGCGGCGACGGAGGAGATGCTCCGCATGATCGACGGCAACCGCGTGGTGCGGGTGCGGGTGTCGTCGTTCTTCCCGGGGGGCGTCGAGACCCCCGAGCAGCTCGACGCGGCGATCCAGGCCCTGCGGGACGAGTGCGAGCGGCTGATCGGGGAGGGCAAGAAGGTTTGGGTGCAGTAGCGTCGGCGGCGCGCCCCCGCCCGCGCCAACGTCGGGGACGGCTGGTATGATCCCCGCCGCCCCGCGCCCACGGCCCCGAGGCATGGACAAGGACACCCGCAACCGCATCCAGCGCGCCACCCAGGCCGCCCGCCGCCTGCTCGAGGGGGAGATCGCCGCCCAGCTCGAGGGCACCTTCGACATCCGCCCGGACGGCACGGTGGCGGAGGAGGCGGGGCGCCATCTCGATGAGGACCCCGCGGCCCGCCGGGTGCGGCGGAGGCTGGTGGACGCCGTCGCCCACCACCGCGCCCAGGGCCGGACCGCGCCCGAGGCGGTGGCGGCGCTCACCCGGGAGTGCGCCTTCACCACCCTCAACCGCTTCGTCGCCCTGAAGATGCTGGAGGCGCGGGGGATCGTGAGGGAGAGCGTGAGGGGGGCCCTGGCATCGTCGGGCTTCCGCGAGTTCCAGGGCCTGGCCGAGGGGCTGAAGGTGCGGCCCCACGAGGCCTACCGCCTCTACCTGGAGTGCCTCTTCGACGAGGTGGGCCGCGAGGTGCGGGTCCTCTTCGACCGCCGCGACCCCGCGAGCCTGCTCTGGCCCCGGCGCAACGCGCTGGAGGATCTGCTGGGGGTCCTGAACGACCCCGAGCTGGCCCAGGTGTGGGGCGAGGACGAGACCATCGGCTGGGTCTACCAGTACTTCAACGGCGAGGACGAGCGGCGGCGGATGCGGGCCGAGTCCCAGGCCCCCCGCGACAGCCGGGAGCTCGCGGTCCGCAACCAGTTCTTCACCCCGCGCTACGTCGTGGAGTTCCTGACCGACAACACCCTCGGCCAGACCTGGCTGGAGATGCGCCGGGGCGGGACGCGGCTCGCGGAGCTCTGCCGCTACCTCGTGCGCCGGCCGGGCACCGTGTTCCTGGCGGAGGGCGAGGCCGCGCCCGAGCCCGACGAGACGGTCCCGCCCGAGCAGCGGCCGGTCCACCTGCCCTTCCGGGCGAAGAAGGACCCGCGGGACCTGAAGATCCTGGACCCGGCCTGCGGGTCGGGTCACTTCCTGCTCTACGCCTTCGACCTGCTCCTGGTGATCTACGAGGAGGCGTGGGAGGACGAGGGCTCCCCGGCGTCGGAGGCCACCGGGAGGAGCCTGCGCGAGGACTACGCGACGCGGGAGGCGCTGCGGCGGGAGCTGCCGGGGCTGGTCCTGAGGCACAACCTGTACGGGGTGGACATCGACCCCCGGGCCGCCCAGATCGCGGCACTGGCGCTGTGGATGCGGGCCCAGAGGGCGTGGAAGGACCTGGGCCTGGACCGCGCGAAGCGACCGCTCGTGACCCGGACGAACGTGGTGATCGCCGAGCCCATGCCGGGGGAGGCGGACCTGCTGGACGAGTTCTGCTGGGGCCTGGACCCCGACGTCGCCGCCCTGGTGCGGCGGGTGTTCGAAGAGATGAGGCTCGCGGGCGAGGCCGGGACCCTGCTGCGCATCGAGGACACGGTGCGCCAGGAGCTGGAGAAGCGGTTCAGCCGGGGGCCGATGTACGCGCGGCTGGACCGGGAGCGGTGGGAGGAGGTCGAGGGCAAGGTCTACGAGGCGCTGAGGGAGTACGCCGAGGGGGCGACGACCGGGAACGCGTACCGGAGGAGGCTGTTCGCCGAGGACGCGGCGCGGGGGTTCGCGTTCATCGACGTGTGCCGGGGGCGGTACGACGTGGTGTTGATGAATCCGCCGTTTGGGAGGCTCCCCGATTCTCCATTCCTGCTTCTAAGGCGAAATCGCTCCCTCTCGTACGTCGAGGCATCTGCGGCTCTTGTCGACCGTGCAGCCGAACTGACGAATGGACCGATCGGTGTTGTGGCTCCCAATAGCGTGCTGACAACCAAGAGACTTGGTCGCTGGAGGAGGCACAAGTTCAACGATCGCTTCGCAATACTGGTCGATGCTGGAATGGGGCTCATGGACGATGCTGTAGTCCGGGCCTGTTACTTTGTACTGGCCGGCGCCCCCGGAAGTGCAGAAGACTCGGTATTCGTGGTCTCGGGCGAACCGGGGCAAAGCGCGGAAGCCCTCCTCGCTGCTTCTGCCGGTCGTCCTCGTGATCCAGCGTGGCGGGCGCGGCGGCAAATAGTCATGAGCGTAGCACATCAAGTATTGACAGGTGGAGCACTGGCATCCACGCAGATCGGGGAACAAAGCGAGTCGTTCGAACCCGCAGCAGGAACAGCTCGTCAAGGGCCGCTGACTCATGACGACGAGCGGTTCCTCCGCATCTGGACTGAAGTCAATGCCAGAGATCTATCACCCAAGTGCTGGGCACGGTATGCCAAAGGGGGCGAATTCCAGCCATTCTACGGCGACGTCCATCTGGTCCTGAACCGAAGGCAGGACGGAGCGGAGCTAGATGCTGTGAACATGGCCATCAATGGACAGACGGCGCAGTGCCGAACGGGATCTTCGTGGTGGTACAGGGGCGGGGCAACGTACTCGTACCGGTCGACGCTCGGATTTGCAGTTCGGAACCTACCCCGGGGTGTCATCATGTCGATTGTCGGCCCCGCCGTTATTTCCATCACAGAGTCCGTTAGCAATGCATATCTCGTCGGATGGTTGAACGCCGCCGTTACGCGAAAGGCCGTAATGAGCCGGTCCACAGCTTCCGCATTCCCGACCGGGCTGGTGAAGTCGCTGAATTGGCGGTGGCCACAAGAGGAGGTCAAGAAGCGCGTTGAACATGCCAGTATGATAGCGATTAGCGCGGCTAGGGCTCTTCGCGGCTTGGATGAATTGGATCCTACGTTTGGTGGAATGCCTGCGCATATCTACGGAACTGGAGTCGGTCGCGGCCTTGTTGCGGATGAGCATTGCCGGAGGAAGGTGGAGCTCCACAAATTCAATGAAGCGTTAGCTGTCATTGATGACGAAATCGCACAACTGTTCGGGGTGACCGCGTCCGACGATGTGCGCAAACTCAGCACGGCGTGGTCCCCCGAGTTCGGTGCTGCTGAGGTGGTGATGCCCGTAGTCAGCGCGCTCGTGGGCACGGCATACGGCCGCTTCGACATCCGCCTCGCCACCGGCGAGCGCCCGCTACCGCCCGAGCCCGACCCCTTCGATCCCCTCCCCCCCTGCTCCCCGGGCATGCTGACCGGCGAGGACGGCCTGCCCGCGGACGCACCGCCCGCCGGCTACCCCATCGCCTTCCCCACCGACGGGATCCTCGTCGACGACCCCGGCCACGAGCGCGACCTGCTCGGGTGCATCCGGCGGGTCTTCGACGTGGTCTTCGGCGACGACGGCGACGAGCGCCTCAGGGAGGCGACCGCCCTCCTCGACCCCGGCGCCGATGACCTGCGCCCCTGGCTGAGGCGGGCCTTCTTCGCCGAGCACGTCCAGCGCTACTCGCGGAGCCGCCGCAAGGCCCCCATCTACTGGCGCCTGGGCACCCCCTCGGGCAGCTACAGCGTGTGGGTCTACATCCACCGCTTCGCCCGGGACACCCTGCACCGCGTCCTCCACGACCACGTCGCGCCCAAGCTGCGCTTCGAGGAGGGGCGCCTCGCCCACCTCCGCGCCGAGGTCGGCGGCACGCCCACGCCCTCCCAGCGGCGCGCCCTGGCCGAGCAGGAGGCCTTCGTGGACGAGCTTCGCGCCTTCCGGGACGAGGTCGCCCGGGTGGCCCCCCTGTGGGACCCGGACCTCGACGACGGCGTGATCCTCAACGCCGCGCCGCTGCACCGCCTCTTCGCCCACACCCGGAGCTGGCAGAAGGAGTGCGAGGGCGCCTTCGCCCGCCTTTGCGAGGCCGAGTACGACTGGTCCCACCTGGCCATGCGCCTGTGGCCCGAGCGCGTGGTCCCGAAGTGCGCCCTGGACCGCAGCCTCGCCATCGCCCACGGCCTGGAGGACGTCTTCTGGTGCCCGGACGAGGACGGTCGGTGGTCTCCCCGCGAGGTCGAGGGCGACGTCGTAGAGTCCCTCGTGAGGGAGCGCACCTCCCCCGCCGTGAAGGACGCCCTGGCGAAGCTCACCCACACGCCGCCGCCCGCGCCGGCCCGCCGGTCCCCGGGGCGTCCGGCGCGAGCCGCTCCCGAGCGCCCCCGGCGCGGTCAGGAGCGCAGTCACCAGCTCGACCTGGCGCTGCCCAAGGCGCCGCCCGCCGAGGATTCCTGATGCTGAGGAAGCTGAAGCTCACCCGGGTCGGGCCCGGCGCGTCGCTGGTGATGGACCCCATCGCGCGCCGCTTCAACCTGATCACCGGGGACAACGGGCTCGGGAAGTCGTTCCTGCTGGATGTGGGGTGGTGGGCCCTGACCCGCACCTGGCACGAGTCGCCCGCGGTCCCGAACGCGCAGGACGCCGAGATCGCCTTCGCCTTCGACGGGGAACGGCGACCCCACCAAGCGGTCTCCAAGTGGCTCCCGGGAGCCCAGACCTGGCGGCGGGCCCCGGGCCGCCCCCCGAACCCGGGCCTCGTCCTGTACGCTCGCGTGGACGGCTCGTTCTCGGCCTGGGACCCGGCTCGGAACTACCGCCTCTATCAGCGCCCCGACGGCGGTAACATCGAGGCGCCACCGGCATACCAGTTCAGCCCACGCCAGGTCTTCCACGGCCTGCGTCGGACCATCACCGAGGGCGGCCAGGAGCGGGAGCAGACGATCTGCTCCGGGCTGATCCTGGACTGGATCCTCTGGCAGCGCAGCGAGGACCCGAGGTTCGAGCTGCTCCGCAGGCTGCTGGCCGCCCTGGGCCCCGAAGGAGAACCCTTGCGGCCGGGAGAGCCACGGTACCCGTACCCCGACGACGACCGGGCGATCCCCACCGTATCCATGCCCTACGGCCAGGACGTCCCCATCACATACGCCCCGGCGGGGGTGCAGCGGATGTGCAAGCTGGCCTACCTGCTGGCCTGGTCCCTGTCCGCCCACGAGCGGGAGAGCGCCAGCATGGGCAGGCCCATGTCGCGCCAGTTGATCGTGCTCATCGACGAGCCCGAGACCCACCTCCACCCCAGGTGGCAGCGGACGGTGCTTCGTGGCATCCACGAGGCCGTGCGCGGGTGGCACGACGACGCCGCTCCCGACGTCCAGTTCCTGGTGGCGACCCATTCCCCCCTGATCCTCGCCTCGATGGAGCCCGTGTTCGACCCCTCCCGGGACGCCCTGTGGAAGCTCGACCTGGTGGACGGGATGGTCCAGATCGCAAAGGACGAGTGGCACCTGAGGGGCGACGCGAGCCGGTGGCTCCGCTCCGACGTATTCGATCTCGGCGAGGCGACGTCGGTAGACGCGGAGAGGGCCATCGAAGCCGCCCGCCGGCTCATTCGTGAGCCCTCACCCGACCCGGACCGGATCCGGAACGTCGATGCCGATCTCGGCCGCCTCCTCCCGGCGATGGACCCCTTCTTCGTCCGCTGGCGGCACTTCATGTCGCAGCACCTTCCGCCGGAGCCCGCGTGATCCACGTCGATCCCGCCGAGGAACCGGCCGACTTCGACGAGCTCGTGAGGATCCCGGGCGAGCGAGCCCTCCGTGAACTCGTCGGTGATACCTCGGGTCCCCCACGGCGAGGCCGCAAGCGGAGCGTCGTGGCGACGACCATCGACGCCATCCCCGTGGAGAACCTCCCCACGTTCTGGACCCGCGCGCTGCCCGAGCTCCGGCGGCGCTACGGGAACGTGTGCGGCTACCTGGGCATGCGCATCCACGAGGCGACGGGAGCCGCCACGGTCGACCACTTCGTCCCCAAGTCGAGGGACCGGCGCCTCGCCTACGAGTGGTCGAACTTCCGCCTCGCGGCCGCCCAGGTGAACACCAACAAGGGCGACCACGAGGACGTGCTGGACCCTTTCGAGGTCCAGGACCACTGGTTCACGCTGGACGTGGCGAGCTTCGAGATCGCCCCGGCGGACGACCTGGAAGCCGAGGTCCGGGCGAAGGTCGAGGCGACGATCTCGAGGCTGGGCCTCAACGACCCCGTCTTCTGTGACGCACGTGCGGAATACCACGACCGGTACCACGGCCTGCGGACCGACCCGGACGATCCGCCGGAACCGTGGCCCCTTTCCTGGCTGGCCTGCGAGTGCCCGCTGGTGGCGAGGCAGCTCCGCCGCCAGGGCCGCCTCCGCGCCGAGGGCCCCGGATGAGCCCGTTCCACACCCACCTCGCCGAGCTGGTGCGCGCCGCGCGGCGCCGGGGCGTCGCCGCGCTCCCGCCCTCCGGCAGCATCCCCCGGATCGGTGCGCCCGATGTGGCGGACCGCAGGCCGGTCGGGGACCGTGCATGAGCCGTTCCGCCCGCCAGCTCTCCCCGCTTCTCCCCGAGGCGCCATGCCGATCCCGGAGCTGACCCCCGACGGGCTGCTGCCTCCGGGGGTGCACGAGTGCACCTTCGCGGAGGTGCGCGAGCGCTTCGGGCGCTTCTGCCTGGGGCATCCCGGTCGCCATGTGCTCGTGGAGAGGTTGCGCGCCTTCCTGGCCGAGGCGAGGACCACGCCCGCCATCGCCTGGCTCGCCGTCGACGGGAGCTTCGTGACCGCCGAGCCCGATCCCGGGGACATCGACCTCGTGCTCGCCCTCCGTGCGGACCACGACTTCCAGTCCGAGCTGCGCCCTTTCGAGTACAACCTCCTCTCCCGCCGGCGCGTGGGGACGAGGTACGGGTTCGACGTGCTCGTCGGCGCGGAAGGCACGCCCGCGCTGGCACGCCACATGGAATACTTCCAGCTCACCCGGGACGGTCGGGCGAAGGGCATCCTGAAGGTGACGCCATGATCCGCAACGACACCGAGCTCCGCGTCACGCTCCAGCAGCTCGCTCGGATGTACGAGTCGCTGGCCGCTCTGGAGCGGGACCGTCCCCGCCTGAGCGACGCCTGGTTCGCGGTCATGTCGGAGGGGCCCCTCGACCAGATCCGGCGGATGGAGGCCGACCTGCGCGAGTACACCGGGCGGGCGGTGGCCGAGGAGGCGGAGGCCCCCCTCTGGCTCGGAGTCCGCGGCGCCGGGATCGACTGGCCCGCCACGCCGACGAGCGTCCTGACCACCTTCCTCAACACGCTCCGCAAGGGGATCCAGTCGGGGACCGAGTGGATCGCCACCGGGTCCCTCTCGACCCGTCCGACCCTCGCCATCCAGCGGGCCTGCGACCTGGAGGTGCTGAGCCTGCGGCCGGGCAGCGTCCGCGTCGGCCTGCGCCTTCCCGAGCGCGAGGACGCCGACGCGGGGAGCGTCGCGGGCGCGGCGAGGGAAGCGCTGGACAAGTACGCGACGGTGGCCGCCTGGGCGGGGTCGGACGAGGACGAGGGCGCCCTCGCGCGGCGCGTCCCCGACGCGGGGCTCCGCCGGGTGCTGCTGACCGAAGTCAAGCGCCTCGCCCCGCGCCCCCGGGGAGGGGTCGACGCGGTCGAGCTGTCGGGACCTTCGGCCGGCGGGCGCCCCGTCTCGCTGACACGCGCGGCCCATCGGCGGATCGACGCGGCCATCGACGCCGCCGCCTCGGAGGTCGTCCTGACCTACGCGGGGGACCTGCGGGAGATCGACCTCGACAACCTGTCGTTCACGCTGCGGAACGTCGGCGATGCGGCCCTGGAGGTCCCGTGCGGCTTCGAGCCGGAGCTGCTCGACACGGCCATCGAGGCCCTCGACCGACGGGTCGAGGTCCACGGAGTCCGACGCGCGGGTGGCGGACGCCGGACGGGGCGCTTGCAAGTCACCCGCCTGGTGATCCTGGACGACGAGAGCCAGCCCGCGACCGAGGACCCCGGATGAACCCCTTCCACACCCACCTCGCCGAGCAGGTGCGCGCCGCGCTGCGTCGGGGTGTCGCCGTCGTCGTGGACCCCGCCGGCGCCTTCCGGCCCTTCTTCGACGACCTGGCCGGCGCGTGTGCCTGGAGCGACGAGCACCCCGACGTCTTCGAGGTGGACCTGGGCGACGGTCGGGCCCGCCTCGTCACCTTCGAGGGCTCGTGGTTCGCGGTGCGGGACGCCGTCGAGCCCTTCTTCGCGGGGGACGGCCCCCCCGATCCGCCCCTCCTGGTCTACGTGCCCGCGGAGCTGCCCGAGCCCGCCCGGGACGTGCTCATGGAGCTGCAGAAGGCCGGGCGCCGCCTGGACTGGGACTTCCCCCGACAGGCCCGGGACTGCCTGCGCCGGCGCTACACCGACGGGGTCATCGACGAGGTGCTGGAGGGAGGGCGCGCCACCTACGACGACGTGGTGGCCTTCCTGGCGCAGCGGGACGGCGGCGAGGCGTCGCGGCTGAAGGTGATCTTCGGGGACGCCGCCGACTCCGAGATCCTGGTCCGGTGGCTCGCCGACGAGGCCCGGGACGCGGAGATCGCCGAGAAGGGCGCCGCCGCGGAGCTGTACCGCCTCGTCGCCTCGAAGGTGGGCCTGCACCTCGACGACGGCCTTCCCCTGGCCCAGGCCCGCGGCCGCCTCGCCCGCTACGTCCTGCTGGGCGAGTTCCGGATGGACCTCCGGGCGCCTCCGCCCGCGTCGATGTCCGGGCAGCCGGCGCCAGAGACCGAGGCCCAACGCGAGCAGGTGCGGGAGCTGGCCCGGCGCTTCCGGCGGGACCACGCCCCGGCCTACGCGGCCCGGGCCCGGCAGGTGGAGCAGGAGTTCCACCTGGCGAGGGCGAAGGTGCGGGCGGAGGACCTGGGGCGCATCGACACCTTCGAGTTCGAGGAGCGGCTCCTGCTCTCCTGGTGCGCCGAGCTGCTGGAGCGGGGACGGTTCGGCGAGGCGTTGGAGGTGGTGGAGGATCGCGAGCGGAGCTTCTGGGTGGAGTGGACCGACGAGGCCACCCGCGTCCCCCGCAAGGAGCAATGGGAGGTGGCGCGGCGCGTCGCCGTGCTCGGCCTGCGGATCGGGGCGGTGAAGGGCAGCCTGCCCCCGACCTCGGCGGGTCCGGAGACCTGGGTGGCGGGCTACGCCGCCGAGGACGGGTGGCACCGGGTGGACGCCGCCCAGCGGGCGCTGGAGACGTGGCGGGGGCGGGTCGGCGACGAGTCCCTGTTCGAGAAGGCGATCAGCGTCGTGCTCCGGGACGCGGAGCGGCTGCTCCACGACATGGCCCGGGGCTTCACCGCGGCCCTCGCCCGGGCGGGTTGGAGCGTGCCGGGGGTCCTGCACCAGGCGCGCGTCCACCCGGACGTGGTGGCGACCCGGGGAGGGCCGGTGGCGTACTTCCTGGTCGACGCGCTGCGGTACGAGATGGGGGTGGAGCTCGCGCGGCAGCTCCCGGGGGCCCTGGACCTCCACCTGCTCCCCGCCGTGGCGGCCCTGCCCACCATCACGCCCGTGGGCATGGCGGCGCTGCTGCCGGGGGCGTCCGCGAACCTGTCGGTGGTGGCCCACAAGGGGAAGGTGGCGGCCCTGGTGGACGGGGTGCCGCTCTCGGGGGTGACGGAGCGGACGAGGTACCTGCAGGCGCGGGTGCCCGACGTCGTGGACCTGACCCTGAGCCGGGTGCTCCAGGACAAGGCGTCCGAGCTGCGGCGGCGGGTCGCGGGCCGGTCCCTGGTGGTGGTGCGGTCGACGGAGATCGACTACCTGGGCGAGACAGGGGACGACCACCTGGCCCGGCGGGCAATGGAGGGGGTGATCGGCGACCTCGCCCGGGCGGCCCGGCGCCTCTCGGCCGCGGGGGTGGAGCACTTCGTGGTGACCGCCGACCACGGCCACCTCTTCGGGCTGCGGAAGGGGGACGACATGAAGACCGACGCCCCCGGCGGCGATACGGTGGAGCTCCACCGGCGGGTCTGGATCGGCCGCGGCGGCGCGACGCCCCCCGGGACGGTGCGGGTGTCGGCGGGGGAGCTCGGTTACGCCGGCGACCTGGAGCTCGTGTTCCCGGCGGGCCTGGGGGTGTTCAAGGCCGGCGGGGACCTGAGCTTCCACCACGGGAGCACGAGCCTCCAGGAGCTGGTGATCCCGGTCCTCTCCTTCCGGATCCCGGCGGGGGAGCCGGCGCCGGGGACGGGCGGGATCGAGGTGGTCCTGGCGGGGCTGCCCGAGCGCATCACGAACCGGGTCTTCGTGGTGGAGGTCGAGGTGAAGGCGCCGCCGCTGTTCGCGCCCGAGGCGGTGGAGCTGCGGGTGGTGGTCCTGTCGGAGCAGCAGCAGGTGGGCGCGGCGGGCATGGTCAGCGGGGGCGAGCTCGACCGGGAGCGGGGGGTGCTGCGGGTCCGGCCGGGCGCGAAGGCCCACGTCGGCCTGACGCTGGGCGGCGAGGACGCGGCGTCGGTGAAGGTGGTGGTCCTGGATCCGGCCTCGGGGGCGGTCCTCGCCTCGTCCCCCGCCCTGCCCACGAGCCTCCTGAGGTAGCCCCGTGAACGTGCCCCCGACGCGCGACGCGCTCGACGACAAAGTGAACCGCCTCTTCGCGGGGCGCGTGGTCCGCAAGGACCTCGTCCGCAAGGTGAAGGTGGGGGCGAACGTCCCGGTCTTCGTCCTGGAGTACCTGCTCGGCAAGTACTGCGCCTCGTCGGACGAGATGGCGATCCAGATGGGGCTGCAGGTGGTGAAGGACACGCTGGCCGAGAACTACATCCGGCCCGACGAGTCCATGAAGGCCCAGAGCCGGGTCCGGGAGAAGGGGCGCTGGACCTTCATCGACAAAGTGAAGGTGCGGCTGGTAGACTCGGACTACTGGGCGGAGCTGGCGAACTTCGGCCACCAGCACGTGCGCGTGCCCGAGCACTACGTCCGCTCCTACGACCGCCTGCTCACCGGCGGGATCTGGGCTCAGGTGGACCTGCGCTTCCTGCCCGACGACGAGAACCGGGGCAGGTACCCGTTCTGGATCGAGAAGCTGACCCCCATCCAGCTCGCCACCTTCGACCTGGACGACTACCGGCGGACGCGGGCCGGGTTCACGACCGACGAGTGGATCGACCTGCTCCTTCGCAGCATGGGCTACGAGCCGACGGTGATGGCGCGGCGGCTGAAGCTGCTTTTCCTGGCGCGCCTGGTGCCCCTGTGCGAGCAGAACTTCAACCTGGTGGAGCTGGGCCCGCGGGGCACGGGCAAGAGCTACGCGGTGCAGGAGCTGTCGCCCTACGCGGCGCTGCTGACGGGTCCGACGACGGTGGCCAACCTCTTCGGCCACATGAGCGGTCGCCAGAAGGGGATGGTGCAGATCTGGGACGTGGTGGGCTTCGACGAGGTGGCCGACCTGCAGAAGATGCCGAAGGAGGTGGTGACCACCCTCAAGACCTACTGCGAGTCGGGGCGCTACCAGCGGGGCCAGGAGGAGGCGTCGGGTTACGCCAGCGTGGCGATGTTCGGCAACACCCAGCAGCCGGTGGACGTGATGGTCCAGACGGGACACCTGTTCGCGCCGATGCCGGACGTGATCCGGGACGACATGGCGTTCATCGACCGGCTGCACTTCTACCTGCCGGGGTGGGAGGTGCCGAAGATGCGCAACGAACACTTCACCGACCACTACGGCTTCGTGGTGGACTACCTGGCCGAGGCGATGCGGGAGCTGCGCCGCCTCAACTTCACCGAGACGCTGGACCACCACTTCGACCTCGGCTCCCACCTGAACGCCCGGGACCGCAAGGCGGTGCGGCGCACGGTGTCGGGGCTGGTGAAGGTCCTGCACCCCCACGGCGAGGTCTCCAAGGAGGACCTGGAGGAGGTCCTGGCCTTCGCCCTGGAGGGCCGGCGCCGGGTGAAGGAGCAGCTCAAGAAGATGGGCTCCTTCGAGTACTACCAGACGAGCTTCAGCTATGTCGACCACGAGACGGGCGAGGAGCGCTTCGTCGGCGTTCCCGAGCAGGGGGGGCGCGACCTGATCTCCACCGACCCCCTGCCGCCGGGCACGGTCTACACGGCCTCGGTCAGCGGGGACGGCACGGTGGGCCTGTACCGGGTGGAGGTGTCGCAGTCGTCGGGGACCGGCAAGCTGAAGCTGGCGGGGGGCGTGAGCGGGGCGATGAAGGAGTCGGTCCAGCGCGCCTTCGCCCACCTCCACGCCCAGAAGACCCCCTTCGGCGTGGCCCGGGAGCTCGACACGTCGGACCTGCACGTCGAGGTCATCGACCTGCTGGGCAACCGGGTGGAGGCGGAGATCGGCGTCGCCTTCTTCGTCGCCGCCTACTCCATCCTGCGCCGGTCCCCGCCCCAGGCGAGCCTGCTGGTGCTGGGCGACATGAGCGTGCAGGGCAACATCAAGCCGGTCCGCTCCCTGACCGAGCCCCTCCAGGTCGCCATGGACAATGGCGCCCGCCGCGCCCTCGTCCCCATCGAGAACAAGCGCCAGATCCTGGACGTCCATCCCGACGTCCTGGAGCGGGTGGACCCGATCTTCTTCGGAGACGTGCGGCAGGCGGCGTTCAAGGCGCTGGGGGTGGCCTGAGGACGTCACGGCACGACCTCGACCGGCACCCCCAGGGTTCGGCACACCCGCCGAATGCGCCGGGTGGTCGCGTGGCCGTTCCACCGCGCGAGGATCACGACGCGGGTGATGGACCCCGATCTCAGGGCCGCCTCCAGCCGCCTCGGCTCCCCGTTGCCACCCGCGCGGCCGGCCATGAAGTGGACGGCGATCCCCTCTCCCCCCCACCTCCCGCACTGGCGTCCGTCACCGCCGAGGATCGCCACCCGGGGCCCCGGCGCTACCACGCGTACCTCCCCCCGCGGCGGTCGAACTTCGCGGCGTCGAAGCCGACCTGCGAGAGCGCGGCCTCGACGCCGACATCTAGGATCGGGTCGCTGTATACGTGCCGGCCGGTGGCGTTGCCGTAGAAGCGTCCGAGAGGGTCGACCATGACGTAGGACCCCTTCATGGCGTCGTTGTCCTCGACCACGGGCGGGAAGCCCCGGCGGGCGAGGTCCCGGTGCCGCTCGACGAAGGCGTGGAGCTGATCCGCGGTGACGAGCAGGTCGTCGATGGCCCCGTCGTTCTGGCCGGCGATGGGGAGGACCTGGAAGATCTTCCAACGGTCGGGGCGCACGGCGAGCACCAGCGGGCTCAGGTCCTCCCGCCAGTTGAGGGCGCAGACCACCGTGTTGAGCTTGACGCGGATCCCCAGCGTCCGGCAGCGCGACGCCAGCGCCACGGCGCGCCGGACGTGGTCGCCGCGGCCGCGGCCGATCCCGATCTCGGTGGCCTCGTCCGCCGAGTCGACCGAGAGGCCCACCCAGTCGAGGTCGGCCGCGTGGTGGTCCAGCAGCTCCCCGAGGCGGGACCCGTTGGTGACGATGCTGGTGACGAACCCGATGCGGCGGGCGTGGGCGACGATGTCCCCGATCCGCGGATGCAGGGTCGGCTCGCCTCCGGCGAGGTTGATCTTCTCGATCCCGGCCGCGCGGAGCAGGTCGAGGACGCGCAGCGCGTCGGCGAGCGGCAGACGCCCGCGGACGTCGCGGAACGTGGCGAAGCAGAAGCGGCAGGCGGCGTCGCAGGGTTGGAGCAGGTGGTAGTTGGCGGCGATCGGTCTCACGGGCACCTCCGGCCATCAGCTTGGAGGCTCGCGAGGCGGAGCGCGAGTGGCCTGCATTCCGCTTGCATGATGCACATCGTGATGTGCTCGATGCAGACGGGTTGACCTCGCTTCGGGGCCGGATATGCTCGGGACGTCGGAGGTGACGATGGGATGGCTCAAGGAGCTGCTCCAACCCGGGGAGTCGTTCGACGCCCTCGGCCGGCGGCTCGTCGCGGCAGACGGGTGGCCGAATGCCGACATGAATCCCCGCTCCGTCGGCAACGAGCTGCGGAAGCTCGACCGCGGGGATCACTCCGAGTGGTGGTTCGGGACGAACCCCGCGCGAGGCGCGGCCCTGGCGCGTCTGCTGGAAATGGAGGCGGCGGACCTCGAGGAACGCCTGCGGGAGGTCCTCGACGCGCAGGGGCAGCCACGACCGACGCTCGTCCCCCTGGACGACCTCCCCGCGGCGAGACCGATCGATCTGGCTTCCGAAAGCTTGTTCCCGGGGATTCCGCCGGAGCTGACGGGGTTCCTCGGGCCCTTCGGCGCCACCTGGTGGATCGCGCCTACCGGCGCGGGCGTGACCCTGCTGGGTCGCTGGCTCGCCGCCCGTCGCTCCGCGCGTGTCGTCGTCGCGCCGGACGCGCGGGCCGCCCGCGAGGCCATACGGCTCGGCGAGTGGGTCTACGTCGACCTGGAGTCGGACGAGGGCATCGACGCATTGCGATTCGAGAGCCTGCCCGAGGACGCGTGGATTACCGTCGCGGCGCCGTTCGCGCCGCCGGGAAGATCGCCGCAGGGACGGACGGGTTCCTTCCGGCTCCGGGCTGGGCGGGACCGGGACGAGGACGCGGCGGATGGGGACGATGGGGCGGGCTGGAGCGTCGTCGAGACGCCGCCCCTGCGGTCCTGGATCGCGGCCTTCCTCAAGTGGGTCGAACGCCGCCTCCCTCGGGACGGCGGTTTCTCCCGGCGCAGGGCCGAGGAGGTCGCCACGAACCCTTACCTCGGGCTGCGCACGCCCGGAGACGTGCTCGCGCTGTGCGGCGTCCTGGACGAGGTGCCCTGGGAAGCGTTCGAGGAGACGCCGGAAAAAGCGCTAAGGATGACCCTCAAGGCCACCTTCGCCCGGGTGCCCCAGGAAGCCCTGCACGGGGAATGGATGCGCAGGGAGGGCCCGAGTCTGGCGCGGACGATGCTGCGGCGCCTCCTCACGAGCCCGGACGTCCCCACGGACGCAGCCCGATCCTTCGTAGACGAAGGGCTCACCCCAGACGAGTGGTCTGGACTCGTCCCCACGGAGGCGGCTCCCGGCGAGGACCGGGAGGAGGTGGATCGGTTCCTGGCGCGGGCGGAGGAGCGGTCCGGGCACGTCCCGGTCGAAGGCCTTCGAGCAGCTCTCCGACCGGACGGCCGTGAGGTCGTCCGCCTGATGGTCGCCGGCCGGTGGCTGGGCCGATGCTCGGGGGGCCGGTACCGGATCCGCCATGGCTGGCTGGCGGCCTGGCTGCTCCGGGACGAGCTCGCCCGTTGCGGAGAATGGCGTGCCGAGGAGATCGGCGAGGCGTTCCTGAGGCCGGGGTGGAACGCGCCGGTGGTGCTCGCCCTGGAGCAGGCCCTCCACGGGAACCCGGCTCACCCGGTGCTCGAGCGGATCCTCGATGCGGCCGACGGGGCGGGCCTCGCCGACGTGTCCGTCGTGGCGGCGGTCGAGGCAGGGTTCCGGGCGGCCGGGCTGGCCGTCCTGGACGGCGCCCGCGTCGACCCGGCGCTCCGCGGCAGGCTCGTCCGCGCGCAGGGTCGGTTCATGGACCTCGCGGGGGGGGCGCCGCCCCGTCTCCTTCCGCTCCTCGGCTCCTACAGTGACACGGAGCGATCCGCCGGCTTCGGGTCGTTCGTTGTGGCGTCCCTCGCGCTCACCGAGGGGCTCGACGGGGCGGCCCTCGGCGCGCTCCCCCGCGTATTCGCCCCCTGGTGCGACGCGGATCCGAGTCTGGACCTGCTCGAGGCGCTCCGGGGCGTCCGCCTGTACGAAGGGGGAAAGTCGGGGGAGCCGGGGACCCTGGCCCCGTGGGCCCGCGGATCGTTCCGGCTCGGCGCCCGCCTGGAGCGGCGCTGGGGGAAGGCCGCCGCCATCCCCAACGCCCTCGTCGGCGCGGCGCAGGTCTTCGCCGTCTCCCGCTTCGCCGCGGCGGCCCTGGACGGCGGGGGCATGGCGCAGGTCCCCGACCCCTGGGTGCTGCTCGGCCTGCCGCCGACCGAGCTGATCGCGGAGTGCGAAGAGCTCGGATGCACGCGCGACCAGACCCTGGCCGCGCTCTGGCGCGGGGGGTGGGACGACGTCGGGGGAACATATCTCAACGCCTGGCTGCGGCCCGGCGACCCGGAGGAGGCCGCGACGCTGTGGCGCGCGTGTCCACCGTCCCGGCTGTCCTCGCCGGCACCGCACGGCGAGCTGAGGAGCCTCCTCCATCGGGGCCTGCCCCTGGCGGACCTGGACGACGAGGCATGGGGGCACGTCCTGGCCGCGATGAGGGCGGACACGGGTCTCGTCCTCCATCGAGCACTGTGGGAGGCCATGCCGATCCCGATACTGGCGGAGGCGTTCCTGGACCCGGTGCTGGGGTCGGCGGCGGACGGGGTCCAGGACGCGCTGGTCTCGGCGTGGCACCACGACCCCGGGTCGATGACGGGGCTCCTGCGGGCGGTGGCGGCGAACGGTCCGGAGGGTCGGCTCGGTAGACTGCTCGCCACGGCGCCGACGGCGGTCGTCCTGGATCTGGCTCCGCGGCTCGTCGAGGAGCTCCCCGGCACGCGAGAGGCCGTCCGGCGCCGGCTGGGCACGGTGGTGGCGGATCGCGATGCTGGCTGGCGCGAGGCGTGGCGGATCTGGTCGGCGCTGGCCAAGCCGCTCGCCCCGGCGGGCGCGGCTACGGACGGCTGACGCGAACCCGCCCGCGCTGCGCGGACGCCGGCGAACGAAGCGGGGGAGGTTGCGGGATCAGAGCGTGGCGCCGACGACCAGTATGGGCGCGGCGTCCCGGAACCCGGGCGTCCACGCTGCCTCGTCGTCGTCCTCCAGGGCGAAGCGCACCCGGAGCCCCACCCCGAAGCGCGCGGCGCCTCCGAAGGCGGGCGAGCTGTCCGGCGTGGCGACGGTGACGGGCGTGACGAAGCCGAGGACCTGGAGCGCGATGAGGTCCTCGTCCCCGTCCGTCGAGAGCTCGTCGAGGCCGGCACGCAGCTCGACGCCGGGGAGGACACGGACCACGTCCTTCCCCAGCTTTCCGTCGAACGCCTTCTGGGCGAACAACGCCGCCGCGAAGCCCACCCGGGCGGTCGCCTGCGGCTTCGGCTCGGCATCCAGCAGCAGGACGTCCTCGCACGCCGTGCCCGTCACCGACGCGTCGCTGCTGGCCACGGGCTCGCATCGCTCGACCGACTCCCCCTCGAGCTCCTGCCCCATCTCGACGCCTCCGTCCACCCGGAGCAGGAGCCAGAAGGTCGGCTGGACGGTGAGGTGTCCTCCCACGGACACCGACCACGCGGTGTACGCCCGGGGGTCGATGCCGACGTCGCCCAGGTAGGCGTCCTTGCGGTCGAATGCCACCGCAACCGAAGGACCAGCGCGGAACGGCACTCGGTCCGCCCGCCGCGCGACGGCGACCACATCGGGAGTTCCGACGCCGATCGCCCGCTGCTGGGCGACAGCCTCCGCCAGGAACTGGCGCATGGTCCCCGGAGGGCAATGCTTCGGCTTCTCGGGATTCCGCTCGTAGGCCAGCTCGCAGGCGGCCTCTTCGAGCGCCTCGAATCGCGACGCGTCTCCGAACATCCAGTGGTGAGCCGAGTCGTACTCCAGGTCGAAGCGAAGCTTGAACCCGGCCGCCAGCCCGTCGCCGTCGGCCAGGGCGGCGATGCGGGACTCCTCGTCCAGCGGCGCGCTGAGGGACACCTTCACCCGAGTCCCGTCCCGCGACACACCGCCGGTGGCGACGGTCGCGATCTTCTCCTTCTCCTGGAACGACAACGTGAAGCCAGCCGGCCCGGTGAGCTGGAGGAGCGGCTCCGGCTCGGCCGCGTCCGCGGCCGCGGGCACGACCATCACCGAGCTAGCGAGCCAGGCCGACCTCAGTACCCTTGGGAACCTCATTGAGACCTCCACGGTAGGTAACCATTCCGTCCTTGACGTCCTCAGCGGCGACCTCGCCCTCGTAGTGGTGGCGATGCGTCTTCCCGCCGGATCCGGCCTCGGGCGCGTCGGTCGACGCTTCCTTGCGCTCTGGTGCCGATCGGCTCGTCGACGCCTCGTCCGGGACTACCTCGGTCCCCGCTGCCGACGGGCTCGCCGATGGTTCGTCCTTGGCCCCCTCCGAGGTCAGTCGGTGCACGTCGACGGCGTAGCGCACTCCCCGGTGGGCTCGGAACCAGACCATGAAGCGGACATCCGCCTCCTCTGCCTCGATCGCACCCTCGAACGTCCACACGAACCCGGTGACCTTGGGCTTCTTCAGCTTCAGGTACTCTTCCTCCGACTTGCGCCTCAGGCGCACCTCGACCGCCGCGGGCATCGGACTGGCGTAGTCGGCTATCTCCACCCGGAACTCCAACTTCAGCTTCTCCATGCGGCTGCCTCCCGTCGCGCGCGGGGACACCGGACCGGCGGCGCCCGCTTTCACCGGGGCGGCCAATCCTTCCCTATGGGTATCAATGCGCCCCGAACGTCATCTTCAAGACAAGAGTGCAGCCGCTCCGCACCGGCGCGCGCGGCGCTCCCGGCGACTCCCCCGTCCAGACGAGGCATGCCCGGGCATCGATGTGCGATCATCTCCCCGCCACGCAGGCCCACCCCCATGCCCCGACCTCCTCACTCGCCCGACCTCCGCGGCGCACCCCCGCCGATCCCCCCTCCGGCGAGCGCTCGCAGCAGGCCCGATGCCCTTCCAGGCGTCCACACGATGCCACACAACTCACACACGCAGCTCGCTACCGCGCCGAATCGCCCCGAGCGGACCCAGGTGGCCTCCCCCGATACCCGGCGCCCCCCTCGAGATCGGCGCTTTGTCCGTCCTATCCTCCTCCGAGGAGCAGCTCACCCGCTGGCTCCACGAGGAGATCCTCCGGCTGGCCCGCGACCGCGGGGACGCTTGACCTCGACGCCCACCCAGTCACTCACGTTTCGCCGCCGACCCCCCGAAGGGGGGCCGTACGGGGCGTGGTGAGCGACGGAGCGGCGGTCAGGCCCCCACTGTCGCGCCCGCCCTCGCCCTCCCCGGAGGGCGGGATGGCCCCCCGGTCGCGCGCCGCTTGTTCCCGAGGTGGGACTGAACGGGCCCGGGCCCGGGCCCGGACGCGGGCGGGGGAGCACGGTCCCGCCGGGCGGGGGTGAAATCCCGGGCGGAAGGAATAGAATGGCCGCCCCCGGCGCTCCCGGGAGCGGCGCCGGGCGGACGGGGGCGGCCGGGAGGGGGCGCCGCGGGGGAAGATGGGCGGAGGCTCGCGTGTTGGTGCGGCCCCGAAGCGCGGGGCGGCCGCGGGCGCAGGAGATCGAGGCGTGATAGAGGTCAACAACCTCACCAAGCGATACGGCGAGGTCGACGCCATCCGGGACGTCACCTTCCAGGCGACCAAGGGGGAGATCCTGGGCTTCCTCGGCCGGAACGGGGCGGGGAAGACCACCACCATGCGGATCCTGGCCGGCTCCCTGGGTCCCAGCGGGGGCTCGGCGCGGGTGGCCGGCTTCGACGTGGTGGAGAAGCCCAAGGACGCCAAGCGCCGCCTGGGCTACCTCCCCGAGCAGCCCCCCCTCTACCTGGACATGACCGTGCGGGACTTCCTCGCCTTCGCCGCCCGCATCAAGCAGGTGCCCCGGGCGGGGGTGCGGGCCGCCGTGGACCGGGCCATCGACAAGGCGGGCCTCCCCCAGGTCACCGGGCGGCTGGTGGGCAACCTCTCCAAGGGCTACCGCCAGAGGGTGGGGCTCGCCCAGGCCATCGTCCACGACCCCGAGGTGCTGGTCATGGACGAGCCCACCGAGGGACTGGATCCCCAGCAGATCATCGAGATCCGGGAGCTGATCCGCGGGCTCAAGGGGGCGCACACCGTGGTCCTCTCCACCCACATCCTCCCCGAGGTCCAGCAGGTCTGCGACCGGGTGCTGGTCATCGACCGCGGCCGGATCGTGGCCCAGGACACCCTCGCGGCCCTGGAGCGGCGGGTGAAGGGGTCCGCGGGGGTGGAGGTGGTGGTCGCCCGCCCCTCCCCGGAGGTGCTGGCGGCGATCCGGGCCGTCCCCGGGGTCCTGGGAGTCGCCCCCGGCCCCGCCGGCCTCGGGGAGGGAGGCGGGGCGGCGTACCTGGCGGACATCGCCCTGGGCGAGGATCCCCGGGAGGGGATCGCCCGGGCGGTGGTGGAGGGGGGCTTCGGCCTGCTTTCCATGCACCGCGTCTCCACCTCCCTCGAAGACATCTTCCTCGGGCTGATCCGGGACGCCGGGGCGGAGGGCTGAGCCGTGCGCAACGTGCTGACCATCGCCGGCCGCGAGCTGCGGACCTACCTGACCTCGCCCATCTCCTACGTGATGATGGGCGCCTACGCGTTCCTCGGGGGATGGTTCTTCGCGATCTTCTTCCTGCCCTGGTACGTCGAGGCGAGCACCGGCCCGTCCAGCCCCTACGGCGGAGGCGAGGTGAACCTGACGGAGCACCTGGTGGGGCCCTACCACCAGACCATGTTCGTGGTGCTGCTGCTGATCACCCCGATCCTCACCATGCGCCTCCTGGCCGAGGAGCGGAAGCAGCGCTCCATCGAGCTGCTGGTCACATCGCCCGTGAGCTCGTGGGAGATCGTCCTGGGCAAGTTCCTGGGGGCCGTGGGCCTCTTCGCGGCGATGCAGCTCACGCTGCTGTACCAGCCCGTCCTGCTGTACGCCTACGGCACCCCCGACACCGGCCCCATGCTGCTGACCTACCTCGGGGTCTTCCTCCTCGGGGGCGCCTTCCTCGCCGTGGGGCTCGCGGCCTCGGCGATGACCGAGAACCAGATCATCGCCGCCGCCCTCTCCTTCGCGTTGCTCCTGGTCTTCTGGGTGATCGGCGAGGCGGGAAGCGCCAGCTCGGCGGGGGGGTTCGGAGGCTCGGGCTGGGCGGCGCAGGTCTCGGAATACCTGAGCTTCTTCAAGCACTTCGAGGGGCTGAGCAAGGGGGTGATCGACTCGCGCGACGTCCTCTACTTCGGCACCTTCATCGGCTTCTTCCTGTTCCTGGCGGAGCAGCGCGTCGAAGCGCTGCGCTGGAGGTAGCGCCATGGGCCGCGCGGGGATCGTCATCGGACGGATCGCGGGCGGCGTCGGCGCCCTCGCCGCCGTCACCCTGCTGTTCCGACTCGGCTACTACGACGGCCGCCCCCCCGGGGACACCGTCTGGACCGTCGTCACCGTCGTGGCCGCCCTCGGCCTCGCGTCCTGGATCTGGCTGGACTGGGAGGCCATCGCCCTGGCCAGCGGGCAGCGGGCCACCCGCAAGCAGGCGGCGTCGTGGCTGGCCGTCTCCATGGCGCTGGGGGTGGTGGTGCTGGCGAACTACGTCGCCGCGCGCCATCCCGCCAGCCGGGACCTCACCCAGGCGAAGATCCACACCCTGAGCGAGCAGACCACGGACCTCGTGGGCAAGCTCGACCGGGACGTCGCCGTCACCGCCTTCTTCCGGGCCGGCGGCGAGGCCGGCACCCCGGGGGGGCGGGACGCCTTCATCTCGCTGATGGAGCGGTACGAGCGCCTCTCCCCCCACCTGAAGGTGGAGCTGGTGGACCCCGAGGCGGCGCCCTGGGCCGCCCAGCAGAAGGGGGTCGTCCAGGACGGCACGGTGTTCGTGGCCTCCGGTACGCGGGAGGAGAAGGTGGTCGCCCCCGGCGAGGGCGACCTGACCAACGCCATCATCAAGGTGACCCGGGAGGGGAAGAAGACGGTCTACTTCACCACCGGCCACGGCGAGAGAGGGTTGGAAGAAGCGGCGGAGCAGGGGTTCAGCCACGTCGCCGAGGCCCTGCGCAAGCAGGGCTACGAGGTGAAGGCCCTGGACCTCTTCCAGACGCCCCAGGTCCCCGAGGACGCCGACGTGGTGGTGGTGGCCGGCCCCACCAAGCCGTTTTCCGAGTCGGACCGGCGGCTCTTGACGGACCACCTCGCCCGGAACCGGGGCCTGTTGCTGATGTTGGACCCCGGGGTGGAGCACGGCCTCGCCGACCTGGCGCGGCGCTTCGGGATCGAGTCCCGGGGGGACCTGGTGCTGGACCCCAACGGCGGGCGCCTCGGGGCGGACTACACCTACGTCGTGGGAGTGGACTACTCCCCCCACGACATCACCGAGCGGCTGAGCGGGATCGCCACCGTGTTCCCGGTGGCCACGTCCCTGGCGGAGTCCGAGGCGGCACCGGCGGGGGTGCTCCGCAGCTCCCTGGTGCGGAGCAGCGACGCCGCGTACGGCAAGGTGGACCTCCAGACCCCGGACCCGAGCTTCGCGGAGGGGAAGGACCACGCGGGTCCCCTCGCCCTGGCGATGCTCGCCTCCATCGACCCGCGGGCGGCGGGGCTGGCCGCGGCGACGGCGCCGGAGGGGGGATCGGCGGGCGAGGGAGCGGCGGGAGCACCGCCCTCCGAGGACGCGGCCCGGGCGGAGATCGCGCCCGGCGGAGAGGCCCCCGCCGCGCCGGCCGGAGACGACGCCGGGGAGGCGCCGATCCAGCGGGCGGACCTGGCGGTCTTCGGAGACAGCGACTTCGCCAGCAACGCCCTGGCGGGCTTCGGCGCCAACGCCGACCTGTTCCAGAACGCCGTGTCCTACCTCGCCCGGGAGGGGGACCTGCTGTCCATCCGGCCCAAGGAGGCGGGGCACCAGCCCCTGTCGCTCACGGGGCCCCAGCTCATGGTCACCATCCTGGTGGCGGTGATCCTGGTGCCGGGCCTGGCGGTGGCCGGGGGCGTCGGGGCGTGGCTCTGGCGGCGGAGGCGATAGCCGGCCTCAGCGGAGGGCGCTCCCTCCCGCGTCCGACATCGCCACCCGCACCCGCAGCGCCCGGCGGCGGTCGCGGCGCTCCTGGCACTCGCCCTGGCAGTCCCAGGCGTTCCGGCCCCGCTCCTCGGGGCGGATCCGCAGCACGTCCCACGCGGGGGCGCGCACGCCGGCCACGGCCTCGGGGGCGGCGCCCTCCGAGGGGGCGGTCGGGCCGGCCGGGAGGGGTCCGGCCGCGGCGGCGGCGGGGGCGAGGGCGGCGGCGAGGGCCAGGGCGGCGAGGATCCGGGTCATGCTCATCACCTCCGCCCGGAGGAGGGAGCAAGGGCCGGGCCGGACCGGCCGATACTCGAATCACCTGCCATTTCGAGTATTTACACGGACGCGCCGCGTTGGTTGTCTCATCCTGAGACGAGATCCGTCCCCGGGCGAGACCGGGAGGCCGGCGGTGAGACCGTGCGAGACCGGCCGGACCGGACCGGAGGGGCCGGCCACGGCGGGCCGGCGTCAGGGCCCGCCGAACACGCCGCTGTCGGGGAAGAGGCGGCGGGCGGCGTCGGCGTGGAGGGCGGCGTCGGTGCGCCGGGCCTCCTGATCGCCGAGCCAGCCCAGCAGGCCGCGGTTGCGGCCGAGGAGCTCCCGCGACCACGCCCAGTGCCGGGCGGCGGCCACCTGGTCCAGGTAGTCGGCGACGGCCTCGGGCTCGGAGGAGCGGGGCGGGGAGAGGCGCACCCGCGCCTCCCGGGCGGCGGGATCCCCGGAGTCCTTGATGACGAGGGTGGGGTCGTGGCGGAAGACCGAGGGGCCGGCGGGGAAGCGGGCGGCGAGGCGGCGGGGCTCCAACGGGGGGAGGTCGGCCGACAGGGCCTCCGCCCGCACCGGCGGCGCGTGCTCCCAGCGCAGATCGGCCAGGGACAGGTCGCCGGGACCGAGGGCGACGGGCTCCCGGGAGAGGTTGAGGGCGCCGATGGCCACCTCGTAGACGAACTCGCCCGCCTCCACCCGGCGATCGGCGGACAGCACCGCCAGGAGCACGCGCCCCGACGCCACCACGTCCCCGATCCCCGGCTCCGGGGACTGGAGGGGAAGGGTCGCCGGGCGGCCCCGCTCCCCCGCGCCCATCTCCTCCCCCGGGATCTCCAGGCGCAGGCCCGCGGCCTCCGGAGGCACCCGGAACACGAGGCGGAGGGAGGCGCCGGCCCCCGGGCCCAGGGCCAGCGGATCCGCGGACTCGGGGTTCCACCGGCCCCCCCCGGAGTCCACCAGCCGGAGCAGCGAGGTGTCCACCGCGAGGGCCTGGGGGGAGCGGTTCCGGGCCCGCAGGGTCACCCGGTAGAAGACGTCGCGGGGGTCCACCTGGCCGGCGAAGGCGACCATGCGGTCCACCTGGGCGACGGAGAACTCCAGGCTGGACCGGGTGAGCACGGGGGCCGGGTCGAACGCGGGGACGGCCGTGCGGGCGGCGCGGGCGGAGATCCGCCCCGTGTGGTCGGCCTCCACGATCCACCGGTCCCCGAGGACCAGGTCCACCTCCGCCTCCTCGCCCCGGGCGACGGACGCCTCGTAGCCCCCGGGGGACGGTGTGCCCGCGGCCACGGCACGCACCGCGTCCCACACGAGCTGCTCCACCCGGGCCACCCGCTCCTCCTCGTCCCCCCGATAGGCGTGGTAGCCGGGCGCGCCCCGCACCGGCAACAGGGACTGGGCCTGGCCCGCCCCCTCCGCCTCCCCGGCCAGGGAGGCGAGGAAGGGAAGGTCCAGGGGGTCCTCGGGAGCCAGCGCGGCGACCACCCTCGCCCGTGCCGCCCCGATCCGCGCCGTCCCCCCCGCCACCCAGAAGTCGCGCCTCGCCCCGGGGCGCCCGGCGAGGTCCAGGTCCGCCACCGAGATCCGCGTCGCCACCGCGCCGTCCCGGACCGCCTGCTCCTCCACCACCAGCTCCACCGCTGGGCGGGCCTGGGCCGCCCTGCCGGCGACCCGGTGCAGGGCCTCCACCTGGCCCCGGCGCGCCGTCAGCATCCACGAGACGCCCAGCACGAACAGGGTCACGACGAGGGCCACCAGCGCCACCGCGCGGAGGCGGCTCCACCCCCTTCCCGGGCCACGGGGATCGGAGGTCTCGTCGGGATCGGCGGAGCCGCCTGGGGGCCGCCGCTCCGGCCAGGGATCGCCGTGGGCGCGGGCCATCTGCGTCCTCGGGGAGGGGTGGGGGGTGGGGTGCGCCGAAGCGGGGATTCTAGCGCACCCCGGGCGGCGTCGTCCCCACCGACGGGGGGAGGTGTCGCCAGCCCATCAGCCCCGCGCCGGTCGCGGCCTCCCCCGCAGGGGCCGGGGACCCGCGGTGGCGCGGAAGTCCTCGGCTTCGATCTCCACGAAGCGGCACATCTGGCGGATCCGGGACACCACCCGCTCGCCCACGACCTCGGCCAGGGGGCGCGGGCGGACGTCCCGCTCGCTCAGGTTCGTCTCGCGCCGCCGCGACGCCGAGGGCTCCGCCGCCGGGTCGTCGGGGAAGTTGGTGGCGAAGAGGGTGACGCGGTCGGCGTTGTAGCGCCGGCTGACCAGCTCGTCGATCACCGAGGCCTCGTAGTCGGTCTCCAGCAGGCCCCGCCCCAGGTCGTCCACCGCCAGCAGGTCCACCTCCACCAGGGGCCGGACGATCTCCGCGGGGCTGGACCGGCGGCCGATGGCGGCCCGCAGGTCGTTCACCAGGTGGGTGAAGTCCACGTAGCGGCAGGGCACCCCTTTATCGAGGGTCAGGGAGCGCACGATCCCCGCCAGCAGGTGGGTCTTGCCCACCCCGGGCCTCCCCACGAAGACGACGCCCGCCTTCGCCGCCGGCCACGCCCGGACGAACTCCAGCGCCACCGCCCGCGCCGCCCCCACCGAGACGGGGTGGGGCTGGAACAGCTCCAGGGACGACTCCGCGTACCGCCCGGGCAGGCCGGAGCGGTTGTACAGCTCGGCGCGGCGCAGGGCCGCCTTGCCCTCGCAGTCCCGCACGTAGACGTAGCCGTTCTCGAAGGTGGCGCGCCGGAACCCCTGGCCCTCGCATCCGGGGCAGGCGCTCACGGGCACCGGCAGGTCCACCCGGGCGTGGCCGCCGGCGTTGACGGGGCGGGGGTTCTCGAAGGCGGCCAGGACGGCGCAGGGGGCCTGGGGAGGGGTGTGGCCGGTCACGGCAGGATCTCCAGGACGCGGTCGGGATCGAGGACGGGATCCTCGGCCATCACGCGGCGAAGGGCCAGCTCTCGCACCGTCTCCTCCAGGGCCTGGGGCTTCATGCGGGCCGCCGCCGGGCCCAGGGAGGCCCGGGACTCCGCCAGCAGCCGCCCCCGGGGGACCGCGTCCAGGGCGTCGAGGCGGGCGGCGTAGAAGGCCCGGGACACCTCCACCAGGCGGACGTAGGCCCTCTCGGCCCCCAGGTCCGCGGCCTCGCCGGCCACCGAGCGCACCAACGCCGCCGCCTCCGGGGAGGTGTCCGCGATCCGGGCGGCCTCGGCCGCCAGCGCCTCGGCGATCCGCGCGGCGTGGACCCGCTCGTCCCCCTCGTCCGGCGCGTAGCCCCCCCCCTCGCCGTCGGGGGCGATGGGGTCCGGGGGATCGTCGAGGCCCCACGGGATCTCACCGCCGGGCGGAGGGACGACGTCGGGGGTGTCGTCCCGGGGGAAGACCACGCCCCGGCTCGCCGCCCTCTTGACCTCGCGGGCGACGTCGGTGCCCACCGCCTTCAGGCGGAGCCCCCGGGGCCGGCGCTTGCGGCGGGCCAGGCGGGCCGCCCCCTTGCGGACCCCCGCCAGCACCGGCGTGAGGGGCACGCCCCCGTCCCACCAGGCCTCCAGCACCTGGAGGTCCTCGGAGGAGAGGGAGTGACCCTCCTCTCGCAGGTGGAGCAGGAGCAGCTCGACCTCCTGGAAGTAGCGGGCGATTTCCATCGGGGTGGCGCGGCGGACAGGTGGCGGCGAGGGCCGGGGGACGGCCCAAGAGTAGGGGCCGGGGCGGGGGGGCCGCAAGCGCCCTCGGGGGACCGCGGTCACCGGGGGCCACCGCGGGCCAGGCGGAGGGCGGGCACCAGCAACGCCGCCTCCAGGGCGATGGGCAGGCGCATCTTGGAGGCGCCCCGGGCCCTCTCGGTGAAGACGATAGGGACCTCGACGACGGAGCACCCCGCCCGCACCGCCCTCTGGGTGGTCTCCACCTGGAACGCGTAGCCGTC
Source organism: Myxococcota bacterium (assembly GCA_023150875.1). Lineage (GTDB taxonomy): Bacteria > Myxococcota_A > UBA796 > UBA9615 > JAKLKC01 > JAKLKC01. The sequence goes on along the minus strand of JAKLKC010000012.1, from coordinate 30,579 downwards.
GGCCAGGAGGGGCCTGGAGAGCACGCGCCGCAGGGGGGCGGCGCGCCAGGCCTTGAAGCCGCCGGTCAGGTCCCGCTGGGGCAGGCCCAGGCAGGCGCGGGCGTAGGCGGAGCCGAAGCGGGACAGGATCCTCCGGTGCAGGGACCAGTCCCGGGTGCCGCCCCCCGGGACGTGGCGGCTGCCCAGCACCAGGTCGGCGGGCTCCGCCAGCAGGCGGGGCACGTCGGCGGGATCGTGGGAGAGATCGGCGTCGATCTGCACGATCCGCTCCGCCCCCAGGGCCAGGGCGAGGTGGAAGCCGGTGACGTAGGCCGAGGCCAGCCCGGCCTTGCCGGGGCGCCGCAGCAGGTGGACGCCGGGGCGCTCCCGGGCGACCTCGTCGACGGCGTCGGCGGTGCCGTCGGGGGAGCCGTCGTCCACGACGACGACGGTGGCGCCGGGGACGGCCGCGGCCAGCCGGGCGATCAGCTCCCCGACGTTCTCGCGCTCGTTGTAGGTGGGGGTGACGATGGCGACGCGCATGCCGCCCCGGTATATCACGGGATCCTCGCCGATCCCCGGACGTGGGGATGCGGGTCCACCCCGGTCCCTTGCGCCCGGCGGCCGTTCTGTTGTTGAATCGGGGCCCCCCGCGGGCGAGGCCCCGCCGCGCCCGGACGCTGGGGGAGGCCGTCCCGCTCCATGCCGCCGCCGCCGCTGAACGTCCGGAGGTCGCCCCTTATGGGCCCGTTCGCACTCCGCTCCCGCCTCGCCGCCCTGGCCCTGTGCACGGGCCTCCTCGCCCCCGGGGCCGCCCTCGCCGAGGAGGACGATCCCGCGCCCGACGAGGGGGTCGAAGGGGAAGGAGGCGCGGAGGAGGACCTCTCCGAGGCCGCCGCGGACTCCCCCGAGCTCTACCTCGCCTTCCAGCGCGAGATGAAGCCCCTCCCCGCGGACGAACAGCTCGAGGGCTGGCAGAACTACCTGCGGGAGTATCCCGAGACGCCGTACCGCGCCGAGATCGAGAAGCGCACGGTGGAGCTCCGGAAGCGGGTCGAGAAGGAGTTCGACGAGGACGTCGCCGCCGACGAGCAGGCGAAGCAGGTGGAGGACGCCCGGACCCAGGAGATGGCCTTCGTCGAGCCCTACCGGTTCCTGCCGGGGAACACGCGAAAGCGGGCCTTCGGCAGCCTCTTCTACGGCGCGACCACCTACTTCAACTACGAGGCGGGGGTCGAGTGGGCCTTCCGGCGCTCCTTCAGCGCCTTCGCCCAGGTGGCGAACCGGGACGTCGGCTCGGGCGGGACGCTGGAGCTGGGCGCGCGGTACGCCCTGGTCAAGGACGTCCGCACCGGGCTGCTGGTCAGCGCCGCCGGCCTCTTCCGCTTCGGCTTCGACCGGGGGATCTACCAGCAGGCCCCCGCCCTGGACCTCGGCCTGGAGGCTTACTTCCACCTGGGGATCGCGCCGCCGGGAACCCCCGTGCAGATCCAGCTCCAGGCGGCGGGGGACTTCCGGTTCACCCCCCTGGAGCCCCGGCTCCGCTTCGGCCTCAACCTCGCCTTCCGCCTGTCGCCGCGCTTCCATCTCTTCGTCGAGAGCGACGGGAAGATGGGCTTCGAGCAGTACTACTCGACCCGCACCGCCGGCGACGAGACCGCGGTGCCGCTCTTCTTCGAAGGGACGCTGGGGGGGAAGATCGTCCTCGGCCCTACCGGCCGGGCGCACCTGACCGTCGCCGTGTCGGCCCCATACCTGTGGCGGTACTGGATCGACTGGTTCCCCCTCGGAGGGGGCCTGGCGTTCACCTACTACCTCTAGCCTGTCCACCCCCCAACCACCTGCCGCCCGCGAGCGGCGCCCGGATCGGAAGGGATGACCGAGTCCTTCACCGAGAGCGAGGCGCGCCTGCTGGCGCCCTACGTCACCCGCCTGGACGGCGACGTGTTCTGCCTGCGGAACCTCCCCGAGGAGGTGATCGCGGTGCTCTTCGCGTACTACAGCCGGAGCCCCGACTCCCTGCGCCGGAACCTGGTGCGCCTGATCCGCCAGGGGGATCTGGACGTGGGTGGGGCGGGTCCGGCCACGCCCGACGGGGATGGCCTGGCCGGCGCCCGGGACAAGGCCCGGGCCTTCCACGAGAAGTGGGTCGTCGGCTACGGCCACGGATCGGTCGCCGAGCACGCCGTCGCCCACGTCGCCGTCGAGGACGTGTCCATCCTCGCCTCGAAGGCCCTGGAGGACGTGCGCCTGGCCAGCTTCACCGAGAAGTCCACGCGCTACGTGGTCTTCGACCGGGACCGCTGGCACCGGCCGGCGGAGCTCCGGGGCACCCCCGAGGGGGCGCTGCTGGAGGAGCACTGCGACGCCCTGATGGACGGCTACCGGGAGATGATGCCCGTGGCCCGGGAGTGGCTGGAGCGGCGCTCCCCCCACGATCCCGCCGGCAGGCGCTCCCGGGCCGTCCACGACGGTGCCATCCGGGCCCAGGCCTGCGACGTGCTGCGCTACCTCCTGCCCGCCTCCACCTGCACCAACGTGGGGGTGACGATCAACGGCCGCTCGCTGGAGTCGGCGATCTCCAAGCTGCTCTCCCACCCCCTGGCCGAGGTGCGGAGGCTCGGGGAGTCCGTGAAGGAGGAGTCGCGCCACGTGATCCCCACCCTGGTCAAGTACGCCGAGGCGAGCCCCTACCGGGTGGAGACCGAGGCGGCGATGGCGAAGGAGGTCGCCGGGTGGCTGGAGGCGGCGGGAGGGGGGGCGGGTGCCCTCCCCGAGGACCTCGGTTCCGACGCGGGGGCGGGCAACCGGGTGCGCCTGGTGCGGTGGGAGGCCGACGCCGAGGTGCGCCTCGTGGAGGCGATCCTCTACCGCTTCTCGGACCTTCCCTACGGCGCGGCACGCCGGGCGGCGGAGGCCATGGACGCCGAGACCCGGGGGCGGGTCCTGGACGAGTACCTGGGCCGCCGGGGCCGGCACGATCCCCCCCTGCGGGAGCTGGAGCACGTCACCTACACCTTCGACCTGGTGATGGACTACGGCGCCTTCCGGGACGTCCAGCGCCACCGGATCGCCACCCAGTCCAACCAGGATCTGGGGTGCGACCTGGGCTACGCGACCCCGGTCGAGGTGGAGGAGATGGGCCTCGGCGACGCCTACCGCCGCCACATGGAGCGCTCCCACGAGACCTGGGAGCGGATCCGCCGCGAGCACCCGGCGTGCGCCCCCTACGCCGTTCCCCTCGCCTTCCGCAAGCGGGTGCTCTTCACCTGGAACCTGCGCTCCCTCGCCCACTTCGTGGCCCTGCGCTCCTCCCGACAGGGCCACGTCAGCTACCGGCGGGTCGCCCAGCAGGTCTTCCGGGAGGTCCAGCGGGTCCACCCCCACCTGGCCCGCCACCTCCGGGTCGACCTGGACGACCACGACCTCGCCCGGGGCTAGGTGCGAAGTCGGCTACGCAGCGCCCCGCCCCTGGGCCCTCGACCGCGCAGCGGGCTACGCACCCCTGGATCATAAACCATCGGAATCACTGGACTATTTTCGTTCGCCGCCGTGGCACGGGGCCTGCACCCGCACGCCGCGACTCCCGGTCCACCCCGGGCCCATCCCATGGGGAGGAGGCTCTCTTCCGATGAAGCAGGTCGCGACCCAGGCCCAGCAGACGCGTCCCCAGTACACCGGCAACGACTGGCGCCGCGCGCGCTCGATCCTCGCCCGCTCCTTCTACAAGGAGCTGCGGGGCAGCGGGCTCACCCACCAGCAGGTGATCGAGCTCTCCACCGAGTTGCTCCACCTCGTCACCGGCGACCTGAAGGGCGACTCCGCCGTCCCCTGACCTCTCCCTCCCCACGCCGGGCCATCCGGCCGCCTCAACGCCCGCCCTCGTCCGCGCCCTACCCCTCCTGGGCCCCGCTGCCGGGCCTCGCGCTCGGCCCTCCGGCGGGCGATGAGGGCCAGGGGATCCCGCGGGGGATCTCCCCCGGCGGATGGCGGGGCGGCGCCGCCGCCGGGCGAGGCGGTGGAAGGGGCGGGCGAGCCGTCGATGGCCGCCGCGTCCGGCGCTTCGCCCTCGGTGGGCAGGGGGGGCTCACCCGGGCGCCGCCGTTCGCCAGGGTGGCGTAGGCGACGGCGAGGTCCAGGGGGGAGGTGTCGGAGGTGCCCAGCATATCGAGGCTGGCAGGTCTCGGCGGGCGGTGCGCCGACGGCGGATGCCTCGTCGGGCCGACGGTGCGTCGCCCTGGTTGGCATGACCAACGGCCCTCGTGCCACGATGAACCGTCACCGGCCCGATGTCGGCGATCCCGGGAGCGAGCGATGCTCAAGGAACAGAAGTGGACGATGGACCTGCTTCGACCACCCGCCGGTGGGCGCGTACGCTGGATCCTGCGAGACGCGGCCGAGGAGCGGGAGCTGACACCCATTCCGCTGACGGACCAGGACGGCAGGTATGCGGAGTGGGGCTTCGAGGCGAGCGCTCGCGGGCGCGGGTTCAAGAACGGCCCTGACGGCTTGCTCCACGACCCCCGCGGGCGGCTCCTGCTCGTCGTCGAGGCGAAGAGGCGCGGGCACCACCGGACTGGGGCCGCCGTCGCACAGGCCGCCGGCTACGCCATCCAGCTCAAGAAGGCGCTGGGGGAGCCGGAGCCGACCCTCTTCTCGGGGACGCGCCCGTACCGGATCTCGGACCTGCTCGGGGGAGGCGCGCTCGACGCGATCGAGGTCGTGCCGGCCCTCGTCATGCTCGATGAGCGCGGCGGCGGGACCCACTTCTCGGAGAGGGCGGCGAGGCTCGCCGAAGGGTCGGTGCGCCCCACGGTCTCGGCGAGCGCCCGCGCGTGGCTCAAGAGGGTGGTAAGCGAGGTCGAGAGTGCCCGCTTTCACTGGGCGGCCGCCGACGGAGTCCCGCCGGGCGCCTCCGAGGTCGTCCTGACCCTGCACCGAGCCGCCCTCGAGGTTCCGGCCATGGGGTAGTCGACGCCGAGCGCCAGCCGAGGCCAGTCGCGGTGGGTCCGGGGGCGAAGGGGGGCGGCCATGCGTCGAGCCCTACCGGCGAGGCCGGCCGGACCGAGGATCGGACACACAACGCGGCGATCTCGTTGGGGTGCCTGTTACCGGGCGAGGCCACCTGGGTCCGTTCGGGGCGATGCGGTGCGGAGTCCGAGCTTCGCGTGTGACTTGGCTGGTGCTGGGTGGATGCCTGGGAGGGTACCGGGGGGTGTTGCGGGGGCCCATCATCGCGGGCTTGGACGGCACCCACTCGGCGCTGCTGCGGGCCTTCGCGGAGCGGCCTTCCTGGACCCGCGGGGAGTGGGAGGCCCTCGGCACCAGCGTCGAGATGCTCCCCGCAGGGTCGCTGGACACCGTCAACGGCACCCTCGACCGCAACGGAGAGCCGCTGGCCGAGGGCGACGAACCCAATCATGGGCGCGCCCCCCTGGGCCCTCGCGCGAGCACGCCGTCCCAACAGACTGCGTCGGCTGACGATCGCAGGCACGAGGGAACGGCGACACCCAGACCGGTGGCGCGGCCGCCCCTCGACGTCGGGCAGGTGAGGAGCGTGGCCCAGATCGGCGCTCCCCCGTCGGTCGCGAGCCTGCGACAGCGTCTCGGCCGCTCGGGCCGCCGGGGTGAGCCGGCGATCCTCCGGATGTACGTCACCGAGGAAGAGCTGGCGGGTGATCCATCACCCCAGGACGCGCTCCGCGCCGAACTCGTGCAGGCGGTCGCGACGGTCCGCCTCCTGCTGCGCGGGTGGTACGAGCCTCCCGCGGCGGGGATGCTCCACCTGTCGACATTGTTGCAGCAGGTGCTGTCGCTGGTGGCCCAGCACGGCGGAGTCTCCGCGGCCCGGGCGTGGGAGGCGCTCTGCCGGGGCGGCCCGTTCTCGAACGTCGGCCAGGCGATGTTCGGCGAGCTGCTCCGAAGCATGGGCCGCCACGACCTGATCGCGCAGATGCACGACGGCGTGCTGGTGCTGGGGCTGGCGGGCGAGCGGCTGGTCAACCACCACACCTTCTATGCGGTCTTCGTCACGCCGGAGGAGTACCGCTTGACGAGCGGCGGCAAGGCGCTGGGGACGCTGCCGATCACCTTCCCCGTGTACCCGGAGATGTTCCTGATCTTCGGTGGGCGGCGCTGGAAGGTGGTCTCGGTCGACTGCGACCGGAAGGTGCTCGACCTGGTGCGAGCCCCGGGAGGGCGGGTCCCGTTCTTCGGGAGCACGGGGGGGGCGGTGCACGACGGGGTGCGGAAGGAGATGTACCGGGTGTACACGTCCACGGAGCCGATCTCGTTCCTCGACGCCCGGGCAGCGGACCTGCTGCGGGAGGGGCGCGAGAACTTCGACCGATACGACCTGGCGCGCCGTGCCGTCGTGCCCTACGGGAGTGAAGTGCTGCTCTTCCTCTGGGTCGGGGACCGCGCACTGAACACGATCCAGGTGCAGCTCCAGGCCCGCGGGCTCACGGTGACGCGCATGGGGCTGGGGCTGGCAGTGTCCGGGGTCCGGCCGGAGGGGATGGCGCAGCACCTGCGTGCGCTGGTCGAGGCGGGGCCGGCGAATCCGCTCGAGCTCGCGGCGACGGTGAGGAACAAGACGGCCAACAAGTACGACGAGTTCCTGCCGGATGCGCTGCTGGACGCGGACCATGCGGCGCGGGCCTTCGATCCGGCGGGCGCGTGGGAGGCACTCGAGGCAGTTGTCCGCGGGGCCTCGGGGGACGGGTGAGCCATCACGGGCCCGAGCTGCCGGATTGCCGGTGGATGGAGGGCGGGAACTGAGGGCCCGCCCCGCGCAGCGCTGATCGGTCCGAAAGCGCCTTCAGCCCTCCTCGGTGGGAAGCCGATGCCCTCTCGATCAGGGGCGACCCGGTCCACCGTCATCCGCACCTCGCCGCCGGGGTCGCGAACGGCCCTCACCCACGAGGGGCTCACCCGGGCGCCACGGTTCGGGCGGCGCCCTGAGAGTCACATTCCGGCGGGATCCAGCCTTGACAGGCCATCGACGTGTTCCAAGTCCGCGTCCACCGAGATGATGGTGGTGATCCCGTTGTTCAGGGCGGTCGCGGCGTGGAGGGCGTCCCGGGGGGACAGTTGAGGCCGCGCCATCAGGATGTCTCCCGACCTCAACACATCAGCCCGCGTGATCGACAACAGCCCGGGGAAGAGGCGCACGACGTCACGCGCCAGGCGTACCCCGTCGGCAAGCCGACCGCGCCGGCGGAAGACGTGATGGAGTTCCTGGACGACCTCTACGCTCGTGTTGGCGTCCAGTTCTCCGGCGCCCACGCGACGGAGGATCTCCGCGCAGGGTGCCTTCAGCGGGCCGTCGGCGCCGGCCGCGTAGATGAAGACGTTGGAGTCAAGGAAGGCCGGCGTCATAGGCATCCTCGATCTCCGCTTTCGTTCGCGGCCAGGGCTCTACAGGGAGGTCCATGGCCACGATGCGCCCCACGGTCGCCAGCCGGTCGTCTCGGGACCGAAGGTAGACGACGCGCACGGCGTTGCGGATCAGCTCCGCGACGGAGACCATCCTGGCCTCGGCGATGCGGGCCAGCTCATCGTACTCCTCGGGGTCCATCAGGATCTGGGCGCGGCGGGTCGGGGCCATCGCGATGCCTCCTGTGCATCAGTATGCTCATGGTCGTCCCTGGCGTCCACCGGGGCGACTCGATGCCGGGGCACGCGCAGATCGCCGCGGGCGATCCACTGCGACGATTGCCCCCATGACCCCCACGGCGGGCGTTCGGGTGCTTGGTGACGAAACGCGGGGGGCTCGTCCTGGGCTCGGTACTCGACTTGGCTCCGCCGGACGAGGGACCGCCCTCAGCGTCCCTCCGCCTCCGCGCCCTCCCCCTCCTGGGCCCGCCGGCGGGCCTCGCGCTCGGCCTTGCGGCGGGCGATGAGGGCGCCCAGGGGGTCCCGCGGGTGGTCCTCTCCGGCGGAGGGCGGGGCGGCGCCGTCCCCGGGCGGGGCGGTTGCAGGGATCGGCGAGCCGTCGATGGCCACCGCGGCCGCGGCGGCGTCCTCGGGAGGCCAGGGGGGGACCTCCCCCAGCACCTGCCCGTCCAGCCCGTGCACCGGGCACGACTCCGGGGGATCGGTGCCCGCCCGGAAGGCGGCCTGGACGGTGAGGGGACAGCCGGGGTGGGCGATCCGGCCGGAGCGGGGGCACACCGGGACGGCGACGACGCCCTCCGGGGGCGAGAAGTCCTGGCCAGACAGGTACTTCCCGATGGAGGCCATGTAGCGGGACCAGAGGGGCAAGGCCGCCTGTCCCCCCGTCAGCCCCACCACCTCCTCCCCGTCGTAGCCCACCCACACCACCGTCACCAGGTCCGCCGAGTAGCCGGCGAACCAGGCGTCCCGGGCGCGGTCCGTGGTGCCGGTCTTGCCCACGAAGGGCACCTTCACCGCCGAGGACGAGGCCCGCCCGGTCCCCCTCAGGACCACGCCCCGCAGCAGGTCGGTCACCAGGTGGGCGGTGTCGGGACGGAGCACCCGCTTGGGGGCGATCCGGTCCACCGTCATCTGCGCCTCGCCGCCGGGGTCGCGGACGGCCCTCACCCACGAGGGGCTCACCCGGGCGCCGCCGTTCGCCAGGGTGGCGTAGGCGACGGCCAGGTCCAGAGGGGAAGTGTCGGAGGCCCCCAGCACCACCGAGGGCACCGGCTTCACGGGGGAGCGGATCCCCATGTCCCTGGCGGTGGCCGCCACCGCCGGGAGGCCGATCCGCTGCCCGAGGCGGACGAAGGGGAGGTTGCGGCTGTCCCAGGTGGCCTCCATGAGGGTGACCCGTCCGCGGTGGGTGCCGTCGTAGTTCCCGGGGCTCCAAGGCGCCGAGCCGGGCGCCTCGACGGTGAGGGGATCGTCCGAGAAGGTGGCGGCGCCCGTGATGCCCTCGGGATCGGCCTCCAGTGCCGCCGCCAGGACCAGGGGCTTGAATGCCGATCCCGGCTGGCGGAGGGCCTGGTGGACCCGGTCGAACTGGCTGGCGCCGTAGTCCCGGCCCCCCACCCAGGCGCGGACCTCGCCGGTGCGGGGGTCCAGCGAGACGAGGCCGGCCTCCAGCCTCCCCTTCCGGGCGAGGGAGGGGTAGCCCGCCTCCAGGGCGGCGAGGCCGTCCTTCACCGCCGCCTCGGCGGCGATCTGGAAGGTGAGGTCCAGGGTGGTCTCCACCCGATAGCCCTCCCGGGCGAGGGCGGGGCCCGGGAAGCGCTCCTCGAGGAGGTCGCGGACCCGCTCCAGGAACCAGGGGGCGCGGCGGGCCAGCACCGCCTCCCCCTTCTTGACGTGCAGGGCCGTCGCCTTGGCCGTCTCGGCCCGTTCCCGGGGGACCAGCCCGGTGGTCACCATGCGGTCCAGGACCTGGTCTCGGCGGCGGCGGGCGTCCTCGGGGTGCTTCCAGGGGGCCCACCGGTTGGGGGCCTGGATCGCCCCCGCCAGGGTGGCCGCCTCCGCCAGGTCGAGCTGGCGCAGGGTCTTCCCGAAGTAGGCCCTCGCCCCCTGCTCGACGCCGTAGATGGCGAAGCCCCCCCGCTGCCCCAGGTAGATCTGGTTCAGGTACAGCTCCAGGATCCGGTCCTTGCCGTAGCGGCGCTCCAGCGCCCGGGCGATCAGCAGCTCGTTGGCCTTGCGCAGGAGCTTCTTCTCGGGGGCCAGGAAGAGGTTCTTGGCGAGCTGCTGGGTGATGGTGGAGCCGCCCTGCACGAACTCCCGCGCCCGCAGGTCCGCCCAGGCGGCCCGGACCAGGGACCGCAGGTCGACGCCCGGGTGCTGGTGGAAGCGGGAGTCCTCGATGGCGAGCACGGCGTCCTGGACCACCTGGGGGATCTCCGCCAGGGGCACCGGCGTCCTGCGGGTGCGGTCCTCGCCCACCAGGGGGGCGATCTCCTCGGCGGGGAGCGCGTACTCGGGGCGCTCGACGCCCTTCGCGTCCCGGATGGAGGTGACGCGGTCCTGGACGAGGCGGACCTCCAGCCGCGGGTCCCCCGGAGGATCCAGGAGCAGCGCGTTGCGGGACACGTGGAAGCGGCGGTCGCCGTCCACCTCCCGGGCCTCGGTCCAGCCCGCCCGGGTGAGGGCCTCCCGGGCCCGGGAGATGCTGAGGTACTCCCCCTTCCGCACCACCACGGGAGCGCCCCACACCACCGAGGGCTCGTCCAGGGCGCGCCCCCGCTCGATGCGATCGACGATCCGGGCGTCCAGGACCCCCGACCACGCCCAGGCCCCCGCGGCGGCGGCGGCAGTGGCGAGGATCAGGAGCAGGAGCAGGCGGGTGAGGAGCCAGCGCACGACGCCACCTCCGGGATCGGTCCGATCGCGACGCCGCGCGCCCGGGCGCCGGGGCGTCCGTGGACCCTTCGAGCGATCCCTGTCATGTGCGCGGGAGGGAGATGGGGCCACGCTCGGACCTCAGTGGGCGGCCGGCGGGCGCGCCGAGGCCGCGACGCCTACGGGCGGGGGACCTTTCGGGTGACGGGGGCGGAGGATCGAGGCGGGACGACGAGGTCAGCTCCCCGGCCGGAGCTGCTTCATCACCATCTGGAGGTACTTCTTGATGTGGGGGAGCTCGGGGTCGAGCTTGTAGGCCTTGTTCAGGTCCAGGAACGCCTTCTTGTGGGCGCGCTCGTGGTAGTGGCTGAGCCCGCGCTTGTAGTAGGCGTCGGCGAGGTTCTCGTCCAGGGAGAGGCTCTTGGAGAAGCACTTGACGGCGCGGCTGTACTCTTTGTGGACGAAGTGGACCTCCCCGAGTCCCATGTACGCCTCGGGGGCGTCGGGATCGACGTGCTGCGCCTTGCGGAACTCCGTCGCCGCCCTCTTGAGGTCCGCGGTCTCGAGGTAGAGCACGCCCCGTCCTACGTAGGCATCGAAGCTCCGGGGATCGATCTCCAGGACCTTCCCGTAGACCTCGAGGGCGGCGGGGTAGTTCTTCCGCACCCGGAGGTCCGCGGCCAGCTCCAGGTACCGGTTGACGGTGTCGACCTCCTCGGGGGAGGGCGCGGCGGCGCTGGCGGGGGGGAGGTCGAAGGAGTCGCCGCCCTCGTCCTCCCCGCCCAGGGAGCGCACCTCGCTCGCCAGGTCGTCGGCGGTCTGGAGGGCCTCCCTCGGGACCTCTCCGAGCCCGTCCCCACCGCCCAGGTCCACGACGATGGGGTCGTCGCCGGCGGACGGGGCGAACCCGCCGTCGGCGAATCCCCCGACCTCCTCCAGGCCCCCGCCGATCTCGATGGCCTCGCCCGGGAGGGAGACGATCACCTCCTCCAGCGCCCCGGGGGAGTACGGGCCTTCGTCGTCCCCGCCGATGGTGACCTCCACCGCCGCCTCGTCGTCGCCGGCGGCGCCCTCCTCGCCCAAGGCCACGGGCTCGTCCTCGCCGAAGGCGGGGAGGTCGTCGGCGTCCTCGGTCATGGCTTCGCCCTTGATCACCTCGGCGAAGCCCTCCAGGGCGAAGGACGTGTCGACCTGGACGTCCAGGGTGCGGACGTCCTCGATGGCGTCCAGCAGCTCCGTGTTGGCGCCGGACGCGCGCCGGACGTCGATCTCGCTGGCCTCCGGCTCGCCGGGCTCGCCGCCGTCGGCCTCGCCGCCGTCGGCGCCGGACGCTCCGGCGGCGTCGGCCGCCGCGTTCTCGGCCGCGATGGCCTCCTCCTCCGCGGCGGCCTCCTCCTGCTCGGTCCACGGGGATGCGGGTAGGGGGTCTCCGGCGCCCTGCGAGGCGGCGTCCACCCCGTCGGGCGCGGAGCCGTCCAGGTCCAGGGACGCCGACAGGGCGGCGGTGTCCTGGACCTCGATCTCCTCGATCACCTCCACCGTCCCGTGTCCGGAGCGGGGGCGGGATCCCTGGGCGTCGTCGGGGCGGACCTCCTCGAGCTCCTCGGGGGAGAACTCGACGGGGGCGCCCGCGGCGGGGAGCAGGTCGTGCAGGCGATCGCCGAGCTGGGCCTCCAGGGTGCGGAGGGACTCGGTCAGGTTCCGGGTGAGCACCTCCAGGAGGCGCCCCTCCTGGCCTGCGGCGACGCGCCGGACCGACTTCTCGACCACGTCGCGCAGGTCGGCGCTCCGCTCCCGGCCGAGCTGCTCCAGGCCCATCTGGACCTGGTGGCGGACGAGGGTCTCGACCTCCTGGACCGACACCGCCTGGCCGGCGGGCTCGGACACCGCCGTCGCCACCGCGAAGGTGCGGCGATCCACCGCCGCGCTGGTGCCGGCCATGGACGCCAGGCCCCCCGCGATCAGCCCCGCCTCGGTCACCCGCCGCTTCTGGGCGAGGTCCAGGAAGGGATCGGCGACGCGGCGGAGCTCGTTCTCGGCCGTGCGGACGGCCGCCAGGATCCCGGCGCACGCGGACACGATGGCGTCGGGGGTGTCCCGCGTCGGCGGGGAGGCGAGGGCCGCTGCGGCCTCGGAAGCGCCCCTCTTGGGAGCGGGCTGCGCGCGCTTGCGGGTCACGTGGCTTTCCCGGGGCGAGGGTCTACTCTTCGCTCGAACCCGCGAACTCGGTCATCTCGCGCTTCATCGCGGTGATCCGAGCGAGGTAGTCCTCGCGGGCCTTGCGGAACTGGGTGACCTGGACCTCGAGGGCCTGCACCTGCTTGTGCAGGCGGCCGTTCTCGGCGTCGAGGCGCGAGAGCTCGCGCTCCATCTCGGAGATCGTGCTCTGGTCGTTCGAGATGGCCTTGCGCCGCTCGGCGATCTCCCACTCCAGGCGGTTGATCTCCTTCTCGCGGGCGTACTTCTCCTTCTGGAGGGCGTCGTGATCGCCGGAGAGGGCCTCGGTGCGCTCCCGCAGGCCCGCGAGGCCCGACTCGATGGCGCCGAGGTCGGTCTCCAGGCGGCCCTGGAGGTCCGTGTTCCTTTTGATGTCCAGCTCGCTGCTGGCGATCTGCTGGGTCAGCCTCTCGGTGGTCTTGAGGGCCGTGGCGAGGAAGGTGAGCTTCTCCTCGAGGATCGCCGATAGCTCGTCGTTGATCTGGACCAGCCGCTCGTCGCTGGTCTCCGTCGCGCTCGAGGCCATGGGAAACGGTCTCCTTTCCACGGGACTCCGGCCGCGATCCCCAGGGGCCGGCTCTACGGGAATGCGGCGCGGGGCGTCGGCGCCCCGGACCGCCCGCCACCGGAGGGAGCGCGGGGCGCGGTCCGAGCCGGGCGGGTGGGTTCGAGGGCACGCTAGCACGCGCCAAAAAACGGTGTCAACGCGCCCCGGGGGCGGCCGGAGATGCGATGGCCGCGGCGGAGCGCGGGAGGGCGCGCCGCGGGGCGGGGTGGTAGTGTCTTGCCAGCGATGCCGATCCCGCCTCCTCGCGCCCGGGCGATGGCCGCCCTGCTCGCCGCGGCCCTCGCCGCGACGTCGCCCCTGGCCGCCCGGGGGGAGGACCCGCCGCATGCCCCCGGGGGAGCCGGCGCGGGCGTGGTGGAGGCCCTGGTGGCGGGGCGGCGGGCCCTGGCGGAGGGGCGGACCCGGGAGGCCGAGGAGGCGTTCGGCCGGGCGGTGGAGGAGTCCGCCGCGAGCGGAGACGACGCCGCCCGCCTCGCGGCGGCCGCGGCCCTGGGGGGGCTGCTGGCGGAGGGCGGCCGGTGGTCGGACGCCGAGGCCGTCCTGCGGCCGGTGCTGCCGGTGGCGGACCGCGCCCCCGACGCCACCGCGGGGGCCGCGATCCGGGTGATCCTGGCGCGGGCGGCGGTGGGGGCGGGACGGCCCGGGGAGGCCCTGCCCCTGGCCGCCGCCGCCGCCGACGCCGTGGCGGCGAGGGGCGCGGCGTCGGCGGTGGGGGTGGTGGCGGAGGCGTACCTCGCCGCCAGCCTGGCCGTCGAGGACAGCGACGCCGTGCTGTCCGGCGCCGTCCGGGACCTGTGCGGGCGCCTCGCCCCGCTGCCGGGCTTCGGCGGCACCCTGGACCTGGCACGGGCCCTGTACGGGCAGGGGGTGGCGGCCCTGGGAGCGGCGGACGCCGGGGGGGCGAGGCGCCTGCTGGACCTTGCGGTGAGGGTGGCGCGTTCCGGAGCCGACGACGGGGGAGAGGGCTTCGCCGCCCTGCTGCCCGAGGCCCTGGGCGCCCTCGGACACTCGATGGTGCTCGGGGGGGATCCCGAGGGGCGGCGGGTGATCGAGGAGGGGCTGGCCAGGGTCCCCGAGGGCGGCCGGCGCTCGATGCTCCTGGCGAACCTGGCCCTGGCGCAGTGGGAGGAGGGGGATCCCGTGGGGGCGGCGGCGCGCTACGCCGAGGCGGCGGACGCGGCCCGGACGGAGGGGGAGTCGGGGCGGGCGGCCTCGCTTGGGGTGCGCCGGGGGGAGGCGCTACGGGCGGCGGGGAGGCTGGCGGCGGCGGAGGACGTCCTCGCCGAGGTCGTCCACGACCCGGCGCTCTCCGAGGCGGAGCGGGCGGGGGTGTGGACGGCGAGGGCGATCATGGACCTCGAGCGGTCGGGGCATCGCCTCGGGATGCGGCTGTTCCGGCGCGCCCTGGAGTCCCACCCGCGGGTCGCGGACGGCGGCCCGCGCTTCCCGGACGCCGCGGCCCTCCAGGCCGCGGGCTGGGCGCTGGGGGCGGCCGGCGGGGGCGACCCCGACGCCGCGCCGGCCCTGGCGCTCCGGGCGTTGGACCTGGCCTCCCGGTCGGGATCGCCCGAGGTGGTGGCGCGGGTCGCGGAGGTAGTGGCGGAGACGCGCCTCCAGTCCGGGGGCTCCGGCTGGGATCGGTCCGCCGAGGAGGCGTGCCGCGCCTCCCAGGGCGCCGCGAGGGAGGCGGGCATGGAGGCGGCCCTGTGGAGGAGCTTCCACTGCCTCGGCAGGGCTCGGGCCGAGGCCGGCGACGCCGAGGGGGCGCGGCTCGCGTGGGCCGAGGCGGCGGGGGCGGTGGCCCGGGTGGGGATCGACGCCGCATGGAGCGCGGCGGGGATCGTCGATCGGCCCTCGCCCGCGGGCCCTTTCGTGGCGCTGGCGGGCGGCGGCGCCGAGGAGGGGTGGCGCTGGTCCCGGCTGTGGCACTCCCTCCTCGCCGCGCCGCCGGCTCCGGTCCCGGGGACGCCGGGCGCCGGCTCGGGCGCGGCCGGAGCGCCCTCGACGCCGGCCGCGGCCGCTCCGGGGGGGCTGGCGCGGGGCGTGGCGGTGGTCTCCCTGTCCCCCTCCGGGACGCGGGCCTTCGTGGCTCGGCGGGACGGCGTGGTGGCGGTGGACGTCCCCCCGGGCGCGGGCATGGCCGTGGGGGACGCGCTGCGGGGGGCGCGGCGGGTCGTCGTCGTGCCCGACGGGGCGCGGCTCGCCCTGCCCCTGGCCGGCGCCTTCCCGGGACTCCCCGTCCAGGTCGCCCTGACCGACGAGGACGCGCTCGCCCTGGCGGCGGAGAGGACGCGCTGGCCGGGACGCCGCGCCCGGATCGACGTGGCGGGGGAGCCCCTGCGCCTCGACCCCTACCGCCCGGCGCGGACGCGCCTCCCGGAGGTGCCGCCGGGTGGCCTCGACGCCCTGATCCTGCCCGGGGTGATGGGCGACGAGCCCGATCCCGAGGCGCAGACCCGCGGCGACCGCCTCCCGGAGGGGCGGGCCCTCGCCTCGGCCCTTGCCGAGCTGGGCCGCCGGGGGGTCCGCGCCGTCCTCGTCGCCCCCGGGGGGGCGGACCTCGCCGCCATGGAGCGGAGGCTCGCCCGCCGGGCCCCCGCCGACGCCGCCCGGAGGGCGGAGCCCGGGTGGCGGGTGTTCGAGCTGCGGGGCCGATCAGCCGAAGTCGTGCCGGTGGGCCAGGGCCCGGGATAGGGTGCCCTGGTCGGCGTACTCGATCTCCGAGCCCAGGGCCACCCCCTGGGCGATCCGGGTCACCTTCACCCCCAGGGGCTTGAGCAGGCGGGCCAGGTAGAGGGCGGTGGCCTCCCCCTCGACGGTGGGGTTGGTGGCGAGGATGACCTCCCGGACCGCCGCCGGAGCCAGCCGATGAAGCAGCGAGGCGATCTGGAGCTGCTCGGGGCCGATCCCCGAGAGGGGGTCCAGGGCGCCGTGGAGGACGTGGAAGCGGCCCCGGTACTCGGGGGCCCGCTCCAGCGCCCACTGGTCCTGGGGGCGCTCCACCACGCAGATCGTGTCGTCGGTGCGGCGCTCGTCCCGGCAGGTGGGGCAGGGATCGATGGCGGCCAGGTTGGCGCACCGCCCGCACAGGCCCACCTGGGCCGAGACCTCCTCCAGCGCCCGGGCGAGGTCCAGGCAGATCGCCCGGTCGGCACGGAGCAGGTGGAAGGCCAGGCGGGTCGCGGTCTTCTCCCCCACGCCCGGAAGGCGGCTGAGCTGGTGGATCAGCCGCCGGATTGGATCGGCTTCGGCCATGGACGCTCTCTCCCCCTACCCTTCGTCTTCGCCGGCGGGGTCCCCTCCCGCCCCACCCATCAGCCCGCCCAGCATGGCGGCGAGGTTGCCCGGGTCCAGGTCGCCGGTGACGCGGCTCGCCTCCCCCTCCACCACGTCCTTCGCCCGCCGGAGGGCGTCGTTGACCGCGGCGGTCACCAGGTCCTCCAGCATGGTCACGTCGCCGGACTCGAAGGCCAGGGGGAGGATCCGGACCTCCTTGACCTCCATCTGGCCGGTGACCACCACCCGCACCACGCCGCCCCCCGCCTGGCCCTCGACCCGCTTGGTGGCGGCCCGGGCCTGGGCCTGCTCCATGCGGTCCTTCATCTCCTGGGCGCGGCCCAGGAGCCCGCCGAGCATCCCCTGGAGATCGAACTCTGGCTTCCCCCCGCTACTCATGCTCCCTCCGATCCCCCCTCCGCGAGGGGGACGATGCGCTCCAACGTTGTCCCCGGGAACACCCGCTGGAAGAGCGCCACCGCGGGATCCCGCGCCGCGCGGTCCAGCACCGCTTCCTCGCGGGCCCGCCGGGTCCGCCGGGCCTCCTCCGCCGGGGAGATCGCCGCCGAGCCCCCCCCACCGGAGGAGGCGGCCGGGGCGGCGCCCGCGGCGACGAACTGGAAGGCCACCTCGACGCCGAAGAACCGGGCCGCGGCGTCCAGCAGCTTGCGGTCGGCGGCCCACGCGCGGGCGCGGGACAGCTTGGGACCCGAGAGCTCCACCGTGAGGGCGGCGCCCTCCGCCGAGACGAAGGCCCCCTCGCTGAGCACCGCCCACTTCAGCGCGTCCACGGGCTTGAGCTGGGCCAGGAACGCCTTCCACCGCTCGGGATCGCACCTCACGGAGGCGGGCTCCGGGGCAGGCGGGGCGACGGGCACGGGCGGCTCGGCGACCGCCACTGCCGCGGGCCGGACCGCCGGAGCGGGGGCCGGGGCGGGCGGGGCGGCCGGGCTCGCCGCCGGGGGCGGTGGGTCCGAGGGGACGGTGCCGGTGCGCCACGCCCGGGTCGGGGGGGCCTGGGCGGTGGCCGTGGCCGCGGGGGTGGCCGCGCCCGAGGCGAGGCGCCGCTCCAGGGCCACCAGCCGCTCCACCAGCGCCTCGACGGGCACGTACGGCCTCACCCGCGCCAGGCGCAGGACCGAGACCTCCAGGATCATGCCCGGAGTCTCCGACCGGGCGATGTCGTCCAGGGCTCCCGCCAGCAGGTCGAACCGCCGCTGGATCGCCTCGGGGGTGGTCCCCGCGGCGAGGGCCTTCAGGCGCTGCTGCTCGTCGGCGGGGAGGTCCACGAGGCGGGAGGCGTCCGGGACGAGGGCGATGACCATCAGGTGGCGCAGCGCCTCCAGCAGCTCCTTGGCGAACTGGCGGGCGTCGTAGCCGAACTCCTGGACCCGCCGCACGCCGTCCAGGGCCCGGGCGGGATCGCCGACGACGACGGCCTCGATCACGTCGTGGAGCAGGGTGCGGTCGATGAAGCCCAGGGTCTGGACCACCTGCTCCTCGGTCAGCTCCCCCTCGCCGAAGGAGAGCACCTGGTCCAGCAGGCTCTGGGCGTCCCGCATCGACCCGCCCGCCTCCCGGGCCACCAGGAGAAGCGCCCCGTCGGTGATCCTCACCCCGTCGGTGGCGCAGATCTCCTTCAGCCGCTCGTGGATGGTCCGCACCGGGATCATCTTGAAGTCGAAGCGCTGGCAGCGGCTGAGGACGGTGTCGAGGATCTTCTGGGGATCGGTGGTGGCGAAGATGAAGACGACGTGGGGGGGAGGCTCCTCCAGGGTCTTCAGCAGGGCGTTGAACGCCTGCGTGGTCACCATGTGGACCTCGTCGACGATGTAGATGCGGCGCCTGCCCCGGGCGGGGAGGTAGCGCACCTTCTCGATGAGGTCCCGGACGTCGTCGACCCGGTTGTTCGAGGCGGCGTCGATCTCGACGACGTCGGGGTGGGATCCGGCGGTGATCTCCCGGCAGGCCCCGCACTCGTTGCAAGGGTTGTCCGCCGGGCCGTTCTCGCACTGGAGGGCCTTGGCGAGGATCCGCGCCGCCGAGGTCTTGCCCACCCCGCGCGCCCCGGTGAACAGGAAGGCGTGGTGGACACGCCCCATGCGGATCGCGTTCTGGAGGGTGCGGGTGACGTGCCCCTGTCCCACCAGGTCCTCGAAGCGCTGGGGCCGCCACTTGCGCGCGATGGCCAGGTAGCTCATGGGCGCCGGGGACGCGCCGGGAGGGGCGCGCCGGGTGGTGGGTTCGTGGGGAGGGGGAGTACGCCTCGCGGGGGGAGGCGCTCGCGGTCACGAGGGATCGCCGGGTCGGCCGGACACACCGGGTATTCGACTACCGTTGCTTCCTTCCGGACCTGGCGGGGTTCGCCGCACCCGGTCGCCCGGGACCCGACGATCCCTCCTGACCGCGAGCACCTGTGGATGGCCCCTGGATTCGCCACCGACCGATCGCCGTGGGGGTGGCGGAGAGGGAGGGATTCGAACCCTCGGTACCCTTTTGGGGTACACACGATTTCCAGTCGTGCACCTTCGGCCACTCGGTCACCTCTCCCCACGAAGCCGCCCCGGCGGGATCCGGTCCGGGGCGGGAAGCGCTCGGGGACGGGATCCGGGCCGGCAGGAAACGTGTGGCGGAGAGGGAGGGATTCGAACCCCCGTTACCCTCACGGGTAAACCTGATTTCGAGTCAGGCGCCTTCAACCGCTCGGCCACCTCTCCGCGACTTGACTGCGGAGCGGAGCGCCGGGCGATCTGTGCACCCGGGCCTCCCCGCCACCGCGGGCCATGCCATCGCTATCGTTCAAAGAGCTAGGGTCCGGCCCCGCCGCGGGGGCGGGCCCGGAGCCGCCGGAAGAAGTCGCGGAGCAGGTCCCCCGCTTCCTCCCCCCTCACCCCGCCGACCACCTCGACCCGGTGGTTCAGTCGGGGATCGTTCCCGAGCTGGTAGAGCGTGCGCGCCGCCCCGCCCTTGGGGTCGGAGCAACCGTAGACCAGTCGGGGAATCCTCGCCAGAACGGACGCCCCCATGCACATCACGCAGGGCTCCAGCGTGACGTACAGGGTGACCTCGGTGAACCTCCACCCGCCCCCCATGGTCCCCGATCCCACCGCCTCCCGGATGAGGAGCATCTCGGCGTGGGCGGTCGGATCGCCATGGGTCTCGCGGCGGTTGCGCGCCCGGGCGATGACCTCACCCCTCCGGACGAGCACCGCCCCGACCGGTACCTCCCCCTCCCGCTCCGCCAGACGGGCCTCCTCCAGGGCCAGGGCCATGAAGGCGAGGTCGTCAGGCTCGGTCGCGAGGGGCGCGGCGCCGGGGCGAGCGCCAGAGATATATCCAGCCACCGCGTCTGTCAACAAGGAAGCTGGGGCCGGGACGATCGAGTGCGACATGGGCTGCAGAGAGGGGTGAGGGGGCCGCCGGCAGATCCCCGGCGGGTGGCCGGTTATACTGGCACCTCCGGCCTGCGGCCGCAACCGCGGCGGGCCGGGGCGAGGGCCACGGGATCGGGCATGACGGAGCGGGGGCCGAAGCGGGCGGTGGTGACGGGCGGCGGCGCGGGGATCGGGCGGGCCCTGGTGGAGCGTCTGGCCGCCCGGGGCGCGAGGGTGTGGACGGTCTCCCGCCACCCCGTCCCCGACGCGCCCCGTGGGGTCTGGGCCCTGGTGGGCGACCTCACCGATCCGCGGACGGTGCGGGCCCTCGCGGACGCGGTGGAGCGGGACGGGGGCGGCCTGGACCTGCTGGTGAACAACG
The DNA here is from genome assembly GCA_023150875.1 of Myxococcota bacterium. Lineage (GTDB taxonomy): Bacteria > Myxococcota_A > UBA796 > UBA9615 > JAKLKC01 > JAKLKC01. The sequence continues at coordinate 10,511 of JAKLKC010000012.1, read as the reverse complement.
CCGGCGTCCTGGGCCCCCGAGTGACCCTCGATCGCTACCCGCCCGAGGAGTGGGACCGGGTGCTCGCGGTCAACGCCACCACCCCCTTCCGGGTGATCCAGTCCCTGCTGCCCGCCCTGGCGAGGAGCCGCCGGGCGGTGCTGCTCAACGTGTCGTCGGGGGCGGGGGTGAGGGGCCGGGCCTGCTGGGGCGCCTACGCGGCCAGCAAGTTCGCCGTGGAGGGCCTCACCCAGGTGCTCGCCGACGAGCTGGGGGACGGCGGGATCCGGGTACACGCCGTCGACCCCGGCGGCACCGCCACGGCGATGCGGGCGGCTGCCTACCCCGACGAGGATCCCGGCACCCTGCCCACCCCCGACGCCGTCGCCGAGGCGATCCTCCGCATGGTGGACGCCGACCCTCCCCCCGCCACCGGGACCCGCCTGCTTGCCCGGGACTGGATGGACGCCGCCCCGCTCCCCCACTGACGGGGCCGCCCAGGTCCCCGCGCCGGGGGCCCCGGTCGTCCGCCGCCCGGCATCGTCGGCACGCCACGCGAATTCGAGGACGAGTGCGCCTGGAGGGACGCTGATCGCCGCTGGGTCAGGGACCGTCGTGGGGGAGGATGGGTGTCGGATCCCCCCGTCCTCCCCGTACACCGGCAGCGGGAGATCCAGGTCGACGGGCTCGCCCGGGGACGCCATCGCGGCCAGCCAGAGGTGGGGGAGCGGCAGCGGGAACTTCCGGGCGACGGCGAACAGCTCGCGCCAGGCCGCCAGCTCGCCCCGGTCGAGCACCTGGGCGAGCACCTCGTCGCTCCCCAGGTCGAGACCCACGCGGCTCCACAACGCCCACGACGGTGCCCGCTCGCCCGCGGTCGTCGGGGGTTCCCCAGGACCGGGTCCGCCCCTCTCATCGCCCGTTGGGGGGGCGAGGCTCAGGGCCCCGCGCCGCGCAGGGCGTCCTCCAGCAGATCCGCAAGTCCGACCTCGCCTGCGAGACGCCGCATGTAGTCGTGGTCGAGACCAGGTCCGCCCACCTGCAGCACGCCGAGCACGTCCCGCCACTGGCGTTCGGACACGCCGCCGCCCTTGCGGAACCCGTCGAGCTTCTGGAGCACGACGTCCTCGGGGCTGGCGACGGGGAGGATCACCCCGGGCTCGGCCTCGTAGCGTTGCCGCCGCCCCATCTCACTGCGGGACATCGGGTCCGGTTTCGTCGTGAACACGTCCACCTTGGTCATGGTACCGAGGTGGATGAGGTTGAAGGACGAACGACGCACCACGGCGTCCCGGACGGCGCCGGCATCGACGTAGAAGCGATCCTCCAGCGCCGCGACGAACGGGCCCACGTGCAGGCCGCGCAGGTCCGCGACGATGTCCACGTCCTGCGTGCTGCGGGGGACTCCACGCAGCGACGACGCGACAGACCCTCCCACGACCCAAGGCACCCCGAGCGCGTCGAAGACGTCTCCCACCAGGAGCGCAACCGCGAGGGGCTCGGCAAGCACGCCCTGCTCAGTAGCCGTGGACCGCCGGATCCCAACCGAAGACGTCGCGCATCAGGTCGCCGGGCAGCCAGAGCGAGGCGAGGCGCATCTTCAACTCGTGCTCCCCCGCGCCGGGATGCTGCGCCCGGATGCGCGCCAGGGCAACCTGCTGGACCCCATGAGTCAGCGCGACGACCAGCCTCAGCTTCTGGGCTGGGGTCATGCGACGGTAGCCCGCGATCAGAACCTGGCGGACCTCCGGCGGGGTGTCTTCAACGCCGGTGAAGTGCATGGCGTCATGGTACGGACCCGAGGTGTCGAGGGCAACGACGCCTGACCGACCTGAATCGTCGGGTCCGCCGGGACCCGACGATTCTCCCAAGCATGAAGCGCCCCAACAGCCCGCCCCCCCTTCCCCTCGGCGGCGACCCGCGCGGCCCGCACCCGACCTCCGGCCCCGGTGTTTCAGACCCCCCCGTCCTCCCCGTACACCGGCAGCGGGAGATCCAGGTCGACGGGCTCGCCCAGGGACGCCATCGCGGCCAGCCAGAGGTGGGGGAGCGGCAGCGGGACCTCCCGGACGACGCGGACGATCCGCCGCCGCAGCTCCGGATCCTCCCGGGCGACGGCGTACAGCTCACGCCAGGCCGCCAGCTCGCCCCGGTCGAGCACTTGCGCGAGCACCTCGTCGCTCCCCAGGTCGAGACCCACGCGGTTCCACAGCGCCCGCGACCGAGCCAGCTCGCCCGCGGTCATCGGGGGCTCCCCAGGACCAGGTCCGCCACTCTCATCGCCCACCTGCGCCCCGCCGCTCGGACGTGTTCCCAGTCGCTCCAGGGCGGGATGAGCCCCTTGTAGCTTCGCAGATCGACGACGGCCAGGTCGCCGGGCCGCGCCTCAGCCAATCGTTCGGCCAGCTCCGCGAGCGGGGAAGCGCCCGTCGGCTGGGGGTACAGGTCGTCGAACCGCGCGAGGGCGGCGCCAACACCGACGGGCCCGAGCCGCTCGAAGAGCACCACGACGTCCAGGTAGTCCCGCACCGTGCGCCGGACGACCAGGAGCCACGCCTTGATTCGAGCATTCTCGGCGAGGGTCGGGACCCGGACTCCCTCGATCACCTCGGTCTCCAGCGGCGCCGTCCGGCGCAACTGGCGGATGCCGGTCAAGACGCCATCTGGGCTGCCGAGGATCGACACCGGGCGCCGCACCCGCTCGGTCCGCCAGCCGGCGGCAGCCTCCTGGGCGGCCAGCACCGGGTCGTAACGGTCGTGGAGGTCGGCGACGACGTGATCGCCGTCGATGCTCGCGCGGTGCCGGGCGTGGGGCGCGGCCGCGGTGTCGCCGACCAGGAGCGCCCCAGGGACCAGGTGCGGGAGATGGCGCTCGGCCGCGAGCAGCTTCTCCCAGTCGGGGAGTGCCGCGCTGTCGGTGGGCTTCATGGGGCCATTCTGACGACGGACCGTCGCCGAATCCATCCCCCTGGAGTCGGGCCGCTCCCGCCCCCATGGGTCATGCGACGCACCACGGCGTCCCGAGCGGCGTCGGCGTCGACGTAGAAGCGGTCCTCCAATGCCGCGACACGGGGGCCTCGTGCGGGCCTCGCGGGCCGCGGCGATGTCCACGCCCAGCGCCCCTCGGGGATCCGCGGCGACGACGCGACCGACACTCCCTTCCACCCGGTCCGCCATTGACAGGAGTCCTCGCCGCGCCTAACCTCGACCGCCCTCCGTGCCCCCGGGCGGTGGGGGCCGCCCCAGTCACACCCCACAGGTCCTCCCCCCCGGTCCGGAGCGCCGGCCGGCGCGGGGAGCCGACGAGAGAAGCCCCGATGGCCAACACCAAGAAGCTGCCCCACGACGAGCGCAAGAAGGCCCGGCGGGCCGCCCGCAAGCGGATCCGCGAGGCCTACGCCGCCCTGACCAGGAAGGACCGCAAGGCCCTCTCGAAGTTCGAGGGTCCCCTCACCCGCTTCCTGCGCGAGAAGGCCGGGGCCTGATCCCCCTCCCCCGGGGCTCCGCCCGCCGGGCGCGGTAACCGCCCGGGGCGCTCGCCCGAACGCTGCCTCGGGGCTCCCCATCGGGGGATCCCGAGGGGGCTCCCCGGGGACGGACGCGGTGAGCGATCTCCAGCACTACTGCAGCGCATGCCTGACCTCCCTCGTGGGGGCCGAGGGGCGCTGTCCCCGTGCCGGGTGCGAGCGGCCCCGCCCCCGGGGGGGCTGGCCCCGCTTCTTCGCGCCGGGGGAGGTCGTCGGGGAGCGGTACTCCATTCGGGGCAAGCTCGGCGCCGGGGGCGCCGGGGTCACCTACCGCGCCGTGGACCTGGGGGCCGCCCACGCCGGGCGGGTGGTGGCGCTGAAGGTGCTCCACCAGGACCGCGCCCACGGCGTGCTGCGGGAGAGGCTGCGCCTGGAGGGGCAGGTCCTGCGCCGCCTGGACCACCCCCACGTCGTCGCCTTCCGGGACCTGCGGGTGGACGGGCCGCCGCCCTACTGGGTGGCGACGGACTGGGTCCCGGGGGGAACCCTGGACCGGCGGGTGCGCTACGGGGGGCCCCTCGGGCTCGACGACGCGCTGGAGCTGGGCCGGCAGCTCGCCCTGGGCCTCGCCCACGCCCACGCCGCGGGGATCGTCCACAGGGACCTGAAGCCCGCCAACGTCCTGATCCAGTCCTTCGAGCCGCTCCACGCCCGGATCGTGGACTACGGGATCGCCCGGGCCCCCCGGGACGCCGACTACGCCCCCCGGGCGCCCCTCACCGTCCTGGGGGGCTTCGTCGGCACCCCGGAGTACGCCGCGCCCGAGCAGCTCCGGGGCGAGGCCGACGTGGGCCCCGCCGCCGACGTCTTCGCCCTTGGGGTCCTGCTGCACGACGCCGCGGGGGGCGCCCCCATCCGGACCTCCCTGCGGCAGGTGGCCCTGGACCCCGACCGCCTCTACGACGAGGGGACCCGGGTGCGACGGGAGCCCCTGTCGGCGCGCTTCGGCGACGGGGCCTGGGAGGTGCTGGACGAGGCCATCGGCCTCCTCGTGGCGCTGGATCCCCGCCACCGCCCCACGGCGACCCGGGTCGCGGAAGTGTTCGCCCAGGCCCGGATCGCCCGGGGCTCCGCCCCGTCGCCGGTGGCGGCACCGTTGGAGATCGGCGCCCCAGCCGGGACGGCGGACCGCCCGCCGGAGGTGCGGGTCGCGGACCTCGCCCGGTGGAGACCGGCGCCCCTCACCGCCCCGGGGGCGGCCCCACCGCGACCTCCCCCCGCCCCGGACGCCCCGGCGACGCTGCTGGGGTGGCGGCCCACCGAGGTGGAGTTGGGCGGGGGGAACGGCAGGCCCGAGCCCCTCCCCGGGAGGGGGCCGGCGAGGTGGAGACCGCCGCGTTGATCCACCCGAAGGAGGGCCTGGCCGGGAGAGAGGGGGGCGCGGGAGGGCCGCGGGAAGGAGCCTGAGGGCCCCCAAGCGCCACTAAGTAGCGACCGGCAGCGCCGCGAGGGCCGTCTCCAGCTCCTCCTCGTCGTAGGCCTGGTCCTGGAGGCTGCCGGAGAAGAAGTCCGTGTACGCCTGCATGTCGAAGTGGCCGTGGCCGCTCAGGTTGAACAGGATCGTGCGCGCCCGGCCCTCGGACTTGCAGGCCAGCGCCTCGTCGATGGCGCACTTCACCGCGTGGTTCGCCTCGGGCGCCGGCACGATGCCCTCGGCCCGCGCGAACTGCACGCCGGCGGCGAACACCTCGTTCTGGCGGTAGGCCCGGGCCTCCATCAGGCCGAGGTCGAGGCAGTGGGACACCAGCGGCGCCATGCCGTGGTACCTGAGCCCCCCGGCGTGGAAGCCCGGAGGAGTGAAGCCCGAGCCGAGGGTGTGCATCTTGACCAGGGGCGTCAGGTGGCCGGTGTCGCCGAAGTCGTAGGCGTACCGGCCCCGGGTGAGGGTGGGACAGGCCGCGGGCTCCACCGCGATCACCCTGACCCCGGGGCCGCCGCGGAGCTTCGCGCCGATGAACGGGAAGGCGATGCCGGCGAAGTTGGACCCGCCGCCCGCGCAGCCGATGACGACGTCGGGGTAGTCGTCCGCCATCTCGAGCTGGGCGATCGCCTCCTGGCCGATGATGGTCTGGTGCATGAGGACGTGGTTGAGCACCGAGCCCAGCGCGTACTTGGCGTCGTCGTCGGTCGCCGCGACCTCGACCGCCTCCGAGATGGCGATCCCGAGGCTCCCGGGGTGATCGGCCCTCTGGGCGAGGATCGCCTGGCCCGACCGCGTCTCGGGGGAGGGCGAGGGGACGCAGCGCGCCCCGTAGGTCTCCATGAGCGCCCGGCGGTAGGGCTTCTGGTCGTACGAGACCCGCACCATGAAGACCTTGACCTCGAGGCCGAACACCTGGCCGGCGAACGCCAGCGAGCTGCCCCACTGCCCGGCCCCGGTCTCCGTGGTGAGCCTCTTGACGCCGGCCTCCTTGTTGTAGAAGGCCTGGGCGACGGCGGTGTTCGGCTTGTGGCTGCCGGCGGGCGAGACCCCCTCGTACTTGTAGTAGATCCGCGCCGGGGTCCCCAGCGCCTGCTCGAGGCGCCGGGCGCGGAACAGCGGGGAGGGGCGCCACTGCCGGTAGACGGCCCGCACCGGCCCGGGGATCTCGATCTCGCGCTCCTGGGAAACCTCCTGGAGGATCAGCTCCATCGGGAAGAGCGGGGCGAGGTCGCCGGGCCCGATGGGCTGCCTCGTGCCCGGATGCAGCACCGCCGCAGGCGGCGCGGGCAGGTCCGCGACGATGTTGTACCAGTGCTTCGGGATCCTCGACTCGTCGAGGACGTACTTCACGGTGTCGTTCATGGATTCCTCCCTCGTCCGGGACCCCATTCTAGCGGAAAATCGGTGGGGGCAACCCCCGGCGCCGCCCCCGGATGTGCCCCGCGTCCCCGTCCCGCATCACTCCACCGACCGCATCAGGGGGGCCACCACCCGGTCCCGGCGGCGAGGGGCGGTCGCTCGACGCGGCGCCGGCAACGGGGGGTAGGAAAGAGGAAGAGACACGCGGCTGCCCCGCGGCGTGGAGTCCGCCGTGGCTTCCGATGGCGCTCGGGTCCGGCGGTCCGCGTGGGGTCCGGGCCGGCGTCGGGCCAGGTCACCGCGCCAGCGCCGCCGCCGCCGCCTCGACCTCCCTCCTCAGGGCCCGCCACAGCCCCCCGGGCGCGTCCTGCCGGGCGGGGACCGGGACGCCGTCCGCGGGCCGGTAGTCCAGGGCGGCCGCGAGCAGCCGGTCGACCTCCCCTTCGGGGTCGTCCACCTGGCAGTGGCGGCGTCCGAACTCGCACAGCGTCCGGCGCGTGGGCCAGGCGCGGGACCCGGCGAGGGTGAGGGCCAACCGGTCGGGAGGGATGAAGACCGTCGTGCACACCAGATCGTAGACCGGCGAGAGGCGGCAGTCGTCGGCCTCGGGATCCGTGTAGAGGAGGCCGAAGTTCTTGAGGTGCGCGTCGCCGTTGCGCAGCAGGACGCTCAGCGCCACGACCCGGAACAGCTCGTTCAGCGAGCGATGCGCGTGCCCTGGGGACGCGTTCCCCCTCACCGCAGCGGCGACAGACTCGTAGGAGCCCTCGTACTTCCGCTCGTTGGTCCGTCCCTGAGCGTCCCCGCGCGCCCCTGGGTGGTGGAGACCTCGAGGGCCCGGATCCGCGGGGGGCGACCCTCACGGGGCGGCATCGGCGTCCTCGTCCAGGGGGTAGAGGTCCCGCAGCTCGTCCAGGGTCGGCCGCCCGCGGGCACGCAGCCGCAGCTCCAGGCCCAGGGCCTGGACCACCCGCAGGAGCGTGTCCAGCGCCACGCCCGGAGCCCCGGCCTCCAGCCGCTGGAGCGACCGCAGCGACACCCCCGCCGACGCCGCGAGGGACGCCTGGGAGAGGCGCCTCTGACGGCGTTGGCGGACGAGCTCCCGGGACAACGACGGCAGTGGAAGTGGTATGCGCCAGATATGGCATTCCCGCGGGGTGCAGTCAACATTTGCGCCATATGTGGGGGCCCTCGCCTATCCCGTTGACTCAAGTCCGGCCCGATCTCCCGCCGAACTCGTGCCCGAGCCCGAGCCCGTGCCCGATTCCGCCTGGGACGACCTTCCATTCCCGGGGCGAATCAGCGAGGCGCCCACCCGCCCCCCCGACTTGAACGAACGGGATAGGCACGCTGCGGCACTCATGCCCCCCGTCGAGGATCCCACGTCTCCCCAGGGGGCAAGGCAGGCCGTGGCCCAGCCCTGCTGGCCGGCGGGGGGAGGACAAGGCTCGACCCGTCTGACCAGTGCCATTACTCTGCCCGAGGAGGTCGACGTGGCCCGGGAGTACTCCACCTACGAGGCAAAGGCCCGGTTCAGCGAGATCATCCGGGCGGTGATGGGCGGTCAGCGCGTGGTCATCCGCTTTCGGGGGCGTCCGGTGGCGGAGGTGCGGCCCCTCGAAGCCCCGGAGATCGGCCTCGCGGACCGGATCGGGGACCTCGAGCGCTCGGGGGTGCTGGGCCCGGCGCCGCGCGCGCCCGGACGCCTCGCCCCCATCGCGCGGAGGGAGGGGGCGCTCCAGCGTTTCCTCGGCGAGCGGGAGTGAGGCTCGCCTAGGTCGACACCTCCTGCCTCGTCGCCATCGCCCTCGGGGAGCCGGGATCCGCCGCGATCGCCGCGGAGCTCGGAGGCTTCGACCGGCTGATCGCCTCCAACCTCTTGGAGGCGGAGCTCCGGGCGGCCCTCGCGCGTGAGAAGGTCCCGGCCGGCTGCGACGATCTCACCGCCGGCCTTACCTGGGTCCATCCCGATCGGCCGCTCGGGCCGGAGTGCGCGCGGATCCTCTCCCACGGCTACGTGTGTGGCGCGGTCCTCTGGCACCTCGCGTGCGCGCCCTACCTGTCCCCACGGCCCTCGGATCTCCACTTCGCGACGCTGGACACCCGGCAGGGCGAGGTCGAGTGCGCCGTCGGCTTCCCCGCGCTCGGCCGGCCGCCGGGCTGACCCGCGCGCATCCGAGCCCGCGACCCGGCCCACGACGGGCAGGAGGGGGTGGAGCGGGTGGCGGGACGGAAGTGGGGAGGCGACAGGAGGCCGTCCCCTGGTCGTTGGGCAGGGCGTCCTCGGTGAGGGGGGCCTCGGCGGACTCGATCCGGGGGGATCGGTTCCCGGGGGAGGCCAGGTCCCAGCCCTGGGGGCGGACGAGGAAGGCGCTCCAGCGCTCCGCCACCTCGGGGGTCCATGCCAGTTCCCGAGCGAGTGCTCCGGGCTCGCGGCCCGGCGATGGTACTCCACTCGCGGGCAGGGCTCGACCGGCTCCTCGGGTCGCCGCCGACGGCGAGGGTATCAAGCACGTCGAGCGAGACGGCCCCGTCGGCGCCCGGTGCAGTTCACAGGCCGAGGCTACCGGCCACCACGGAACAGGTACACGGCGCCCGCATCGGTGGCGCCCCGGTCCGATAGGGTAGCCCCCACCAGGATGTCGTCGTAGCCGTCTCCATCGGTGTCGCCGGCCGTCGAGACGGCATTCCCGGCCCGGTCGCCGGCCGCCTCACCCCAGAGGGTGGCGCTGGCCTCGATGGGCAGGTCCAAACGACCTTCCACTGGGCCGTAGTGGAGGTAGACCACCCCCTTCTCGGTGCCGCCCTCCTCCGCGAACGGTGAGCCCATCAGGACGTCCCCAATCCCGTCCCCGTTGATATCGCCGGCCCCGGCGGCTTTGGAGGAACCCCCGGCGGCCGGCACCAGGATGGCGTCGTACAGATCGTAGGGGAGGAAGCCGTAGACCGGACCATAGAAGACCCAGGACGAGCTACCCGTGATGCCCAAGAGCAGGTCGTCTCGATGGTCGCCGTCCACATCCCCGAGCCAGGAGACTTGGAAGTTGGAGTAGGTGCAGCAGCCCAGGCCGACTTCCCCATCGGCGTCGCTCCAAAGGTACTCGCCCGCGGCTATGGGTCCGTGGAACGCATAGATGGAGCCGCCGCCGTAGGAGCCGAGCAGGATGTCGTGGGTCCCGTCCCCATCGAGGTCGCCCGGTGCGGCGACCGTCTGGCCGAGTTGATAGCCACCGCCGCCGCCATAGGGACCGCCGACGATCCTCACCTCCGCGTCCCCGAGGTCGACGAAGCCGTACACGGGACCGAAGACCACGTAGGCGGCCCCGAGGTGGTCCGCGCCGGTGTCGTAGTAGGGCGCACCCACCAGGATGTCGTCCTGACCGTCCTCGTTCACGTCGCCGACGCCGGCGACAGACGCTCCCGCGACGTCGAACGTCGCCTCCCCGGCCAGCTTCGCGTCGGCGTCCTCCAGGTCGACCTCGCCCGCGACGGGGCCATACAGCAGGTAGACGGCGCCCACGAGGGAACCGCCGGGCGCATAGGGCGCCGCGACGAGGACATCGGCGTATCCGTCCCCGTTCACGTCGCCAGCGCCCGACACCGATCCGCCAGCGTAGTCCCCGGCGTACTCTCCGACGAGTCGTGCGTCGCTGTCGGCCAGGGAGCGGACCCCGCTGATGGGCCCCCGCACGAGGTAGGCGGCACCCGAGGCCAGGCCGCCCGGGTCGCTCGCAGGCGCCCCGATGAGCACGTCGTCGAAGCCGTCGCCGTCCACATCCCCCGCCGCCGCGACCGCCTGCCCCGCGGCGTCGGACGCCGTCTCGCCCACCAGGATGGCCGTCGCCTCGGACAGCGCCAGGACGCCTACCGGGGCGCATGTCTCGCCGGGCAGGCCGTCGCAGTCCAGGTCCACGCCATCACACGTCTCCGCCGCACCCGGATGCACGCCGGGGTCGCCGTCATCGCAATCGCCCCCGCAGGTCGTCCAGCCGTCCGAGTCCGCGTCGAAGCCGTCGTCGATGGACCCATCGCAGTCCTGATCGACCGCATCGCAGGCTTCGACGGCACCGGGGTACACGTCCGGGTCCGTGTCATCGCAGTCCGTGTCGGCGCTGTGCCCGTCTCCGTCCAAGTCCTCCGAAGGCATGGTGTCGTCGTCGGGAGGCGTGGTGTCGTCGTCGGGAGGCGTGGTGTCGTCGTCGGGAGGCGTGGTGTCGTCGTCG